>JBGOUQ010000018.1:0-68975 GCA_041477065.1 Gemmatimonadota bacterium
GCCGCCCCCCCGGGCCCCGGGGCTTGCCCCCCCCCGCGCCGGGGCCCCCGCCCCGCAACTCCCCGGCGCCCCCCCCCCCCCCCCCCCGGTAGCGCACGATGCCGAGCGGCCCGGCGCTCGCGGCGACCCAGATGTCCTCCCCGTCCTTTTTGTAGTGGCGGGCGGTGAAGGTGCCGGCTGCCGTGGTCACCGATTCCTCACCGGCCGCCTGCCATCCTTGCGGGAACGGCGCGGCCGCCGACGCGACCAGAGGCGCACGAACCACGGTCGTACGCCGGATCGAGCTGTCGGACATCAACGTGAGCATCTCGCTCATTGCACGCTCCGTGACCGGACCGAACGGCAGCAGGAGCTTCCTGGTCGGGACCTGCATGCGGGCGAGCCCCGTCACTTCTTCCTGCACTTCCACCCAGTAGCGATCCTCTTGCTGCCCGAGGACGCCAACGGTGCGGAACCGGGTAATGCTCTGACCCGTGCCGCCGAAGCTCTGGGACAGGTTGTAGCGCGCCCACTCGCCGGCCGTCCATGCTGCGACACCGAACGCGGCGGGGGCGACGTCGAGCAGGGCGCTGGGGTCGTCGCCGCCGCCAGTGCGGAAGACGACTTGGGCCGCGCTGGGGGTTGCCGCCGCACCGAGCAGCGCGGCCATAACAGCGACCGAACCGGCCCACCGCGACCATACGTGCCTGGTTTCCATGTGCTCCTCCGTTTCGGGATCCGGGTTATCGGCGGGTGAGTTTCAGGCCAAAGGTGATGATGCCTCCGACCAGGCCCACCAGCAGGAGGACGAGTAGCGTCGTGCCCAGCCAGTTCGCGGCCGGAGAGACGCGGACGCGGACCGTCTTGTCCTCCGTGTCGACGCGCCGGTCGGCCGATAGGGCCTCGGTGCGGACCCGGATGTCGTAGTCTCCCACCGCGACGGTGCGCGGGGGCACGAAGGTCAGCCGGACGCGCTGCTCGCCTCCCACATCGAGCTCGGGCACCAGCTCCGGCGTCACGCGCGTCACCCAGTCGGGTTGCACGTCGGCGGCGAGCCGCACCGAGCTCACCGCGCGGCTCCCAGTGTTCCGCAGCGTTACCTCGAGGGTCACCGAATCGCCGCGGGAGATCTCATGGAACAGGTTGGGGGCCTGCACTTCGATCCGGGCCACCCCGCGGGGGATCAGCTCGAGGCGCGCCTTGCCGGCGGGGATGGCGGCCGCCTCGGTCGCCGTCAGCGAGTCGCGGCCCGCGTGGTCGAACGCCGCCGTCGCCTCGCGGCCCAGGGCCAGGGCCCAGAAGGTGATGGGGCGATCGACCGCGAACCGGCCCGCGTCGCGCTGGGGCAGCGTCAGCACCAGCTGCAGCCGCACGGCGGTGACCCCCTCCGGGAAGGCGACCTGCGTGAGGCGGGCGCCGCTCGCCGCGTCGCGGAACTCGAACTGGATGTCGCGCGGCAGACCGCCCACCTCCAGCCGGAAGCCGCTGCGCTCCGACGTGAAGCGCTCGAGCGTGAGGTCGTAGGTCGCGCTGCGGCCCAGGTCCGCTTCCTGCGAGAACTGGGCGGCTTGGACCGTCACGATGTCGGCGGAGGCATCCTTTTCGAGCAGCACCCGCCGCTCCGAAGACTGGTTGGCGTAGGCGATCGATATCGTGAGCGCATCCACGTCGCGCAGCAGGCGAAACTCGAGGGTGATCGGCTGGCCATAGCGCAGCACGGGGATGCGGCGCTCGTAGGGGCTGCCGAGAATGACGCCGGCCGCGCCGGGTTCGTCCTTCAGCGCGACGAAGACGTTGTTCACCTCGTCGGGCCGCAGCTGTCGCAGCAGCGTGGAGTCGATCAGGCCTGTGAGCTTCATCTCTTCCGCGGTGGACTCCGATTCGTTCCGGAGGGTGACGCGCACGAGCTTGGCGCCGTCGCCACGCTGCACCTTGACCGCCCGGTCGATGAAGACGTGAGGGGACTCGAACACGATCGCGAGGGCCGCCTGGAGGTAATCCACGCGGGCATTTTCGAGCCGCGCCCGCGCTTCCTCCAGGTCGCTGGCGGAGATGAACCCCTTGGCCTGGAGGTCTTTCTTGCGCTCGTACTCCCGCAGCTGCTGCTCGAAGGCGGCCTGCGCCCGGGTCATGCCCAGGATGCGGTACTGATCGTCCCGGGGGTTATAGGTGCTCGCGGTCTGGGCGCGAGCCGCGCCGCCGATCAGCATGCCGACCACGGCCGCTGCCAGAGCGGCTCTGGTCATGCGGCAGCCTCGGATTCCACGTAGCGCAGGTAGAGTTTCTCGAGATCCTCCCGTGCAAGCTCTTCCCGCGTGCGCACCAGGAGGAGCTTTCCCTCCCGCATGATGCCGACGCGATCGGCGTGTGCCTTGGCGCGGAAGATGTCGTGGGTGCTCATCAAGATGGCCCGCCCTTCCCGGCGCAGCTCGCCGAGCAGGGCCATCAGCTCGGCCCCCGCCCTGGGATCGAGACCGGCCGTCGGCTCGTCCAGGATCACGTTTCGCGCCTCCTTCACCATGGCAATCGCGAGCCCGAGTTTTTGGCGCATCCCTTTGGAGAACAGCCGCACGCGCTGGCCGAAGGCACGCTCCTGGAGGCCCACACGCCGGAGCGCGCGGTCGTGGTCGACCGTCGTGAGGCCCGTCCGTCCGCCCAGCTTGGAGAAGAAATCCAGATTCTGGCGAGCCGTGAAATTGCCGTAGAGCATCACGTTCTCGGGCACGTAGCTCAGGTGGCGTTTGGCCACGAGCGGTTCGCGCGCGACGTCCACGCCGTCCACCAGTGCCTGGCCGGACGTGGGATCGAGGAAGTTGAGGAAGAGGTTGATGGTCGTGGTCTTGCCCGCGCCGTTGGCGCCGAGCAGACAGAACAGCTCTCCGTCGGCCACGGTGAGATTCAAATGGTCGAGCGCGACCAAGCCGTCCTCGTACTGTTTCGTCAGCTCAGCAGCTTGCAGCATGCTCCACTCCGTGACGTCGGTGTCGCAAGTGTAGATGCGGTCAGTGGCACGGGAGTCGCGAGCGGGGGCAAGCACAGGGGAAAACGCTGCGGCCCCGGCAGGAGTCGTCGGGGCCGCGGACAAGTCGTACTGCGATCAGGAGTTAGGGCGTGACCTTCTCGCTCGCTTCTGCCACCATGGCCCGCAACTCCTTGCTGGGCTTGAAGACAGGCACTGGACGGGCCGCGACTTCCACCGGGTCACCCGTGCGTGGATTGCGCGCCATGCGAGTCTTCCGCTGGCGAATCTTGAAGGTGCCAAACCCTCTGATTTCAATGTTATGCTGCTCGGAGAGCGCTGCCTTGACCGCGTCCAGGAACGAGTCCACGACGCGGGCGCAGTCCTTCTTGGAAATGAGGGGACCGGCAGTCCGAGCGATTTGTGCGGTGACCTTTTCGACCAGATCGGCCTTCGTCATCCGTCCCCCTCCGCATGGCCCAGAGGTACCAAATCGGGGGGCAACATACGGGCTTACCTATTGACTGTCAAGAGCTTGGAGGAACTGTTGGAAGTGGCCCTGGGCGTCGTGGGGGCCAGGGGAGGCCTCTGGGTGGTACTGCACGGCGAAAATGGCGTGCTCGCGATGGCGAACGCCCTCAACGGTGCCGTCATTGAGGTTAAGGTGCGTGACCTCCAGCGCCTTCGCGCCCGGCACGCCGTCGGTGTCCCCCTGAAGCGCGAAACCGTGGTTCTGCGAGGTGATAAGTACTTGCCCTGTCTGGAGATCTCTGACGGGATGGTTACCCCCGCGGTGTCCATAGGGAAGCTTCACCGTCCTCCCCCCCAACGCCAACCCGAGCAGCTGGTGACCCAGGCAGATCCCGAAAATGGGCAGAGATCCGTCGGCCAGCGTGCGGATGGTGTCGATGGCGTACCCCACCGCCGCCGGGTCGCCGGGGCCGTTCGAGAGGAACAGCCCGTCGGGCTCGAGCTCGCGCACCCGCTCGGCCGACGTTCCGGCCGGCACGACGGTCACGCGGCAGTCGTGCTGGACGAACAGCCGCAAGATGTTCCGCTTCATCCCGTAGTCGTAGGCGACGACGTGATGCCGTGCGCCGGCCGGTCCCTCGGTGTACTCGGCCGGGATCGTGGCCGCGCTCGCCAGGTCGAGCCCGTCCATCGACGGCGTGGCGGCCAGGGTGGCACGGACCTCGTCGCTTGGCTCCTCGCCGATCGCGACCACGCCGCGCATCGCGCCCCGCGAGCGGATGTGGCGGGTGACCTGGCGCGTGTCCACCTCCGCGACGAGCGGGATGCGCGCCTCGATCAGCCAATCGAGCAGGCTCCCTGTCGCCCGCCAGTTCGACGCGTGCGCCGAGAGTTCGCGCACCACGACCGCGGCGACGCGGGGACGGTCGGACTCGACGTCCTCAGGATTGATTCCGTAGTTGCCGATCATCGGCGCCGTCATCACCACGAGCTGGCCGAGGTAGGAGGGGTCGGTGAACACCTCCTGGTAGCCGCTCAAGTTGGTGGTGAAGACGACTTCAGCGTACGCCGGCTCGAAGCGGAAGGGTGCGGTGCCGCGGAAGCAGGCGCCGTCCTCCAGGAGCACGTATGCCGGGAGCAGGTCAGCGATTGGACGGCGTCTTGGTTTGCGGCGGCGGTGTGGGCGTGGGTTGAGCGGGCGCGGGCTGGCTTTGGAGCGGCAACGGCGCGCTTTGCACCGGCACCGGCGGCGCCGTAACGCCTTGCAGCACGGAGCGGGGCGCTCCGGAGTGTGCGGACATGACGGCGAGGATGAGGGCGAGGGACAAGAAGATCCCCGCCGCCCACCAAGTGATCTTCGTGAGCAAGGTGGTCGCCTGGCGACCGCCCATGAACATCTCGGTGCCGGAGCCGCCGCCCAGCGAAGCGAGCCCGCCGCCCTGCCCCGCCTGCAGGAGCACGGCGATCGTCAGAATCAGCGCGTCGAGCAGCAGCACGAACTTGAGGAAGGTGAACATTCGGCGGGGAAAATACCTAGGCGGCGCCGGTGCGCACAAGCTCGGCCCATCCCGCTGGATCCAGCGAGGCGCCACCGACCAGCACGCCGTCGAGCTCCGGTTCGGCGAGCAGCTCGGCCGCGTTCCTGAGGCTGACGCTTCCCCCGTACAGCACCCGGAACGAGCGGGCGCCCCTCCCCCCCCCCTCCCCCCCACTCCGGCCCGCGAGCCAGGTCCGGATCTCCCGATGGACGGCGGCGGCGTCCTGGGGGGTCGCGTTCTTGCCCGTGCCGATCGCCCAGACCGGCTCGTAGGCGATGATGATCCGCTCCAGCGTCCCCCGATCGAGCGTCCCCAGAGCGGCCTCGAGCTGCCGGGTGACGACCGCCACCGTCATGGCCGCGTCGCGCTCGGCTAGCGTCTCGCCGACGCACAGCACCACGGCGAGCTCGGCTTTCAAGGCGGCGTCCACCTTGCGGGCGGTCTGCTCGTCCGTTTCTCCGAACAGGTGGCGGCGCTCGGAGTGGCCCACCAGGGTGGCTCGGGCCCCGGCGCGGGCGGCGAGCGGGCCGGAGGTCTCTCCGGTGAACGCCCCTTTCGGCTCCCAGTGGATGTTCTGGGCGCCGGCGAGGAAGTCCTCGCGCCCCCGCACCCCGGCCGCGACGGCTTGAAGCGAGACGGCCGGCGGGAAGAACCATACGTCGCGGTCGGCGAGAGGTGGGTAGAGCGTCCGGAAGGCGGTGAGGTACTCCCCTGCCTCATGCGGGCCGAGGTGCATTTTCCAGTTGGCGGCGAAGAGCAGCCGTCTCACTTGTCCTCCAACGCCGTGACGCCCGGCAGCGGCCTGCCCTCGAGGAACTCGAGGGTCGCCCCGCCGCCCGTGGAGACATGGGTGATCTTGTCTTCCAGGCCCGCGACCGCGGCCGCCGAGTCACCGCCGCCGACGACGGTGACCGCGCCCTCCTCTCCGGCCTCCACGAGCGCGTTCGCCACCGCCCGGGTGCCGGCGTCGAACGGCGGAGTTTCGAAGACACCCATCGGACCGTTCCAGATGATCGTGCGCGCGCGCACCAGGCGCGCGTGGAAATCGATCTGGGTGGTCGTGTCGATATCGAATACCGCCCAGCCGACGGGGATCTCGTCGCTCGCCACCTCCTGTCGCTCGTCGGCGCGGTCCAACGCCGGAGCGACGACCGCGCCGCGCGGGAGGATCAGCCGCCGGCCGCCTTTGGTGAGCAACGCCTTGGCCAGGTCCGTCTTGTCGCGCTCGACCAGGGACGTGCCGACTTCGAGCCCCAGCGCCGCGAAGAAAGTGCAGGCCATCGCCCCACCGATCAGGATCTCGTCGCAGCGCGGCAGCAGGGCTTCGATCACGTCGATCTTGCCAGAAATCTTGGCCCCGCCGAGCACCGCGACGAAGGGACGCCGGGGCGCGTTGAGCGCCTCGCCGAGGTAGCGCAGCTCCTTCTCCATGAGGAAGCCGGCGACGGCCGGCTTGAGGAGATGGGCGACGGCCTCGGTGGATGCATGGGCGCGATGTGCCGCGCCGAAGGCGTCATCGACATAGAAGTCCCCGAGGGCGGCGAAGGTCCGCGCGAGCTGAGGGTCGTTGCGCTCCTCCCCCGGCCAGAATCGCGTGTTCTCGACCAGCGCGACGCCCCCACGCGGCAGACGCTTGGTCGCCGCGACCCCGGTCGCGGGATCGGGGATGAACTCCACCGGTGTTCCGAGCAGACGCTCCACGTCCCGCCGAATCTGCGTGAGGGAGAATTTCGGGTCGGGCCCGGCCTTGGGCCGGCCGAGATGCGACAGCAGGACGATCCGGGCGCCCTTCTCACGGAGATAGTTGATGGTCGGGAGCGCGGCCCGGATCCGGCCGTCGTCGGCGACCCCGCCGTCCTTGAGCGGGACGTTGAAGTCCACGCGGACGAGCGCGCGCTGGCCGTCGAGGGCGGCCGCCGGGAGGTCGGCCAGCGTGCGTTTGGTCACCGGTGCGTGGCGAGGTAGGCGAGCAGGTCCACGCAGCGCGCGGAGTACCCCATTTCGTTGTCGTACCAGGACGACACATGCACCAGCGTGCCGTCGATGACGTTGGTGGACATTGCGTCCACGACGCTCGAGTAGAGGCTGCCGATGTAATCCACGCTGACCAGCGGCTCCTCGCTCACATCGAGGATGCTTTTGAGGGCGCCCTGGGCGGCCTGACGGAAGGCCGTATTGACCTCCTCGATGGTTGTCTTCTTCTGTACTTCCGCCGTGAGGTCCACAATCGAGACGTCGGGTGTCGGAACGCGCAGGGAGACGCCGTCGATCTTCCCCTTCACCTCCGGCATGACGAGGCCGGTTGCCTTGGCGGCGCCCGTGGTGGTCGGGATGATGCTCAGGGCGGCGGCGCGGGCGCGGCGCAGGTCCTTGTGCGGCAGGTCGAGGATCTGCTGGTCGTTGGTGTAGCTGTGCACCGTGGTCATGAAGCCGTGCACGAACCCCCAGTTGTCCAGGACGACCTTCACCACCGGGACGAGGCAGTTCGTCGTGCACGAGGCGTTGGAGATGACATGGTGCTTGGCGGGATCGTACTTCTGGTGGTTCACGCCCATCACGATCGTGATGTCTTCGCCCTTGGCGGGGGCCGAGATCACCACCTTGCGCGCCCCGGCGGTGAGGTGCTTGGCGGCGCTGTCGCGGTCGGTGAAGCGGCCGGTGCTCTCGAGCACCAGCTCCACGCCGAGGTCCTTCCAGGGGAGTTTTTCCGGCTCCTTGACCGCCGACACCTTGATCGACTTCCCGTTCACCAGGAGCGCGTCACCCTTCGCCTCCACCGTGCCGGGGAAGCGACCGTGCACGGAGTCGTACTTGAGCAGGTGGGCCAGTGTCGTGGTGTCGGTGATGTCGTTGACCGCCACGAATTCGAGGGCGGTCTGCTTCGAGAGGACGGCGGCTCGCAGCACGTTCCGCCCGATGCGCCCGAACCCGTTGATCCCTACACGCACGGCCATCGCATGGCTCCTAGAGGAAATCGGGGATGACGGCGCGGCCGAACGTCACTGCCGCGATCTCGTGGGCGCCCGCCTGGGCAAGGGCCCGCGTGGCTTCCGCCAGCGTCGCCCCGGTGGTGAAGACGTCGTCCACCAAGACGATTGCGGATTGGGGATTCTTGATTGCGGATTGTGAGTTGACGCCCCCATTCCGCAATCCGCAATCCGCAATCCGGGCTTCGAACGCCCCCGCCACGTTCGCCAGCCGCGCGGCCGGTGTCAACGCCGTTTGCGTGGCGGTCTCCCGGCGTCGCCGCAGCACGTCTAGTCGCACCGGCAGGAGCCAGCGGCGCGCCAGGGCCAGGACGAGCCGCTCGCTCTGGTTGTAGCCGCGCTCACGCAGTCGCTGGGGGGCGAGGGGAATCGGCACTAGGCACGCGGCCGGGTCCGGCGTGGGGAGGTGCTGCGCCATGGCGTCGCTCAGATCTTCGGCGATGCGTGGGAGGCCGCCGTACTTGAGGGCGTGGACCGCGGGGCGCGCGGCGGCATCCAGCCATACCGCCGAGCGCACCGTCCGCAGGGCGGGCGGCCAGTCGGCGCACAGCCGGCACGGGCCGAAATGGGGTTCCGGCTGGCCGCAGCGCGGGCACCAGGGCGGGCGCACCGCGCGCCAGCGGTGGCGGCAGACGGGACAGACGAGGGCGTCGGCGTGCGCCCAGGGGAGCAGCCCCCGGCACAGCAGGCATTCAGCCGGGAGGAGGAGCTGTTCGAGGGCGTTAGGCACGGAGCGCGCGGGCGACCGCCGCGCGCATGATCTCGAGCGGCGGGGCCTCGTCCGGGAAGAACCGGGCGAAGGCGACCGCGCCTTGCTGCACCAGCAGCTCGCGCCCGTCCCGCGCCGCGATCCCGGCGGTCCGGAGCGCGCGGACCCAGGGGGTCTCCCCCGGCGCGTAGACGAGGTCGAGCGCGGCGCGAACGCCGTTCAGCTCCTCCGGCGGAATCGGCAACGGATCGCTCCTCCTGAGCCCGAGCGGGGTCGTGTTGATCGCCAGGTCGCACGGCTCGTCCTTGGCCGCGACGGCGGCGGACACGCCGCGAGACGCCGCCCACTCGGCGAACGTGTGGGCGCGGCGCGGATCCCGGGATCGGACGAGGACTCGCGCCGGGGCATCTGCCGCGGCGATCGCCACCGCACGCGCCGATCCGCCGGTCCCGAGGACGAGCCAGCGCTCGCCGGCCGCGCCGCCTCCCACCGCGCGCAGCGCCGCGCGCAAGCCGGGGACGTCGGTATTATCGCCGATCAGAACGCCGTGCTCGGTCCAGAACGTATTGCACGCCCCGACGCGCGCGCACAGATCCGTTTTCCGCGCGACGTACCGTTCCGCTGCCTCCTTGTGAGGTACGGTGACGTTGCCGGCGGCGCCCACTGCGGCCAGGGCCTGGAGCACCGTCGGCAATGCGTCGACCGACGTGCGGAGCGCGACGTACACCGCGTCAAGACCGAGGGCCCGGATCGCGGCGTTGTGCAGGCAGGGCGAGAGGGAATGGGCGACGGGGTCGCCGAGAACGGCGAGCAGGCGCGCGTTAGCGCCGGTCTCCATGCTGCCTTTCTTGCATGAGGCGCTCCACCACGGCGGCGACCAGTCCTTCGAGCTCGGCGCAGGTGTCGCGGTACACGTCGAGGTCGCCGCCGAAGGGATCGCTCACCTCCGCCTCGTCGCCTTCCCGGCCGGCATACTCGCCCAGCACGAACACGCGTCCTTCCCCGCCCAGCTCGTCCACCCGCGCCCGGTGGTGGCGGGCCATCGTGAGGATCAGATCGGCGACGTCGACGAGCTCCCGGCTGAGGAGCTGCGCGCGGTGGCCGGACAGATCGAGTCCGCGCTCCAACCCGACGAGGTAGGCGCCTTCGGAGGCCGGGGCGCCGTCCCAGGCGCCCGTGCCGGCGGAGGTGACGGCCACGCCGTCCACGGCGCGTTCCTCGAGCGTGCGACGCAGCAGCGCTTCGGCGAGCGGGCTGCGGCAAATGTTGCCGGTGCAGACGAGCAGGACCTTCCGGATCGCGCGGGTCATGGGGCGAGGCTGCCGACGGCGCGGCGCAGCTCGGCGACCGGCAAGGCGCCGGCGCGCACCACCCGCGGAGTCGGACTCGTGCAATCAACCACCGTAGACGGGGGGCGGTTCCCCAGTACTCCCCCGTCCAGCACCAGGAGGCGGCCGGCGTGGACGGCGGCGGCGAAGTCGCGCACGATCGCGTCCGCGCCCGGGGCCGGCGCCGCACCGGGGAGATTGGCGGACGTCGAGGTCAACGGCTCACCCAGGGCCGCCACCAGCCGCGCGGTGTGAGGCTGCGAGGTCCACCGCACGGCGATGCCGCCTTCGGGGCCGCGCAGCGAGTCGGGAAGGCGCCCGCTGCCGCCGGCGAGCACCAGGGTGAGGGGACCCGGCCAGAACGCCCGCGCCAGCGCGCTCGCCGATTCGTTGAACGCGAGGCCCTGGGCCTCGGCCATTTCCCGGCTCGCCACGAGCAGGAGGAACGGCTTGCCCTCTCGGCGCCCTTTGAGTTCGGCGAGCGCCCGCACGTCGTCCGCCCGGGCGCGCGAGCCGAGTCCGTACACGGTTTCGGTCGGATACGCGAGCAGCCCGCCGGTGGCGAGGTGGGCAATCACCGGAGCGAGCGCCGCTTCGACCTCCGCCGCCGTGCGGAACGGAAGCGGCCTCACTGCAGCTCACGCGCCAGCGCCTCGGCGACGCGGAAATCGTCGGCGGTCGTGATCTTGAGGTTGTGCGGCAGGTCGGCGACCACCTCGACGGGGTATCCGGCGCGCTCGCACAGCTCGGCGTCGTCGGTGGCCCCGTCGGCGTCCTTCAGTGTGGTGCCGTAGACCGCATCGAGCCACGCACGCGGGAATCCCTGAGGGGTCTGGGCGCGCCACAACCCGTGGCGGGGCACGGTGCGGGCGACCCGGGCGCCATCGGCTACTTCCTTGACCGTGTCCCCCATCGGGAGCGCCGCCACCGCCCCGACGCCGGCCCGCGCCCGGGCGATCACCGCGTCGATGGTGGAGCGGCTCACGAACGGCCGCGCCCCGTCGTGCACCAACACCACGGCGACCCCGGGGCGGAGCGCGCGCAGCGCCGCACGGACCGAGTCGACACGCGTCTCGCCGCCGGTGACGAGCGTGACCCGCTCTCCGACCACCTTGCCGAGCCATTCCGGCGGGTGCTCGGCGAACCCCTTGGGGAGGGCCACGACCACATGCTCGACGTCGGGGTGGGAGGTGAACGGGCGCAACGCGCGGAGCAGCATCGGGACGCCGAGGATGGAGCGGAACTGCTTGGGCTCGCCGGGGCCGGCGCGGACGCCCGCCCCGGCGGCGCCGATCACCACGCCGACGTCAGGCGGCGAGGCGGCGGGCGAGCTCACCGATTCCCTCCAGCCCCACCACGTCCAGCCCCTCGGCGCTCATGCGCGAGCGGGCCGAGCAGAACACTCGACGAAATCCCTGGCGTGCCGCCTCGGCGAGCCGGCGCTCGGCGCCGGCCACCGGCCGGATCTCGCCGCCCAAGCCCACTTCGCCCAGAAACAGCGCGTCAGGGGAAATCGGGCGGTCGTGGATGCTGGAGACCAGCGCCGCCATGACGGCCAGGTCGGTCGACGGCTCCAGCAATCGCACGCCGCCCGTCACATTCACGAAGACATCCAAATCGCCGAACGGCAAGCCCCCCCGCCGCTCCAGCACTGCGAGCAGGACGGCGAGGCGCCGGTGATCGAGGCCGGTCGCCACGCGCTGGGGGGTCCCGAACCCCGCCTTGGAAGCGAGCGCCTGGATCTCGACCAGCATGGGGCGGGTCCCCTCCATGAGCGCGGTCACCGCCGAGCCCGAGACGCCGGTGTGGCGGCCGGCGAGGAACGCCGCCGCCGGGTCCTTCACCGGGGCGAGCCCGGCTCCCGTCATCGCGAACACACCGATCTCGTCCACGGAGCCGAAACGGTTTTTCACGGCGCGCAGGATGCGGTGATCGAGCGTCGCCTCGCCCTCGAAGTACAGCACCGTGTCCACGATGTGCTCCAGCGTCCGTGGTCCAGCGATGCCCCCGCCCTTGGTGACGTGGCCGACCAGGAACACGGCTGGCCCCGCTTCCTTGGCGAAGCGCATCAGTCGGGCCGCGCACTCACGGACCTGGCCGACGTTGCCGGGCGCCCCCTCGAGCTCCTCGGTGTAGGTGGTTTGGATCGAGTCCACGAACACGACGCGGGCGGCGAGGGCGGCGGCGTGGTGCACGATGGCCTCGAGCCGCGTTTCGCCGAGCACGTGCACCGCGCGGGCATCATCACCGAGGCGATCGGCGCGCAGCCGAATCTGCTCGGGGGATTCCTCGCCCGAGACGTATAGCGTGCGGACGCCCGCCAGCTCGAGGCGGGCCGCGCACTGCAACAGCAGCGTGGACTTGCCGATACCGGGCTCCCCACCCACCAGCACGACGGACCCGGGCACGATCCCGCCACCGAGGACGAAGTCAAACTCGTCGAGACCGGTCTGCCACCGCTCCCCACCGGCCGTCGGAAGGTCGGACAGTCGGACCGGTGCTGCCTCACTGCGTCGTCGCCCGCTTTCCGTCCTCCCGCTCTTCCGGGCGAGCGGCTCCTCGGCCAGCGTATTCCACGCCCCGCAGGCGTCGCAGCGACCGGCCCACTTCGGTTGCTCGGCACCGCACTCGGTGCAGCGGAAGACCGAGTGCGCCCTAGCCATGGGTCGCCTCGGCCGGCGTCTCGAGCTTCGAGAGGTTGTCGAAGCGTGTGTATTCCTTCTTGAAGTACAATTTCACGATGCCGGTCGGCCCGTTGCGCTGTTTGCTGACGCTGAGCTCGGCCAACCCCTCAATGCTCTCGTTGCTCTTGGGGTCGACCGGGCCGTCGTAGAACTCCTGGCGGTAGATGAAGCAGACGACGTCGGCATCCTGCTCGATGGCGCCCGACTCGCGCAGGTCGGAGAGCTGGGGCCGGCGGTGCTCGCCGCCGCGCTGCTCGGGCGCCCGCGACAGCTGCGACAGGGCGATCACCGGGACGTCCAGCTCCTTGGCCAGCGCTTTGAGCGTGCGGGAGATGTAGGAGATCTCCTGCTGGCGGTTCTCCACATCTGTGGGGCCCTGCATGAGCTGGAGGTAGTCGACCACGACCAGTCCGATGTCGTGCTCCACCTTGAGGCGCCGTGCCTTGGAGCGCATGGCGAGTGGGGTGAGCATCGCCGAGTCGTCGATCCAGATCGGGGCGGTGCCGAGCAGGCCGGCCGCCCGGGCGAGCTTGGGGTAGTCGTCGTCGCGCAGCTGACCCCGCCGCAGGCGCTGGGCATCCACCAGGCCCTCGGAGCAGAGCAGCCGCTGCACCAGCGCGTCCTTCGACATCTCGAGCGAAAAGATGGCCACGCCCACCTGGTGCTCGATGGCCGCATGTTGCACCACGTTGAGGACCAGGGCCGTCTTTCCCATCGATGGCCGCGCCGCGATGATCACCAGGTCGCCCCGCTGGAAGCCCGCGGTCAGCCGGTCCAGATCCACGAAGCCGCTCGGCACCCCCGTCACGGAGCCGTGGCCGCTCTGCAGCAGCTCGATGCGCTCCATCGTCGGCCAAATCAGCTCTTTGAGCCGCGTGAACTCCTCGGCGCGGCGGAACTGCGCCACCTGGAAGATCCGGTGCTCGGCGTTGTCGAGCACCTCGCCCGAGGTACCGTGGCCGTCGTACACATCCTGGATGATCTCGGTGGCCGCTTCGACCAGCCGCCGGAGCACGGCCTTGTCGCGGACGATCCGGGTGTGATAGTCGAGATTGGCGGCGGTGGGGACGACGTCGATCAGCCCGGCGACGTACTCCATGCCGCCGGCGCGGTCGAGGTCGCCGCGGCGCTGCATCTCCTCGCGCAGCGTGACGGGATCGATGACGTCGCCGCGCTCCGTGAGGGACTGCATCGCGCGGAACAGCAGACGGTGCCCCTCGCGATAGAACATCGTGTCGTCGAGGAGCTCGGCCGCCTTGAGGGCGGCGTCCTGGTCCAGCAGCATCGCGCCCAGCACCGCCTGCTCCGCCTCATTGCTCCACGGAGCCTGGCGGCCGGCGAAGGCGCGATCAGCGGTCGAGGAGGCCGCGGGCGATACGGACGTCATCCCAGGTCGGTCGCTTCCAGTTGGGGTTGCGCAGCAGAGCTGCCGGGTGATAGGTGACGATCACGGGGATGCCCCGGAACCGGTGCACCTTGTTGCGCATCGCGCCCAGCGCCTGCTTGGTGTTGAGCAGCGTCTGCGCCGCCGTCCCGCCCATCGCGAGGATCACCTTCGGGGCCAGCAGCTCGAGCTGGCGGTACAGGTATGGTACACACGCCGCCACCTCGTCGTATTGCGGGACCCGGTTCTCCGGGGGCCGGCACTTCACCACGTTGCAGATGAACACCCGCTCGCGCGGCAGGTCGATGGCGGCGAGGATCTTGGTCAGCAGCTCCCCCGCCTGCCCCACGAACGGCCTGCCGGTTTCGTCCTCGGTGCGGCCCGGTCCTTCGCCCACGACGACCAGCCGCGCGTCCGCCGGCCCTTCCCCGGGCACCGTGTGCCGGCGGTGCTCGCACAGCTGGCATCGCGTGCATTCGGCGACCAGCGCGGCGACCGCCGCGAGATCGGTCGCCTGCTGAATCGGATCCTTGGAGAACAGATCGCCGCTCGGCGGATCGAAGGACACGCCCGGAGGGGGAAGCTCGAAGCTCGGGGTTGGCCGCTCGAGCTGCGAGGCGTCCAGGATGGAAGGGGGGGGAGAGGGCGCACTGGCCAGCCCCGAGTCCCGAGGCAGCACCACCGCGTCGGTTCCCAGGAGTCTCTGTTGCTCGAGGTATGCGCGCGCCAAGCCCCGAGCGTCGCTCACGTCAGCGCCTGCTCCACCACGTCCAGGATCCGTTCCGCCACGTCGCGCTTGGGGAGGAGCGGCAGCTCCAGCGGCGCCCCGCCCTTGCGCAGGATCGTGACCTTGTTGGTGGCGACTTGGAACCCCGCGCCGGGCTCGAGCGCGTCGTTCAACACCACGACATCGAGGCGCTTATCTTGCAGCTTCTGGCGTGCCTTGGCTAGACCGTCTCCCGTCTCGAGCGCGAATCCCACCATCACGCATCCCTTGGGTCGTTTGAGCGACGCCAGGATGTCGGGGGTCGGGGCGAGCTGCACGGTGAGTGTCCCGGTCGCGCGCGGCCGCTTGGCGGAGGCAGGCGCAACCGGCTGATAGTCGGCGGGGGCCGCGGCCATGATCAAGGCATGCGCCCCCTTCAGGACGGCCTGCACGGCGCGCTGCATGTCCGCGGTGGTCTCGACGCGGATCGCCTTCCCGCCCAGCGGCAGGGGCAGGTCTGTCGGCCCGGCGATGAGGATCACCTCCGCCCCGCGCGCCAGCGCCGCCTCCGCGAGGGCGAACCCCATGCGGCCGCTCGACGGATTGGTGATCACCCGAACCGGGTCGAGGTGCTCGCGCGTGGGTCCCGCGGTCACCACCACCGTCCGGCCTTTCCAGGGGCCGGCCGGGGCGAGCAACCGCTGCGCCTCGGCGAGGATCGCCTCCGGCTCGCTCATGCGGCCGGGCTGGTCGCTGGGCCCCTCGGCGAGCGGCCCGGTTTCAGGCCCGATGAAGCGCCAGCCGCGCGCAAGCAGGGTCTTGAGATTCGCCTGGGTGGCCGGGTGGGCGTACATGGCGTCGTTCATCGCGGGGGCGCACAGCACCGGGCCGGTGCGGGCCAGCAACAGCGCCGTCAGCAGATCATCGGCGAGGCCCTGCGCGGCGCGCGCGAGCAGCTGCGCCGTGGCGGGGGCGAGGATTACCAGGTCGGGGTGCTTGGCGAGGCCGATGTGGGCCAGCGCGTGGTCCCGCTCCCACAGCGACGTGAACACCGGACGGCCCGTGAGCGCTTCGAAGGTGACCGGCCCGACGAACGCGGTCGCGCCCGCGGTCATCACCACATCCACCATCGCACCATCCTCGGTGAGCCGCCGGGCCAGCGCACAGCTCTTGTAGCAGGCGATCCCGCCCGACACGCCGAGGACGACGTGGCGGCCGGCCAGTGCCATCAGACCTCCGACCGCCGCCGCCGTACCAGCTTGTACTTGAGGTTGCCGCGCACCAGCTCATCGAAGGCGCGCGTGGTGAGCTTCTCCTCGAAGTCGACCGAGCGGTCGCGGGGGAACTCGTTGACGAACCGGGCGAACTTGGCCGCGACGAGCACACCCAGGTACTTGTTCTGAGTCTGCAAGGCGACCTCCTGCGGGGTCACGATACGCATTACGGCTCCTTTGCCTTCAATGTGCGCCGGAGGCGATCCGCCTCCAGCACCAGTTCCTTGACGATCCGGCCGGTGAGCGCCGGGTCCGGCGGGTGCGGCGTCCGGCCGCCGTCGGCCACGATCTCCGCAACCGCCTTGACCGCGTCCTCCAGGACGTCGTTGACGACGACGTGGGGATAGACGCTCGCTTGCCGGACTTCCCACACCGCGGTATCGACCCGCCGGGCCAACGCCTCGCCGGCTTCGGTGTTTCTGCCGCGCAGGCGTTGGATCAGCACCTTGGCGCTCGGCGGCAACAGGAAGACGCTGGTCGCGCGCGCTTCCGGGTGTTCTTCCCACACCTGCCGGGCGCCCTTCACTTCGATGTCCATGACGACGTGCAGGCCCAGACCCAATACCCGGTCCACCTCGATTTTCAACGTCCCGTAGAGTGCGCCGGCATACTCGGCCCATTCCAGAAACTCGCCGGCGTCCCGGCGGTGTTCGAATTCGTCCCGCGAGAGAAAGTGATACGCCTCGCCGTCGGTCTCCCCCGGTCGCGGACGGCGCGTCGTTGCCGATACCGAATACCCGAACGATTCGGGATATCGCTCGAGCAGCGCCCGCGAAATCGTCGTCTTGCCGCCGCCCGATGGAGCCGACAGCACGACGACCCGCGGCGAGGGCTTCACTCCAGGTTCTCCAGCTGCTCCCGGAACCGCTCCAGCTCGCCCTTCATGGCGATGACGGCGTGCGTGATCGCCGCGTCGTTCGCCTTCGAGCCCATCGTATTCGTCTCGCGGAGCAGCTCCTGCGCCAGAAAGCCGAGCTGCTTCCCCACCGCTCCACTTCCCTGCAGCGCTTCCCGGCACGCCGCGAGGTGCGTCCGGAATCGGACCAGCTCCTCGGTGATGTCCACTCGATCGGCCATCAAGGCGATCTCGAGTGCGAGCCGCTGCTCGTCCAGTTTCGCGCCGGCGATGAGCTCGGCCACGGTCCGCTTCAGCCGCTCGAATTCGGCGGCGAGCCGGGCCGGGGCCCGGTCGGCCACCGCCTGGGCGTGCCCTGCCAGGGCATCGAGCCGGCCGAGCAAGTCAGCGGCGAGCGCTTTGCCCTCGCGCTCCCGCATTCCCAAGACCTCGCGGGCGGCCTGCTCCACCACGGGCTGGACGTCCGCCCACGTCGCGGCGGCCTGCCCGTTGCCGGCAATCGTGAGGACGTCGGGGTGCCGCGCCACGAACGCGAGATCGGGCTCACCCTTCAACTTGAGCTTGCGCTTCAGCTCCTTCAGCGCCGTCACGACCTGGCGCGCCCGGCCGAGGTCGAGGGCGACGGCCGCGTCGGTGGCGGGCTGCTCGAGCCAGCGGGCCGACACCGAGACGTGGCCGCGCTCGAGCAGCTGCCGCAGCCGTTCGCGCAGATCGCCCTCGATCCCGGCGAGGTCGAACGGGAGCTTGATCTGCGGGTTGTAATAGCGATGGTTGACGGTGCGGATCTCGATCCGCAGCCGTCCGCCGAGGACCGATCCATCGGCAGAGCCGAACCCCGTCATGCTCCGCGGCACAGTCTTCAAACGTAGTCGCGGATTGCACTTAATTCAACGCGTCAGTTGGTGAAGACCCAGCGCACACCGAAGAACTGCGCGCGGCGCGGATAGCCCAACCCGTGCACGTAGCTGCCCCGGAAAAAGTTGCTGTTGCGCTGCACCCAGAAGACCGTGACCCCGACGATCTGGAGCTGGAGGTTGAATTCCGAGAACGTGGCGCCCGGGAGCGGCAGCTGCGATGTGGCGCCCAGCGAGTCCCGGTGCACACCGCCCAACCCGACGCTCCAGGATTCGAGCGCGTACTCTCCCCGGAGGGCGAAGGCGCCGCTGCGAAAGTGCCGCCAGAACTTGGAGTAGAACGTCACCGAGAGCCGTCCGTGGTGCGGGGGCTCGAAATCGCCGCCGCCGTGGATCGGGTCGAAATACCATCCGGAGATGGTGAGACCGGGCAGCGGGCGCAGGGCACCCTGGACCGACACATACGTGCTGCGCGGCGTGGCGCCGAGGCCGTTGATGGAATCCTGGCCCACGAGCCCGGCAGCGAACCCAAGTGGCGCGAACGGATCGCGGCGGACGGCGCCGACCTCGAGCGATGCGAAGCGGCTGTCCCAGCGGACGGCGCCTGAGAGGTCGGTGGTACGTTGGGCGCTGTCTCCGTCCAGAGCCGGTGCGTCCAGGTCCTTGCCCCAGGCTGCGTCGCCGCGAGCCGAGAACCCGAGGGGCAGCCGCAGTCCGGCGGACAGATGGACTTGCCGGCCGACTGTGCCGCCCGCGTACGTGGCGCGGCGCGCGTCCCCGGCGAGCACGAGCGCGGGCAGCGGCATCCACCCTGCCACGGCCTCGAGTCCCCAGGACCGCCGGAACCCGCCGAACGTGGTGGCCAGCGACGCGCTCGCCCGGCGCCACGTGTCGCTCACGGTGAGCCGTCCGGCAGCGATCTCGCGGTCGCCGACCACAGTGTCGCGCCGCACACTCGTGCTCGTGATGGCGCCGTCGAGCCTGGGGCCGAGGGAGGGGCTTCCGACGAAGAAGCGCACCATGCGGTCCTGCCGCTTGTATTTCCAGCGGGCCACGATCGCCGGGAGTGCAGTGCGGTCCCAGGTGGACGTCAGAATCTGATAGGAGACGCCGCCACGTGTGCTGGGCAGGTACTCGCCCTTTACCCACAGGTCGATGCTGTTGAAGGCGGTCGAGGAGCTGTTCGGGACGCCATCGATGGCGTTCCAGTCGGCGCCGATGGAGAGACCGAGCCCGGAGCGCCACCGTTTGTGGAAGCCGCCCCGGTAGTCCGCGATGGAGTAGTCACCGGTCTGGATCCGGACTTCGGAGGTCGGCACCGTGGAGCGAGGGCGGGCGGTGACGAGGTAGACGCGCAGGCTCGCGGGCAGGACGACGACGTCCACCCGTTCGAGCATGGCGAGCGAAATGCGGGCCGGGTCGAGGAACACCGAGTCCCGGCCCATCGGCAGGTACGGCGCACCGTCCCAGAAGATCTCGATGCCGTGCGCGCCGCGGCCCCCATAGAGCACGACTTCCGACTGGCCGTAGTAGCCCCCGCGGGCGACGTATACCCCGGGCACATGCAGCAGCAGGTCGCTGAGCGTGGCGGCGTTGGTGAGCACGAGCGAGTCGAGGGTGAAGCTGTAGCGCGCGCCGAGGGGCAGCGGGCCTGGGGCGATCGCCGCGGGGAACGTCGGCAGGAAGGCGGGCGTCGTGTCGGGGGGGGGGGGGGCCGTCGAATCGGGGCCCGTACCGCGATGGGTCGTGTCCTGGGGTGGCCGGCCCGTCGAGTCCGCCTGCGCGGCGGCCGCGGTTGCCACCGCCATCAGAGCCCCCGCCGCGAGGAGGCCCCGGAAGCTCAAGCGCCGGCGCGCCGCAGCAGGAACTCGGTGAAGAGCCGCACTCCGATCGCCGTTGGCCCCTTCACTTGATGGGGGCCTTCGCTGTCGGTGTACGCGGTGCCGGCGATATCGAGGTGGACCCAGGGGTAGCCCTCGACGAACTCCCGCAGAAACCAGCCGCCCGCGATCGTCCCTGCGCCGCGTCCGCCGGAATTGCGGACGTCCGCGATGTCGGACTTCACGAGGTCGCGGTACTCCTCCCACAGCGGCAGTGGCCAGCAGCGCTCGCCCGCCCGCTCCCCCGCACCCTGCACTTCCGCGACGAGGGCGTCGTCGTTGCCCATGATCCCGATCGCCTGGCTCCCCAGGGCCACCGAGACCGCTCCGGTGAGAGTCGCGGCGTCGAGCGCGGCGGCCGGTTTGAAGTGGCGGGCGTACGAGAGCGCGTCGCAGAGGATGAGCCGCCCCTCAGCGTCGGTGTTGATGATCTCGATGGTCTTGCCGAGGTGGCTCTTGATGACGTCCCCCGGCTTCAACGCCGTGCCGGAGGGAAGGTTCTCGGTGGACGGGATCAGCCCCACGACGTTCAGCTTCGGCTTGAGGCGTCCCAGCACGTCGAACGTGCCCAGCACGGCCGCGGCGCCGGACATGTCGTACTTCATCTCTTCCATGCTCGCCGCGGGCTTGATCGAGATCCCACCCGAGTCGAAGGTGACCCCTTTGCCCACGAGCACGAGCGCCGGCGCGTCGCCGCCCGCCCGGTATTCGAGCACGATGAACCGGGGCTCCTGTTGCGAGCCCTGCGCCACGGCGAGCAGCGCCCCCATCCCTTCCTTCTTGATGGCGGCGAGGTCGAGGACGGTCACGGTGAACCCGTGCTTCTTCCCGAGCTGCACCGCCTGCTCGGCGAGGTAGCGCGGCGTGCAGACATTGCCGGGCTGCATCTGGAGGGTGCGCGTGAGCCGCGCGCCGGCGGCAATCGCCGCGCCCGTCAGGCGGCCGGTTTCGGCCTCCTTGGCTTCCTGCGGCTCTACGACCAGCTCGACGGCCTCGACGTTCCGGCGGGGCTCCTCGGGGCTGGGCTGCTTCAGCTCCGAGAACACCCACGCGCCGTGCGATGCCCCTTCGGTGACCACCTGGCCCAGGTCTCGCGCGGAAACCCCATGACGCGCTTCGGCGGCCACGGCGAATGCCAGCCGCGGGGCACCGAGGGCCCGGGCGCGCTTGGCGGCGACGGCGGCGGCGCGGCGCAGCTGCGTGCGCGTCACCTCGGCCACCTTCCCGACCCCCACCAGCAGGAGCCGTTGGGCCTTGCCGCCCGTGGGGTAGAGCAGGAGCATCTCGTCCCGCTTGCCCTTGAAGTCCCCGGCCCCGACGGCGCGGGCGATCATGCCGCCCGCCGCCTGATCGAGGGCCGCGAGCGAGGGCGCGACGTCATCGCCCGCGGCGACCGCCACCGCGAGCAGCGGGGTCTCGACCTGCTGAAGCGGCGTTGTGGTGATGGAGCTGTTCATGTGAGGTGCTCGATTATGGCGTCCCCGAACGCCGAGGTCGAGACCTCGGTGGCGCCGGGCATCTGCCGCGCGAGGTCGTACGTGACGCGGCGGGCGCCGATGGCGCCCTCCAGGCCGCGGGTGATCGCGGTCGCGACGTCGGTCCAACCGAGCTCCTCGAACATCATCGCTCCGGAGAGAATCACGCTGCCGGGATTCACCTTGTCCTGCCCCGCGTACTTGGGGGCGGTCCCGTGCGTGGCTTCGAAGACGGCGTAGCCGTCGCCGAGATTCGCGCCGGGGGCCATGCCCAGGCCGCCGACTTGGGCCGCGCAGGCGTCCGAAAGGTAATCGCCGTTCAGATTGGGCGTGGCGATCACGGAGTATTCGGCGGGGCGCAACAGGACTTGCTGGAACATCGCGTCGGCGATTCGATCCTTGAGGACCACCCTTCCCTTTTCCGCCTGCTTCGTCCCCAGGTCGGCCTCGCTGATCGTGCGGTCTCCGAACTGCTCCTTGGCGACTTCGTACCCCCAATCCCGGAACGCCCCCTCGGTGAACTTCATGATGTTGCCTTTGTGCACCAGGGTGACCGAGGGGCGGCCCGACGCGAGGGCGTAGCGGATGGCTTTCACGACGAGGCGTTGTGAGCCGAACTTCGACATCGGTTTGATGCCGAGGGCGCTGTGCTCGCGGATCTTGGCCCCCAGCTCGCGGGTCAGGAAGTCGCGCAGGCGATTCGCCTGCTCGCTCTCGGCGGCGTACTCGATCCCCGCGTACACGTCCTCGATATTCTCTCGGAAAATGACGACGTCGAGCTGCTCGGGAGCCTTGACCGGGCTGGGGACGCCGCGGAACCAGCGCACCGGACGGACACAGGCGTACAGGTCGAGCAGCTGGCGCAGCGTCACGTTCAGGGAGCGCATGCCGCCGCCGACCGGTGTCGTCAGCGGTCCCTTGATGGCCACGCGGTGCTCGCGGATGGCGGCGAGGGTCTGCTCGGGGAGCCAGCTACCGCTGCGGGCGTGGGCCTTCTCGCCCGCCAGCACCTCACGCCACACGACGCGGCGCTTTCCACCTGAGACGGCGGCGACCGCGGCGTCGAACACCCGCTGCGCGGCGCGCCAAATATCCGGACCGATGCCGTCACCTTCGATGAACGGGATGACCGGGGCATCCGGGACGATCCAGCGGCCGTCCCGGTAGTCGATCCGTTGACCGTCCGGGGTCATGAGCTCTCCCCGCCCCGTTTGCGTGGAGGGAGCCACTGGCGGTTCATCGGGCCGACGTACTCGGCCCGCGGGCGGATCAGCCGATTGTCGGCGTGCTGCTCGAGTACGTGGGCGCACCAGCCGCTGACGCGGCTGACGGCGAAGATCGGGGTGTACAGGTCGAGCGGGATCCCCATCACGTAGTACATCGACGCGGAGTAGAAGTCCACGTTGCAGTACAGCCCCTTCTCTCGCTTCATCACGTCTTCGATGATCCGCTGCATCGCGAACCACTGCGCTTGGCCGACCTTGCGGCCGAGCTCCTCGGCCATGCGCCGCAAGTGGGCGGCGCGCGGGTCTTCGGTCCGGTACACGCGGTGGCCGAAGCCCATGATCTTCTTCTTCCCAGCGAGCGCCTCCCGGACCCACGCCTCGGCGCGATCGGGCGACCGGATGTCGAGCAGCATCTTCATGACTTCGGCGTTGGCGCCGCCGTGCAGCGGGCCCGCCAGCGCCGCGATCGCTCCGGTCACCGCCCCATGCACATCGGCCAGCGTCGCGGCGATCACCCGGGCGGCGAAAGTCGAGGCGTTCAGCTCGTGGTCGGCGTGGAGGATCAGGGCCACATCGAGGGCGTGCTCGGCATCGGGCTCGGGCACCGCGCCGGTCGCCATATAGAGGAGGTTGGCCGCGAGGGAGAGACCGCGCCGGGGCGCGAGCGGCTTCTGGCCGTTCCGCAGCCGGTGGAACATCGCGACCATCGTCGGCAGCTGGGCGATCAGCCGAACCGCCTTGCGGAACTCCGCCGCTGCCGAGTTATCGTGCCGGTCCGGATCCACGAACACCGCCGCGCTCACCGCGGTGCGGAGCACGTTCATCGGATTGGCGGTGAGCGGGGCGTCCTTGATGATCCGCCGCACTACGGGGTCGAGCTTCTGGGCCGCTTTGAGCTGGGCGGCGAACTCCTTCAGCTGGTCGCGCGTCGGGAGGCCACCCCGGAGCAGCAGGTAGGCCGTCTCCTCGAACGTGGAATGGTCGGCCAAGTCGTTGATGTCGTAGCCGCGGTAGATGAGGCGGCCTTCCTCGCCGAACACGTAGCAGATGGCTGATTCGTTGGCGACGACGCCTTCCAGGCCCCGGGGTGCAGTATCGGTAGCAGTGGGCATGCGCGGGAACACCAAGCTGAAGTTGAAGGAAAGTGCGGCAGACGGTGCAGTCTACCTAGCCCGGCCCGGGTTGCGCCAGGCGCGGGGTCAGGAACGGCCGGGGCTCGGAGGGAGAGAGGCGCCGCGGTCCAAGGGCCGCGGCGCTCCGGTCAGAACGGGTAGCGCACAGATCCGAACACCGCCCGCGGTTGCCCCGGGGTCACGAATCCCCCGGCGCGGAGCTCCGGGTACACCCGGTTCAGCGCGTTGCGTACCCCGACGTCCAGCTGTCCCCTCCCGATGCGGAGTCCGCCCGAGACGTGCACGAGGCCGTATGCGGGGAGGACCACCCCGGACTCGTCGAACGGGCTGTAGGGCCCGACGACGTTGGAGCTCACGCGCAGGCGCCACGCCCCGGCCGCCGGGGACAGCTGCACGGCGACGGACCCCACGTAGCGGGCCGTGTTGAACACGCGCGCCCCGGTCAGGGTGTCCCCATCCTCCGTGATCAGCCGACGGTAGCGGGCGTCGTTGAAGGTCCAATCGGCGCTCACCGTGAGTCCGTCCGTGGGGCGAGCCAGCAGCGCGAGCTCGACGCCCTGGCGACGGCTCGCGCCACCACTGGTTGAGGCGGCGGTGATCGGGTCGAACGTCTGCTCGTTGCTGACGTCCATGCGGTAGAGCGCGACGCTGACATTGGCGCTGGGGCCGTCCACTTTGAGCCCGGCCTCGTACGCCCACGTCGTGATGTACGGCAGGCTCGGGTCCTCGATGACGCCGTCGGTTTGGCGGAAGCCGCGCGAGACGTTGACGTACAGCTCCCCGACCTTGGGCATGTGATACAGGGCGGCGACCTTGGGAGAGAACACCGAATGACTCTGGCTCACGGCCGTGCCGCGGTCAGGAATAGAGCCGGTCTCCGCGACATCCCACCGGCCACCAAGGCTGAGGCGGAAGTGGTGTCCCAGATCCTCGGTCGATTGGATGAACAACGCGCCCGAGGCCTGGCGGCCGGTCACGAGGGTTTGCGCCGAGTCGCGCACACGATCCGTGGTCAGCCAGTTCTCGTATTGGGAGTGGTCCCAGCGCCCTTCCGTGCCCAGCGTGACCTCGGCGCGGGACCCGTACCACGTCAGCGCGCTGGTGAGGCCGAGACCGTAGCGCCGGTCCTCTTCTTCCGTCTGGCTCCCCGTTCCCTCCCCTGAGCCGGGCTCGGGGGGGATGGTCAGGAACAGTTGCCACCGACCTTGTGTCGCGTAGGCAGTCGTCCGCCAGAGCAACGAGCTGCCCGAGAGCACGCGGAGGCTCACTCTTTCCTGCGCCCGGTTCTTGTATCCGCCGTCCGTACGATTCGCCACACGGTCGAAGGCGTGCGCCGCGAATTCACTGTCAGTCAGGAACCCCGGCGAATTCCACTTGGACGCGTACAACTCGACACCGGCGTCCAACGTGGTAGTCGGGGACAAGGCATGGACGACGCGCCCGTGGGCCTGTCCGAGGTCATAGGCGCCGTTTGGGCGCCATCCGTTCTCGTGCTTGCCCCGCAGGCCGAACACGCCCCCGTTGGTGCCGCGATCGTACCCGGTGAGGATCGCCCCCTCCACGTGGCCGTACGAGCCGGGATCGAGCGATACGGACGTCCCCTTCATCCGCTCGAGCGTACGCACGTTCACGACGCCGGAGAGTGCAAAGTTCCCATAGAGCGCGCTCGTCGGCCCCTTCAAGACGTCGATGTCATCGATCGCCTGCGGAAACAGCAGGCTCCAATCGTTGTAGCCCTCGGCGTGGCCATTGACCGGCTCGTTGTTGGGGACGCCATCCACCCATAGCGCGATGTCCGTCGAGTGATCGGAGCTGAACCCGCGGAGCGACGCCGTGGAGGCGAAGCCCGGCCCCTGACCCTGGTCGTGCACTTCGAGCCCCGCTGTTTGCCGCAGCAGGTCGTAGGCGTTGAACGACGGGGTCTGCTGGATCACCATCGGAGAGATCCGGATGCTGCTCATCGGCTCCTCGCGGCGGGCCGGAGTGGCCGTGACAGTGATCGCTTGGAGCGAGATCAGCCTGCGGGTGAGCGAATCCCCGTGCTGGTGCAGCGTGTCGGCGGGCGCGGGCTGTTGGCCGACCAATCCGCCGGGCGCCGCCACGATGGCAAGCGCGACTAGGCGTATGTGCATACGTGCTCCACGTTCGAGGAATGGAGCGAGGGACGCCTCGCTCCAGTCGCAATCGCTGGTTTTCTAACGGGCTACGCGATGCGGAACGCGGGCGGGCCGATCGAGAAGGGAAGGCGGTGTACGGCCGGCGACTGGAGCGGAGCGCGCGCAACGGCCGCGCGGGAGATTGGACGGGCCGCCGGAGCCCGGACCACGACCGGCACAGTCCCGGCGATGGCGGGGCAACCGCTGCAAGCCAGGACGCAGAGATCGCAGCATGTCGCGGCCGCCGTGTGGCTGTGCGACCCAGGCGCGGAGTGGCTGTGATGGTGAGCGGCAACGGCGGCAGCCGGGCGGGCCATCCCTCCGAGCAGCATCGCCGACGGCAGCGTGGCCGTCGTGACGCTGACCAAGAGGACGAGGGCGAGCTTGAGACTGCGGGCCAGCCGCATTCAGCCGACCTGGGCTGTGAGGTACGGCTCGTTCCAGCCTATTTCGAAGAGCCCGTTGCACTTAGGGCACCGGAGAGACTGCGGGCGGTCCACCAGCTGGGCGCGCTCCCGGCACCCGGGACAGACGCCGTACTCCGCCCCCCACGCCTGCGGCAAACGGGCCGACTTGCGGGGGCGCGGCACGACGGTCCACCGCAGCGGCGGCTGGGCGACGATCTCCAGAGCGGCCCGCGGGACGGTCACCTGCTTTCCGCGTACGTCGAGCGTGGCTTCGCGCGCCGTGAGCTGGAGCACCCGATACCACGCCCCACGGCGGATCGGGCAATCGACATCGGCTGTCAGTCGGGCCCACTGCGGTCCGGGCATTCTCGCGTCCCTCGAAGCGTTTGAATCGACTGGTACAGAGTAAAGTCGCGTCGTCGAACGCGTTCGTCAACGGCGCGCGGACGCCACACCCGCTACATTGGCGGTGACGTCATGCGCGTTCTGATCGTGGAAGACGATCCCGAGCTCGCCGGCCTGCTGCGCGATGGCCTGCGCGAGCAGCGCATCGAGCCCACCGTCGCCGCCACGCTGGCCGATGGGCGCGAGCGGGCGACGACCGGCGCCTACGACGTGCTGGTCCTCGACGTGCGCCTTCCCGGCGGTACCGGCTTCGATCTCTGTCAGGAGCTGCGGCGCGGCGGCATCACCACGCCGGTCCTGATGCTGACCGCGTTGGACGCCGTGGATGACCGCGTCCGCGGGCTCGAAGTCGGGGCCGACGACTACCTGACCAAGCCTTTCGCCTTCCGCGAGCTGGTCGCCCGGCTCAAGGCGCTGGCCAGGCGGCGGCCCGCCTTCGCGCCCGCTCGGCACCGCGTGGCGGACCTGGAAGTGGACCTGGCCGCGCGAACGGCGCAGCGGGGCGGGCGGCCGATCGCTCTGACGGCGAAAGAATTCACTCTGCTCGAGCTGTTCGTCTTGCACCCGGGTCAGGTCCTCGACCGGGCGGCGATCACCGCGCACGTCTGGGACGACAATCACGATCCGTTCGCCAACGTCCTCGAGGTGTTGGTCCGCCGCCTGCGCCGCAAGATCGACGAGGGATTCGAGCCGAAACTGATCACCACCCTGCGCGGCGCCGGGTACCGCTTCGGTCCCTAGCCTCCCCATGGTACCCCGCTCTCCCCTCGCCCGCCTTCGGCTCAGCCTCACGCTGTGGTACGCGGGCGTGTTCACGCTCATTCTCGTTCTGCTCGGCGGAGGCCTGTTCCTCGCCATCCGGCACCAGATCTCCCGCCAGCTCGACGCATCCCTCCATGCGGCCACCGTTGCGCTGATGCGCGCGGCGCGGATTCGCGAAATGGAGCGCGCCGCCGCGCGGGGCCCGGTGGTCGACGCGGTGGACGAGCTGCACGTTCCGGATCGCACCCTGTATCTCCTGGAGGCCAACGGGCAGCCGATCAAGCCGGTCACCGCGCCCGACTGGATCCGCGAGGCCGCTCGCGCGGCCGCGCGCCAGGACGCCGGCCGGCTCGACCTGGACCGGAGCGCGCCGGACGACCGCGACGTCCGACTCCACGCGGAGCGGTTCACCGGCACCACGGGCACCGTCTACGTCGCGGCCGCGGCCGCGGATCGGGTGGAGCTGGAGGATCAGTACGCCTCCTTGATCGAGGCGTTTGCGGGGGCGGCGCTCGTCGGGTTGCTGTTGGCGGCGGGTGGGGGATACGTGCTCGTCCGCAAGTCCACGGCGCCGATCGAGCGCTCGATGGACCAACGGCGCCGCTTCATGGCCGATGCGGCGCACGAGCTGCGGACCCCGATCACCATCCTGCGCACCCGGGCCGAGGTGGCGCTGGCGCAGGCGCGCGAACCTGCCCGCGACGCCGCGACCCTGCAGGCGATCGGGCGCGAGGCCGGGCGGCTGGGCGCGGTGGTGGGCGACCTCCTGACCCTCGCCCGCGTTGACGCCGGCGAATGGCCGATCGCGCGTGAGGCGCTGTATCTCGATGATCTGGCCGCCGACGCGGTGGAGGGGGTCCGCCCCCTCGCCGAGCGCAAGGGCGTCGCGGTCCACGTCGGGACGTTCGACGAGGGCCGGGTGTTCGGCGACCCCACCTTGCTGCGCCGGCTGCTCCTGATCCTGCTGGACAACGCGGTCAAGTTCACGCCGGCGGACGGGGACGTTCGACTGGACGTCGCCGCCATCGGCGACCGGCGGTCACTGGTCGTCACGGACACCGGCATCGGCATCCCGACCGAGCAGCTACCGCATGTGTTCGAGCGGTTCTATCGGGGCGATCCGGCCCGCCGGGAGGCCGAGGGCGCCGGACTCGGCCTCGCCATCGCGCGCTGGATCGCCGAGGCACACGACGCACAGATCGAGATTGCGTCGCCCGCCTCCCCCTCGGGCGGCCGCGGGACGCGGGTGACGGTCACCTTTCCTGCCGCCCTGTAAGGTTCCCGTCAGGTTGGCGGAGTAGCTTCCGCCCCCATGCACCGCTTCCGGTTTCTCCACGCCGCGGTGGCCCTGCTGGCCGCCGGTTGGCCGGTCGGCGTGCGGGCGCAACGGCCCGTGACGCGGCAGGACGTGGTGAACGCCGCCCTGGCGCAGGGGACGCGCCTGGCGCTGGGGCGCGCGGATTCGGCCGCGATCCGGGCCGACGAACGAGTCGCCCGCGCGCTGCCCAACCCCGCCCTCTCGGCGGCCTACACGAAGTCGTTGCCCCGCTATCATGCGGTGCTCGACTTGCCGTTGGACTGGCCCTGGTTGCGCGCCCCGCGGGTGGGCGCCGCGGCGGCGGCCAGTGCCGCTGCAGGATATCGTCTTGCGTTCGAGCGCGCGGCGGTGCGGTTCGATGCCGAGACTACCTACGCCCGGGCGCTCGCGGCCGCCGCCCACGCCCGGCTGTCGCGACGGACGGCCGAAGACGCCGACAGCCTGCTGCGGATGGCGACGCTGCGGCGGGACGCGGGTGACGCGAGCGAGCTGGACGTCCGTCTGGCCACCATCAACCTGGGCCAGCTCACCAATCAGGCGGCCGACGATTCTCTCGCGACCCTCGTCGCGCTGCTCGACGTGCAGCAAGTGATGGGCCTCCCTTCCGATCACCCGCTCGTGACCTTGAGCGATTCTCTCGCGCTGCCGGTGCCCGACAGCGCGCCGTCGACTGGGGAGCCTCTGTTGCTCGCGGCTGCAGGCGCGTCGCTCCACTCTGCCGAGCGGGCGCTGCGCTTCGAGCGCACCAGCGCCCTTCCCGCCCCCAGCCTGCAAGTGGGCGTCGAGAACGGCGACCCGACTGGCGCCGAGCCGGGCCTCCTCCCGACCATCGGCGTGGCATTTTCCCTGCCGCTGTTCAACCAGAACGGTGGTGCGATCGCCCGCGCGAGCGCGATGCGAGACCGTGCGGCGGCGGAGCTGACGCTGGCGCGGCGGGAGAGCGACGCCGCCATCGCGCAGACGCGCCGCGCCCTCGCTCTCGCGCTCGCCAAGGCGCGCCGCGACGCCCGGCTGGTCGGTGACGCCGAATCGGTGACGGCGATGTTCCTGGTAGCGTACGCCGAGGGAACGGCATCGCTCCCCGAGGTGCTCGAAGCGCAGCGCAACGCCCGCCAGGTGCTCGCCCGCTACGTCGACGATCTCGTCGCTGCGGTCGTTGCGGACGGCGCGGTGCGGCTCCTGACCGCCTCGGCCGGCTCGCTGTGAGGATCGCCGGGCTCGCCCTGACGGGCGTCGTGCTGCTCGGGGCCGGGTGTGGCCGCTCGCGCGGGACGGGCGACGAGACCGCGGCGCAGGCGGTCGTCCGCGTGACCACGGTGGTCGCCGAGGCGGGCACGTTCACCGAGTACGTCTCGGCGCTGGGCACGGTGAGTCCCCGCCCCGGGCGCTATGCCGAGCTCGCCGCTCCGGCGCCGACGCGCGTCGCGCGGATCGTGGCACGGCCGGGAGCGTTCGTTCAGGAAGGTGACACGTTGATCGTATTCGAGCGTGCACCCTTCGATGCCGCCGCCCGCACCGCGGAGGCCGCGCTCTCCACCGCCGAGCATGCCGCCGACCGCGCCACCCGGCTGGTGCAGGCGGGGATCCTCCCCAAGAAAGATGCCGACCAAGCGGCGCAGGCCTTGGCGGAAGCGCAGGCCGCGGCGATCACCGCCCGTCGCAACCAGGAGCTCGCCGCGCTGCGCGCTCCGCTGTCGGGGGTCGTTACGCGTATGACCGCGGTGCTCGGCGCGGCGGTGGATGCGTCGCAGCCGCTCGTGGCCGTGGCAGACCCGCGAGCGTTGGACGTTCTGCTCACCCTGACTCCGGCAGAAGCAGCGCGGGTGCATCCGGGAGACTCCGTGGCCGTGAGCGCCGGCGAAGACATCCGCGGGGCGGCCGAGCCGATCGGCGTCGGACGCGTCAGCGACGTCGCGGGCGCGGTGGATTCCACGACGCGCAGCGTGGCTGCGCGGGTCCGGCTGCCACACCCCTCGCGCGCGTTGCGGCTCGGCGAATCGGTGTTCGGTCGCATCGCCGTCGCCCGTCGGGCGCGGACCATCGTCGTACCGGTCTCCGCGCTCGTCCCGGCGGGAGAGGGCTTCCAGGTGTTCGTCGTCGATTCGGCCGGGATCGCCCACGCGCGCTCGGTAGATATCGGCGCCCGCACCGAGACGCTGGTGGAAGTGCTCCGTGGCCTCGTACCGGGGGAGACGGTGGTCGCTTCCGGCGCGTACGGTGTCACCGATGGCGCCCGGGTGGAGCGGGCGCCGACGTGACGCTGTTCGACGCCCTGGCAGGCCAGCGGCGGGCGATCTTCCTCGCGGTGGCGCTGCTCTCGGCTGCCGGGGTCTGGGCCGCGCTCCAGCTCCCCTCGGCGATCTATCCTGAGCTCGAGTTCCCCCGCGTGCTGATCGTCGCCCAAGGCTCCGCCCTCGGCGCCCGCCAGGTGGTGTTCGGCATCACCCGGCCGATCGAAGAGGCGATCAGCGTCGTTCCGGGCGTCGAGCGGGTCGTGTCGCGCTCCATCCGTGGAGCGACCGAGATCTCGATCTATTTCGCCCCGCGCACCGACATGCCGTACGCCCTCCAGCTGGTGCGCGCCCGGGTGAACCAGATCCGCTCCGACCTGCCGGCCGACCTGGACGTCGAAGTCGAGCGGATGACCCCCTCGCTGTTTCCCATTCTGTCGTACAATCTCGAGGGCGGTGATCCCGCGGCCCTGTACGAGATCGCCCGCTACCAGATCAAGCCGCTCCTTTCCCGCGTCCCCGGGGTGGGGCGCGTGAGCGTTGAAGCATCGGACCTGCCGGAAGTCGAGGTCGTCGCCGATCCGGCCCGGCTCGCGGCCCTGGGGATGTCCTACGACGATCTGGCGGGCGCGATCCGTCAGTCGATCGCCGTGTCGGCGGTTGGACGCATCGCCCGCGACTACAAACAGTACCTCCTCGTCACCGACCAGGAGGCCCACACCGTGGATGACGTCGCCGCCGTGATTCTGCCCAACGGGCTGCGCGTCCGTGACGTGGCGTCGGTCACGCTCGGCTCACCCGACCACGTCCGCATCATCGCCGGGGACGGACTCCCCGCGGCGCAGATCAACATCACCCGGCAGGTCGGCGGCAACACGGTCGCGGTCAGCGACAGCATCACTCGCGTGCTGGCGGGGGTGGCCCGCACCCTGCCTCCCGGCGTTCGACTCAAGGCGATCTACGATCAGGCGACGCTCGTGCGGGATGCCGTCGCGTCGGTCCGCGACGCGATGCTGATCGGCGCCATCCTGGCGGTCGTCGTGCTCCTGGCGTTCCTGCGCCACGGCCGCATCACCGTCATCAGCGCCACGGCGATTCCGCTGACGCTCGTGATCACCGTGGCCGCGATGCGGCTGCTGGGGCAGACGTTCAATCTGATGACGCTGGGGGCGATGGCGATCGCCATCGGGCTGGTCATCGACGACGCCGTCGTGGTTACGGAGAACATCGCCCGCCACCTCGCTCTCAACCCGGACCGCTCCTCGTCGATTCGCGCCGCCGTCCAGGAGTTGATCTGGCCCGTCACCACATCCACCCTCACTACCGTGGTGGTGTTCCTGCCGCTCGGGCTGCTGCAGGGCGTCGTCGGCCAGTTCTTCACGGCCCTGGCGGCGACGCTGGCCAGCGCAGTCCTCGTTTCGCTCGCCCTCGCGCTGACGATCATCCCGCTCCTCGCCGGGCAGTTCTTGACGCCACGCGACGTCGCGACGGAAGTCGCGCCAACCGGTCTCGCCCTGGTGGGCGCGCGCATCGCGCGCAGGCTGGAGCGGCTGACCGAGTGGTATGGCCGCTCGCTGGCGGCGGTGCTGGGCCACCCGCGGCGCATCGTCGCGGGCATCGCCGGGCTTGTAGTGCTCGGCGTCGTGGCTCAGCGGTTCGTGGGAACCGGGTTCCTTCCCGAGATGGACGAAGGAGCGTTCGTGCTCGATTATTTCACTCCGGGTGGCACGGCATTGTCGGAGACCGATCGCCTGGTGCGAATCGCCGAGGGAGTGCTGGCGGCGACGCCCGAGATCGTCGGCACGTCACGCCGCACCGGCACAGAGCTGGGGATGTTCGCCACGCTGCAAAACCGGGGCGACATCGTCGCGCGGCTGACGTCGCGCGCGCAGGGTCGCCGAGACGTCTTCGCAGTGATCGACGAAGTCCGGGGTCGCATCAATGCGGCGGCGCCCCGCCTCCGCATCGAGTTCGTCCAAATCCTCTCCGACGTCATCAACGATCTCGCCGGGGCGGCACGGCCGGTCGAGATCCGGTTGTTCGGCGAGCAGCTCGACACGCTCGAAGCGTACGCGGGCCGGGTCGCCGACTCCCTGGCGGCCGTGCAGGGGCTCGAAGACCTGTACAACGGGGTGAGCGAGCCTGCGGCCGAGCTGCTCGTGCGGATTCACGGTGCGGAGGCGGCGCGGATCGGGCTCACCCCGGACCAGGTTGGCGCGAGTGTGGGGGCCGCGCTGCTCGGCGCGGCCGCCGGGGAGATCCGCACCGAAGATCGCGCCATTCCGGTGCGGGTGCGCGCCCCGGACGCGGTCCGCTTCGATCCGCTGCGCCTTGGCGCCTTGCCCGTCCTTGGCAGCCGGTCCGGTCGGGCGACCCCGTTCGGCGCGCTGGCATCGCTGCGCTCCGTCGATTCCCGTGCCGAGCTGCGGCGGGAGAATCAGCAACAGATGATCGCGCTGACCGCGGACGTGAGCCAGCGCTCGCTCGGCGGCGTGATGCGGGACGTTCGGGCCGTGCTGTCCGCGTTTCCGGCGCCGGCCGGCGTCCGCGTCGTCCTGGGCGGCCAGTACGCCAATCAGCAGGCGGCCTTTCAAGCGCTCCTCGTCGTGCTCGCCCTCGCGGCGGCTAGCGTGGTCGCCGTCATGGTCGTGCAGTTCGAGTCGTTCGTCGAGCCGCTCATCGTCCTGCTGGTCGCACCGGTCTCGTTCGTCGGCGGCATCGCGCTGTTGCTCGCCACGGGCACCGTGCTCAACGTGTCATCGTTTATGGGGCTGATCCTGCTGGTCGGCCTGATCGTCAAGAACGGCATCATTCTGCTCGACTTCACGCGGCTGCGGATGCGCCGCGACGGGCTCGCCCTCGAGGCCGCATTGCGGGACGCCGCGCGGGTGCGGCTGCGGCCGATTCTGATGACCACGCTGTGCACCCTGTTCGGCCTGCTCCCGCTCGCGATCGGACTCGGCGCGGGGAGCGAGCTGCAACGGCCGCTCGCGCTCACGGTCATTGGCGGACTCACTCTCTCCACGCCGATCACCCTGTACGTCGTGCCCACCCTCCTCGTCGCCATCCGTGGACGAGGCTACACCCTGCCCCGATCGGCCCAGTAGCCGCCGTTCACTTCGGGATCAGGGGCCGCAGGAAATGCACTTCGAGGAGACGCTGTTGCTCGATGCGCTCGATGGGTTGTGAGCCCGCCCGGGGGATCGGGAGCGTAGTGACGGCCCTGACCCGATCGTGCAGGAGGATCCCCGGCACGACCTCGCGGAACTGGCTCGTGGCCACCAGCTCGACGATCCCCGGCGCGACTCGACCCGGCCGGGTGAGCCGAACCGCGGTGTAGCGAATCTGAAACGTGGCCGAATCGAGGTACGCCGTCCCCTGCACGTCCGACGAACGCAGGCTCACCGCCGGCTCGAAGTCCACGCGGATGTAGGTGCCACCCTCGAGCGTATCGCGGCCCACGAGCCGGAAGCAGTGGGCGTGGACGAAGGCGCTGTCGGCGAAATCGGGCAGGGTCGGCAGGCGCACCAGCCGTTCACCCCGGAGCTGGCCCGTGCCGGTGCCCACGATCTTGCCCGGCTCGTACCGCCACTTCACCTCGCTGTACTCCAGAATGGTATCCACCTTGCTCACATGGCTCCGTCCGTCCCGGTCCACCTCGGTGAAGGCGCGCTCGATGCGCGAGCGGTACGGGTAGGAGTCGGCGAGCAGCTCGAAGCGGCGGGCGTTCTCGATCACCTGTCCGAACACCACGGTGAGCTCGGGTGCGATCGCTGGGTCTGGCGGCCCGGGCGCCACACACGCCGTCGTTCCGAGCACCGTCACCGGCGGCAGCTGCACTGCCAGATGCAGCAGCGCGATATGCAGAACGGGTGCGGAATCGGCCCGCACCACGAGCACCGTGTCGAGCGGCGTGTACCCGATTTGCCGAACCCGGAGTCGGTAGCTGCCGGGAGCGACCGGGAACGTGAAGGCGCCGGTGTGATCGGTGAAGCGTTCCGACACGGCTGGGAGCAGGGCGACGATGCTGAACGGCAGGGGGACTCCGGACTCGGCCGCGACGACCGTGCCGCGGACCGTCACCGTCCCAGGCCCTGGTTGTTGCGCCCTCGCCGGACTGGGAGGAACGGAGAGCGTGGCGCTCAGCGCGGTCAGCAGGAGCGCGCGGCGTGGTAGTGAAGAACGGTTCAAGGGGACAGCCCCCGCCACAGCAGGTAGGCACCCCGCGCCATGACGGCCGCGATGCGTCGGCGGCCCCGCTGGAAGAGCGTCGTCCCGGGCACGGTGGGCGTCAGTCCCATCCCGATCTCCACTCGCGTCCCTTCCCCGAGCAACTTCTCTGCGGCCCGCGCGGAGGGCTCGACGCGCCTCAGCACCGCGACACGCCACCGGAGCGCCCGCTCGGTCTCGAACGCCGGCACCCCGGCGGCGACCTCAGGCGGAAGGTCGGTATCGCCGAGCCGCGCGGCGGCTCCCAGCCAGGCGCGTGCTCGATGCACATCGGCGATCTCGCCGGCGTCGAGTCGCGCGGCGACCGCTCGCCAGTCGAGGTGTGCGCCGCTCGCGCAGATGACCGCCACATCCAGGAGAAAGCGCAGCCGGAACGCCTGCTCCTCGTGACTCAACGCGTGGGCCGCGCCATGCCAGAGGAGCTCTGTGGCCGAGGGGATCCGCATGCGCATGTCGTTCCGCTCGACCTCCAGCCCTCCGGAGGTGGCCCGCCTCCACCCTTCCTCCACCGGCACCCCACGCGAGGTGGACGTATGGAGCTCCACGGACACCCTGGTTCGGCTGGAAAGTGGCGGCAGATGGTGGATGGTGGAGGGGATCACGCCCTCGGGTGGTGGCACTGGCGCGTAGCCGGACGCGCGTAGCCGGTCCCACAGCCCGCGCGCGCGCGTCTCGGGGACAAGGATATCGACGTCGTGCGTTGCGCGCGCGTCCGCGTAAGGGAACAGCGTCGCCCCCGCTCGACGGGCGGTGCCTTTGAGGAGCACGTGCGGAACGTCCTCGCGCGAGAGGAATTCGAGGGTTGCGTGGGATTCGGCGTCGACGAGCATGTTCCGTGCCGTCTCGTCGTGGGCGCGCTGCTCGAGCCAGGCGCGGAAGGACGGCTCCGGGCTCGCCCCGATCTCGCGCAGCCGCCGGGCGAGCCACAGCGCGCACCCCTCGTAGAGCACCAGGCGCGCCAGGCCGCGAGTGGATGCCGCTGCCCAGGCCGTGGCGAGCGACGCCGGCGGCGCGTTGTCCGGTCGCGGCAGCCGCAGCGTCTCGAACAGCAGCCGCGCGAGGTCCACGCCTATGTGGTCGGGCGCTCGCCCCCGGGAAAGCGGGCGATCGGGGTGTGCAGGTGTGATGGCTCGGTCGCGGACTCGAGATAGGGAACCCCGTCGCGCACCAGCCATGCGTGGGCGCCGATCCCGCGCTCCTGCGTGCCGTCCCGGCGCACGCCGATCCATAGCTCCACCGGCCGGCCGGCCCGTCGCAACACGTGATAGAGCACGGCGGAGCGTTTCAGACAGGTGTAACGCCACGGCCCGGGTAACCGCCGGAGCAGCCGATCGAGCCACCCCGCCAGCGAGGCGTCGTCGAAGTCCGGGATGGCGCTCGGGGGAAGGAGCGTGGTCTTGGCTCCTTCGAGCCATCTCGCCAGTCGGGCGAACGACACGAGATAGAGCAGCGGCGGGACGAACGCGGCCGCAATCGTGGTCCGCACCAAGACGCGCAGCGGCAGGGCGCGGCTCACGCGTCTTGCTCGGCGACCAACAGATCGGCGGCGCAGCAGCGATCGACGAACGCCCGCACGCTCGCCGCCGCGTGGTCGGCCGACACCTCGTATCGCTCCACGACCGCCGCGACCAGCTCGTCGAACGTCTTCGGTGCGTTCAGGGCTTCGAGGATCGTGAGACCGCTCTCGGTGACAGTGAAGTACCGGCGCGCACCGAGGTGCAGCACGACCCCTTCACCCTCGAGCGCCGTGAGGCGAAGGTCTGCGTGGCGGCGGTAGCGGAGCGTCACGTGACGAGCTCCGTGAGGCGCTCCGGTCGAGCGAACAGGTCGCGTCCCAGGGACACCCGGTAGCTGCGCGCCTGCCGCGCCAGCCGCCCGAGCAGGTCGAGATGCTCTTGGGCGAGGTCGGGCTCCAGGACGACCCACGCGGACCAGCGGACGAGGTCCGCCATGGCCTCGGTCGTCGTAAGGCGGACAGCGCGCGTTTCCGCGTCGCCGACCGACGGGAACACAATCACGTCGGGCTCGACTCGTGGCGCCCAGGCTCCGCCCAGCTCCTCCGGCCAATAGGCGGTCTTGCGGCGCTCGGGGAGCGGGTGCCCTCCCGGCCGGTTCAACAGGTCCCGTCCGCCCGCGCGCAGGGCGATCGGAGTGTGGAACGCGATCACGGTGACGCGATCACCGGCGGGCGCGATGAAGGCGGTGTCGTCCCCACCCACCCGCCAGCCGCACGAGGCGAGGAGGGCTGCGGTGGTGGATTTCCCGGCCTGCGCGTTGCCGGCGAGCAGCCAGCCGCGATTCGCAGGGTCGATCGCGGTCGCCGCGTGGACGTGGTGCCAGCCTGCCCGCCGCAAGAGAAAGATCAGCACCAACATGAAAAACGTGCGCACGCACTCCTCGATCCGGGCCGCCGCGGCCGGAGAGAGCGTCACGCGCGCGGTGGTCGCGCCGCGATCGAGGAAGGCGACGGCCGGCGCCACATCCCAGGAGAGGCTCACGTTCCCGCTCGGTGCGCCGGATCGGATGGTCACGGGGGGTTGGCGAAACAGGGAGCCTTCACCATCCGGCGGCACCGCCGGTTCTCCGATGTCCACCGCGAGCGAGAGGTCGATCGGCGGCGCCAACGCGCCCCGGTCCAACCAGGATTGCAGTACCTGTCGGACCTGGGGCTCGGCGCACGTCACCCGAATCCCGGACGTCATCGCTCGCGAAACTCCTGCCAAAACGTCGCGCGCGCCAGACTGCTCGAAGCAGCCTGGCGCGCGCCGTGCATCACGGCCCCCGACTAGACTGGCTCTGCGATCGGAGACGTGAGGGTCACGTCCGCCAGCGACGCGCCTTCGGTGAGCAACGGTTCCACGAACGGCTGTTTCGTCTGTGGTGCCATGCAACCCTCCTGCTGTGAGACGGGGCCTTGAGACGGGGCCTAGAGATACGACCGTTCGGGATTCGCCGCAACTCCCGGGCCGGAGCTGGGGGCACGCTGGGAGGTCGTAACCAATTTAGTGTTATGATGTTGCATCGACCAACCTTAGGGTGACAGAACCGTGCTGTCGACGCAACAGTCTGCGGCTGTCACGCCCGGCGCGATGTGTTTCGAACCCCCTACCCGAGTAGCAACGCCACCTCGCATGATTGGCCTGTCTCCGACCGGCGGGTGACCACGTGGATCAGTTGCGCCATCCACTCCTGTCCATGCTGCTGGTATTCGCCTTTCCCACCGCGGTGCACGGGTAAGCGCCCGCCGCCCCCGCGCCACGCTACGAGCCGGTGTTCGAGCAGCTGCGCAAGCTCGCTCCGCGCATCGACCGGATGGCCGTGGTGCACAACCTCACGCTGCGACGGGACGTCATCGAATTCCACTTCGACAGCGGCAGGGTGTACGAAGCGACCCCGATCGCCGGCCGGACGGTCGCCGCGGTGTTCGTCGGGCAAGGCTCGGTGTCGTGCGTTCCACCGGTTCATCGCGATGATGCAGGACTTCTACCAGCAGTACCGGGGGCGGCGGGCGTCCACACGAGACTTCCAGCGAGTGGTGGAGAAGCACGTGGGCATGTCGATGCAATGGTTCTTCGACGAGTGGGTCAACGGCACAGCGATCCCCACCTACACGCTATCCTGGAAAGCGGAGCCGGGAACGGCCGGCCACTACCTGCTGCACCTGCGCGTGCGCCAGGAGGATGCCCCCGATGCCTTCATCATGCCGGTGCCCCTGCGCATCATGTTCGCGGACAGCTCGTTGGCATTCGTGCGTGTGAACGTGCACGGACCGTCGGTGGAGGCTACACTCCACGTTCCCGCCGAGCCGAAGCGGCTCGAGTTGAACCCGCTCGAGTCCGTGCTCGCGGAGGTGAAGACCGAGGGCTGGCGCTGACGTCTACCGCGGCACGGCGATGGTCATGGAAATGCCCGGGGCGGGAATTGAACCCGCATGGGGTTGCCCCCACCGGATTTTGAGTCCGGCGCGTCTGCCATTTCCGCCACCCGGGCACGGGGGAGACAATATACAGCGCAGGCTGGGATCTACGGCCGCGGGCGACGCCGGGGAGGTACTCCTGCTCCTGGTCTGCCTCCTCGCGGACGCCCGGGACCCATGCCCTGCCCCTGTGCCCGGCGGTGCCGGATCGCTTCCGCGATGATGCCCGCCAGCCGGACGCTCTCTTGCTGGTAGCGCACTCGCTGGAGCGGCGAGAGATACGCGCTCATTTCTCGGTCCTGGTCCCGGTTCACCTGCTCGAGGTGCAGGCGCATGTCCTGTCTTTGCTGGATGAGCTGGTTGACATGCTCGTTGTTCGGCGTCCCCGAGAGCATCTCGCCGTTGAGCTGCCGGTTGATATCCCGGATCTGGCCGCGATAGCCGATGCGCTGCTGCTCGAACCGGTCTTCCGTGGTTTGGAGCTTGTCGGCCTGCGCATCGGTGAGCCCGAGGGTCTGACGGATGTGCTGGTGCCAGCGCTGGCGGAATTGCTGCCGCAGCGGCTGCACATCCGGGTCCTCGACGCCGGTCGAGTCCGGCTGTTGGGCGCGGGCCTGCTGAGCCGTAACCGCGAGGGTGAGGATCAAGATCCCCTTCCAGAAGCGCATCATCAGCCCTCCAACGAGCGGAGCAATGCCCGCAGCTGTCCGGCGTCCAGGTCTTCGAGGCCCGCGTCCTGCGCAGCGGTGAGTCCAGGAAATTCCTCGGCGTCGAGCGCCTGCAGCAAGACGCGCAGCTGATCGGAGGAGAGCTCACTCAGCCCGGCGTCCGTGGACGACACCACCTGGTCCCCGACTGGGCGCGGGGACTTCGGTCCGCCTTGCCGATAGATCAGGCCGACGCCCACGATCAGCACGACCGCCGCGGCCACGCGGAGCCAGACCGTGCGTCCCCACCACGCCGGCGCCACCGCCGCCTGCTCCCGCAGGCGCCGCACGACCTCCGCCGCGGTGCGCTCGACGTCCAGTCGCTCGGCAGCGCGCGCGCCGAGCCCCTGCACCAATGCCCGCAACTCGCGGTCCTGCTCCGTGTGGTCGATCATTGCAAGAACTCCTTCAAGCGTCTCACGGCGTGGTGATAGTGCACCCGGGCCGCTCCCGTGCTCGTCCCCAGCGCCGCCGCGATCTCGTCGTACTCCAGGCCCTGCTGCGCCCGCAGCAGGAATACCTCGCGTTGCATCCGGGGCAGCCGCGCCAACCCCGCGCCCAGCCGGGTCTCCGTCTCCCGTGCCACCGCTTCCTCGTGCGGATCGCCGAGCGGCGAGCGCAGCGCGTCGTCCAGCGGCACGACCTTGTGCCGAGCCCAGCGGCGTCCGGCGTCCCGCAACACGTTGCCGCCGATGGTCAGCAACCAGGTGCGGAACTGGCACTGCCCCCGAAACCGCCCCACCGCCCGGAACGCCCGAATGAACGTCTCCTGGACCAGGTCGTCCAGATCCGCTTCCGGCGCCCCTGCCCCAGCGAGGAACCGCGCCAAGACCCGGGCGTGGCGCCGGACCAGCTCGGCCGCCGCCTGCTCGTCGCCATGCTGCCATGCGGCGATCAGCACCGCATCCGTTACGGTCGGGGACGCGGCGGCCGGCTGGGTGTGGGCCATTGGCTCCGATGAGTGGACGGGCGCGGCGACGGAATATTAAGAGCCGCCCCGCCCCTTGCCGTTCCTGAATCGTGAAGATAGCTTGGAAATTCGAACAAACGTTCGAATCCATGCGCCCTTACGACCAACGTCTCGACCATCTGCTGACCCAGGCCGCGCGGGTCTTTGCCGAGCGCGGCTACCACTCCACCTCTATGCGGGACCTCGCCGCGGCGTCCGGAATGTCGCTCGCCGGGATGTACTACTACTTGAAGAGCAAGGAAGACCTCCTCTTCCTGATTCAGGAGCGCTGCTTCACGCGGGTGCTCGAGGGGGCGCGCATGACGCTCATGCGGACGCGCGAGCCGGTGGAGCGCCTGCAGGAGTTCATCCGCCATCACGTGACGTACTTCGCCGCCCACATGGCCGAGATGAAGGTGCTCTCGCACGAGGCCAGCGCGTTGACCGGGGAGCCCAGGCGGCGCGTTAAGGCCATCAAACGCCGCTACGTGGACCTGCTCGAGGGGTTGCTGCGCGAGGCCGTGCCGGGAGAACCGGCAGGCGAGCGCAGCGCCGCCGCGTACGTGTTGTTCGGAATGATGAACTGGATCTACAACTGGTACGACCCCGCCGGGCCGCTCGACCCCGAGCGCCTGGCCGATCTCATCACGCGCGTGTTCGTCGGCGGCTTCGCCGACGCGCGCTCACCGGTACAGGGAGGCTGACGGCTCATGGCGACGATGACGGAACCTCAGGTGAAGACGCTGGTCGACTTCCGGGTCGAAGACGGGCTCGGCATCATCGAGCTGAACGACCCGCCGGCCAATACCTACACCTACGAGATGATGCGGCAGCTGGACGAAGCGATTCTCCGGGCGCGCTTCGACGACGGCGTCCACGTGATCGTCCTGCGCGGCCACGGCGAGAAATTCTTCTCGGCGGGCGCCAACATCGGGATGCTGAACACGGTGACGCCCCGCTTCAAGTACTTCTTCTGTCTCCACGCCAACGAGACGCTGAACCGGCTCGAGCAGACCCCGAAGCTCACCATTGCGGCGCTGAACGGCCACACCGTAGGTGGCGGGCTCGAGATCGCCATGGCGTGCGACATCCGCCTCGCCAAAGAGAACGCCGGCAAGATGGGCCTCCCCGAGGTGAACCTCGGCGTGCTGCCCGGGACCGGCGGAACGCAGCGCCTGGCCCGCATCGTGGGCAAGTCGCTCGCCATCGAGCTGATGGTCAAGGGTGAGACGTTTTCGTTCGAGCGCGGCAAGGAGCTGGGGCTGGTGAATGAAGTGTTCCCCGTCGACAGCTACTGGGAGCAGGTGGTGCTCTACGCCAAGCAGTTCTGTCCGCCGCACAAGGCCTCGAAGGCCGTCGGCCTGATCAAGCGCGCGGTGCAATCGGGCGCGGAAGTGCCCTTTGAGAGCAGCCTCGCCATCGAGCGGGAGCTGCAGCAGCAGCTGTTCCAGAGCGAAGACGCCAAGGAAGGGATCGCCGCGTACAACGAGAAGCGGGTGGCGCAGTTCAAGGGCCGGTGAAAACCGACCTGTTCATCAACAACGAGTGGCGGCCAGCCCGATCGGGGAAGCGATTTCCGGTCGTGAACCCGGCGACGGAAGAAGTGATTGCCGAGGTGGCGGCCGGCGACGCGCCCGATGTGGACGCCGCGGTGGCGGCCGCGCGCGCCTGCTACGAGTCCGCCGGCTGGCGGGACCTCTCCGCCCGCAAGCGCGGTCGCCTGCTCTTCAAGGCGGCCGATCTGCTCGAAGCCCGGCTCGACGAATTCGCCCGGCTCGAGACCGCCCACAACGGCAAGACGCTGTTTGAGTCGAAGATCGAGCTCGCGATGACGGTCAACACGTTACGCTACTACGGCGGGTGGACCGACAAGATCACGGGCGATACGCTCCCCGTAGAGGGACCGTTCTTCACCTACACTCTGCGCGAGCCGATCGGCGTCGTGGGAGCCATCGTGCCGTGGAACTTCCCGCTGAATATCGCGAGCTGGAAGTTCGCCCCTGCCCTGGCGGCCGGGTGTACGATCGTTCTGAAGCCGGCATCCGAGACGCCGCTGACGGCGCTGGCGTTCGCCGAGATCGCGCTCGAGGCGGGCTTCCCCGCGGGGGCGTTCAACGTGATCGCTGGGGGCGGGCGGGCCGCCGGCGCGGCGCTGGTGCGCCACGCCGACGTGGACAAGATCTCGTTCACGGGCTCGACCGAAGTGGGTCGCGAGGTCATGAAGATGGCTGCCGAGACCAACAAGCGGGTGACGCTCGAGCTGGGCGGCAAGAGTCCGAACGTCATCTTCGCCGATGCCGACCTGAAGGCCGCCGTGCGCGGCGCGCAGACGGGGATCTTCTACGGCAAAGGCGAAGTCTGCGCGGCCGGCTCGAGGCTGCTGGTGGAGCGCGCGGTGCACGACCAGGTGGTCGAGCAGCTCGCCGAGGGAGCCAAGAAACTCACTCCCGGTGATCCGCTCGACAAGAACACGCGACTCGGCGCTCTGGTCTCCAAGAAGCAGCAGGAGACGGTGCTCGCGTACATCAAGAAGGGTACCGACGAGGGGGCGCAACTCGTCGCCGGCGGCAAGGCGGTGAAGCCGAACGGCAAGGGATACTTCGTCGAGGCGACGGTGTTCGACAAGGTCGAGCCCGCCATGACGATCGCCCGCGAAGAGATTTTCGGCCCCGTGCTGGCGGTGCTGTCGTTCGACGACTACGAGCACGGGGTGCGGCTCGCCAATCAGACGATCTACGGCCTCGCGGCGGGCATTTGGACCAAGGACGTCCAAAAGGCCCATCGTGCCGCCAAGGCGATCCGCGCGGGAACGGTGTGGATCAACACCTACAACTCCTACGATTCGGGCGCGTCGTTCGGCGGGTTCAAGGCCTCCGGCTTCGGACGGGACCTCGGACGTGAGGCGCTGGACGGCTACCTGGAAACCAAGACCGTGTGGGTGGGGCTATGACCAGTTCGGAATGCGGAATGCGGAATGCGGAATACCGGGGTGGGGCTCGGTGAACGAAGCGTACATCTCTTCAGCCCTGCGGACTCCGGTTGGCAAGCACGGGGGGTCGCTCGCCGGGGTGCGCGCTGACGATCTCGCCGCGGTCCCGATCCGGGCGATCGTGGAGCGCTCCGGAATCGATTCCGCCACCATCGACGACGTGATCCTCGGCTGCGCCAACCAGGCGGGCGAGGATAACCGCAATGTGGCGCGCATGGCGCTGCTGCTCGCGGGACTCCCGGTCACGGTGCCGGGCCAGACGGTCAACCGGCTGTGCGGCTCGGGCTTGCAGGCCGCGGCCAGCGCCGCACAAGCAATCAAGGCGGGCGAGGGGGCGACGTTCATTGCCGGCGGGGTCGAGAACATGACGCGGGCGCCCTACGTCCAGCTCAAAACCGGGGAGCCGTGGAGCCGCCGGACACCGGAGATCGCCGACACGACCGTCGGGTGGCGCTTCACCAACCCGCGGTTGAAGCCGGGCTGGACGATCCCGCTTGGCGAGACGGCGGAGGTCGTGGCTGCGCGGTACCGGATCTCGCGGGCCGAGCAGGATGCGTTCGCCGTCGAGAGCCAGCAGCGCGCCGAACGTGCACTCACGGAATGCGTCTTCACCGACGAAATCGTGCCGGTGTCGCTGCCGGATGGCTCGAGCTTCGCGAAAGACGAATACCCTCGCGCGGGAGCCACGCTGGAATCGGTCGGCAAGCTCAAGCCCGCCTTCAGGAAGGACGGAACGGTCACGGCGGCCTCATCGAGCGGCATCAACGACGGGGCCGCTGCCCTGCTCGTCACGTCCCAGTCGAGCCGACCCCTCGCCCGGATCGTCACCACCGCGGTCGCCGGCGTCGACCCGGATTGCATGGGGCTCGGTCCGATTCCCGCGACGCAGAAAGCGCTGAAGCGCGCCGGGCTCACGATCGATCAGATCGACCTGATCGAGCTGAACGAGGCGTTCGCGGCTCAAGCCATCGCCTGCATCCGCGACCTCAAGCTCGATCCCGCCCGGGTGAACATCTATGGCGGGGCGATCGCGCTGGGCCACCCCCTCGGCGCGACCGGCGCTCGTATCCTGACGACTTTGGTTCACGCCTTGGTCCGTACCAAGTCTCGTTTCGGCCTGGCCACCATGTGCATCGGCGTCGGCCAGGGGATCGCCATGATCGTGGAGCGCGTTTGATGGCCGCCTACGAGCGCGTGTTGGTCGAGATCGCGGACGGCATCGCGACCCTCACGCTGAACCGCCCCGACAAGCTCAACGCCCTCGATCGCGAGTTGTGCGACGACCTGATCGCCGCGTTGCGGATGGTGACGGGGAGCGGGCACGTGCGCGTCATCGTGCTCACCGGGTCCGGAAGGGGCTTCTGCGCCGGCGCCGACCTGCACGTGCTGGGCGCCGACGGCGCCGCGCTCGTGGCGGCGGGCAAGGAGGTCGCTCTGCTGATCCGGGCGGCGCCCCAGCCGGTGATCGCCGCGGTGAACGGCGCGGCGGCAGGCGGCGGGGCGAACCTCGCCCTAGCCTGCGACTATCGGATCGCGGCGGACACAGCCGCAATCGGACAGGTCTTCCACAAGCTCGGCCTCGTTCCCGATTGGGGCGGCAGCTACTTCCTTCCCCGCCTCGCGGGGATCTCCAAGGCGCTCGAGCTGGTGTGGAGCGCCCGGATGGTCCCGGCCGCGGAAGCGGAGCGGCTCGGGCTCTTCGACCGGGTCGTTGCGGCGGACGAGCTCGGGGCCGAGGCCCGGAAGCTCGCTGCCCTGTGGGCGAGCTTCCCGCCGCTCGCCGTGCGCCGCGCCAAGGAAGCGCTGTACCAGAGCGAGGCAAGCTCGCTCAACGCGATGCTCGACCTCGAGATCGTCCGCCAGAACGAGCTGTTCGCCACCCCCGAGGCGCGCGAGCGCATCGGGCAATCCCTGAGTCCGAGGAGCCGCTGATGGTGCGCAAGCTGCACAACTTCGACGATTGGATCGACTACTTCCGGTACTGGCAGGACTCGATTGGGTTGGAGCAGGAACAGCTCCGCAACTTCCAGTTCGACGCGAAATTCGGCGATCCGGAAGTCCCGCACATCGAATTCGGCCACTACCGGGGACAGCACAAGTGGCCGACCGTGATGCACATCCCCGACCAGCGCATCCGCGACGCCCTGCTCAACCTGATCGTCTACCAGGGCGACACGGAATTCGCGTCGGTCGAGCAGCAGCGCAACCTGTTGCACCACGCGCCCAGCGACTACGATCTGCTCTCGCTGCAGCGGGTGATGACCGAGGAGATGCGCCACGGATGGCAGATGTCCTACCTGCTCTGCACCTACTTCGGCGACGAGGGCAAGCGCGAGGCGGCGAAGCTGCTCGAGCGCCGGGCCGACGAGGGCGAGCGCTTGCTCGGCTCCTTCAACGAGATCGTGGACAACTGGCTCGACTTCTTCACCTACACCCAGTTCATCGACCGCGACGGCAAATTCCAGCTCAAGATGCTGTCGGTCTCCGCATTCGACCCGCTGTCCCGGTCGATGGGCCCGATGCTGAAAGAAGAGTCTTTCCACCTCGGCACCGGCAACAACGGGTTGCTGCGGATCGTCAAAGCGGGCAAAATGCCGCCCGAAGTGATCCAGCGCTTCTTCTATAAGTGGATCCCGACGGCGTTCGACCTGTTCGGAACCGACAACTCCTCGTCGGCCCACTGGGCGTACGTGTGGGGGCTCAAGGGCCGCTACGATGAGCGCGAGAACCCCGTCGAGCCGGACAAGTCGCACTTGAACGAGATGTCCCGGGGCCTGTATCGCCAGGAGATCGTGAAGCTGCTGGACCGCCTGAACATGTTCATCCCCGAGCGCGAACGGCAGCTCAAGGTTCCAGAGCTCACGTTCAACCGCAAGATCGGCATGTACGCTCACCAGCCGCACACCACGGACGGCGTCCCGCTATCGCCGGAGAAATACAAGGAGTACTTGACCTCGGTGCTCCCCCGCCCCGAGGACATCCAGATGGTGCACGACATCGAAAAGGAGCCGGGCTGGATCGAGCCCAAGAAGGCCGACTCGCTCCTGTCGTGAGCCGCCCGCTGATCATCGCGCACCGCGGCGCTTCGGCGTACGAGTACGAGAACTCGCTCGCCGCCTTTCGCGCCGCGGCCCCGCGCGGAGCCGACGGGGTGGAGTTGGACGTGCACGCCACGAGCGACGGCGTCTTGTTCGTCCACCACGACGTGGCGCTGGACGGGTCGCCGATCACGCAGGCCACGGCCGGCCAGGTGCGCACCTGGCGGCTTCCGAACGGCGAGCCGGTACCCACGCTGGACCAGGCGTTGGACGCCATCGATGCGGGGCTCAAGGTGTTCATCGAAGTGAAGTCGCTGCCTCCGCAGTTCGACGGCCGGTTGTTCACCTCCCTCGACCGCGGCGGGAACAAGAGCCGTTGCGCCGTCCACGGCTTCGACCATCGCATCGTCGGCCGCCTGGGGCTCGCGCGACCGGACCTGCCGCGCGGGGTGCTGCTGTCGTCCTACCCGATCCGTCCCCTCGAGGTGCTGGAGGAGACCGGGGCTACGGTCCTGTGGGAGGAATCCGGGATGATCGACGAGGCGCTGGTCGAGACGGTGCACGGCGCGCGGTATCAACTGTTCGCCTGGACCGTGAACGACGAGGCTGAGATGCGCCGGCTCGCGGATCTCGGCGTGGACGGGCTGTGCACGAACTTCCCGGACGTGGCCCGCCGTGTCGTGGGACCACGCGGCCCATGAGCGCGCCCGTTTCCCCCAAGGTCGCCGTCATCGGGGCCGGTACGATGGGACACGGGATCGCCTACGCGGCGGCCCTCGCCGGCTTCCCCGTCACTCTCACCGACAGCGCGCCCGGGGTCCTCGACCTGGCCTGGAGCAAGATCGACGGCCTCCTCGCCGGCGGCGTCAAGCGGGGGAAGCTGACGGCGGAGGAGGCGACGGCGACGCGGGGCCGCCTGCGCACCGAGCCCGATCTCCGCGGCGCGGTCGCCGACGCCGGCGTAGTGATCGAGGCGGTGGTGGAGGACCTCGCGGTGAAGCGGCGGCTTTTCGCCGACATCGAGCGCGCGGCCCCGGCGGGCGCCCTGCTCGCGAGCAATACCTCGTCGCTCTCGATCGGCGCGATCGCCGGCGCCGTCGATGCCCCCGGCCGGGTGCTCGGCCTGCACTTCTTCAACCCCGTCCACGTCATGAGGCTGGTCGAGGTGGTGACGCATGCCGGCAGCGACCGCGCGGCCGTGGACACCGCACTGCGGTTTGCGCGGGAGCTGGGCAAGGAGCCGATCGAGGTGCGCGACTCCCCCGGGTTCGCCACGTCACGGCTCGGCGTGGTGCTCGGCCTCGAGGCGATGCGGATGCTGGAGCAAGGCGTCGCGTCGGCCGAGGACATCGACAAGGCGATGGAGCTGGGCTACAACCACCCGATGGGACCGCTCAAGCTCACCGATCTGGTCGGCCTGGACGTTCGGCTGGCGATCGCCGAGTACCTCCACAAGACCCTGAAACAGCCGCACTACACACCCCCCAAGATCCTACGCGACAAGGTGGCCAAGGGGGAGCTGGGGAAGAAGACGGGAAAGGGGTTCTACCTCTGGAGCGATTGACCCGCATCACCGACGTCCACGTCCACATCCAGCCCTGGCGCGACCTCAAGCCGAAGGTCCAGGAGTCGATGCGCAAGGGCAAGGAAGCCCACTGGAACTTCCTGCTGGCGATCATGGACGACCCGAAGGCACTCCTCGAGATCATGGACCGTTCTGGAGTCTGGCGCGTGGGCCTCGTGAACTACGTCAGCCCCGACGTCATGGGCTTCACGGAGACGACGAACGCGTTCGCCGCCAACTACGCCCGGGCGAACCCCGAGCGGCTGCTGCCCTACGGAGGGGTGCATCCGCGCTACACCCGGGACCCCGCCGGGGACGTGGACCGGCTGATCGACCTCGGCATCCGCCTACTGAAGGTTCATCCGCCACACCAGCTCTTCCCGGCGAACGCCTACACCGAGGGGCTGGACGCTCTGGGCGCCATCTACCGGCGCTGTGAGGAGCGCGGCCTGCCGGTGATGGTCCACACCGGGACCTCGATTTTCCCCGGCGCGCGCTCCAAGTACGGCCGCCCGATGGAGCTCGACGACGTGGCGATCGACTTCCCCGATCTCACCCTCGTGATGGCGCACGGCGGCCGGCCCTTGTATATGGAGGAGGCGTTTTTCGTCCTGCGCCGTCACAAGAACGTCAGGCTCGATGTGTCGGGGATTCCGCCGGCCAAGTTGCTGGACTACTTTCCCCGGCTGTCGGAGCTCGCCGATCGCACACTTTGGGGGACGGACTGGCCGAGCCCGGGGGTGAAGGATCTGCGGCAGAACATCGACCAGTTCCTCGGCCTTCCCCTCACGGACGTTGAGCGGACCGCCATTCTCGAGGCCAATGCCCTGGCTCTGTTTCCTGTTCGTTAGCGCCGCCGTCGCTCAGCAGCCGCTGCGCTTCGACGTCGCGGCCCTGGGGGAAGCCCGGGACTCGTTCGTGTTCCATCTCCGGGGTGCCGAGCGGGGTTGGGCGGTGTGGCAGTACGAGCGGCGCTCGAGCGCGGGGCGCGAGACGCTCGTGTTCACGGCCGTCTCCGAGCTGCGGCCGGCCGAGACCGAGAGCTTGCGGGTGACGATCGACCGCCGTAGCGGTGCGCCGCTCTCGTCGTTCCACCGGATCGAGCTGTTCGCCCCCGGGAACGACACCACCATGGTCGAGCACGATCTGCGGGTCGCTGGGGGGGAGGTCACGGGGCATCGTCGCGTGCGCACCCGGGACGGGACGATCAAGGTGATTCCGGTACGCGTCCGTCTGCCCGGCGGGGCCGTGTGGTCGGATTACGGTCTCCTCGCTGCCCCGGTCGCAAGCGCCGCCCCGGGGGACTCCCTGACCGCGGCGGCCTACAGCGAGTTCGGCGATTCGCTCACCACCCTCACGGTCGTGGCGGAGCCGTCGGTCGAGGTGACCGTCCCCGCGGGACGGTTCGAGACCATGCCGCTACGCGGCGTCGGGTTTCGCCTGTACGTGAGCCGGATCGCCCCGCGGCGGGTGGTGAAGGGGGAGAGCTTGGATCGCGTCTTTGATTTCGAGTTGGCGGGCACCGGACCGGTTGTCCGGTCGGCCCCCTGATACGCCGTTGTCACCTTTCACCCGGAGCACGCCGCCCATGCGGACACGTCGTCTGCCGCCCCGCTTCGTTCTCGTCGCCGCGCTCGCGGTGGCGGCCCCGCCGCCGGCGAGGCTGGCCGCGCAGGCCCCCCTCCCTGCGGCGGCCGGCCAGATCACCTACGAGACCTTCACCCTTCCCAACGGCCTGCGGGTGATCTACTCGGAGGACCACTCGACGCCGGTCGTGACGGTGGACGTGTGGTACACCACCGGCTCGCGCAACGAGCGAGCCGGCCGTTCCGGGTTCGCGCATCTGTTCGAGCACATGATGTTTCAGGGGTCGGCGCACGTGAAGAAGGCGGAGCACTTCCAGCTGGTGCAGCGCGCCGGCGGCGAGCTGAACGGCAGCACCACGGAGGACCGGACCAACTACTGGGAGGTGCTGCCCTCGAACCGGCTCAATCTCGGCCTGTGGCTCGAGGCGGACCGGATGCGCTCGCTCGCCATCACCGATTCGACCTTCCACAACCAGCGCGAAGCCGTGAAAGAGGAGCGCCGGCTGCGGGTGGACAACCAGCCCTACGCCCGGGCGTTCATCGACGGCATTACCGCGCCGTTCGACAGCGCGGGGTGTTTCGCCTACGCGCACACGGTGATCGGCTCGATGGCCGATCTCGACGCCGCGCAGCTCGGCGACGTGCAGGCGTTTTTCGACACCTACTACGCGCCCAACAACGCCACGCTCGTGGTGGTAGGCGACTTCCGGCCCGCCGAGCTGAAGGGCCTCGTCAATCAGTACTTCGCAGGGATCCCGAGCCATCCTGCCCCGGCCGCGGTCGCGTGCGACTGGAAGCTCGCGCCGGGCCTGGTCCGCCGCGAGGTGACCGACGAGCATGCCAACCTCCCGGCCAGCGTGCACCTCTACCGGATCCCGACCCATGCGGACCCGGACACGCCGGCCCTCGACCTGCTCAACATCATCCTCGGCCAGGGCGAGAGCTCGCGGCTGAACGTGACCACGGTGCGCCGCGACAAGGCGGCGTTCGCGGCCCAGTCGGTGGTCGTGGGCGACCGCCGGGGTCCGGGCGTCACCGCCGTGCTCGGCATCGCCAATCAAGGAGTCGACGTGGGGCGTCTCGACAGCCTGCTCGTCGCGCAAGTGGAAGCGATCCGCACGGCCCCGGTCACGCCGGAAGAGCTCAGCAAGGCCAAGAACACGTTCCGCGCGCAGTACATCACGAACCTGGAGACGACGTTGTCCAAGGCCGAACAGCTGCACCACTACGATCTGTTCCATCACTCGGTGGCGGATGTCAACACGGACCTGGCCCGTTATCTGGCGGTCACCGCGGATGACATCCGCCGGGTCGCGGCCAAGTACCTGGACCCGGCGAACGCGGTGGTCATCATCATCAAGCCGATGACGCCGAGCGCGGGAGGTGCCCAGTGAACCCGGTTCGCACAACGGTCCTCGCCGCCCTCCTGCTATCCGTCTATCCGGCGATCCGCCTCTCCGCCCAGGACTCCTTCCCCACGCGCCCGCCGCGGCCCACGCCGCTCCGGCCCGTGCTGTTCCCGCCGTTCCAGGAGGCGGTCTTGCCGAACGGCATGACGCTGGTCGTCGTCGAGAACCACGAGCAGCCGGTGGTCTCGGCGACGCTCAGCTTCCGCGCCGGCGGCGTGTACGAGCCCGCGGGCAAGGAAGGCTTGGCCGGACTCGTCGCCGAGCTGCTCACCAAGGGCACCACGACCCGGACCGCCGAGCAGATCGCCGCCCAGATCGAAGGCGTCGGCGGGAGCCTCGGGGCCAACGCCGGGGACGATTTCTTCACGGTCTCGTCCGACGCGTTGAGCGACCACGCCGACCTCGCCTTCGAGCTGTTGGGGGACGTGTCGCGGAACGCGATCTACCCTGCGGACGAGCTCGAGCTCGCCCGGACCCGGGCCCTCTCGGCGCTGGCACTCGAGCTGTCACAACCCGGGAACGTGGCCGCCCGGTTCTTCGCCAAGGAGATCTACGGGCGCAATCCCTACGGCCGGACCACCAGCCAGGAATCTCTCAAGGGCGTCACGCGCGACGACGTCGCGAGGTTCGCCGCGGCCCGACTCCGCCCCGCGGGCGCCCTACTCGTCGTATCCGGCGACCTCACCATGGCCCAGGCCCGCACCCTCGCGGCAAAGGCCTTCACCGGCTGGCGGGGCGCTCCGGGGCCGGCCACCGCTGCGGCCCCAGTGCCAGTGAAGGGGGGCAGCGACATCCTGCTCATCAACCGGCCCGGCTCGGTGCAGTCCAACATCGTGATCGGCAACACCACCTTCCTCCCTGCCGACTCGGGCTATTACGCGAGCCGCGTGGCGATGCAGGTGCTGGGCGGCGGCGCCGACTCCCGGCTGTTCCTGATCCTGCGAGAGCAGAAGAGCTGGACCTACGGCTCCTACGCCGGGCTCACCCGCAACCGGGGACTCGGCTATTGGCAGGCGACCTTCGAGGGCCGCACCGAGGTCACCGACAGCGCGCTCGTCGAGTTGTTGCACCAGATCGATCGTATCCGCACGGAGGCGATTCCCGACAGCGAGCTGCGCAACACCCAGAACTTCCTGGTCGGCTCGTTCCCACTCACCATCGAGACGCCGCAGCAGATCGCCGCGGTGGTGACGACCTCGAAACTGCTCGGCCTGGGGAGCGACTACATCCGGCTATACCGCGAACGCCTGGCGGCGGTCACGCCCGTCAGAGCCAAAGCGGCCGCCACGCGGACCATCCGCCGCGGCGCCCTGACGATCATCGTGGTCGGGGATGCGGCCAAGCTGTACGACAAGCTCAAGGCGGTCGCCCCGGTGCGCATGGTGGATATCGACGGCAAGCCGCTCACCGCGGAGGACCTGCACCCCCACGGCGGGCCTGTCGCGCTCGACAAGAACCAGATCGTGGTGCACCGCGACAGCTTCTCGGTCCTGGCCAACGGGAATCCGGTCGGCACCATGGTGGCGGTGGTGGAGCAAGCCGGCGACTCGCTCGTGTACACGGAGACCACCGACCTCGCCATGTTCGGCTTCCAGCAGCACACGGTCGCGATCATCGACGGCGCGAGTCTCACCGCGCGCCGCGTGGACCAGACCGGCTCGGTGCAAGGGCAGAAGCCCGAGACACACCTCACATACGGCGGTGGGCGGGTGAAGGGGCACGTCAGCACCCTGCAGCCGGACCGGACCCTCAAGGCGCTCGACATCGACACGACGCTGGCCGCCGGCACGATCGACGACAATCTCGTCAACGCGATCCTCCCCGCCCTGCCACTCGAGCCGGGGAAGACGATCAGCCTGAACATCTTCACCTCCGGCGATGGCAGCACCAAGGTGCTGACCATCAAGGTGGGCCAGCCGGAGCAGATCGTCGTACCGGCGGGCACATTCCAGGCCTATCGGCTGGACGTGAGCGGCGGGCAGGCCCCGCTGGCGATCTACGTGTCCACGCTCACGCCGCGCCGCACCATCAAGACCGAGATCGTCGGGACGCCGATCCAGTTCATTCTGGTCAAATAGGCGCTCGCAACCTGGAGGAGCTCATGCGGACAACCACATTCTCCCTCCTGCTGGCCTCGCTGGCGGCCGCGTGCGCCTCGGCGGGCGCGCGTCCGGCGCAGCAGGCGGCGCCTGCCCCTGCCGCCGCGCAAGCCGTCGCCCCGAAGGCCGCGGCCGAGACCACCAGCGTGGACCGGCCGCAGTACCCGTCCACGTATCGGCGGCACGCCAACCCGCCGGTCCTGATTCGCAATGCGACCATCATGACCGCGACGGGTCAGGAGATCGCCGGCGGCTCGATCCTGCTTCGCGACGGCCGGATCGTGGCGGTCGGCACGAGCGTGCAGGCCCCCGCCGACGCCGTCGTCGTGGACGGAACGGGCAAGTACGTCACGCCCGGTCTGATCGACGCGCACTCGCACCTCGGTGTGTACGCCGCGCCCGGGACGGACGCGGAGTCCGACGGCAACGAGGCCACGCGGCCCGTCACCGCCGAGGTGTGGGCCGAGCACTCGTTCTGGCCGCAGGATCCGCAGATCCCGCTGGCTATCGCGGGCGGGATCACCACCATCCAGGCGCTGCCCGGATCGGCGAACCTGATCGGCGGGCGCAGCGCGATTTTGAAACTGATCCCGGCGCGTACCGTGCAGGAGATGAAGTTCCCCGGCGCGCACTACGGCATGAAGATGGCGTGCGGCGAGAATCCCAAGCGTGTGTACGGCAACCGCGGCGGTCCTCAGACCCGGATGGGCAACATGGCCGGCTACCGCGCGGCTTACATCGGGGCCGAGGAATACCGGCGCCGCTGGGACAAGTGGAATGCGAATCACACGGGGGACCCGCCCTCGCGGGACTTGAAGAACGAATCGCTCGCCGAGGTGCTGCGCGGCAACATCTTCGTGCAGAACCACTGCTACCGCGCCGACGAGATGGCGCAGATGCTGGACCTCGGCCGCGAGTTCGGGTTCAAGATCCGCGCGTTCCACCACGGCGTCGAAGCCTACAAGATCGCGGACCTGCTGGCGGCGGCCGGCACCGGCGCCGCGGTGTGGGCCGATTGGTGGGGCTTCAAGGAAGAAGCGATGGACGGCATCCCCGAAAACGCCGCGCTCCTCCAGCAAGCCGGCGTGCGCCTGAACATCCACTCCGACAGCCCGAGCGGCATCCAGCGGCTCAACCAGGAAGCGGCCAAGGCCATGTACGCCGGCATCCGCGGCGGGATCCCCGTCACGCGCGATCAGGCGCTGCGTTGGATCACCTTCAACCCGGCCTGGGCGCTGGGGCTCGACTCGATCATCGGCACCCTCGAGCCGGGCAAGATGGCCGACGTGGTCGTCTGGTCGGCGGACCCCTTCTCCGTCTATGCGAAGGCGCTACAGGTCTACAACGACGGCTGGCTGGTCTACGACCGCAACGATCCCACCCACCAGCCCCGTACCGACTTCGAACTCGGCCAAGTGCCGGCACCCGGGAGCGACCGATGATCGCCTTCCTCCTCGCCCAGACGATCGCCATCACGGGCGGGACGGTCTATCCCGTCTCCGGTCCCAAGCTCGAGCACGCCACCGTCCTCATTCAGGGCGGCAAGATCACCGCGGTCGGCACGAGCGTCACGATCCCGGCGGACGCGACACGCATCGACGCCACCGGCAAGTGGGTCACCCCGGGCCTGATCGACGGCGCCGGCCAAATGGGGCTGGTCGAGATCGGAGCGGTGCCGGGGACGCGCGAAGCCTCCTATCAGGGCGAGGCGATCGCCGCCGCGTTCAACGTCGGCGAAGGGATCAACCCCGCCTCCACCCTCATTCCGGTCACGCGCATTCAGGGCGTCACCACGGCGCTCGCGGCACCCGGCGGGCACCTCGTGAGCGGCCAGGCGGTGCTCATCGACCTCGACGGCGCCACGATCGAGCAGATGATCGTGAAGTCGCCGGTCGCCATGCTCGCCGACCTGTCGGAGAACGGCAAGGACGAAGCGGGCAATTCCCGCGCCGGCGTCGGCCTCAAGCTGCGGCAGCTGTTCCGCGACGCCCTCGAGTACGAGCGTCGCAAGACGGACTTCAGCCGCGCCCAGATGCAGCCGCTTTCAGCCTCGGCGGCCAATCTCGAGGCGCTGCTGCCGGTGTTGCACGGTCAGCTACCGTTGATCGCGATCGCCAATCGCACCAGCGACATCCGCACCGCGCTGCGCCTCGCGCGCGAGTTCAAGCTGAAGTTGATCATTGCGGGTGCGCAGGAGGGGTGGGCGGTGGCGGCAGAAATCGCCGCAGCAGGCGTGCCGGTGCTGGTTGAGCCGCTCGACAACATCCCCTCCTTCGACGCGCTCGGCGTGCGCTACGAGAACGCCGGCGTGCTCGCCAAGGCGGGCGTGAAGGTCGGATTACTCGAGACCGACACGCACAACGCGCGGAACCTGCGCCAGCAGGCCGGGAACGCGGTGTCGTACGGCATGAGCTGGGATCAGGCGCTCCGTGCGGTGACGCTCTCCCCCGCCGAGATCTTCGGGGTGGCCGATCGCTACGGCTCGCTCGAGGCCGGCAAGGTGGCCGACGTCGTCGTCTGGTCGGGGGATCCCTTCGAGTTCACGACCACAGTGGAGCATGTGTTCATTCGCGGCCGGGAGGTCCCGTTGCGGAGCCGGCAGACGGAGCTGTTCGAGCGGTACAAGACGCTGCCGCCGAAATACTAGCCGCATAGGGGCACAGAAACGCGGAGGCTCAGAGGGGACCGCGCATCCCTCTGAGCCTCTGTGCCTCGATGCCACTGTGCCCCTACTTCGGATACACACTCACCTTGAGCCGCTTCTTGTCCTTGTGCTCGAACTTGACGTGTCCATCCGCCACCGCGAACAGCGTGTCATCCGAGGCACGGCGCACGTTGGCGCCGGGATGAAACTTGGTGCCCCGCTGCTTCACGAGAATATTGCCCGCCCGCACGAACTCGCCCCCGAAGCGTTTGACGCCCAGGTATTGCGGATTCGAGTCGCGCCCGTTGCGCGAGGAGCCGACGCCCTTCTTGTGCGCCATAGGTCACCTCACCCGACCTTCACGTCGCTGATCTTCACTTCGGTAAAGTCCTGCCGGTGTCCGGCGTGCCGCCGGTAGCCCGTGCGCCGCGCGAAGCGGAAGATCTTGATCTTCTTGTCCTTGCCGTGCCGCACGACCTCGGCGGTGATCTTGGCGCCCCGCAGCGTCGGCTGGCCGGCCTGGACGTGCTTGCCGTCGCTCGCCAGCAGGACGTGATCGAACGTGACCTCGCTCCCCGGCTTGGCGTCGAGCAGCGGGATTCTGATCGTGACTCCCGGCTCCGCCCGGAACTGGTGGCCACCGGTGGCGAAAATGGCGTACGTCATAGGGCGCGAACTCTAATCGGGACTTGGAGTTCCGTCAAGCCACCGCATACTGCTCGGTGACGTCGCGGCCGGCGGGCTTGGCCATCATCCGGAACTCGTCGAGCCGCATCATCGGATCGTCCCGGACCTCCAGCTCGAGTCCGGTTTGCTTCTCCAGTTGGCGCAAGAAGTTAGGCTCTTGCTCCACGAGGTACAGCGCCACCTCCGGGTGCAGCCGCACGGCGAGCTGCCGCTCCTTGTGGTCGGCGCCCACCCGCTTCAACGAGCGCTCCATGCGGCGCACGACGACTTCCGGCCGGAACACCCGCCCGGTGCCGGTGCACGTCGGGCACTCGGCGGTCATCGACTGCCACAGCGACGGCCGGACCCGCTGGCGGGTCATCTCGATCAAGCCGAGCTCGGAGACAGCGAACGCCTTGGTCCGCGCCCGGTCCCGCCCGAGATGGGCGCGCAGCTCCTGGAGCACTTTGTCCCGGTTGCTCCGCGTTTCCATGTCGATGAAGTCCACCACGATGATCCCGCCGATGTCGCGCAGCCGCAGCTGACGCGCCACCTCCCGCGCGGCCTCGAGGTTGGTCTTCACGATGGTGCCTTCGGGGTCTTTCTTGCCGGTGTAGCGGCCGGTATTCACGTCGATCGAGGTCAGTGCTTCGGTCGGTTGGATGATCAGGTAGCCGCCCGTGGGCAGCTCCACCCGCGGTTGGAACAGCCCGCGGATTTCCGCTTCGATGTCGTACTCGTCGAACAGCGAGCTCTCGCCCTGGTAGTGTTTCACGCGCGCCAACAAATCGGGATCGATCTGCTTCAAATACGTCTCGATTTCGTGGTGGAGCTGCTTGGAGTCGACGAGGAGCGAGTCGACCTTGTCGCTGAACAGGTCGCGCACGATGCCGCGGGTGAGACTGGTCTCACGCTGCACCAGCGCCGGCGCCCGGACGGACTTGGCCTTCCGGGTGATCTTCGTCCAGAGCTCGTAGAGATGGTCGATCTCCCGCTTGCAGTTCGCCTCCGTGAGGTCGTCGGCGACGGTGCGGATGATCCAGCCGCCGGCGTCCTTGGGGACGAGGCGGGATACCATCTCGCGCAGCTTGGCGCGCTGCTCTCGGTTTTCGATTTTGCGAGAGACGCCGACCTTCGAAGCGAACGGCATATACACCAGGAACCGGCCCGCCATGGAGATCTGGGCGGTGACCCGGGGCCCTTTGGTGCCGATCGGCTCTTTGATGACCTGGACGAGCTTGGTGTCGCCGCGTTTCAGCTCGTCGGCGACATTGGGCAGCTTGCGGCGGGAGAAGCGATCCGCTCCTCCGCCCCGGCCACCCCGGCTGCCTCCACCCCCGTTGCCATTTTCGTCTTCATCCTCGGCGACTTCGCCGGGCTCCTCGTCGTCGTCGGACTCGATCAAGTCCGAGGCGTGAAGGAAGGCGCTCTTTTCGGCGCCGATGTCGACGAAAGCGGCTTGGATGCCGGGGAGGACCGCGTCCACCCGGCCGAGGTAGATGTCACCCACCGAGCGGCGGGTATCGGGACGATCCACCAGGAGCTCAACAAGGCGGTCGTCCTCGAGGATGGCGACCCGCGTCTCGCGCGGGTTGCCGCTGATCAGGATTTCGCGCTTCAAAGCAGGAACCCTCGATCCCGGTCGGCCAGCAGCCACCCGGAATCCCGTTGTTGTTCCAGCAGGGCCTCATTCCAGAGGTGTGGTCGGGGAATGAGATGAACCGATTGGCTAAGGCGCGCCGAGCCGGACCCAGCGAACTGACGGGCAGCGACCGGAGCAGAGCCGAAGTCCAATGCATGGATGTAAATGTAAGCGACCTTGTGACTTACGTCAATCGGCCCTATTGTAGAGCACTCGCCCTGGATGCGACGCATGCCAGAGGGTTCACAACTTTCAGCCTTCGGAGCTCCGTTGCTGCTCACCCTGTTCGGCGCCGCGGGTGCCGTCCCGGCTTGCGCGCAGCACCTGCGTTATCCGCCGACCAGGACGGTCGACGTCCTCGACGAGTACCACGGGACGAAGGTCCCTGATCCTTATCGCTGGCTCGAGGACGTCGATTCCCGGGAAACCCGGGACTGGGTCGAAGCCGAGAACCGCGTCACCTTTTCCTTCCTCGAGCAGATTCCGCAACGGGACGCGATCCACCGGCGCCTCACCACCCTGTGGAATTACCCCCGATACAGCGCGCCGTTCAAGAAGGCGGGCCGCTACTTCTTTTTCAAGAACGACGGGTTGCAGAATCAAGCGGTCCTCTACATCCAGGATTCGCTCGCCGGCGCGGTCCGCGTCTTGCTCGATCCCAATACCCTCTCGCCGGACGGCACCATTGCCCTGTCCGCGCTCGCCGTATCGGAGGATGCCCGGACGCTCGCCTACGGCACCTCGGCGAGCGGCTCGGACTGGACCGACCTGTTCGTCCGGGACGTGGCGACGGGGCGGGACCTGCCAGATCGGCTGCAGTGGGTGAAGTTCTCGGGGATTGCGTGGACGCATGACGGGGCGGGGTTCTTCTACAGCCGCTATCCCGAACCCGAGGGCGGGAACCCCAAGCTCGCCGTCAACCACAACCATACGCTGTATTACCACCGGCTCGGCACGAGCCAAGCGCAGGACCAGCTCGTCTACGCCCGGCCCGATCAGCCCGACTGGGGCATCGGGGCCGACGTAAGTGCCGACGGGCGCTATCTGGTGCTGAACCTCTGGCTTGGCACCGACCGCCGCAACCGGCTGTACTACGTCGATCTCGGCGACCCGCGCCATCCGCGGCTCGACGCGCGGCCGGTGCCGCTGCTGGACGCCTTCGACGCCAGCTACACTTTCGTCGGGAACGGTGGGCCGGTGTTCTTCGTGCTCACCGACCTGGACGCTCCGCGTAAGCGGGTCATCGCGATCGACGTCGAGCACCCGGGCCGCGGACTGTGGAAGACGCTGATCCCCCAGACGGACGACGTGCTGGAGTCCGCACGGGTCGTGCACCACAGCTTTGTGGCGGCCTACCTCCACGACGCGCATTCGCTGCTGCGGCTGTTCGCGCTCGACGGCAAGGCGCTGCTCGGCGTGGCGCTGCCCACGCTGGGGAGCGTCAGCGAAGTGAGCGGCGAGCCGGACGACGACGAGCTGTTCTTCGCGTTCACGTCGTTCCTCTACCCGACGACGATTTTCCGCCACGCCTTCGCCACCGGAGCCACCGCCGTGTTCCGTACCCCGGCGCTCGACTTCAACCCCGGTGCCTATGAGACGCGGCAGGTGTTCTATCGCAGCAAGGACGGCACTCGGGTCCCGATGTTCGTCACGGCCCGCACCGGGCTGACATTGGACGGCTCCCACCCGACCTATCTGTATGGGTACGGCGGGTTCGACATCAATCTCACCCCGGCATTTTCCCCGGCGGTTGTGGTGTGGCTGGAGATGGGCGGCATCTACGCGGTGCCCAACCTGCGGGGGGGTGGCGAATACGGTGAGGAGTGGCATCAAGCCGGCATGCTGGAGCGCAAGCAGAACGTGTTCGACGACTTCATCGCCGCGGCGCAGTACCTGGTCCTGGAGCGCTACACTTCCACCGCGAAGCTCGCGATCGGGGGCGGCTCGAACGGCGGATTGCTCGTCGGCGCCGCGATGACCCAGCGACCCGAGCTGTTCGGGGCCGCGCTGCCCGCCGTCGCCGTGATGGACATGCTGCGGTTCCACCGCTTCACCATCGGCTGGGCGTGGGTGACGGAGTACGGCTCCGCCGACAGCGCCGGCCACTTTCCGTTCCTCTACGCCTACTCGCCGCTGCACAACCTGCGGTCCGGAGTCGCCTATCCCGCCACGCTCATCACGACCGCGGACCACGACGATCGGGTCGTGCCGGGCCACTCCTTCAAATTCGCGGCGGCGCTCCAGGCGGCGCAGGCGGGGACGCAGCCCGTCCTGATCCGCATTGAAACGAAGGCCGGCCACGGAGCCGGCAAGCCCACCGGCAAGATCATCGAAGAGCAGGCCGACCGTTGGGCCTTCCTCGTCAGGGTGCTGGGGATGGACCCGCACCTGCCCTAACGCTTCCTGCTTCCCCTCGCACCCGGAGACGCGCGCCATGCCCAAGGCCACCTGCTCGCTGTGCAACACCCTGGTGGAAACGCGGACGCTCGTGAACCCCAGCAAGCTCGAGCCCCAGCTGGTCGACATCATCCGGCATGAGCGACCGGAATGGGACGGCAAGCGCGGCATCTGCCAGAACTGCCGCGAGCAATACCGCGCCAAGAAATTCCTCGGCTACCTCGAGGAGGAGTACACCAAAATCTCCGACATGGAGAAATCGTTGGTGACGCGCATCGCGCGGCGCGGACGGGTGAGCCGGCTGGTGAATCAGGAGTACGAGGCGCAGATGACGCTCGGCGAGCGGGTGGCCGACCGCGTCGCGAAGTTCGGAGGGAGCTGGACGTTCATCGGCATCTTCGGGGGCATCCTGCTCATCTGGATGGCGATCAACACTTGGGTGCTGGTCCGGCGTCCGTTCGACCCCTACCCCTTCATCCTCCTCAATCTCGCGCTCTCGGCGCTGGCCGCCCTCCAGGCGCCGGTCATCATGATGAGCCAGAACCGGCAATCGGCGAAGGACCGGATGCAGGCGACGCAGGACTATGAGATCAACTTGATGGCGGAGATCGAAATCCGCGATCTGCACGACAAGCTGGACGGACTGCGCTATAAACAGTGGCACGAGCTGTGGCACATGCAGCAGCGCCAGCTGCAGCTGCTCGAGCACCTCCACAAGGAGCTTTCGCACCCGGAGCAAACCTCTCCGGAGCCGGAGCCCTACAAGGCGCCGGAGCTCTAGTCGATCAGATCCCCGAGGAGCTGACGGGCGATCACGATCCGCTGGATCTCGCTCGTGCCTTCCCCGATCTCGCAGATCTTCGCGTCCCGCATCATCCGCTCGACCGGGTACTCGGTGGTGTAGCCATAGCCGCCGTGCAGCTGGACCGCTTTCGTGGTGGCCCGCATGCACAGCTCGGAGGCGTAGAGCTTGGCCATCGCCGCTTCCTTCTTGAATGCATGGCCGTGCTGCTTGAGCCAGGCGGCGTGATAGACCAGGTGCTTGGCGGCCTCGATCTCAGTCGCCATGTCGGCGAGGGCGAAGTGGACGCCCTGGAAGCTCGCGATGGGCCGGCCGAACTGTTTGCGCTGCGCCGTGTAGCCGAGGCACTCCTCCAACGCCCCCTCGGCGATGCCGAGGGACAGCGCCGCAATCCCGATGCGGCCGCCGTCGAGGGTGTGCAGGAACTGGCGGAAGCCGTTGTTCACCGGGCCGAGCACGTTCTCTTTGGGCACCACCGCGTCCACGAACACCAGCTCCCGGGTGTCGGACGCGCGCCAGCCCAGCTTGTCTTCCTTCTTCCCCGCCTTCACGCCCGGCATCTTGGGGAGGGCCGGATCGTGTCCGGTACCGACCCGGCGCGCCTCGTCGAGGTCGGTCGTGTCCTTCGTGACGATGAACGCGGTGATGCCCGCCGTCTTCTTTGCGTGCTGGTCGGTGCGCGCGGTGACGACGAAGATCTCCCCCACGCCGGCGTGGGTGATGAAGATCTTCGAGCCGTTGAGGACGTAGTGGTCCCCCTTCTCGACCGCGACCGTCTTGGTGCCGCCCGCATCCGAGCCCGCGCCGGGCTCGGTGAGCCCGAACCCGCCAAGGACCCGGCCCGTCGCAAGCAGCGGCACGTAGCGCTTTTTCTGCTCCGGGGTACCGAAATCCACGATCGGCGATGTGCCGAGGGTAGTATGGGCGCTGACGGTGATGGCGTGGCTCGCGTCGACCTTGGCCAGCTCGTGGATCACGATGATGTACGACAGGTAATCCATCCCCGAGCCGCCCAGCTCCTCGGGCCACGGAATGCCGAACAAGCCGAGCTCGGCCATCCGCTTCACGTTGTCCCAGGGGAACCTGCTGTCCAGGTCGTAGCCGCGGGCGGTCGGCTTGATGACGGTCTGCGCGAAGTCGCGCACCATCTCGCGGACCTGGAGGTGCTGGTCCGTGAAGTAGAAGGTGTCGTGCATATCGGAATATAATTGCGGCCGGACCGGCGGTCTTGTGGGATTCTGGTGTGGAAGCGGACGGGCGATGGGTTCAGTTCTGAAACCCGGGCCGGCAAGTGTCCCCTACCCGCACCGGTCACACCCGCCACACCGGCCCAATGTCTCCCCGAAGTACTCGAGCAGCATTCGGCGCCGGCAGCGGCGGGCCAGTACGTACCGCCGCATCTCGGGCCGCACGCTCCCGAACATCAGATCAAAGGGCCTCCACAGCACCGTGCACTGCGCCGGTGCGCCGTCCCGTCCAGCACGTCCCGCCTCCTGGTAGTAGGACTCCAGGCTGCGGGAGGGCCCCCAGTGCACCACCCGCCGCACGTCCGGCTTGTCGATGCCCATCCCGAACGCCGTCGTCGCGACGACCACCGGCGCACGGCCTGCGAGAAACGCGCGCAGCACGGCGCGCCGCACGCCCTCGGTCAGCCCCGCGTGATAGGGGGCGGCCCGCACGTTCACACGAAGCAGCGCCCGGGTGATCAGCTCCGTGATGCGTCGCGTCGGCGCGTAAACGAGGGCGGGTCCGCCGGCGTCTCCCAGCAGCGCGCGGAGCCGGGCGAACCGGGCCCGATCGTCCCGGACCCGTTCCACCACAAACCGCAGGTTCGGCCGGTCGAACGACGTGGTCACGATCTCGGCGTCAGACAGGCGTAGCACGCGCAGAATCTCCTCGCGTGCCACCGGTGTGGCGCTGCCGGTCAGGGCGAGCGTGACCGGATCACCCAGGAGATAGCGAAAGCGGCCGAGTGCGCGGTAGACGGGACGGAACGCATTGCCCCACTCGACGATGCAGTGGGCCTCATCCACGGCGAGCAGCGACACGCGAACAGGGGGGGAATCCGTGCGCAGCAATCGCACCAGCGCGCCCAGCCGCTCGGGGGCGCAATAAAGGAGCTTGACCTGCCCGCGCAGGACGGCGGCGGTAATTGCGCGCCGCTGCTCGGCGTCGAGGGCGCTGTTCAAGTACGCGGCGGGCAGGCCGCGACCGCGCAGCGTGCCGACCTGGTCCTGCATCAGGGAGATGAGCGGCGACACGACCAGGGTAAGCCCCTGAGCCAGCAGCGCCGGAATCTGGTAACACAGCGACTTGCCGGCGCCCGTCGGGAGGACGGCAAGGACGTTGCGTCCGGCCAGCAGGGGGCCCACGACCCGGAGTTGGGGGACTCGGAACGCTCGGTGCCCGAACCGCTGGACTAGAAGGTCGCGCGCACCGACGAGGCCGCCGCTGAAAGGAGGGGGGGGAGCCGCCATCCCCCGAATGAAACGGGCCCCGGCCGATCGACCGGGGCCCGATTCGCGCGAGACGGAGCCGGTTTACGCGCTCAGTCCGGTCCCCCCGCTCCCGCTCCCCCCTCACCGACCGGCTGATCCTTCACGAGCACGAGGATCGCCGCTTGCGGCACGACGAGATACGCCTTGCCCTCGAACGTGAGCTCTACGGCAGCTTTCCTGAAGAACAGTGCATAGTCGCCCACATCGGCCTCCATGGGCAGATATTTCACATCCGGGCCGCGGATCTTCCAGGGCTCGTCGTCCATGCTGGCGGGTTCGGTCATCGGGGTGCCCGGACCGGTCGCCACGATCCGCCCGCCCTGCACCTGACGGCTTTCGACCGCCGTAGCCGGCAGGTACAAGCCGACATTGGTTCGCTCCTCGCCCGCTTCCGGTGTAATCAGCACCCGGTCGCCGACGACGATAAGGCGCTTCGAAGATTCATCCGCCATGGGAAGAGTATATGTGGAAAGGCGGTGAACGTCACCCCCGGCCCTGATTTAGCGCCTGACCGCTCCTCCCTGTGACCCGGGTCACGCCTCGACCGGGCCGGCGAGGGTATCTAGTGGCCGCCCTATCGTCGCCGTCGAGCCGCGCCCCTCCCCGCGACGTCACTCATGCTCTTCCACGAGGTGAGCGACATGCTCGCGTCCACGTCCCTGCAGCAGAGTGTCCCGGAGCAATGGCGGGAGACCTTCCGTGTTCTCGCGTCCGGGTTCACCTGGATCCTCGATTGGCAAACCAGCGTGCTCGGCTACGCCGTTACGGGCAACACCATCTGGGCGGTCGCCGCGAAGGGGGTGTTCATTCTGCTCCCCTGCGCCCTGCTGGTCGTCGCCGTGTGGTGCACGATGGCCTCGCTATACACGCTGCCGTTCCGCTCGGGACGCGGCGGGTTTCTCACCGCGCTCCTGATGTCGTGGTGGGACGCCGGCCGCATGATCTGGTTCTACTGGGCGGGGCTGATCCGGTTCGGGGTCGTGCTCGCCGGGTGGCTGTGGAGCCTGCTCAAGCTCGCCGGCGCTCTCGTCGTGCGCCTGGTCAGCTTCGTGTTCACGCGGCCGCTCGCGCTGCTCGATTGGGCGACGCGCCAGTATTTCCAGCCCGGCGTGCCGTGGATCGCCTTCATCTTCATTCTTGTCTGGTCTGCGCTGGAAGCGACGATCTTCACCTTCACGCTGCGGCCGACCCTCACCGAAGTGCTCGCCGATCTGACGGGCGCCGAGGTGTCGGGGCTGGCCGTGAGCCTGATCCTGTGGCCGTTCTTGTTCATTCTGATCTCCGGGAGCTTCGCCGCGATCCAAGCGTTGACCGACGCGATCCGGACCAAGCACACGTCGCAGATCGTCTCCATGGCGTTGGTCGAGGGGTTCGTGATGTTTTTCGAAGTCATGTTCCTCTACCGGGAGCTGATCGACGCGATCACCCCCTGGATCGCCCAGCAGACCGGGTTCCAGCTCGGCTTCTTCTCGACCCTGGCCCTCGCCTCGTTCGGGTGGATCGGCGTCCGCGCCATGACGTGGTTCCTCTTCGGCCGCTTCGGGACGCCCGCGTTGCTCGGCATCCTGGCGCGCCAGAACATCGCCGGGCCGCAGAACGGCGTCGCGGCCGGCACGCCGCTCCCCGCCGAGTTCTGGCACGGGCCGGTGGCGGCCCTCAAGGCCGAGATCGAGTGGTTCAAGCGCGAGGCGCGGGAGGCGTTCGAGCTGATGTCGCTGCCCGTGCTGCAGCTGCTGGCCGCGGCGGTGAACTTCGCCGTGGTCGTGATCCTGGGCCGGCCCACCTTCACCCTGCCGTTCCGGTCGCTCGATCAGGTCCTGGCGAGCACGCCGCAGCTGGTGGCGAGCAAGGCCGTCACGCCGGGAGCGGCCGCGTGAGCCGCGCGCGGTGGAGAGCGGCGGCCCTCGCGACCGTGGCGTTGGTCACGGGGTGCGGGCCGGGCGGTGTGGAGTCGGCTGCAAAGCCCGCGGCGTCGACGCTGGTGATCGGCATCGACGTCAGCGGGTCCTTTCGCGACGCCAAGCTGTACGACGACGCCGTGCAGTTCGCCGCCTACTACGCTTACGCCCACCTGAATGGGCTGGGGGGCCTGCGTCCGCCCACCGCGCTGTTCGTGGGGTCGGTCGGCGGCGCGCGGCCGGGCGAGCCGAAGTCATTCCACCCGATCAACGACTTTCAGGGTCGCAGCGTCGAGCAGATCGCGGCGGACATCCGCGCCTGGTTCCCGCCCACGGATGCGTACACGGATTTCAACGCGTTCTTCCAGCGGGTGGCTGGCTTGACCAAGGAGCGCGGGCTGATCCTCGCGCCGATGAGCGTGGTGGTGCTGAGCGACGGCGTGCCGGACATGCCTCCCGGGACGCGCCTCGAGGCGGGCCAGAATCCCTACACGCGCATCGACCTGAGCCCGATCGAGTTCCTGTCCCGAAGCGTGACCGTGCGCCTGCTGTACGCGAGCCCGACCGTCGGCGACAATTGGAAGAGACTCATCAAGCACAAGCGGGTGCGGCTCTGGACGCAGGAGGCCCAGGTCATGGCCGGCTGGCATACGCAGCTCAAGCCCGACGTGCCCCTCGAGGGACAGAACGATTTGTGGAAGTGGGTACGGGACAACGTGGACTTCCGGGTGCGGGCAGGGAACCTGTTCTAGCAGTACAGATCGAACGCTCCAGTCAAGTCTGCGGCGATATCGTGGACGTTGCGGCCCTCGATGTTGCGGCGCTCCAGCATGAACACGAGCTTGCCGTCCTTGAACAAAGCCACCTGCGGAGATGACGGCGCGTACCCGGTGAAGTAGCTGCGGGCCCGCGCCGTCGCCTCGGCGTCCTGCCCCGCGAACACCGTCAGCAGCCTCGCGGGCCGCTTGCCGTGCTGGAGCGCGAGCGCCGTGGCGGGACGGGCCCGCCCGGAGGCGCAGCCGCACACCGAGTTCACGACCACCAAGGTCGCCACGTTCTCGGCGGTCAGCACCGCATCCACTTCCGCCGGGGTGCGGAGCTCCTGGAATCCGATCCGGGTCAGCTCCTCCCGCATCGGCTGGACGAGCTGCGGGTCGTACATATGGACGTTCAAGCCTGCCATCTGATCCTCGATTGAGTGGTCTGATCCTCAATATAGCTCGGTGGAGACTACGAGTCGCGCGCGAGCCGGCGTACCGCGAGGCGGACCACGACCGCCCCAGCGAGCAGCGCGACGGCCGCGTACACGAGCCAGTGCTGGGCGAGCGCCATCCCGGCGAGGCCGGCGATGAGACCGGCGCCCCCGAGCCAGACTCTGGCAGCGAAGGCGCGGCTCATTCGATGACCAGTGTGAGATCGGTCGCGGTGCCGAACGCCGCCCCACCGCGGAACTGCCCGGCGAGCGCGGCCATCAACTCCGTGTCGTCACTGTGGATGTCGAGGCCCAGCAGCACGGTCTGGGACGGATCGGCGGGGGCGCCGTCAGGGAGGCTCCAGCGGTGCCAGCGGTATTGGGCCGCGCCGTAACGGAAGGTGAACCCGGACGGCAGCGACGCGCGCAGCTTGGACGGGATCACGCCGAACGCCCCGGTCGAGGGATACGCGGCGTTGGCCGCGTAGTAGTCGAACGCGGCGATGCGGACCGTCGCGAAGTCTTCGATGATGTGCGCGGCTTCCGCCTTCTTCTTCATCCGGTTGAGCGCCGGGAAGCCGATGTTCGCCAGGATCCCGATGATGAGCAGCGTCACCAGCAGCTCGATCAAGGTGAAGCCCCGGCGGCTCACGGCCGTCTCCCCCGCGGCCCGTGCCCGCGCCGCAGCGCGGTGTACGACGCCGTGAGCGGGGCGAGGTCCCCTCCGGTGCGGTAGGTCACGGGCGCCAGCCCCGTCGTATCGGACAGCGTGAACGCACCCCCTCCGATCCCCGCACCTCCGGAGTCCATCACGTGGTAGTCGAGCCCGCGCCCCAGCACACCGGCCGCTTCCAGCGTGGGAGGCAGAGTCCCGTAACCCCGCCGGTACTCGTGCACCGCTTCGACCGCGAGATAGACGTTCAAGCGGCGGGAGGCGGACAGCTCGGCATCCGTGAGCACGGCCGCCGGTTGCTGGGAGCGCCAGAGATTCCACCCCGAGACGCCCAGGAACAGCGGCAGCAGCCAGGCCACTCGCCGTGTCGCCTTGCGGCGCTTGTCGCCGCCGGCCCGCGCGATCTGCGCTTTCACCGCCTTGACTTGCCTCGCCGAATCCACTTGCTGCTTGAGGATGTCGTGGACCATCTGGGCGGCGAGGTCGGGTCGGGAGAGCCGATGATCCTGCTTGTTCATTTCTTCAGGAAGGCCGCGAGCGCGGCGCGGAAGTCCGGTGTGCTCCGGCTGGCGGCATTCACGTCCGCCGACAGCCGGATCCCCTGTTCGAACCCGATTCCGTCCAGGCGGTAGAATTGCCGCTTGGTGAAGGCGAGTGCGGTGCTGCTGAGCGCGGCCAGGTGACCCACCAGCTCGGCCGCCTGCTCTTCGAAGTCCGCATCCTCGTACACGCGCGACACTAGGCCGACCGCGGCCGCCTCCGTGGCGGTGAGCACACGGCCCGTCGCCGCCAGATCGAACGCGATCTTCTCGCCCACCGCCCGCTTCAGCAGGTTCATCACGAGTGCCGGCACGAAGCCTCGTTGCACTTCGGGATACCCAAACTGCGCGGACTCGGCCGCGAGCACCAGGTCGCACGCCGTCGCCAAACCGCAGCCGCCGGCCAGGGCGCGCCCCTGCACTACCGCCACCACCGGCTTGGGCAGCGCCCGCGCCCGGACGAACACCTCCCCGAAGTGCAGGGCGGCGTGCCGGTTCTGGTCCACCGTGTGATCCGCTGAGGCGAGCAGCTCCTGGAGGTCCATCCCGGCACAGAAGTCCTTCCCGGCACCGCGCAACACGACTACGCGCACCTCGGCATCGAGATCAGCCTGCTCGATCAACGCCAGCAGCCCATCGATCATGGCGGTGTCGATCGCGTTCTTCTTTTCGGGGCGGTTCAACGTCCCCGTGAGAACTCCCCCCTGCGACGTAACGAGGCCGCGCTCGCTCACTTGGAGGGGGGCGGGGCCGGGGGGGGCGGGGGGGCGGCGCCGGCGCGGGGCGCCGCCCGCGGGGGCCCCCGCGCCGGCCGC
>JBGOUQ010000019.1:0-68520 GCA_041477065.1 Gemmatimonadota bacterium
CCGGCAGGTGGCGCGAAGCCCCCTGCCCCCGCCGCCGCTCCGGCCGCCGCGCCAAGCGCCCCCCCCCGAAACCACCCGCTCCGGTCGAGATCGACCTCGCCGGCTTCGAGGCTCGCGTCGTGGCGCTGCCCGTCACGCGGGGCCGGTACACGGATCTCCAGGCGGTGTCGGGGAAAGTCGTATATCGAAGGCTCGTACGGACGGGTGCCGCGGAAACCAAGACGCCCGTCATGTACTGGGACTTGAAGGAGCGGAAGGAAGAGACGGTGCTCGACGACGCCGACGGCCTGCTCGTCTCGGCGGACGGGCTGAAACTGCTCGTCCCCTCCGACGGCCGGTTCGCGATCGTGGACTTGAAGCCGGGGCAGAAGTTCGAGAAACCGCTGCGCACGGGCGAGATGGTGATGACGGTGGACCCGCGCGCCGAGTGGCGGCAGATCTTCACCGACGTGTGGCGGCTCAACCGCGACTACTTCTACGATCCCAACATGCACGGCGTGGACTGGAACGCGGTGCGCACGCAGTACGCCAGGCTGCTCGATGCCGCGGTAACGCGCTGGGACGTGAACTTCGTGATCGGCGAGATGATCGCCGAGCTGAATGCGTCCCACACATACCGGGGCGGCGGCGACGAGGAGCAGAGCGCGCGCCGGGGGGCGGGACTCCTGGGCGTCGATTGGGCGCTCGAGAACGGGGCGTACCGCATCAAGCGGATCATCGACGGCGCCCCGTGGGACGATGAGGTGCGCTCTCCGCTGCGCACGCCGGGCGTCACCGTGCAGGAGGGCGACTACGTCCTCGCGGTGAACGGCATGCCGCTCGACCCCGCGCAGGATCCCTGGGCGGCGTTCGAGGGCCTCGCCAACCGCACCATCCAGCTCACCGTGAACGGCCGCCCGAGCACGGACGGGGCGCGCACCGTCCTGGTGAAACCGCTCGACGACGAGAGCCGGCTGCGCAACCTCGCGTGGATCGAAGCGAATCGGCGCCGCGTGGACCAGGCGACCAACGGCCGGGTGGGCTACATCTACGTACCCAGCACCGGCGTCGACGGGCAGACGGAGCTGCTGCGGCAGTTCCTGGCCCAGACCACCAAGGACGGGCTGATCGTGGACGAGCGGTTCAACTCGGGCGGGCAGATCCCCGACCGCTTTGTCGAGCTGCTCGACCGGCCGCCGCTCGCGTGGTACGCGGTGCGGGACGGCAAGGACTGGCAGTGGCCACCCTACGCGCACTTCGGGCCGAAGGTGATGCTGATCAACGGCTGGAGCGGCTCGGGGGGCGACGCTTTCCCCACCTTCTTCCGGGAAGCCAAGCTCGGCCCGCTGGTCGGCGAGCGGACGTGGGGCGGGATCATCGGCATCAGCGGCGTGCCGGGGCTGGTGGACGGTGGCTTCGTGACGGTGCCCACGTTCCGCCAGTACGACCCATCAGGCAAGTGGTTTGCCGAAGGCCACGGCGTGGACCCGGACATCGCCGTGACGCAGGACCCGGCCCAGCTCGCCAAAGGCGTGGACCAGCAGCTCGAGGCCGGAATTCAGGAAGTGCTGCGGCTGCTGCAACAGCGGCCGTTCGTCGCCCCCAAGCGGCCGGCGTACGAGAACCGCACGGCGGGAGGGAGCCCGCCGCGGTAGGCGCCGCCGAGTCCGGACAGTCTTCTGACGCATCCCCCGGTGCCGCCCGCCCGGGGGCGCGTCACTATTGCCACAACCCCTTTCCGTTCACGGAGCGACCGATGCGTTCCTTCCTGGTCCTGACCCTCGGCCTTGCCGCTCTCGCGTCCGCCCCCCCCTCCGCGCGCGCGCAGGGCCGGTTCCCGCCCGATTCGTTCACGAATCTGAAGGTGCTGCCCAAGAACATCGATCGGCAGACGTTGATCAGCACCATGCGGGGGTTCGCGCAGGCGCTCGGGGTGCGCTGCGCCTACTGCCACGCCGCTCCACGCGATGACGCGCCGCTCGACTCGATCGACTTCGCCTCGGACAAGAAGCGCACCAAGAAGGCCGCGCGCGCGATGCTGCACATGGTGATGCACATCAACGACGAGCACTTGAAGGACGTGCCCGACCGGCCCGAGCCGCACGTCGTGGTGCGCTGCGCCACGTGCCATCGTGGCGTCGCGCGGCCGCGGCTGCTCGACGACACGCTCGGCCTGGTGCTCGCCGATTCCGGGATCGACGCGGCGATGCGCCGCTACCGCGAGCTGCGCGACCGCTACTACGGCAGCGGCGCCTACGACTTCCGGGAAGGCGTGCTGCTCGACATGGGCCGCAGCGAGACCCGTGCCGGCAGGCTCGACAACGCCATCGGGCTGTTGCAGCTCGACGCCGAGTTCAACCCCACGTCCGCGTTCGTGCTCGTCGCGCTCGGCGACGCCCAGCGCCAGAAGGGCGACACCGCCGCGGCGCTCGCCAGCTATCGCGGCGCCTTGGCCAAGGATTCGACCAACCTGCTGGCGCGGCAGCGCGTGGCGCAGCTGACGGGGGGTGGGCCGGCACGGCCCCCGCGCTAGCCGAGGCGCTGCTTACAGCCGGCCGGGGGGGGTCAGCGGGGCCCGGACCGCGGGCTCCTCGGGCTCGGGCGTGAAGTCCTCGCCCGGGTTGATGAAGAGGTCCTGCTCGAACCGGTACTGCTTGTCGTACAGCTGGCGGTAGCGGCCGCGCTTGGCGAGCAGCTCGGCATGCGTGCCGCGCTCTACGATCGCCCCCCCTTCCATCACCAAGATCTGATCCGCGCTGCGGATGGTCGACAGGCGGTGGGCGATCACGAACGTGGTGCGCCCGTGTCGCAACGTGCGGAGACCGTCCTGAATCGCCGCCTCGCTCTCCGAATCGAGGCTCGAGGTGGCCTCGTCCAGAATCAGGATCCGCGGATCGGCCAGGATGGCGCGGGCGATCGACACGCGCTGGCGCTCGCCCCCGGACAGCTTCACACCCCGCTCGCCCACGACGGTCTCGTAGCCCTGCTCGAAGCGGCGCACGAAGTCGTCGCAGTGGGCGATGCGCCCCGCTTCCTCGATCTCGTGCCGCGTGGCGTGGGGCCGGGCGAAGGCGATGTTCTCGGCGATCGTGCCGTCGAACAGGAAATTGTCCTGGAGGACGACGCCGAGGTGGCGGCGGTAGTCAGCGAGGCGGATCGCGGTGAGGTCCCGCCGGTCGAGCAGGATCCGTCCGCTCTTGGGGCGGCTGAAGGCGAGCACGAGGCCGATCAGCGTGCTCTTCCCCGCCCCGGAAGAGCCGACCAGCGCCGTCGTGGAGCCCGACGGGGCGTGGAGCGAGACGTGCTTCAACACTTCCTTCCCCGGGACGTACTCGAAGCTCACGTCCTCGAACACGATGTCGCCCGCGACGTCAGGCAGCTCCGCCCGCGTGAGGTCGTCGGCGTCTTCCGTCGCGAGGCGGCGGATCTCGCGGATCCGGTCCAACCCCGCGAACGCCTCGGTGATCTGCGTGCCGATCGAGGCGATGTTGATGAGCGGCAGCGCCACGAGGCCCACGAACACGCCGTACATGAAGAAGTCGCCCAGGGTCATCGCCCCGGAGAGGATCGCGTGCCCGCCCTGGAGGATCATCAGGATGCCGATCGCACCGACAATGAGCGTGGCGAACGCGCCGACCCCGGAGATACCGGTCATGGTGCCGGCGATGTTGCGGAACAGGGCGTGCGCCCCCCGGGTGAACACGAGCCGCTCGCTCCGCTCGGCGCGATACGCCTTGACGATGCGGATGCCGCCAAGCGTCTCCCCCAGCCGGCCTGTCACTTCGGCGTTGATCTTGCCGCGCTCGCGAAACAGGGGCCGCAGCTTGGTGAACGCGTAGGCCATCCCACCCCCGAAGCAGGCCAGGATGAGGATGGCGATCACGGTGAGCCGCCAGTTGAGGTAGAACAGGACGCCCAGGGCGATCGCCCCGGTGAGGAGGCCGCCGACGAGCTGTACCAGCCCGGTGCCGACCAGGTTGCGGATGCCTTCGGCGTCCGACATGATCCGCGAGATCAGGATCCCGCTCTTGGTCGAGTCGAAGTAGCCCACGGGCAGCCGCAGCACGTACGCCTGCACCGTGCGGCGCATGTCGGTGATCGCCCGTTGGGCGGCGACGCCGAGGATCTGCGAGATGCCGAACCCGGTGGCGGCCTGGACGAGCGTCGCCGCCCCAGCCGCGAGCGCGAGCGGGCCGAGCAGCTCGGGATGGTGCTGGTTGATGACCCGGTCGATCACCCACTTGGACGATGCGGGGAGCACGAGCCCCGCGAGGCGGTTGGCGAGCAGGAGGACGAGCCCCAGCGCCAGCCGGCTGCGGTGCGCGACGATCAGCGCCCGGGCTTCCTGCCAGGCGCCGGTGGTGAAGACCTTCTTGGGGGATCGCTTCGCGTCGTCGGCCACGGGAGGGGGAATCTAAGGGAACTTGACCCGCCGGACAAATGTTACTAGAGTGGTGACACAACAGCGGGGTTGCCCCGCGAGGTGCCCATGCCGGTCAGCAGCCGTTTCGCGGTCGCCGTGCACATCCTGACCCTGCTCGACGTCAAGGGGGGTCGGCCGGCGACGTCCGAGTACATCGCCTCGAGCGTGAACACCAACCCAGGTGTGATCCGGCGGCTGCTCGGGCAGCTGGCGCGCGCCGGGCTGACGACCTCGCGGCTGGGCGCCGGCGGCGGATCCCTGCTGGCAAAGCCCGCCGCCCACATCCGGCTGGTGGACGCGTACCGGGCGGTCGAGTCGGGTCGTGTCTTTGCGTTACACCATGCGACGCCGAGCGCGCGCTGCCCCGTGGGCCGCCACATCCAGTCCGCGCTCTCCAGCGTGGTCGGCCGCGCCGAGCGGGCGCTGGAGGAGGAGCTGGCGGAGGTCACGGTGGCCGACATGGTCGCGTCGGTCGGCGCGCGCGGCCGTCCGAAGGTCGGGAACCTCCCCCGGCGCTAGGGCGTTTTTTGTTGCAGCAGTGTGTTACTGTGTTAGTAACTCAGTTGCGAACCACCAATGCGGAGACCATGATATGACCTGGGCCATCGATCCATCCCATAGCAGCGTCGAGTTCGCCGTGCGCCACCTCGGGCTCGCCACCGTGCGCGGGCGCTTCAAGCGGCTTTCGGGCAGCGTCGAGCTGGACGAGGAGGGGCGGCTGCAGCGCATCGCCGCGACCATCGACGCGTCGAGCATCGACACCGGCGTGGAGCAGCGGGACGCGCACCTGCGCTCCCCCGACTTCCTCGACGCCGCGCGGTACCCGACCATCGAGTTCCGCTCGACCGCCGTTCAGCCGCGGGGCGACGGCACCTACCATTTGACCGGTGAGCTCACCATGCGCGGGCAGACGCATCCGGTCGGCTTCGACGTCGAAGCGGCCGCGCCGATCACGGACCCCTGGGGAAACCAGCGCGCCGCCGCCGCGGCCACCGGGAAGCTCGATCGTACCCAATGGGGCCTCACCTGGAATCAGGCGCTCGAGCTGGGTGGCTGGTTGGTGGGCGAAGAGGTCCGCTTTACGCTGGACGTCTCGGCCGTGGCGCCGCTGGCCGTCGCCGCCTGACCACCCGTCAGAGACCGAGGAGCTGCGCGGCGTTTCCGCCCAGGATCGAGGCGTGGTCCTCGGGTGGAAGCGCCAGCTGCTCCAGGCTCCGGCGCATGGCCGAGAGGCTACCGATGCGGTGGGGGTAGTCGCTCCCCGCGAGGATGCGGCGCGGCCCGGCGAAGTCGATGGCGAGGCGGAGGGCCGCCGGGTCGAAGTTCACCGTGTCGTAGTAGAACTCCTTCAAGTACGCGCTCGGCGAGCGGCGAATGCGCGCCCGGCACTCCGGGAACGCTTCGAAGCCGCGGTCGAGCCGCTCGACGAGATACGGAATGGCACCCCCCAGGTGAGTCAGGACCCAACGGATGCGGGGGAAGCGCTCCACCACTCCGCTGAACACGAGGTGCGCCGCGGCGAGCGTCGTGTCGAACAGAAAGCCCACGAGCGGCATCAGCCAGTATTCGGTCATGGCCTGCACGCTGACCGGATTGGTCGGATGGATGTACAGCACCGCGCCGAGCGCGTCCGCCGCCTCGTACAGTGGCCAGAACCGCTCGTCGGCGAGGGCCGTGCCGTTCACGTTGCTGAAGAGCATCGCCCCGCGCAGGCCCAGGCCGGTCATCGCGCGCTCCAGCTCCGCCACCGACGCGCGCGGATCGTTGAGTGGAAGCGTGGCGAGGGCCGTGAAGCGCTTCCCCCGCGCGCGCACGATCGCCGCGTACGCATCGTTGACCAGCCGCGCGAGCTCGACGGCGCGCGCGGGGGCTTCGACGTGCGTTCCCGGCGTGGTAAAACTGAGCACCTGGATGTCCACGCCTTCACGCGCGAGCACCGCGTCCCGATAGGCGATGTCGCGGTGACCCTGGACCGCCACGTTGTAGTCCCCCGGATAGGTCAGCACCGGGTTGCCGTGCGCGTCCGTGGTGATCTGCACCGCGGTCGGACCCCGGCGCAGCGCGTCGAAGTACTCCGGCGGGTAGAAGTGGTTGTGGAAGTCGATGATCCTCACGACGGCGTCGCTCCTTCGCGAGGCGCGCGCCGCGCCCAGAGGGCGTAGACGGGGAGCCCCACGATCACGAGGAACAGTCCGACCACGCTGTCACGCGGGTGGCCCACGATCTGGCTTCCCGCCACCAGTACGGCCACTCCGGCGAACAGCAACGGGAGCACGGGAACGCCCCACACGCGATACGCCGGACGAAAGGCCGCACGAGGCCGCAGCAGCACGAGTCCGGCCGCGATGGCCGCGAAAAAGAGCCACTCAGTGAAGACCACCTGCGTAAACAGGGCGCGATAGGTCCCGGTCAGGACCAGCACTGAGGACCAGACGGCTTGCAGGACGATCGCGCGGTGCGGCGTCCCGAACCGCGGGTGGACCGCGCCCACCCAGCGAAACAGCAAACCGTCGCGCGCCATCGAAAAATAGACGCGGGGCCCGGTCAGGACGATGCCGGCAAGCGCGCCGAACGCCGAGCACGCGACCACCGCGGACATGATCGCGCCGCTGCTCCGGCCCACGAGCATTGCCGCGGCATCCGCCGCGATGCGATCCGAGGCGATCACCCGGTCGAGCGGCAGGACGTAGAGATAGACGGTGTTCAGGGCGATGTAGGCCGCCGTGACGATGAGCGTGCCGATGATCAGCGCGCGCGGGATGGTGCGCCGGGGGTCGTGCGTCTCCTCGGCGGTGTAGGTAACCATGTGCCACCCGCCGAAGGCGAACAGGCCGGCCGCGACGGCCGCGGTGAGCCCGCCGAGCCCCCTCCCCAGGAACGCGGGTGTCCCCGCCCCCCCTTCCCCGGCCGCCGCACTTGCCGCGACGAAGTGCTCCGGGAGCCTGGACCCGAGCCAGAACCCGAGGAGGATGATGGCGCCGATGGCGAGCACCTTGGCGATGGTGAAGCCGGCCTGCAGCCCGCTCCCGAACGCGACGCCGCGGTAGTTGACGGCCGAGAGCACGAGCACCGCGGCGACCGCCACGACGCTGATGCCGGTGGGGCCGAGCGGAGCGAAGTAGCCGACGAACCTGGCGAAGACGACGGCGATGGCAGCGATGATCCCAGAGTGCATGCTCCAGAACATGGCCCAGCCCCAGAGGAAGCCGAGGGCCGGGGAGTACGCCTCGCGGAGGAACACATACACGCCGCCGCTGCGCGGATAGGCCGACGCGAGCTCTGCGCAAATGAGTGCGCCCATGAGGGTCAGGGCCCCCGCCACCGTCCACGCCAGCACGACGCCTCCCACGGAACGCATCTCCCCCGTGATCACCGACGGTTGGACGAAGATCGAGGCGCCGATGATTGTGCCCACGACCATCGCCGTGGCGCGCACCAGGCCGATGGAGCGTTTGAGGGACGAATCCGGGACGGGAGTGGGCGGCATGAGCGATGGACAACATGCAGGCGGTCGCGTGGCCTCGAAAGGGCGAAGCGCGTAACCTTGTGGGCACGATGACGCTCCCTCCCCAGGAACCGCAGGACCTGCAACAGTCACGGCGCTGGCCACCTTCGGCGGTATTCCTGATCCTCGCGAACGCCGTCCCGCTGATCGGCGTTCTGCTCCATCACTGGACGGTCTTCGCCATCGTGCTGCTGTACTGGTGCGAGAACGTGATCGTCGGCGGGTTCAACGTGCTGCGCATGGTGTGGGCGCGGCCGCAGGACGGCGTCGTTTGGGTCGGGAAGGCGTTCGTCGTCCCCTTCTTCATGTTTCACTACGGCATGTTCACCTTCGTCCACGGCGTGTTCGTGTTCGCCCTATTCGGCGGCGGGCTCGCACACGCCGGATCAGTGACGGGGTTCACCGCCGCGGCGGCGTTGGGGGCGATCCGGGACTCGGGGCTCACGTGGCCGGTGGCGGGACTCCTCGCCAGCCACGCATTCTCCTTCTTTCACAACTATCTCGCGGGGCAGGAGTACCGCCGCGCGGCGCTCCCGCTGCTCATGTTCCAACCCTACACCCGCGTCATGGTGCTCCACGTCGCCGTGCTGGTCGGCGGGTTTCTCGCGCAGACGCTCGGCTCTCCGGTGTTCGCGATGCTGCTGTTGATCGTGCTCAAGACGGCCATCGACCTGCGTGCGCACCTGGCGGAGCGCAGGAAGCTCGGCGCAGGCGGCGGCGTTCCATCAGGGCAGCGTGTATAGCGGCGCACCCGGCGTCCGGACTGCCCGCCATATGGGGAACTCGATTCCAGACACGCTGGTGCCGAACTCCCCGGCCAACAGCCGGTCGAAGACCCCCCAGCGCGCCAGCCCAAACGCTTCGGGCTCGAGCAGCGAAAAAACGAGCCGGCCCAGCGGCTGCGCCGTCGGCACGAAGTAGGTACCGGCGGAGACCGTGCGGGCGGCCCGCGCCCACGTGCCGCCGATCTCCAGCAGATGGTGCCCCTGGAATTCGCGCGGCGCCCACTTCAGCTGCGTCGCCGTGAGCACTTCCAAGGTGTCGGTCCAATCGGCGGCGAGCCGCTGCACCTGGATGCCGTGCAGCCGCAGCAGAGCGGCGATCTGGCCTTCGGCACCCGGGAGGACATAGCCGGCGGGTAACGCCCTGGTGAGCGAGTCCACGAAGCGGTCGTTCACGGGGAGCCGATAGGTCCGAAGCTCCCCCGTGGGCAGGAGGCGCGGGCGGCCGCGCGTCGAGTCGGTGCTCGGCTTCATCACCTCGAGCGTCACCGGCTCGACGCCGCGAGTGCCGAGCTTGTAGGCGACGGCGAGGTTCGGCCGGGGGGCAAGCCCCGCTCCTTCGAGGGTGGTCTGGCGGTCGGCGTCGCGCTCCAGGCGGCGGATCTCATCCGCGTGGAGCGCCGCGGAATTCAGGATCTCGATCAGGAAGTCGTGCGTCACCTGAATGCGGGTCTTGAAGTCGGCGTGCGAATAGGCCTCGGACAGAATCGCCATCCGTCCCCGCAGACCCACGTAGTTGGTTCCGTACCAGCCGACGGGCGCGTAGGTGTCCCAGCTCTTCGGCTCGAGCGGGGTGTCGATGTTGCCGTAGTCGAAGATCGGCTCGTGGTAGCGGTCCTGCAGCGTCTTGCGGATCGCGGGGAGCATCTGATCGCGCACGTACGCGGTCGGGCCCGCGGGCCCGTTGGGATCGAGCGGCGGGGCGTAGGTGAGCTGATAGCCGTGCAGCGTGCCGTCGGTGGTATGGAGATCCACCATCAGCGCCGGGTCCCAGGTGGTGTAGATGCGGGCGAGCGAGGCACGAGTTTCCGGCGCTTCGGCTTTGAAGTAGTCGCGGTTCAGGTCGAGATTCCGCCCGTCGGCACGCCGGCCCACCGGCTCGGGACCGTTCTGCTCGGACCGGTTCGCCGTCTGCGGGCCGAGCGCGTCGTTGCCGTCGGGGTTGTAATTGGGCGCGACGAGGATCACCAGCTTCTGGAGCAGGTCGCGCCGCGGGCCCGCCAACTCGCGCAGTAGCGCGAGCACCGCTTCCTTTCCTTCCACTTCCCCGCCGTGGATGTTCCCCTGGAGATAGACTACGATCTTGCCCGCCGCGGCCGCCTCGCCCGGCGACGTGACGGCCGGATCGGAGACGATCACGAGGTAGATCGGCTTGCCCAGGGCGGTGGTGCCCAGATCCGACACCGCGATCGGCGCCCCGGCGAGCTGCAGGCTGTCGAGAAAGGCGCCAATCTCGGCGTTCGTGGACGTGGACGCGTAATTCGTGCGCTCCGGCGTCGTCTTGGGAAGGGTCTGAGCGGCGATCCCCGACGGCAATGCGAGCAGCGCGAGGGCGGCGCCGAGGGAGCATAGGTGCATGGTCGTCATCACTCCGATTTGAGCCGGTATCCCACACCGATTTCGGTCGTCAGATAGCGCGGCCGGGCGGGATCCCGTTCGAGCTTGTGGCGCAGCTGGGTCATGTAGACGCGCAGGTAAGGAGTCTGCTCGGTGGCGTTCGGCCCCCAGACTTCCTTCAGCAGCTGGCGGTGGGTCAGGACTTTGCCGGAACGGCGGACCAGCGCCGCGAGCAGCTTGTACTCCGTCGGTGTGAGGTGGATCTCCTCTCCCGTGATGAACACCTGCCGGCGCTCCAAGTCGACGCGCAGACTACCGGCCTCGAAGACCGGTTGGGTGCCGTCGCCCTCGGGGCGCGCCGCGTGCCGAAGGGCGACCCGCAGGCGCGCCAGCAGCTCGCCCACCCCGAACGGTTTCGTGAGGTAGTCGTCGGCCCCGGCATCGAGCGCGGCGATCTTGTCCAGCTCGCGCCCGCGCGCGGAAATCACGATGACGGGGGTCCGCGACGACTCGCGCAGCCGCCGGGTGACGTCGATGCCGTCCGCGTCCGGCAGCCCGAGGTCGAGCAGGATGACATCGGGGTTCCGACCGGCCGCCTGGGCGAGCCCCTCTCGAGCCGTGGCGGCTTCGACGGGACGATAGCCGTGACTTTCCAGCGCGGCGCGGAGGAAGCGCTGCATCTGGGGCTCGTCCTCAATCACCAGGACTACCGGAAGGGGTTCGGCCATGCGCCCAAGCTATACCGGCAGGCCTCCGGGCGCCCCCGCGGCGGCTACCCGGCGGCGCGCTCGAGCGCCAGCGCCGCCTGACCCGCGAAGGTCTGCAACAGCCATCGCACCTCGGGCTCGCGGAACCGATCCGGCTCATCCGGGCGCAGCTCCAGGACTCCGAGCCGCCCGTGGGTGCCCACCAGGGGCAGATAGGTCTTTCGCGCGTCGGGGAAATTGGTCATCCCCAAGCCCGCCGCCTCCCACCGATCGAACGCCCATTCAGCCAGCTCGCGATCCGCATCCTCGGCGCCGAGCGCCGCACCGCCGGGCGCGGCGAGGCGCCCCCCGGGCTCCCGGAGCAGCACCCGCACGTCGGCGCCGAAGGCCGCCCGCACGTGCCGGCCGACGACGGCCACCACCTCCCCCACCGTCGTGGCGTCGAGCAGCTCTCCGCTCATGGGCGCGAGGGCCGCGGTGCCGCGCTCACGAATACGGGCGGCCGCGGCCTCGTCCCGCACGCGCTCGGCGAGCCAACTGATCACGAGCGCGGTCACGAGCATCACGCCGAACGTGACGACGTAGTGCAGGTCCGACACCGTGAAGGTGAACCGGGGCGGCACGAAAAAGAAATCGAACAACGCCACCGACAGCACCGCAGCAAACGCCGCCTGCCGCCGGGTCGCCCGCGAGGCGACGAGGCCGACGCCCAGGAGGTGCAACATGGCGATGTCGGTGACGGAGAGCCGGTCCAGCAGCAGCGTGCCGGCCGCCGTGCACGCTCCCATCACCAGCGCGGCCCGAACGTAGCCGTTCATGGCACCTCTGCCTCGACCGGCGCTCTCGCGCCGGGAGGACCAGAAAGGGGAAGGGTAAACCGGAACACGGCTCCACCACCGGGCCGCTGCTCGGCCCAGATCCGCCCGCCATGGGCCGCGACGATGCCGCGGCAGATCGTCAGGCCGAGGCCCACACCGCTCCCCGCTGCGATGCCGGGCACGCGGTAGAACTTGTCGAAGACCTTCGCCTCCTGTCCGGGCGGGATGCCGGGGCCGCGATCGGCGAAGTCGACCCGCACCACCTTCTCCCCCTCGGCCCCCACAACGGTGGCCGCGATCTCGACCGGCGTGCCGGGCGGCGTGTACTTGGCGGCGTTTTCCAAGAGGTTGATGAATACCTGCTCGATGAGTACGCCGTCGACGGGGACGAGCGGGAGATCGGCGGGAAGGTCGACGGTCACCGGGTGATCGCGCAGCCGGTCCTCCAGGCGGATGAGCGCCACGCCCACTGGCTCCTCGAGCGGCTGCCATTCCTTCTGGACCTGGAGCGCGCCGCTCTCGACGCGGATCATGTCGAGCAGATTCCCGATCAGCCGGTTCATGCGTTGCGCTTCGTCGAGGATGGTCTTGAGCAGCTCGCGGCGCGAGGCGTCGCCCAGCCTGTCGGGCGCTTCCAGCAGGCTGCTCGCGGCGCCGGTGATGGCGCCGAGCGGCGTGCGCAGGTCGTGTGACAGCGAGCTGAGCAACGACGTGCGGAGCCGCTCCGCCTGGATCTCCACCTGCTCCGCCTGGGCCCGCTCGGCGAGGAGTGCACGCTCCAGCGCGAGGGCGGCCTGGCCGGCGAACCCCTCGAGCAGCTGCCGCGTGGTGGGATCCTCGAACGTCGCGCGGTCCGCGGGGCGGACGCCGAGGACGCCCACGATGCCGGCGGACGCGGAGAGGGGCAGATACAGCCCCTGCGCGGCCGGGAGCGTGTCGGTGCCGAGCCCCGCCGCCTGGCCATGGTCCGACACCCACCGCGCCACCCCACGGTCCTTGTCGTCGAGCGCGTATCCCGCCGGCGCGTTCGCGGGCGACGCCAGGGAGCCGTCGGGATCCCGGACGAGGATCTGCACCTGCGCCCCGAAGCTCCCCGCTAAGTGGCGGGTGATGACGGCGACCAGCTCGGCGAGGTCCCGCGTGGCGGCGAGCTCCCGGCTCATTGCGTACAGAGCGGCCGTACGCCGCTCGCGGGAACGCGCCGTTTCGGCCTGCGCACGGATCCGCAGCGTGAGACCGCTGATGATCAGCGCGATGGCCAGCATCACTCCGAAGGTCAGCAGATACCCGATGTCCGAGACCGCGAACGTGAACCGTGGAGGCACGAAGAAGAAGTCGAACAGGGCGATCGACAGGAACGCCGCGGCCACCGTCGGACCCCGGCCATAGCGCGAGGCGACGAGTGCCACGCCCAGCAGGAACACCATCGCCACGTCCGTGAGGGACAAGGTCCGGAAGACGACGTAGGCCACGAGGCTCGACAGCGCGACGACGAGCCCGGCCCGGGCGTACTCCACGACGGGCGCGGGGCGGCCCGCGAGGGGGACGCGGCGGAGTCCGCCGCCATCGTCCGCGACGTCGCCGGTGATCACGTACACGTCCACGTCACCGCTGCCGCGGACCAGCTGATCGAGCACCGAGCCGAGGAGCTTGTCGCGCCAGCGCGAGTGCGTCGGCTTGCCCACGACGAGCTTGGTGGCGTTGTGGGCGCGCGCGTAGGCGAGCACCTCCTCCGCCGCGTTCAGCCCGCTCACCGTCGCGGTCTGCGCGCCCAGCTCCTGCGCCACCTGCAGGTTTTCGACCAGAGCCGCGCGGTCGCTCGCGGAGATGCGCTGGCCCGAGGCCTCGACGTACAGCACGATCCAGTCGCACTTGAGGCTCGTGGCCATGCGCTTGCCCGCCCGCACCAGCCGGGCCCCGGCGGGGTTGGGACCGATGCACACGAGCAACCGCTCCCCCGCCGGCCACGTCTCCCGAATGCCGTGCTCCTGCATGTAGCCACGCATCTGGGCATCCACGCGCTGCGCGGTGCGGCGCAGCGCCAGCTCGCGCAGCGCGATGAGGTTGCCCTTGCGGAAGAACTGCTCGAGCGCGTGAGCCGCTTGCTCGGGCACATACACCTTGCCCTCCCGCAGCCGCGCCAGCAGGTCCTCGGCCGAGAGATCGGCGAGCTCCAGCTCGTCCGCCTCGTCGAGGATGGAGTCGGGGACGGTCTCGCGCACCTGGACGCCCGTGATCTGTGCCACGACGTCGTTCAGGCTCTCCAGGTGCTGCACGTTGAGCGTGGTGCAAACGTTGATGCCGGCGGCCAGCAGCTCGGCGACGTCCTGAAAGCGCCGGGCGTGCCGGGAGCCGGGGGCGTTGGTGTGGGCGAGCTCGTCGACGAGGATCAGGGCCGGCCGGCGGGCGAGCGCCCCGTCGAGGTCGAATTCCCTGAGGGAGACTCCCTTGTATTCGATCTGGCGGCGCGGCAGCACCTCGAGACCCTCGAGCAGCACCGCCGTCTCGGCACGCCCATGCGTCTCCACTACGCCGACCGCCACATCCACCCCCGCGCGCCGCTTGGCGCGCGCTTCCTCGAGCATCGCGTACGTCTTGCCGACGCCCGGCGAGGCGCCGAAGAAGATCTTCAGCCGTCCCCGCCCGGCGCGTGCCTCCTCCTCGCGCACGCGGGCGAGCAGCGCTTCGGGGTCGGGCCGCCGGTCGGGCATGGGTAGCTAAGTTAGCTCACAGCTTTACGAGGAGCGCGAGATTGAGCCGCGTCTCCGTCTTGCGGAGATCCGGCGCCCATCCGACCACGGTCGAGCCCGCCGCTCCCGTATTGCCACCCGGCGGCGTGACCCCGCCTGCGCCGGCGAAGTACGGCACGCTCGCGGCGCGACGATCGAGCTCGAGCCGGAACGTCGCGAACTGGTCGGGCATGTAGTCGAGCGTCAGGGACGCGTCCCAGGCGTGGAAGGAATCCCCCGGGCTCTGTGTGAAATACGGCGTACCCGAAAAGGCCGTGGCGCCGTTGATCGGCGGCATCAGCACGAGGTAGCGGCCGGGGTTGTTCATCACCCCGCCACCCAAGGTCACAGCGATCACGTCCTTGGCGAACCACAGACGGTTGTAGATCATGAACCCGAAGAAGTTCTGGGCCGGGCCCTTCGCCCCGCTCGTGCGGCAGCTCACCCCGCCGCCGCGCTCGCACCCGACGTCCACGGTGATGGAGAACGCGCCCTTGTCCGGCGCCCGCCCTGGCGTGTCGGAGTACTTGACCTCGATGCTGTTGTCGCTGTGCACGCGCGAGCGACCGGGGATCCCCAGCCAGTCCCGGCCCCAGTACTCGTTGGAGAGCAGCGAGACGGAGCCCGACGGCCGCCACAGGATCTGCGCGCCCAGACCCGGCGCCGAGTTGAACATGCCGTAGGACTGCCAGCCGTTCACGATCCACGGCTCGATCTTGAGCTTGTCGCTCGGGAAGATCTGGATGCGGATGCCGTTGAAGAACCACGGCGTGTTGGACGAGACGTACGACGGCTGATAGGCCCAGTTGTCGAAGTTGTAATAGCTGAACAAGCCGACGTAGGACATGAAAATCCCGGCATCGACGTTGATGCCGTTCCACTTGTCCCAATGGTACCCGCCGTATGCCTCTGAGACATAGCGGTAGGCGTCGGCGAGGTTCCATTGACCCCGTGCCGGGCTCGCATCGTTGCGCGGCGTCATGGTCGAGTACATACCGAACTGCGTCATCAGGCGGCCACGCGCGTGCCCGGCATGGAAGTCGCCCCCGATGCCGAGCTGCTGCACCTGGATCTCGTTGGTCCGGCCGCTCTCGGAGGTCCCCACGAGCGTGTGGTCGCTGGGGTGATTGAACTGGTAAATGTAGGTGGCGTCGAGCCGGAACTCGCCCGTGACGTACTTGCTGTCGAGTACCGAGACCGTCTGCCGGCTGTTGCCGTTGAGCCAGGAGAAGTCCGCAAACGCGAACGGCGCCGGCATCGCCGGCGCACTGTCGGGCCGGGCCTGGGCGCTCGCGACGACCGGCGCGATCAACGCTACGAGACACAGCGAAACAGGCAAGCGCATACGAGCCCTTGACTAGGAGTGGGGTCGCGCCGACGCGAGACTGTCAAGCGCGAGATTGAGCAGCAGCACGTTGACGCGCGGCTCGCCGAGGAAGCCGAACTGCCGGCCGTCGACGTGCCCCTCCACCAGCGCGCGCACCACGGCGGTATCGAGGCCGCGCGCCCGCGCCACCCGGGCGACCTGCAACAGCGCGCTGGCCGGCGAGATATGCGGGTCGAGGCCCGACCCCGACGCGGTCGCGAGGTCCGCAGGCACCCGCCCCCTCACCGCCGCGTCCAGCTTCACGGCGCTGTCCACAGCCTGCGCGATCAGGGTGTCGGCCAGCTTGACATCGGTCGGACCCTTGTTCGTGCCGGCCGAGAGGGTGTCGTCGTAGCCAGCCCCCGCCGCCGACGGGCGCGCGTGGAAGTACTCGGCGCGCGCGAACCTCTGCCCGATCAGCCCGCTCCCAACCAGGTGGCCGTTCTGCTCGACGAGGGATCCATTGGCCTGGCGCGGAAACAGCAGTTGGGCGATCCCGGTGACGAGGCCGGGATAGACGAGCCCGGTGATCACCATCAAGACGATGGTCACGAGGATGGCGGGGCGGAGCTGGTTCTTGAGCATGGTCACACCAGGCGCACGAGGACGAGCAGCATGTCGATGAGCTTGATCCCGGCGAACGGGATGAGAATCCCCCCCACGCCGTAGATCCAGAGGTTGCGTCGCAGGATGGCCGCCGCCGGCGCGGGGCGCCATTGCACGCCGCGCAGGGCCAGTGGGATGAGCGCGACGATGATGAGCGCGTTGAAGATCACGCTTGCGAGGATCGCCGATTGCGCCGAGTGCAGCCGCATGATGTTGAGGGCCTGCAGCACAGGGTAGGTCGCCACGAACATCGCGGGGATGATGGCGAAGTACTTGGCGACGTCGTTGGCGATCGAGAACGTCGTGAGCGCGCCGCGGGTGATCAGCAGCTGTTTTCCGATTTCCACCACCTCGATGAGCTTGGTCGGGTTGGAGTCGAGGTCGATCAGGTTCCCCGCTTCCTTGGCGGTTTGGGTGCCGGTATTCATCGCCACGGCGACGTCCGCTTGGGCGAGGGCCGGGGCGTCATTGGTCCCGTCGCCCGTCATGGCCACGAGCCGCCCGCCCGCCTGCTCGCGCCTGATGAGCGTCATCTTGTCTTCGGGCGTCGCTTCGGCGAGGAAGTCGTCGACCCCCGCCTCCGCGGCGATCGCCGCCGCCGTGAGCGGGTTGTCGCCGGTGATCATGACCGTGCGGATGCCCATGGTGCGGAGCTGGGCGAACCGCTCCCGCATGCCGCCCTTCACCACGTCCTTCAGGTACACGACGCCGAGGGCGCGGGCCGCGCCATGCTCGCGCTCCGCGACCACCAGCGGCGTCCCCCCCGCCCGGGCGATGCGCTCCACCTCGGCGGTGAGGGCGGCCGGCGTCTCGCCCCCCTGCTCCCGCACCCAGCGCGCGACGGCCTCGGCCGCGCCCTTGCGCAGCTGGAGGCCGCCGACGTTGACGCCGCTCATGCGCGTCGCGGCGGAGAACGGCACCAGCTCCACGCCCTGCTTGCCTTCGGCCAGCGTACGCCCCCGCAAGCCGAACTGCTTCGCCAGCACGACGATGCTGCGCCCCTCGGGCGTCTCGTCGGGCAGCGAGGCGAGCTGCGCGCGGTCGGCCAGGTGCTCCCGCGTGACGCCCGGCGCCGGTACGAACTCGACCGCCTGACGATTACCGAGGGTGATGGTGCCGGTCTTGTCGAGCAAGAGCGTGTTGACGTCGCCCGCCGCCTCCACCGCCCGCCCGCTCATGGCGATCACGTTGTGCTGGATCATCCGGTCCATGCCCGCGATCCCGATGGCGGAGAGCAGCCCGCCGATGGTCGTGGGGATCAGGCAGACGAGGAGCGCCACGAGGATCGGGACCGCCACTGCGCTCCCGGAGTAGATCGCGAACGGCTGCAGGGTCACCACCGCGAACAGGAAGATGATGGTCAGGCCCGACAGCAGGATGATCAGCGCGATCTCGTTGGGCGTCTTCTGGCGCTTGGCGCCTTCCACGAGCGAGATCATCCGATCGAGGAACGTTTCCCCCGGGTTCGCGGTGATGCGGATGACGAGGAAGTCGGACAGCACGCGTGTGCCGCCCGTAACGGCGGAGCGGTCGCCGCCCGACTCGCGGATCACCGGCGCCGACTCGCCCGTGATCGCCGATTCGTCCACCGAGGCGACCCCTTCGATCACCTCGCCGTCGACCGGGATCATGTCGCCCGGCAAGCATACGACGACGTCGCCCTTCCGCAGCGCCTCGGCCGCCACCGACTCGGTCGCGGCCCGGTTGTGCGGGTCGCGCAGCCGCTTGGCCGTCGTTTGCGTCCGGGACTTGCGCAGCGTTTCGGCCTGCGCCTTGCCCCGCCCTTCGGCCATCGCCTCCGCGAAGTTCGCGAAGACGACCGTGAACCACAGCCACAGCGCCAGCTGCAGCGTGAAGCCCACGTCTCCCCGCCCCTGTGCGACATCGCGGACCAGGACCAGCGTGGTCAGCAGGCTCCCGATCAGGACGACGAACATCACCGGGTTCCGCACCATGTGCCGCACGTTCGCGGTCTTGGCGAACGCATCCCGGACTGCGTGCCGGACGATCGACGGATCGAACAACGGCCGCTGGGTGAGCGCCATGCTAGAACAGCCTCCCCGCGTGCATCAGCAAGTGCTCGACGATCGGGCCGAGCGAGAGCGCCGGGAAGAAGGTGAGGGCGCCCACGATCAGAATCACCCCGACGAGCAAGATCACGAAGAGCGGCGTCGTGACGGGGAACGTCCCCGCGGACTCGGGCACGGTCTTGCGCTCGGCCAGGAACCCGGCGAGCGCCAACATCGGCACCATCATCGCGAAGCGCCCGAACAGCGTGCCCAGGCCGAGCAGCGTGTTGTAGTAGTAGGTGCCGCCCGCGAGCCCTCCGAAGGCGCTGCCGTTGTTGCCGGTGACGGAGCTGAAGGCGTAGAGGATCTCCGACAGGCCGTGCGGCCCCGCGTTGTTGCGCCCCGCGAGACCGTCAGGCAACACGGCGGATGCCGCGGTGAGGGCCAGGATCACCGCCGGGAAGATCAGCACGTACAGCATCGCCATGCGGACCTCACGGCTCTGGATCTTCTTGCCGAGGTATTCCGGGGTGCGCCCCACCATCAGGCCGGCGATGAACACCGTGAGCACGGCCATCACGATCATCCCGTAGAGGCCGGAGCCCACACCGCCGAAGATCAGCTCGCCGAGCTGGATGTTCACGAGCGGCACCACGCCGCCGAGCGGCGTGAAGGAATCGTGCATGCTGTTGACCGCGCCGCACGAGGCGTCGGTCGTGACGGTCGCGTAGAGCGCCGAGTTGGCGATCCCGAACCGGACTTCCTTGCCTTCCATGTTGCCGCCGGGATTCACGGCGGACGCCACGATGTCGACCCCGCGCGCCGCGTGGATCGGGTTGCCGCTCGCCTCGGCCCAGTAGGCCGTCGTCACGCCACCCGCGAACAGCACGAACATCGCCGCCCACAACGCCCAGCCGTGACGCTGGTTCTTCACCATGCGGCCGAAGGTGTAGGTGAGCCCGGCGGGGATGATGAAAATGGCGAACATGGAGAGGAAGTTGGTCCACGGCGTGGGGTTCTCGAACGGGTGCGCCGCGTTGGCGTTGAAGAAGCCGCCACCGTTGGTCCCGAGCTGCTTGATGGCCGACTGGCTCGCCACCGGCCCCATGGCGAGGACCTGCTTCACGCCTTCGACCGTGGTGACCGTGACGTAGTGGGCGAAGTTCTGGATCGCGCCCTGCTGCACGTACAGCAGCGCCAGGATGAACGACAGCGGGAGGAAGAGGTACAGGATTCCTCGCACCAGATCCACCCAGAAATTGCCGATGCGGCCCCCGGAGCGGCGGGCGATGCCGCGCGCCAACGCGACGGCGGCGGCCACCCCCACAGCGGCCGAGGCGAAGTTGTGGAAGGCGAGCTGCATCATTTGCGAGAGATAGGACATCATCGTCTCGCCCGAGTACGACTGCCAGTTCGTGTTCGTGGTGAAGCTCGCCGCGGTTTCGAATGCCTGGCGGTCGGGGACGCCCCCGCGCGCAAACGGGTTGAGCGGCAGCGAGCCCTGCAAGCGCAGCGCGATGTAGGTCACGAGCATGGACGCCGCGCTGAAGAGCAGCAGCCCGGCCGCGTACCGGGTCCAGTGCTGATCCTCTTCGGGATCCACGCCGCATACCCGGTAGATCACCCGTTCCACCGGGGCGAGCCAGCGGAGTGAGCCGTCGTAGACGTGCAGGATGTACACGCCCGCCGGCTTCGTGATGGCGAGAACCATCACGGCGTAGAAGAGAATTTGGAGCCAGCCGTTGGCAGTCATCGCGAGAGGCTCAGAACTTCTCGGGACGCAGCAGCGTGTAGACCAGGTACGCGAGGATCAGGAGCGACACCGCCGCGGCGATGATCGTCTCCGCGCTCATGGACGCTCTTCTTCGCCGCCAGGCTCGTGCCCCAGGCGCTCGCAGCCCTTCACGTAGGCGAGCATCAGGGCGAAGAACGCCAGCGTTACGAGGATGTAGACGACGTCGAGCATGCGGCACCTTCCGCCGAGGGGAGACCGGGGATCCAAACGCGTCAATTTGTGCGGTGCGGCATTAAGATGGCGTTAAGAAAACGCGGGGGCCCCGATCGGAGCCCCCGCGGCATGCTGAATGAAACCCTGACTATAGACTGCCGAGGAACTTGAGGACCGTGAAGCGCTCCCGCGAGGACAGCCGCAGGAAGCGATCGCGGGCGGCGGCGGCTTCACCGCCGTGGAGCCGGATCGCTTCGGCGATCGTGGCCGCGCGACCGTCGTGCAGGAAAGCGTGCTTGAACCGCAGCCCCATCAGCGGCTCGGTGCGGAACTCCGACGGCGTCGCCACACCGAGGCAGACGTCGGCGAGGCCGGGGCCCATGTCGTGGAGCAGCAGGTCACTATAGGCGAATACCAGGCGACGACTGAGCGCCTGCACCGGATTGGGACCGGTCTTGAGCGCCGGAACGTGGCAGCCGACGCACCCGAGCCGCGCGAAGACGAACCGGCCCCGCTCGGCCTCGAAGGAGAGCCGCAACGCCGGCGGCGGGGAGAGGAACCGCACGAAGGTGGCCGTCGCGTCGAAGTCTTCCGCGGAGACCTCCGGCTCGGCGGTAGGATCGACGCCCGCGGGCAGCGGGGTGCCGTGGACCGTCTGCTCGTCGGGCTCGGCGGCGTTGGTGATGCCCATCTCGTAGATGAACGCCCCCTCGTTGAAGTCGCTGATCGTCGCGGCCACGGCCTTGCGCCCGAAGCGGCCGACGTGCCCGTTCTCCAAGACGGCGGCGCGCCCGGAGATGCCGTTGTGGTTGCGATCCTCGGAGTCGGCGAGCGCCAGCAGCTCCGCATCCGGCACGGCCTCGAGCAGCCCGAATCCCAGGAGGCTCGGCGTGGTACGCCGCCCCGTACCCGTGGCTTCCGTGAGGTCCGGCTCCTTCTTGAGGCCCGTGGCGTCGAAGAACGCCTGGGTCACATGCTGCTGGATCACCTGGCCCCCGATTTCCTCGAGGACATCGCACACGCCCGCGTGGAACGCGGTCTGGTGGACCTCGACCGAGTCACCGCCGCCGCCGACGGCCGGCGCCACGTGGCAGGAGGCGCAGGAGTTGGAGTTGAAGAGCGGCCCCAGTCCGGTCGCCGGCGTGAACACGGTCGCGAACACGATGCTCCCGCGGGTGAACGTGTGTCGTTGGTCGCGGCTCAGGAACGGCAGCGGCGCCCCGAGTCCGAAGCTGGTGGTGAGCGCCGAGTCCTGGTGCAGCAGAACGGAGAGGGAGTCGGCCCCGGTGGGCGACTCGCGATCGCAGGCTGTGACGACGATCAGCGCCGCGAGCAGCGGCAGCGGGCACAACCTGGGTGGAGCATGGGTGACGCGGCTGCGATGGGACATGAAAGCCTCCCTTGCGCTGGCAGCCGTGGGCCACGATGTCGCGGTCTCGATTCGGGCGGGAAGCGGACCCTAGGGCAGCGAGTGTGGCTCACGCACGGAATTCGCCCAGGGCGCGTTTTCACTATACCATCGCGCGGTGAAGGCAACAACAGCGGATTTTCTTTTTGCGGGTTCTGTTCGGATCACAGGCGTTCGGGTCACACGACCGCGAACCCGAATCAGATCGACTTCGCCAGGAGCGGCACCAGTACGATCGCTCCGAAGCGGGCGAACCGTCCCAGGAAGCCGAGCACGAGAAACGGCACGAACGGGGCGCGCAGCATGCCGCAGGCGATCGTCACGACGTAGAACGGCGGAAGGCCGGTGGCAGCGCTGATCAGGATCAAGGAGCCCTCGGCCTTGGGCCGCTGCTCGGCCCACGCTTGGGCCTGGACGACCCACTTCTGGGTCCGCGTCCACGGCAGCGTAAGCACCCCGCGACCGACCCCGTAGAGGGCGGCCTTCGCCGTCATCTGCCCGAGCGTCGCCGCGAGCACCAGCGGCACGCTCAGCTCGCTCGGTGTGAGCGCGGCGGCACCCAGGAGATACACCTCGGCGTTGACGAACGGCACGAGCCCGCTGATCACGCAGTAGCCGAAGGTGCCGAGCACGATGGAGGAGGCGCCCATTCGCCTATCCCTGGTATTCGCCTTCCCAACGCGCCATGATCACCGTCGCGAGGCAGTTCCCCACCAGGTTCACCGTCGTCCGCGCCATGTCCATCAGCTCGTCCACGCCCAGGATGACCGCCACGGCTTCCAGCGGAAGATGAAAGGACGCCAGCGTGCCGGACAGGATGACGAGCGAGGCCCGCGGCACCGCCGCCACCCCTTTGCTCGTCACCATCAGGGTGAACATCATGAGGAGCTGCTGGGACAGACTCATCGCGACGCCGGCCGCCTGGGCCGCGAACACCGACGCCACGGCGAGATAGAGAGTGCTGCCATCCAGGTTGAACGAGTAGCCGGTCGGCATCACGAAGGCGACGATGCGCCGCGGCACGCCGATCGACTCCATCTGCTCCATCGCCTTGGGAAGCGCCGCTTCCGACGACGTGGTGGAGAAGGCGATCAGCGCCGGCTCCTTGACCGCGCGGAGGAACCGTCCCAGGGGCACCTTGGCGAGCCGCGCCACCGGCAGCAGGACGGCGAGCCCGAACACCACCAGCGCGCCGTACAGGGTGAGCACCAACTTCCCCAGGTTCGTGAGGATGCCGAGGCCGCCGTGGCCCACCGTGACCGCGATCGCGGCGCCGATCCCGATCGGCGCAAATTTCATGACGATCCCGGTGAACTTGAACATCACCTCGGCGAGACCCTCGCAGAACCCGAGCATGGCGTCCTTGGGACGGCCCTTCACCTGCGACAGCCCCAGCGCGAACAGCACCGACCAGAAGACGATCTGCAGCACCTCGTTGTGCATCGCCGCTTCGAAGAAGCTCTGGGGCACGATGTGCTCGAGCACGCTGGCGAACGTGGGCTGCTCGGTCAACGGCGCCGGCGCGCCGGCCGCCGGAGGCGGCAAATGCACGCCGTCGCCTGGGCGCACCACATTCACCGCGAGGAGCCCGACGGCGAGCGCCAACGTGGTCACGACTTCGAAGTAGATGAGCGCCTTGAGGGCGAGCCGGCCGACCCGCTTCATGTCGTCGCCGTGGCCCGCGATCCCAACCACCAGGGTGCCGAAGATGATCGGCACGATGATCGACTTGATCATCCGCAGGAACGTGGTGGAGAGTGGGCGGAGCGTGATCGCCACGTCGGGCGCGAAGTGGCCCAGCACGGTCCCGAGGGCCATGCCGATCAGGATCCACTGGGTCAGCGTGCGCCGCCGGAGGAAGGTCCACATGAGCGGCGTGAACAATACCCGCCCCGGGCCGGACGGGACAGGCGGAGGTTATCTTGGCGGGATGACGGCTCCCCCGCCCCCCCCCTCCCCGCCCTGGGCGCGTCCCGACGACGGCGTCCGGCAAGCGCAGCTCGACGCCATGAAGCTGCGGGCGACCGGGCTGCTGGCGCTCGCCGTGGTGGTGTTCGCCGTGGCGAGTGCGTTCGAGAGCCGGTACCCCTGGCTGGGGTACGTGCGGGCGACGGCGGAGGCGTCGCTCGTCGGCGGGCTCGCCGACTGGTTCGCCGTGACCGCGCTGTTCCGCCACCCCCTCGGCATCCCGATCCCGCACACGGCGATCGTCGCGACCCGCAAGGAGCGGATCGGACGGATCCTCGGGAACTTCGTGCAGAACCACTTCCTCTCCCGCGAGGTCATTGCCGCCAATCTCCGCGCCGTCCGCCCCGCGGAGCGTGCCGCCCGCTGGCTCTCCGATCCCGAGCACAGTCGCCAGATCGCCCGGCAGGTGGCGAGCGGGCTCGCGCAAACCCTCCAAGCGCTTCCCGACGCGGAGGTCCAGGAGCTGGTGCATCAAGTCGTGAGCGCCCGCCTCCACGCGACCCGGGTGGCGCCCGCGCTCGGCAAGACGCTCGCGCTAGTGCTCGCCGGCGACCGCCATCAGGGTCTGCTCAACGAGGCCGTGCGCCTTGCGGCGGAGGCGGTGCGAGACAACCGGGAGATGATTCGTGAGCAAGTGCGGGCCGAGAGCCCCTGGTGGGTGCCGGGCGTGGTGGACGACAAGATCTATCAGCGAATCTTCGGCGCGATCGAGGGCCTGCTGCGGGACATCGGCACCGACCCGGAGCACCCGCTGCGCGCCGCCTTCGATGCCGCGCTCCGTGACTTTGTGGACCGCTTGCAGCACTCGCCCGACGTGATCGCCAAGGCGGAGGCGATGAAGGAGGAGTGGCTGTCCGATCCCGCGGTGGCCGGGTTGTCGGCACGCCTGTGGGACACCGTCCGCGGGGCCATCGTCACCTACGCGACCAAGGACGCCGGGGCCGCCCCGGGGCCGCTCGAGCGCGGCCTCAGCGAATTCGGGACGGCCCTCCTGGCGAGCGACGTCCTCCTCGCGGAGATCGACGACCTGGCCATCGACCTCACCGCGAAGGTGGTCGAGCGCTACCGCCACGAGATCGGAGACTTGATCGCGCAGACGGTCGCCGGGTGGGACCCCGACGTCACCTCGCGGCGGTTCGAGCTGGCCGTCGGCCGAGACCTGCAGTTCGTCCGCATCAACGGGACCCTGGTCGGGGGACTCGTGGGCCTGGCGATCCACACGCTCACGCAGCTCTGGCACTGAGGCTCTGACCCCTCGCCACCGCCTGCTGGCCGCCCGCCTCGCCTACGTAGCGCTGGTGCTGCTGGCGACGCTGACGCAGCTCGAGTTCTCTCCCGACCTCGCCGCTGCAGCCCATCGGTTGGGCGGGGCCTTCACGTTCTCCCTCGGATGGCGCGATGCGATCGACGGGCTGCGCAACGTCGCGCTGTTCGCGGGACTCGGCGCCGTCTGGGTGGTGACCTCCGTCGCCGGGAAGGTACGGGACGACATTCGCCGGGCGACGCTGACGGGGCTCGGGCTGAGCGTGTTGGTGGAAGGGCTGCAGGTCTTCTCCCCCGTCCGGACCGCGAGCCTCGTGGACGTGACGACCAACGCGATCGGGACCCTGATCGGCGCCCTCGCGGTGGGGTTCGCCATCGCTGCGCTACGGCAGGCGAAGGGGGGGCGCTCCTACCTCGGCGTCCCGGCGTTCCTCGCGGCCGGGGCGTACGCGCTGGTGGTGCTGTGCGAAGGGGTGACGCCGTTGTTCCGCTCGGAGCCCCTCGCCACGATCGAAGGCGGGCCGCTCTCCCGATTGCGCGCCGCGCTGCACCTGGCGCTGCCGCTGTCACTCGGTGAAGTGCCGGTTCTCGACATCCTGCTCTTCGCTCCCGCCGGCTTTCTCGCGGTGATGATGCTTGCCGAGCACGGGCGGGACGCGCGGCGGGTCTGGCCGGTGGTGGCGGCCGCCGGAGCGGGAATCGCCCTCGCGGCGGAGCCGGCGCACGGCGCGCTGGGACTCTCGATCCGCTGGGAAGCGGCGGCCACGCACGCACTGGCCCTGGCCTTCGGCGCGTGGGCGGCGCAGCGGTGGCTCGCGCCGCTGACACAGACCCTGCGCGGCTCCACGCGAGCCCGCGCGGCCCTCATCGCGTATGCCGGGCTGCTCGTGCTGTGGGGATGGCGACCCCTCCTGCTCGAGACCAACGGCACGGCGATCCTCGCCCAGCTGACGCCGGCGCGCCTCGTGCCGCTCGCCTCCCTCGCCGAGCGCGTCGACGCCTTCAGCGCGCTGCACGTCGCGCAGCAGTTCTTCCTGTACCTGCCGCTCGGTGGCCTCTTGGCGGTCTGGCCGCTCCGGCTGGCCGGCCCCTGGGCACACCTGCGGCCTGCGTTCTGGCTCGCCGGCGTCATCGAAGCGGGACACATCGTGATCGAGGGGCGGTACCTCGACATGACCAACGCCCTGCTGGCCTGCGCCGGGTTGGGGATAGGCTGGATCATGGTGCGACGCTCGGGCTTCACGCCGTACGGCGCGGCGCTCCCGGCCGGCCGCGAGCGCTAGGGCAGCAGCGGCCGCGCCGATCCTCGCAACGCCGGGCGTTCCGGCACCAGCTCCTGCGCCAGCGCGGCCATCCGGTCCGCCAGCTCCTCCAGCTCCCGCATCCGGCGCTTGGTGCTGTAGTGATACGCCGTTCGGGCCGTCGCGAACGTGGTCACGAGCCACATCGGAACGATCAATCCCAAGGCGGGACCGGCGACGTGCAGCGCCCCGCCGAGAATGCCGAGGATCGGCCCCAGGCCCCCTCCCCCCATGCCGCCGCCGATGCCGCCGTACACGGCGCCGATCAGCTGGCTGAGATTTTCCTGGATGGTGATGCGCGTCCGTCCGCCGCGCACCGACACGGCGACTTCGAGATCGCGGCGGATCGCGCTGCCGCGGGCCGCCACCCACGAGAACGACTTCCCAAACTGGCTCACCTGTCCGACGTTCTTCAGGACGCGGCGGATCTCATCCGCCATCGCGGGATACTCCTCCTCCGGTACCTCGCCCTCGACCACGCGCTCGAAATGGATGGTTGTCGGACCCCCGATCCAGCGGTTCCGGCGGACCGGCTCGAATGGCCCGATCCCTGCTCCCGTGCCGGCTGGCGTCCGCAGCGATTCCGCCGCCTTCCGAACGACGTCCGGCGCGATTCCCACATCGGCCGCCAGCGCCTCGACGCCGCCGATGGTCATCGCTCCGCCCGCGGTGGGACTCGTGGCCTCGATCTCGGAGGCGCGCTTCACGATCGCTTCGACCTCGTCCCCACTGTAGCGCCGCCGCGGGACCGCGGCGCCGGTGAGCTCGTCGATCAGCGTCGCCGTGGTCGGCGTCCGCTGGTCGTGACGGATCGCCAGGCCCCGCACCAACGCCGCCTCGATGCGGCTGCCCGCCTCGGTCAGGCGCGTCCGATGCGTGGGAACAGCCTCGAGAAACCGGCCCGCGCGCACCGCGTCCTCGGTGGGCCACCGGCCGGGGATCTCGCCGACCAGCATCTCGTAGATCACCACCGCCAGACTGTAGACGTCGCTCCGGGCGTCGAGATCGGTGAGGCCGGCCGCCTGCTCGGGGCTCATGTACCCCGGCGTCCCGATCGGAAACCCGGTGCGGGTCAGGTTCGCCCCGCCCGCGGTGCTCACCGCTTTCGCGATGCCGAAGTCCGCCACGATAGGATGGCCCTGTGAGAAGAGAATGTTCTCGGGCTTTACGTCCCGGTGCAGCACACCCATTCCGTGCGCGTAGGTGAGGGCGTCGGCCACCGGCGCCGCGATCGCCAGCGCCTGATCCGTCGAGAGCCGCCGCCCGCCCTCGAGCTGGCGCAGCGATCCGCCGTCGATGAACGGCATGACGTAGTAGAGGAACCCGCCCGCCTCGCCGGAGTCGTGCAGGGGCAGGATGTGTGGGTGGGTGAGCCGCGCCGCGATCTGGATTTCCTTCAGAAACCGCTCGACGCCCAGGAAGGCGGCGAGGCCCGGCAGCAGCACCTTGAGGGCGACCTCGCGCTGATGCTTACGGTCGTGGGCGAGATACACGGTGGCCATCCCGCCGCGGCCGAGCACGCGGCGGCATTCGTAGCGCTCGGCGAGCGCGGCCTCGAGGTCGGCGGGGATATCCTGTCCCACGGGGCTGGAATATACGCCCTCGCGCGGGAGCGCCGTGAGACGTAAGCTTGCCCGAACCGCCGCGGAGGAGCTCCCATGACCCGCTTCCCTTCCATCGTTCTCGCCGGCTCGCTGGCTGTCGCCCTGAGCCCGCCCCCCGGCCTGGCGCAAGGCGCAGCGCCCGCCCCCCAGCCCCCGGCGATCCGCGAATGGACCGTCCCCTGGGCGCGCTCGCGCCCGCGCGACCCCTATCTCGACCGCCAGGGACGGGTGTGGTTCGTCGGGCAGCAAGGCGACTACGTCGGCGTGCTCGATCCCGGCTCCGGCGAGTTCAAGAAGTTCGACCTCGCGCCGGGGACCGGGCCCCACAACCTGATCCTCGACTCCGCGGGCATCGTGTGGTACTCCGGGAACGCGTCATCGCACATCGGCCGGCTCGACCCGCGGGACGGCAGCATCCGGCGGATCGCCATGCCGGACTCGGCGGCGCGCGATCCCCACACCATGGTCTGGGACCGCAACGGCGACATTTGGTTCACCGTGCAGGGCGGCAACTTCGTCGGCAAAGTGACGGTGGCCACGGGCCAAGTGCGGCTCGTCCCGATGGCGACGCCGCGGGCCCGGCCCTACGGCATCGCCCTCGACGGCTCCGGCCGGCCGTGGTTCGTCGAGTTCGGGACGAACAAGATCGGCACTGTGGATCCGGCGACGTTCCAGCTGACCGAGTATCCGCTGTCGCGGGCCGAGGCGCGGCCGCGCCGCATGGCCATCACCTCCGACGGCGCCGTCTGGTACGGGGACTATGCCGGAGGGATGCTGGGGCGCTTCGACCCCCGCACGAAACGGGTCGAGGAATGGCCGCTGCCGGGTGGCGGGACGTCCCGCCCCTACGCCGTCGCGGTGGACGATCGGGACCGCATCTGGGTGGTGGAAACGGGCGCGCAGCCGAACCGATTCGTCGGCTTCGATACCCGCGCGCGCAAGTTCCTGCCGGCGGCCGACGTGCCGAGCGGCGGCGGCACCGTTCGCAACATGGTTTTCGACCCGCGCCAGCACGTCATCTGGTTCGGCAGCGACAACAACACGATCGGCCGGGCCCAGCTTCCGCCGGGTGCTGCGACCACCGTCCCGTAGCCGACTCGGCGCGCTCTTCGCGGCCGGCGCCATGCTTGCGGCGGCGGCTCGCCCCTCGCTTCGCAAGGACGGGCCCCCGCTGGCCCACACCGGGGGGTTCGGCGAGCCCACCTGCCGGCAATGCCACTCCGACGCCGACCTCAACGAGCCGGGGGGAGGAGGGGGGGTCGAGGTGGCGATCGGCGGCGTACCCGACGGCTACGCGCCGAACCGCACCTACGAGCTGGAGGTCTCGCTGCGCCGGGTGGGAATGCTGCGCGGCGGCTTCCAGCTCGCGGCGCGCTTTGCCGCAGGCGACGCCGCGGGCAGGCAGGCGGGCGTCCTCGCGCCGGACGACGGACGCACGGCGGTGGTCATCGATAGCATCACCCACGTGAGCTACATCGGACACACCCTCGCGGGCACGGCCATCACGACGGGAGCGAGCGCGGCACGCTGGACGTTCCACTGGACTGCCCCGGCTCAGCCTCGCGGCGCCGTCGTGTTCCACGTCGCGGCCAACGCGGCGAATGACGACGATTCCCCACTCGGCGACTTCATCTATACCGGGTCCGCCCAGGTATCGCCCCAGCGGCACTGACGTCCGTCAGTCGAGCAGGCGCGAAAGCCAATGCAGGATGTTGAGAGCGAACTGCTGATCGTCCGAGCCCGGCACGTTCATGCCCATGCGGGTCACGGAGATGCCCGGGATGTGGATGACCTGGGCGGAGAGCAGCGCGGCTTCGCCGAGTACGACGACTCGTCCCCCGCCGGCGATGAGGGCAAGTCCTTGGGCGCGACCCGCCGCGGAGGTGAGCATTTCCGGGGCGGTCGGCTCGGCGCGCGCCCGCGACGGGCGGTCCTGCGCCGTGGAGGCGAGAGCGAGCAGCACCGTCGCCCCGGGCGGCGGGACCAACGACTGGCCGGTGAACGTCTGAACGGTCGTGACTAGCTCGGACGGCTCCCGTCCGCGCGTGATCGCATGGTCGCCGAGCAGACCGTTCTCCCGCGAGAACCGCAGGAAGGTGGGGTTCCCGGCCGAGTGGCCCGGCGCACGATCCTGGGTGAACCCCTTCCCCATGCCCACGCCGAACGCCTGCGCCAGGCGTTCCGCGGCGGCGCCGAACGGCGCGTGGTCCGCGATGAGCAGCAGCGACCCGCCCGCCTCGACCCAATCGTGTACGATCCGGACTTCCTCGGGAGTGAACGCCGGCTGGTCGAACGTCGTGGGGTCCTCGCCGCCGCGCGCGTTGGCGATCACAAGCACGTCCACGCCGCGAAGCCCGTCAGGGGTGAACGCCGCCGTGTTGCTGTCGACGCGATACCCGTCGAGCCGCAGCAGGTCGGCGAACGGCCGGTAGCGGCCGCCCGCGGTGTGGAAGTTCGCGTGCGCCTGGTCGATCGCGACCCGGGGGGGGAGGGGGAGGGGGGGACCGCCGTCGCGATAGGCCGGATGGGCGATGACGGGGTGAAAGTCGGGATCGGCCATCTGCTGAGCGTGGAGAGATGCGGCGAGGAACAGGGTCGGAGCCCAGCGGGCTGTTGCGGATAGTCGCATCACAGACAGGGAAGATGCATGGCCGGCGCCGGGGGTTGCAGCCCTGCGTCACCGAGTACAGAATGAAGGCTCCCCGATCCGGAGTTCCATTCATGAAAGCACGCGCTTACGCCTTGGCCCTTGCCGTCGCTGCCCTTCCACGGTTGGCCGCCGCGCAGGGCACGGCCAATCCCGTGGCCGACGCCCTTCGCTCCAACGAGCAGCGAGTGGCGCCGAACCTGATTGCAGCGGTCGAAGCCGTGCCGGCCGACAAGTACGGCTACCGGCCCACCCCGGCGCAGATGAGCGTCGCGCAGATCGTGGTGCACCTGGCCGAGGGCAACGACTATCTGTGTGGGACACTCGCCGGAGTGAAGGCACCCGATCGCGCCAAGGTGGACTCGACGGACACCAAGGACAAGCTCGTGGCACGCCTCAAGGAGACGTTCCAGTTCTGCGAGACCGCGCTCGCGAAGGTCGACGATTCCAAGCTCGGCGAGCAGCTGCCCTTCTTCGGCGGCCGGCAGGTGTCCCGGGCGACGGTCATCATGGTCACCGTGGCGGATTGGGCCGACCATTACAGCCAGATGGCCAATTATTTGCGCCTGAACGGGCTGCTGCCGCCCACCGCTCGTCCCCGCACGCCCTGAAGCGAGGCGGACTCCGCATCACACGACCCCCTGAGTGCGCTCGGGGGGTCGTCGTGTCGGGGCGCCCGACATGCTCTCCGACTCGCCGTCTCCCTCCCCCTCCCTGATCGCGCGCGCCGCGCAGCCTCCGCCGCGCGCCAGCGGCCGCTTCGAAGCGGCCGAGGAGGACATCTACCACGTCCGGAAGTTCGAGGAGCTGCGGCGCTACACGCAGCGCACGATGCTGACGCTGCCGCCGCTGATCATCGGGCTGTGGGCCTGGGACTGGGTGATCGACCCCGCGGCGGCTCCACACACGCTCCTGCTCCGCGTCGGGATGGCCGCCTGCCTGCTGCCGTGCGTCGTCGCGCTGCGGTGGCGGCGGGTGGGCCTCGTCTCCTTCACCGTGCTGCTGTACGCCTGCGCCCTGAGCACGGAAGTGTTCTGGCTCGCCATTCTCAGGAGACTCGAGGGCGGATTGGTGTACGGGATCGGCGGGTACATGTTCTACGTGCTCGGGCTGCTCGTCATCAGTCTCCCGTTGCGGTTCCGGGACCAGGTGATCGGTCTCTCCGTGGTCCTCCTCGCCCCGAACGCGGCGGCCCTCGCGGGCTTCGTGCCGGGGTTTCTCTTCGCCAAGTACAACACCCTGATCCTGCCGGCCGGCGGCCTTTCCCTGTTCACGTTGTGGGCATTCGACCGCCTGTACCGGCGCATCTTCATGTACGAGCGCGGCGTGGAGCGGCTGGCCAGCGAAGATCCCCTCACGGGCATCGCCAACCGGCGTCAATTCGTGCTCGCCGGAGCGCAGCTGCTCGAGAGCGTCGTCCGGTATCAGCGTCCGGCCAGCGTGCTCGTGATCGATCTGGACCACTTCAAGGCGATCAACGACCGCTACGGCCACGCCGCGGGGGACGCGGTGCTCCAGGCCACGGCCCGGCTCCTGGGCGAGCACCGGCGCGGGGCCGACGTGGCCGCGCGGCTCGGCGGCGAGGAGTTCGCCATGCTGCTGCCGGAGACGGACGCGGCCGGGGCGACGGCGTTCGCCGAGCGGCTGCGCGCGGCGCTGGAGGCGATGCGCATCCCGGTCCCCACCGCCCCGCCGGGAGGCGTCGGGATGACGATGTCGGTCGGGGTGGCGAGCTGTTCGGCCGGCGATACGGCGCTCGACGCCGTGTTGCGGCGCGCCGACGAGGCGTTGTATCGCGCCAAGCGCGACGGACGGAATCGGGTGGCGCGCTGAGAGGCGCCGGTCTTGACGCGGCACCCCATCGGTCGCATGCTAGGAGCGCGGGCGGCGATCCACGCCCAACCTCTTCGACCCTCCCCCAGCGGGGGTCCTCGTGAGGCAAAGGGGGGCAGACTCCCGGATCCGCATCATCGGAGACCTTTGCGTCGCCACGGAGCGTCGCTGCTGGGGGGCGTCTGGCCCGTGGCCCGACCAAAGGACCGAGACCATGACGACCAATAAGGACTTCAAGCGCCTGGTTCGCGGGCGCATGCAGAAGACGGGCGAATCCTACACCACCGCCCGCGCACATCTCCTCACGAAACAGCCGTTCCCTGCTCCCGCCGGCCGCCCCCCGGCGGCCCGCGCCGACTACGCGAAGCTCGCCGGTATGAGCGATGCCGCGGTCAAGGCGAGCACGGGATGCACCTGGGAGCGCTGGGTCAAGGCGCTCGACCATGTCGGCGCCGAAGCCTGGCCGCACCGCGAGATCACCGCGTACGTGCACGAGAAGTTCAAGGTGCAGGACTGGTGGACCCAGATGGTCACGGTGGGCTACGAGCGGATCAAGGGCTTGCGCGCCATCGGTCAGCGCCGCGACGGCGGCTACGAGGCGACGAAGAGCAAGGTGTTCGCGGCGCCCCTCGCCCGGCTGTACCGGGCCTGGAGCGACCGCCGCTCGCGGGCGCGCTGGTTGCCCGGGGTCGACCTTACCGTCCGCACGGCGACCCGGGGGAAATCGATGCGGATCGGCTGGCCGGATGGGACGCTGGTCGCGCTGAACTTCACCCGGAAAGGCGTGGCGAAGAGCCAGGTGCAGATCCAGCACGGCCGGCTCACCGACCGTGCGGCGGCGACCCGGGTGAAGCAGTACTGGGCCGAGCGGTTGGTCGCGCTCGGGGACCTGCTGCAGCTGTCCGCGAGGAAGATGCAGTAGATGCAGAAGGAGGCGGGAGGGCCAGCCCGATGCGGGCTGGCCCTTTCCGTCAGATCCCGAGCCAGTAGCTGACTTTGATGAGGAAGATGTTCTGCGACGGCCCACGGAACAGCGCGCTGGCGTCGTCCCCGAAATCGATGCTGCCCCGCGAGAGCGACGACTCACCGCTGCGGGTCCAGACGAGATAGAGCGTCGAGCCGGGCCGATACTCCCAGCGCAGCACGGCGTTTCCCCGCAGCGACCGGAAGGTGAAGTCGAGCGGCGGGATCACGAACGACCCCGCCGGACCCGCGCCATCGGGGTCGATCGAATCGCCGGCCGCCACGGGTGTGACCGTCCCTACGTCCACCCCGTACACCAATCGGCGCAGCCCGCGCGGGACCGCGTACTCCTTGAAGCGGGAGTAGTGGCCGCTGGCGATCAGGGGCTGCGCGAACAGCTCGAGCGTCAGGTTCGGGGAAAAGGTGACGCTGAACCGCGTGTCCATCGCGACGGTGTTCTGCACCAGGTCGGCGAAGACGTAGCGCTGCCCGGAGAACGCCGTCGCGGTCGGGTCGGCGATGGCAGTGACGTACTGGGCGCCGCTCGCGTCGTGGCTGAAGGAGGGCCCGAAGGACAGCGAGATGTTGGACGCCGGCCGCAGGTGCAGGGTGAGGCTGGCGTTGGGGCTGACCAGGCCGTCGCCGTTGCGTGCCACCTCGTCGTTCAGGCTCACCACCACCGGCTTGCGGGAGTCCGTCGAGATGTTGCTCGCCCAGACGTCGACGCCGGGCCGGCGCAGCACCGGGCCGCCGCGGCTCAGGCGGTCGTCGAGCAGGCTGGGCCGGTGAATGTAAAACATGTTCACGTCCCAATAGTTGTGCGGCTGGAGGTAGGCGAACAGCTGCACCTGCCGGTCGGTCAAGTCCCAGTCGAAGTTGTACTGCTGCTGCCCGCCGACGATAAGCAGCAGCTGGCGGTACCAACGGGTCGGTTTGGTCCACTGGCGGAACAGGTTTCCGCTCATCCACCAGTAGTCGGCACGGGAGAGAAACCCGATGTCGTTGTTCTCGAATCCCGGCGTCCGCAGGTTGGTGGAGATCTCCCACAGCAGCTTGCCCTGCTCCCGGGCGAACCGGGCGTAGGCGCCGAGGCCGCGCAGCGACGTGCGCCGGGGATCGTACGCGTCGCTGAACAGCCCGTTCGTGCCGTTGCCGCGGTCGGGGCGCTGGAAGTAGCGCGCGCTGGAGCGCTGCAGGCGGTTGACCACCGCGGTGTCGCCCGAGACCGACGTGCCCACCGCCTGGGCCATGAGATGGTAGTCGCGGTTCCGGAACCACATGTCGGTCGAGGCGCCGAAGGATTCCGCATGGCGGCTCAGCCGATCGGCGAGGTAGGGCTCGTCCAGGCTGCGCACCACCGACGTGCCGAGCACGCGGATGACCGTGGCGCCGCCGCGCAGGTCCTTCGCCACACGGCCCACGAAGTAGTTCGTGAATGGCTCGACGGTGGCCTCACCGCGGGTGCCGTCGCTCCGCTGGAACGTGGCGCGCTCCCGGCGGGTGACCGCATCGAGGGTCCCGATCGACCAGCCCGACGGCGTGCGGCCGGTGAGCTTGGCGGCGCCCAGAATCGTCGTGTTCTCCGGTACGTCGGCGTAGACGCCGCCCGCGGCGTAGGCGTTGCTTGGGACCTCAGGCGAGCGTCCGATGCGCCGCGTGTAGAACGACGACAGGCTCGACACGTTCGAGCAGAAGAAGCAGTTGAAGCCGCCAAACCCGAAGTAGCCCGCGCCCTCGACGAAAAACGGCCGGCGCTCGTCGAAAAAGGTCTCGAACGCGCTGAGGTTGACCACCGCCGGATCCACTTCCACCTGGCCGAAATCGGGATTGACAGTGGCGTTGAGCGTGAGGTTGGATGTGAGCAACACCCGCGCATCGAGCCCGCCCCGGCCATCCACCCTGTGCGCCTTCTGAAACGGATCGGTCGGATCGCTCACCGGCACGTTGCTCGACCGCCCGACCATGTAGGGAAGGAACTCCGCCCGGCCCGGCGCGCTCCGAATCACCAGACCCTCGAGGTGCCCGAAGCGCGGCGGCCCCCCCTGCTCCGTGAGTCCCCAGAACGCCCACTGCGACAGCTCGTTCAGCCGGTTCTCCTGGCGCCAGATCTGGAGGCCCCAGGTTTGCGGATCGGCGGTGGTCGGAAACCGGAGCTGCGAGAACGGAATCCGCATCTCGGCCGTCCACCCGAGCGAGTCGATCGCGGTTTTCACTTCCCACACCGGATCCCAGGAGTCGTCCCCGCCGCCGCCCAGCCCGTTCGCATCGCTGCGCACGCCCGAGGGATTCACCGTGAAAAACAGGCGGCCGATGTGGTCGTGGTAGGTGTCGAAGATCACCTCGAGGTAGTCGGCGTTGGCGCTGCCGTCCCGGCGCACCAGACGGGTCTGAACCCCGGCCGCCCCGCGATCGTCGAACATCCGCGCCCCTACGTAGAGGGCCGCAGCGTCGAACGCGAAGCGGACCTCGGTGCGCTGGGTGGCGGGCTGGCCCTCATGGGGTTGGTTCTGTCGGAAGTCGGTGGCGAAGGGGGCGGTGTGCCAGACCGCTTCATCGAGCCGGCCGTCGAGCCGGATTTCGCCCTCGAGGGGGACCGCGCGAACCACGGGGGGAGGAGTCGGATGGTTGTTCTGCGCGACCGCGGGCGCAGAGAGGACGACGACGGCGCTCAGCACCGTCAGCAGGACGAGCGTTCTCGACACTCGGGGCCTTTGAAGCTGGGGATACTGATTCGACGCCCGGGCACAACGGAAGGTTGCAGGGAGGCGACTACTCTTCGGTCAGGAGAATGTCAGGAGGGGGCGAGCCTCGAGCGGGTCCTTCCGAGCCCCCCACCCCTCCGCTCAGCCGAGCCGCTGCCGCCGATCGGGCATCCGCCGGCGGTCGCTGATGCGGCGCCGGGTGACGAGCCGGATCTCCATCAGCACGCCCGGCTGCGCGCTGGGCCGGCTCTCGACGGTGATGGAGGCGCGACGGCGCTCATTCTCACGCCGGCGATCCTTGGCCGAGCGGCGCTCGGTGATCGCGCGGCGGTCCCGGCCGGAGCGGCGGTCCTGGCTCGCGCGGCGTTCCGCGTAGCGGGGCGAGGACGGACGGTGAGGTGACATCGCCCGGGAAACTACGTGAGGAGCCGGAGACCGCCAGGTCCCCTAGGGTCCTCCCCCGCCCCCCGGCCACACGTTGTTGGTCCGATCCACGTCCGGATACACTCCACGCGGGTCGATCGTGATCCGGACCGGCTTCGCCGCCGCCGGCGTGAGCTGCCCCCACACCGCCCGCTGGCCGCGCCGCCACGTCTCGACCGGCAGCTTGATCGTGCGCGCCGAGCCGTCGCCGTAGCCGACGAGCAGCTCGACCGGCGCGACCATTTCAAGGCGGCTGGAGAGAAAGACCGCAGTGAGCGTCTGGCCAGCGCTGTCGCGCTGGACCACGGAGTCCACCGCCTGGTCGAGGTGGTCGGAGCGCAGGAACCAGCCGCGCCAGAACCACGACAGGTCCTCGCCCAACGCGTTGTTCATCGTCCGGAAGAAATCGGCGGGCTGCGGGTGCTTGAAGGCCCAGCGGCGCACGTATTCGCGGAAGGCGTCGTCGAAGGCGCCCGAGTCCACCACCTGCTCGCGGAGGAAATGCAGGGCCACCGCCGGCTTGCCGTATGCGTTCCAGCCGCTCATCAGGCCGTTGGGCGAGCGGTCCTGCGTCTCGATGATCGGCGACTCGGCGCCGCGGTAGCTGCGCAGGAACGCCTGGTAGGCGCGCATCGACCCGAACTCCAATGACTGATAGCGGGTCGTGTCGGTCGGGTAGCGGTCGCGAAAGCTGAACCAGTCGATGAACGTGTTGAACCCCTCATCCATCCACGCGTACAGGCGCTCGTTGCTGCCCACGATCATCGGGAACCACTCGTGCCCGTGCTCGTGCGCGATCGTGTAATACAGCTCCTTCTCGTCCTCGGCGTTGTCGAAGGTGATCATCGGGTATTCCATACCGCCCACCGGCCCCTCGACACTGATGGCCGTGGGCCATGGGTAGTGGAACCAGCGGGAGTGAATCATCACGGCGTGGCGGTTCATGTCCGCCGCCGTCCGCCACACGTCGGCGACGGTGGGAGGATAGAACGCCTGCATGAGAATGCCGTCCCAGCTGGTGGCGTCCCAGAGGAAGTTGGGGGCCGCGCCCCAGGCGAAGTCACGCACGTTGGTCGCGGTGAAGTGCCAGGTCCTGGTCGTCCCGGAGCCGGGGGGGAGCACGGCGGGCGTACCCACTTCACCGGCGGTGATGATGCGCACGATCGTATCGGCGCGCGCCGCGACGGCGAGACGGGTGCGCAGCGTCGCCGGAAGCACTTGGACCGCGTTGCGCAGCACCCCGGTGCCCGCCACCGTGTAACCCGCCGGCAGCGTGAGCGTGACGTCGAAGTCGCCGTACTCGAGGTAGAACTCGGCGCCGATGTACTGGTCGGTGTTCCAGCCGCGCACGTCGTCGTACACCGCCATCCGTGGGTACCACTGCGCCACCTGATAGAGGGAGCCCTGAGGAAACTGCTCCCGCCCAGTCCGGCCGTTGCGCGGGATCTGGTGGTGCCAGGCGATGGCGAACGAGGCGACGCCGTGCGGCGGCAGCGGCCGGTCGAGATCGACCCGCATCATCGTGCTGTTGACGCGCCAGGTGAGCGGTGTGGTCGCCGGCCGGGCGGGGCCGCGCGGCGCAGCCGCCCGCACCGCCGCAACTCGCTCGATCGTGGCGCCGGCGCGGAACCCGGGCTCTTGCCGCGCCCGCGGGTTCGCGAGCGGCGCGAACCGCGTGTCGGGCGAGCCATTGTTCATGTCGAGCTGAAGCCACACGAACCGCAGCGTGTCGGGCGAGTTGTTCGTGTACCGGATGGTCTCTTCGCCGTGGATCGTGTGCGTCGCCGTGTCGAGCGAGGCGCGGATCGAGTAGTCGGCTTGCTGCTGCCAGTACGACGGCCCCGGCATCCCGGAGGCCGCGCGGTAGGGATTGGGCGGCGTCAGGTCCAGCACGCGGAACGGCGAGGTGTCGGGCACCCCGGCACGGACTTGCGGAGGAGGAGCCGCCGGGACGGGCTGTTGGGCAGGCGCCGCGCGTGGAATGAGCAGCGCGACCGCGAGGGCGAGCAGAACGGTACGGCCAGCGTCCGTCACCGGTGCAGCGAGAACGTCACGACGTGTCATCACGACCCTCCCCCCCATGCTTTGGCCCGAGCGATCACCGCGGCAATTTGGTCTCGATACTGCGTGAATGTGTCGTCCACCACCATCAGGGTGGGGATCAGGCCGTCGCGCTTGGAGAGCGCGAGCGTCGCGGCGTCCCAGCGGCTGAACCCCGACTCGTGCACCCCACTCGAGCCCCGCCCCGGCGCCGGGTGGGAAAGATGCGAAAAGAACCGTGCGAACGGGACGGCCCGCGGTGAGTACACGTGGTACAGCGGAATGAACTCGAGCAGCGCGTCGTAGAGGAACTCACCGCACGCGAGTACGTGCGGGTAGCGCCCGCGCAGGTCGGCGACCAGCCGGCGAGTCCCGTCGTGCATATCCGCGCGCGTGTTGTTGGTCCACCCGCCGACGATGTCGAGAAAGTAGGCGTCCACGCCGTAGGAATCGACGGTGTCCGCGATGCGCGCGGTGAGCCACTGGCGCCACGATTCCACGCCCAGGTTCATGTAGGAGAGCCAGCCCTCCTGGTGACGGTCGTTGTCCCAGTCTACCCAGTTCAAGTCGAAGCGGTCCCCGTCCACCTTGGCCGTGGCCGCGTCGGCGATCTGGGAGAACATCGGCTGGCGGCGGTTGGCGGCGTTGGCGCCGAACATCGGCATGAACCGGAAACCGAGCCGCCGGCCCTCCAGCACGAGCCGGCGGAACCCCGCCGAGCCACCGAGGCGATCGGCGGGGCGGTAGGTGGGGTAGTCCCAGTAGTAGCGCCCATCCCAGGCCGAGAGAAACACGAGCACGCGCTCGGCGGGGATTTGCGTCGCGATCCACTGCAGAATCGTCAGCATTCTGGCGAAGTCGTTGAAGACGTACCCCGTGTAGTGCATCCCGTGCAGCGTGACCACGAGCGCCGTCTGCCGCAGCCAGCCCGGCACGTCCTCGCGCGATTCCCAGCGGGGGAACCGATAGGCCCGCTCGATGTGGGCGTAGTGCGGCGCCACCGCGGTCTCCAACGTGGTGGCGCGGCCCGCGCGCCACGTCGGAACCTGAACGCGGGATTGGTCGAGCCACCCCTCGACTTCGTGGACCAGCTCGACGCGATATCCCCGTTCGCCCGGCTGGAAGTAGAAGCGCTTGGTGCGTACGCGGTCGTCGAGTGAGGAGAGCGCGAGGACGTCCTGACCGCCGCTCTGGACCAGGACGAGCGGCGTCCCCATACCCCACGCGGTATTGCCGCCGAACAAGTCGCCGCCTCCGAAGGGATAGCCGAACAACACCTCATCGTCCTGAGGGTCGAAGGGCTCCGCCCCGCCGTTGGAGAGCTTGCCGCGCGGCACGCCGCGGAGCACGGTGGTGACCGCCTTGATGGGCTGGTCCATCTCGGCGGTCACGTCCCACTCGACGGCGCCGCTGCCCGCGACGGTCCGCAGCCGCGCCACCACGCGGCCTGGGGCGCGCTCCTGGCCGCCCGCCCACACGAGCCCGGTGGCCGTCACCTCGAGGCCGTCGGCCGTCGCCACCGCCGTCATCCGGCCGGCGTCGAGGCCATACGCGTTCTCCCGAGAGAAGACGAGGAAGCCGAAGCGCATCCCCGCGTACTCCACGGACGGTTCGGGAAAGTCGAAGCTGAATCGCTGGAACGCGCGCCCGCGAGGGGGCACGAACAATTCGCTCGTCGAGGTGAGTGGGAGAACGGGCTGGCTCTCCACCGGCGGATCGGCGCCGACGGCCCCCCCCCCTCCCCCGGGAGGGATGAGCGCCCCCGCGCCCGCAGCGCCGACGACCTTCAGCCAATCCCGACGGGAGAGCGGGTCTATCATGCGGCAGAACTACTGCCGCGGCCCAGGGGGGAAGGGGGGGTCACCATCGCCCGTCGATTCTACGACTGCCGGGGTGTGCGCAGATTGTGCGAAGGTAGATGGCGGATGTCCGAAGCGACTACCTCCGGCACTGGCTCCTTGCCCGCGAGCCATTCTCGGACTTCAGTTGGATACACACCGAGCTTGTGGGCAAGCTGCGCCTGGCCCCAGGCGATGCGGCGTAGCTCGCGCTTCAGTTGTGTGGGCGTCAATGGTCCCTCCGAAGTGGGTAGGGGTCGGACCGGTCATCCGTCGCGGGCGGGGAATGCCACCCGGTGCTCCGTTGAATGTACGCCCTCGACGGGCATGCGGTGAGGTCCCGTTGCGCGCTCCTGACGGGCCGCGCATCCTTTCCCGCCATGTGCCGCCTTGCGCCGTGTCGCACTGTCACAATGGCTCTGCTGGCCGCCTGCCGCGTCGTGAGCGCGCAGACACCGGTCGATCCAGGCCTAGCGGCCTACATTGCGACGATCCGAGCCATCGACAACCACGCGCACCCGATGCGGCCGGTGGCTCCGGGCGCGCCGGCCGACACCGAGTTCGACGTGCTGCCGCTCGATGGGATTCCGCCGTTTCCGCTGCCCTGGCGGCTCACGCTCGAGGCGCCGGTGTGGTCCGCGGCGGCGCGCGCGCTATACGGGGCGGGAGCTGCCGGCGTGGCGGGAGGGGGGGGCGCGCCGACCCGCGCGTCACTCGCGGCCGCCCGGGCCCGTGCGCAGCGCGAGCGCGGCGAGCAGTTCCCGGCGTGGGCGCTCGACCGCGCGGGGATCGACGTGATGCTGGCCAACCGCATTGCGCTCGGGCCAGGCCTCGCCCCGCCGCGATTCCGCTGGGTGCCCTTCGACGACGCGCTGTTGTTTCCGCTCGACACCCGGCTCGAGGCGGCCCGCACCCCGGACACGAGATCGCTCTATCCCAAGGAGGCCGCCCTGCTCCGCCGTTACCTCCGTGACCTGGGTGGGGGGCTCGACGCACCGCCCGCAACCCTCGACGCCTACGTGGCGACGGTCGTCGTCCCCACGCTGCGGCGGCAGCGCGAGGCCGGTGCGATCGCGATCAAGTTCGAGGTGGCCTATCTGCGGCCGCTCGATTTCGCCGACCCCGATTCCGCGCTCGCGCGGACGGTGTACGCGCGCTACGTCGCCGGCGGCCCACCCACGACCGCCGAATACAAGGCGCTCGCGGATTATCTGTTTCGCGTCATCGCGCGCGAAGCGGGGCGCCTTGGCCTGGCGGTCCACCTGCACGTGCTCGAGACCTTCGGCGGTTTTTACGCCACGCGCGGCGCCACGCCCGCGCTGCTCGAGCCCGTGTTCAACGACTCCACGCTGCGCGGCACGAGCTTCGTGCTGATTCACGGAGGTTGGCCGGCCGTGGGGGAGACCGAAGCGATGCTCGGCAAGCCGAACGTCTATGCCGACATCTCGATGCTGGACCTGATGCTCACGCCGGCCGAGCTGGCCATGGTTTTGCGACACTTGCTGGCGCGGTGGCCGGACAAGGTGCTGTTCGGGACCGACGCCTTCGACGGCGGGCCCGATCAGGGTTGGGAGGAAGGGGCTTACGTCGCGGCGACGACCGCGCGGCGCGCCCTCGGCATGGCGCTCACCGCCATGCTGCGGGACGGCGACATCGGGCCGGCGCGGGCCCGGGCGCTGGCGCGGATGGTGCTGCGCGACAACGCCGTGGCGCTGTACCGATTCGACGTCCGCTAAGCCGGCTTCCAATCAGTGTGGCAGCGCCGAGCTCAACGCCACGCCGAGGTAGTAGGGCCACACCACGACCGCGAGGACGGCCTTCAAGAACGCCAGGTGCAGATAGCCGATCGTGAACAGCCAGGCGGCGAACCACAGGCTCCCCACGAAACTGTGCTGCTCGATTCGGATCTTCTCCATGTCACCACCCTCCCCTCTCATGTGTCCGATGGAGCTTGCGCCGGACGACAAGAATCGGATGTGAAGGCGGTGTGAGGCTTTCTTTCCAGGGCGTTTGGCGTGCGGGGCTATGCCTTCTGCACCCGGAAGTTCACGGTGCCGCTGTAGTTCGTGAACACCACCTTGATGGTCCAGCTCCCCCGAACCCCCTTGGTCATCCCAAAGGTCCCATTGGCGCTGAGCGCTTGGGAGTAGAGCTGAGTGCCGTTGTTGTCGGAGATCGTGAGCGTAGCTGAGCCCCCGGTCACGGTGGTCGACTGGTTCACGGTCGCGCTGTCTCCGGAATTCGCCCAGGCGTACGTAAACGTCCAGGTCACGTTCGTCACGCCCGTGGCCTGGAACTGAAAATTATCCGCGACGTTGCTGATTTGCGGCTGAAACGGCGCGAGCGGGCCGGTGCTGTTGCCGCACGCGGCCGCCAGAACGATCACCACGAGAGCGGCAATCGCGGGAATGGATCTAGATCGATGAATCCGCATCAGGCCAGGCTCCGAAAGGGGTATAGTCGGCTCTGGTCTGGGCAAGCCGGGTGCCGCCACGGACCAATCGGCAACTCCGGATTACGCATCACTATGCAACGGAGCACGTGACCCAGCCCACAAAGCCGGCAGCTCCAATACGAGGCAGGTCCGTATCATCTCGAGTCAACTTCGTGGTCGAGATGACGTGACGTCACAATCTTGTTGTGGTCGAGTGATTCAGGTGTGAAACGATCGTGAAGAGCCGATTCTGTCCTCGACTTCTATTCGCCCGACGCCACCAGCCGAGCCCCTAGCCCCGGTCGTACGCCTGCTGCAAGCGCTTGATGTCGATCTTGTCCATTTGCAGCATGGCCTGCATGACCCGCTTGGCTTTCTCAGCGTCTTTGTCTTGCAGCAGCTTCCCCAAGATGGAAGGAATGATCTGCCACGATAGACCATACTTGTCTTTGAGCCAACCACATCGTTGCGGTTCACCTCCGGCAGAGAGCTTTGCCCACAGCTCGTCCACTTCTTGCTGCGTCTCACAGCTCACGAAGAACGAAATCGCCGGCGTGAAGGTGAATTGCGGGCCGCCGTTCAGGGCGAAGAATTCCTGCCCCTCGAGCTGGAATGTCGCCAACATCACCGTCCCCTTCGGGCCCGGGCCTCCTTCGCCATAGCGCGTCACGCGCCCGACCTTCGAATTCTTGAAGATCGAGACATAGAAATTCATCGCCTCTTCGGCCTTGCCGTCGAACCACAAGAACGGGGTGATCTTCTGCATACAGGTTTCCTCTCTACGTGCCAGAGTGCGCCCTGCGGCGATGCAGCACCCCGCCGAGCCAGGAACAGGGCACAGCGGCGACTACGAGGGCGATCGGATACCAGAGCGGCCCGAGGCCGGGCTTGGCGATCGCGACCATCACCCCGGCCGCGCCGAAGAGGAGCCCGACACCCCCTAACACCAGGGCGTGACGCAGCGGGGCGTGGGGGGCGAGCCGCGCCGTGACGTAGCCGCCCGCGACGGTGTAGACGACGCGATAGGCCGTCGCCAGAAGGAACTGCCCGTCGGTCATCGGCTGTCCCCACGGCGGATACACGTGGAGCATGTGCAGCACCTGGTCGGTGCCGAGCGAAAGGACGAACACGGCGATGAACCCCGTGAGGACCGCGGCCGTGCTGCGCCCCACCCGGCGCGGCTGGGTCGCAGGTGGCATGATGGGGGTCGTCATGTGGTCAGCTCCGGAATAGGGATCACCGCAGAGTCGATTAGGCGTCCCTGGCCGCGGCGTGGCGCGCGAGCCGCAGCTCGAGGTGCCGCCGGACGTCCGGCCATTCCGCGGCGAGGATGCTGTACATCACCACGTCACGCACGGAGCCGTCGCGCCGCAGGCCGTAATGCCGGATCACGCCGTCCTGCTTCGCCCCCAGCGCCGCGATGGCCCGCTGCGAGCGAAAATTGAAGGTGTCCGTGCGCAGGCCCACGACCTTGCAGCCGAGCGTGTCGAACGCGTGGCGGAGCAGGAGCAGCTTGCAGGTCGTGTTGACGTGGGTGCGGTGACAGCGTTGCGCGTACCAGGTGTACCCGATCTCCACGCGATCGAGGCCGGGAACGATGTCGTGATAGCGCGTCGAGCCGATGATGGTGCCGCTCGCCAGGTCGCGCACGGCCCAGGCGAGCATGTGACCCTCCCGCTGCCCCTTGAGCGCCTCGGCCACGTAGGCCCGCATCCCCTCGGGCGGGGGCACGGCGATGAACCACAGCTCCCACAGTCGGCCATCGGCCGCCGCGGCGGCGAGCGCGGCGTGATGGTCGTCGGTGAGCGGCTCGAGACGGATGCCGCCGCCCTCGAGCGTGGTGGGTCGCGCGTCGATCATGCGCCGCAAACTACCCGGCGAAGTGGCCTGAGTGGTAGAGCCAATTCAGGTACGTTGGTCAGGGCCACTCATGGTCATGGCTGTCCGAATCACGGGGGCTCGACCGTCATTGCATTGGCGCCACGGCGCCCGCCCCCGCACCCAGATGGAGGCTGCACATGCAATACATCCTGATGGATTATGTGAACGAGGCCGGCTGGCCCACGATACCACCAGCCGAGGCGGAGCGCTGGCTCGGAGCCTACAAAACCTACGTGGAGGCCATGGCGAAGGCGGGCGTCCTGAAGAGCGGCCACGGCCTGCACCCCTCCGCGGCGGCGATCACCGTGCGGGTCGTCAACGGCAAGACACAGGTGCTGGACGGCCCCTATGCCGACTCGAAAGAGCAGTTCGCCGGCTTCCATATCATCGACGTGGCCGATCTCGATGCGGCGATCTCGTGGGCGGCCCGCTGCCCGACCGCGTTGCCTGGCGTCGTCGAGGTGCGTCCCATCATGGAGAAGAGCCTCGACGACCTCATTACCGAGATCCGCTCTTCCCGAGGAGGATCATCGTGAGAAAATTGGCCGTGTTCAATCAGGTGTCGCTGGACGGGTACTTTGTAGACGCCAACGGCGACATGAGCTGGGCCCACAAGCAGGATCCGGAGTGGAATGCCTTCGCGGCGAGCAATGCCAGCGGCGGCGGCGCGCTGCTGTTCGGCAGGGTGACCTATGAGATGATGGCGAGCTTCTGGCCCACACCGGCGGCGCTGGAGCGAGCACCGGCCGTGGCCGAAGGAATGAACAACATGCCGAAGGTCGTGTTCTCGCGAACGCTCGAGCAGGCGTCGTGGAAGAACACGCGGCTGGTGAAGGGTGACCTCGCGGCGGAAGTGCGGAAGCTGAAGCGCGAATCCGGACCGGACATGGCGATCCTGGGCAGCGGCAGCATCGTGTCGCAATTGGCGCAGGTGGGCTTGATCGACGAGTTCCAGATCGTGGTGAATCCGATCGTTCTGGGCAACGGGAGGACGCTGTTCGAGGGAGCCAAAGCGAAGATCGCTTTGAAGCTGCTCAAGACGCGGGCCTTCGGCAACGGCAACGTCGTGCTGTACTACGAGCCGATGGCGTGAACGAAGGCGACGCGCAGGCGCGCAGCACCGCGGACGCGGTCGCGCGTCGCAGCTACGGCAAGCTGGTAGCCTTTCTCGCGGCCCGCACCACGTCTCCGGCGGCCATGGGCAAGCCGGGAGCTGCAGGTTTCGTCCGCGACGCACCTGACGAGTCGCCCAACGGCCGCTGGAGACCCATGCGCGTCAATACTTGGTCGAACCGCGGGTCCTTCCGCAGCGGATCCAGCAGCGGATCGAAGAAATTCTCCGGGATATAGATGTCGTGCTGGTCGATACCGCGGTTCAACCACTCCAGTCCCTGCGTCACGTCGCCCAGCGCACCGTACGCAATGGCGATGTGAACCAGCGGCACCAGCTCCCGGGCTGAGCGTCGTTTCAGATCGTTGATGATGCTCATTGCCGCCGCCCGATCACCCGACGCGGCATCGGCGTAGGCGAGCCCGGCGGCGCCATAGGGATAGAACACGCCCAAGTCGATCGCGCGCCGGATGGACGCGATGGCCTCGGGGTAGCGTCGCTGCTGGATCTGGACCAGGCCGAGCCGGTAATGGGCCTGGGCATAGTTCGGGTCGAGCGCCAGGGTCTGGCGGATGTGCGCTTCCGCCGAATCGTTCTGGTGCATGAGGTAGTGCACCCATCCCACCTCGATCCCGATCTGCAGCGACAAGGGATCCAGCTGGTGGGCCCGGCTCATCTCGGCCAGACTCTCGGCCAGGCGGCCACGGCCGGCCAGGAAGTCGCCGTACCAGTGGTGGGCGGTGGGATCGTTGGGGTCCGCGGCGACGGCTCGCTTGAAGTTCTGCTCCGCCACCCCCCAGTTCCAGGCGTAGATCATGTTGCCGTACGCTTGGGCGGTGTACGCCTCCGCGGACGTGCTGTCGAGCGCCAGCGCTTTGCGGGCGGCGGCCTCGGCCTTCCGCCACGTGTCGGCAGGCACGCCGCCCGCATAGGGGACGACGAGGAGGTAAGCCTGGGCGAGCGCGGACCAGGCGCGGGCAAAGCTCGAATCCCGAGCCACCGCCTGTTCCAGGTAGCGCACCGCTTCCGGGAGGGCGGTGCTATTCCGCTGATTCCAGGCGAACCGTCCCTTCAAGTACAGGTCGTACGCCTGCAGGTCGCCGGTGGGGCGAACCGCCAGCGCCGTGGCCCCGGCAGGGGCGAGCCGCAGGCGCAGCGCCGCGACGATGGATCGCGCCACGTCTTCCTGCACGGCGAAGATGTCGGCCAAATCACGATCGTAGGACTCGGACCAGAGCTGATATCCATCCTTCACGCTGATGAGCTGGGCGCTGACCCGCAGCCGGTTCCCGCTCTTGCGCACGCTCCCCTCCAACACGGCGCCGACATCGAGCCTACGGCCGACTTCATGCACATCGGGACTCTGTCCCTTGAACTGAAAGGAGGACGTCCGGGCCGCGACCCGGAGTCCCGGCACCTGACTCAGCGTCGTGATCAACTCTTCGGTGAGCCCGTCGCTGAAATACTCCTGATCCTTCTGGGGACTCAGGTCCACGAAGGGGAGGACCGCGGCTGAGGCCAACGGCGCCACTCCCGCGGGCCTCACCCACCGCAGCACGGCGTATCCGCCGAGCCCCAGGACCAGCAGCGTGAGACCGACCGCCACCGGCCGGGCAATCGGCCGGCGAGGTCCGGCCGGCGCGGCGGTGGTGTCGCCGCCCTCGGTCAACCGCTCCAGCTGCAGCGCGGCGGCGAACTCGGCCGCCGTGGAGAACCGATCGGCGGGCGCTCGGGCCAGCGCCTTGGTCACCGCGCGTTCGAGGGCGAGCGGTACCTCGCGAGCGGTGCGCAGGTGCGGAACCGGCTCGCTCAGCCGTTTGGCGAGGACCACCTGGGGATTCGGCCCGGTGTACGGTGGCTCACCGGTGAGCATCTCGTAGAGCACGCAGCCGAGGGAGTAGACGTCGGTGCGGGCATCGAGGTCCCGCTGGGCCACGGCCTGCTCGGGACTCATGTACAACGGAGTGCCCATGGTGATCCCGCTCTCGGTCAGCCGCTCCTCCGATGCGTGCGGGAGCGCGCGCGCGACGCCGAAGTCGGCAACCAGGGCGTGGAACCCTCCACCGACCAACCCGCGGTCACCGGTGGGAGAGCCGCTCAGCAGGATGTTCTCCGGCTTGATGTCGCGGTGGATCACGCCGTGCTGGTGGGCATAGTGGAGGGCGTCGGCCACTTCGCGGGTGATGCGCAGCGCGTCATCGAGCGGGAGCTGCTTCTCGCGCAGCAGCCGGCCCCGCAGCGTCCCGCCCTCGACGTACGGCATGGTGAACCAGAGCTGCCCGTCGGCGTCGCCGGAGTCGTGCACGGCCAGGATGTGCGGGTGCTGCAGCCGGGCGGAGAGCCGGATCTCACGCAGGAACCGCTCGGGGCCCAACACCTGAGCCAGCTCGGGACGGAGGACCTTGAGCGCTACGGGTCGATCGTGCTTCAGGTCGTGGGCCAGGAACACCATGGCCATACCGCCGCGTCCCAGCTCACGCTCGATCCGGTAGCGATCGGCCAGAGACGCCTGAAGGCCGTTCAGCTTCACAGCCCCGCTGCCCCTGCCGGCCGCAGCGCCGTCAAGAGCCGCTCATAACGCGGATTACCGTGCAGGGCGTCGAACTCCGGCCGCCGCAGCGCGCGCCAGAGGTAGGGGACGCGGGACGCGCGCTCCATCCGGTCCAGGGCGGCCGCCGTATCGCCCACCGCGACGAGCGCCGCCATGATGAGCCAGTGGTCGGTCCGCCCCGGCCAGTGCGCGATCAGCGCCCGCGCTCGGGCGCTGTCTCCCTCACGGGCCAGCACGACGGCGAGCATGCTCTCCATCACCATGTCCCCGGGCTGCAGCCGATTGGCCAGCTCCGCGTCCTCCCGGGCGCCGCGCACGTCGCCCCCGTGCAGGCGGGCCAACGCCCGCCACCGGCGCGAGAACGCCGAGGCGGGGTCGAGAGCGACCGCGCTGTCCGTCAGCGCAACGGCGAGCGCGGTGTCGCGCACGTGCGTCCACGCGGCCAGGTCGCTGAAGGAGATGGCGCGCCCCGGATCGAGCGCGAGCGCCAGGTGCTGCTCGCGGTTGGCCTCCTCGTCGCGCCCCAGCCAGCTGAGGATCGCGCCGTATTGATGGTGCGCCTCCGCGTTTTTGGGGTCGAGGGCGATGGACCGCTGGAACGCTTGCAGCGAGCCCTCCATGGTGCGGGGGTGGGCGAAGGCGAGGAGGTAGCCGCGCGCCATCCAGGCGTCGGAGGAGGTCGAATCGCGGCGCAGCGCGCGGTCGGCGATCACGAGCCCGCGGACCGCCAGGCTCTCGATCGGTGCGCCAGGCAGCCGATAGTAGTTGCCGCGCGCGATCGCGTGCGCGTAGGCCGCTCGCCCGATCGCCGCGGCAAACCCGGAGTCGAGTCGCTCGGCTTCGCGATATTCGGAGAGGGCCCGGGCCGTCCCCTCCGGCGACCGCCGGGCGAGGAAGAAGTTGCCCCGCAAATAATGGTCGTAGGCGACGGGGCTGCGCGTGGGCAACGTGCCGAGCGCACTGGTTTCCGAAGACGCGGCCGGTCCCCCTCCCCCGACCCGCATCGCGACCTCGCGGGCGATTACCGACGGCAGCCCCAGCAGCTCGTCCGGCGTCCGGTCGAACACGTCGCCCCACGCCGCGACCGCCGTCGCCCCGTTCAATAGCCGGATCGACACCCGGACGCGCGCGCCGACGCGTCGCACATTGCCGTCCAGCAGGTAGTGCACGCCGAGCGCACGAGCGATCGCCGGCGCGTCGTCTGGCGACGCCCGCTGGGCGCGCCGCACCACACCGGGCGACTTCACCTGTACTCGCGCCACGCTGCCGAGGAGGCTCGTGAGGTCCTCGGTCAGGCCGTCGGCGAGATAGGCGTCGGCCGTATCACGTGCGTCGAAATACAGCACGGCAAGGCTGTTCGCGACATCCGCCCCTGGTGGAGGTGCGGTGGGACGGCTCCAGGGATGCCACGCGGCGGCGATGGCTGCGAGGGCGACTGCACCCGCGATGCTGCTGGCAACCACCACGCGGCGGCGCCGGGGGCCCGCGGTGGAACCGGCCCCCGAAAGGGCGGCGGCGAACTCCGCTGCACCCGCGAACCGATCGGCCGGCACCTTCGCCAGCCCCTTTGCCACCGCGTCATCGATGCCCTCCGGAACGGCGCTCCGGACGGTCCGAATCCGGGTCGGCCGTTCAGTCAGGAGCTTGGCGATCACCGCCTGCACCGTCGGACCCGTGTGCGGCGGCTCCCCGGCGAGCATTTCGTAAACCACCGCCGCCAGGGAATACACATCCGAGCGCGCGTTGAGCTCCCGGTCCCCCGTCGCCTGCTCCGGGCTCATGTACTGCGGCGTGCCAAGCGAGAGACCGCTCTCGGTGAGGCGCGAGCCCCCCGCCTCACGCACTGCCAGCGCGATCCCGAAGTCCGCCACCACCGCCTCGCCTTCCTGGATGAGGATGTTCTCCGGCTTGATGTCGCGGTGCACGACGCCCTGGCGGTGCGCGTAGTCGAGCGCGCTCGCCACCTGCTTCGTGATGGCCAGCGCCTCCTCAAGGCCGAGCTGCTTCTCGCGGTTCAGCTTCTGGCGCAGCGACTCGCCGCGCACGAACGGCAGCACGTAGTAGAGGAATCCGTTTGCCGCGCCGGAGTCGATGAGGGTGAGGATGTGCGGATGGTCGAGCTTGGCGCTGATGCGGATCTCTTGGAGAAACCGCTCGGCGCCGAGCGCGGCGGCGAGCTCGGGGCGCAGCACCTTGAGCGCCACGTCGCGATCGTGCTTCAGGTCGCGGGCGAGATAGACCGTGGCCATCCCGCCGGCGCCGAGCGGGTGCGCAATCGCGTAGCGGCCCGCGAGCGCCGCGGAGAGGCGGGCGGTGTCGGTCATCATGAGGGGAGGCCGTGACGAAGATGCGATGCTGAGACAGGGGCCGCCAGACGGCGCAAGGCCCGCCGGAGAGTCCCGTTAGGCGATGAGACCTGCTGCCCGTGTCACAGCGTCGCGGCGGGAGTGAGCCTCCGTACCTCGCACTCGGCGCGCCGCTTGAGCACCGCGAACTGACGCGTCTGCATGATCCAGGTAGAAGGCTCGACGAGCAGGAAGCTCACGATGCCCTGCAGCCACTTTGGCCGGAATGCCCAGTAGCCGCTGACCACCAGTCTGGTACGGTCGCCCGGCAGCTCTTCCAGAAGGAAGGCCCAAAGCGAATCGGTGCGGCGGCGTCCCCTTCGGGTCGAACGGCCGGCCGCGCAGGTCCACCGACATGCGCAGCCCGAGGAAGCGCTCCGGCTCGAGGGCGGCGACCTCCCACCACACGCTGCCGTCGAGGGTGGAGGCCATGTGGTGCCCGACGGAGATGTCCTGCCACTCGGGGTGGATCCGCCCCGCACTGCGCCTGCCGAATGGCCGCCAGTAATCCCAGGTGTACCAGATGGCGCGATCGACCCCCATCTGTACCAGCCACGGCCAGACTGCAGACGGCGGAGCGTCGATTGTGACCGCCATGGTCGTGCCCCGCTTGGCCCCTGGAACGATGTCGGCGCCCGGGTACGGCCGGTCCACCTCTTCGTTGGTGGCGCCCCACCGCATGAGCCTGGGGCGCACGCCGAACGCATACACGCACAGGAGGCCGAGCGCCGCGAGGATCGCGGCGGAGATCATCCTGCCCCTCCTGCCGGCGAGCCTCTGCTGGCAGCTGCAGTCGCCGTGTCCTTCCGGCGCAAGAGCGTGACGGCGAGCACCACGACCCAGAGCAAGAACACGCCGATCATGATGCGCTCCCACACCCCGACCCACGGCGTCGGCAGGTTCGCCTGGATCCGGGGGCCATCCACTCCGGTGCGCACGCCCAACGCGAGCAGGGTCACGATGGTCGTGATGGAGTAGAGGCGGAACCGCTTTCCCAGTGCCGCCGCCCCGAAGCCCATCGTGAGCATCATGAGCGAGACCGTCACGAAGCTCCAGACGATGTGCAGGGTATCTGACAGCGTACCCCCGCCGGCGGCCAGCACCTCCCGCAGATGCATCGGGGCCCAGCCGAGTCCGAGGAGTCCGTAGACGACCAGCACGGCGCCGGCGGCGCGCAGGGAGCGATTGCCGCGAGCCGACGTCCAGATGCCCCATCCGAAGGCGGTCACCAGCAAGGTGTACACGATGCCCAGCGGGACCCAGAGCGGCCGCGTCGGAGCGCCGATCGCGGACAGCTCGCTCACCGTTTGCCCGGCGACGCTGTAGCCCTCCCACCGCATGGGGATGAAGACGTTCATGGCGACGTAGAGCAGCGACGATGCGATGCCGCAGGCCAGCAGGGCCTTTCGGAGTGCCGTTGGACCGCCGGCGACCGAGTCGGTCTGCGGGGTGCGGCTCGGTGATGGGATCGCGATTCCGCGGGCGGCCATGGTTCCTCCTCAGGAGGCTATGAGGAGCATGGCGGGACCGGTGTGACGGGAGCGTGAGGCGGTGGTGAAGAGATTCAGGTGGAGGGGCTGACGAGCCGCGCTCCCCTCACTGCGTCTCAGTTGAAGTAGACCCCCACCACCAGACTCACCCGCTTCATCGTGTTCTTGATGGAGTATTGCACCTCCAGATACGGCTCGTGCCCCGTGTCGCTGTTGGCGAGGGTCATGCCCGCCGAGAGCGCGTAGCCGCAGGTGGCCGCCCCGGTGTTGTTGCCGACATAGCCCGACCGATCCCACAGGATGCAGGTACCGGTGAGGCCGCCGTAGGGCGACAACCCGTTCTTGCCGCCTCGGGGGCTGAACATCCCCCCGGCGCTGAGCAGGAAATACAGCGGCCCGTCGCCGTGATGCAGCGGCATCATGTCCACGGAAACGAACCCCTGCAGGGCCCTCTCGCCCTCGCTGCGCATGCGCAGGCCGGCGCCGACGTTCTCTCCCCAGGCGGGGCTGACGGAATCGGCCCTCCAATGATCGCCGGTCACCTGCAGACTCATCGACTGGCCGCCGGCGGGCCGCACCAGGCCGGCGGCGACGAGCAAGACGAGCGCGCCGAGCCGCGGCGCCGACGTGGAACGGTTCAATGCGAGCATGGGTGTTCTCCTTGGGCCGTCGTGGGGCTAGAAGTACATGCCAACCGTGAGCGTCGAGCGGATTTTGCGCCGCGTGTAATACTGAAACTCGACGAAGGCGTGGTGGGAGGAGACGGGCAGCTCGAGCCCCGCACCGACCAGCGGTGAGAGTCCCCCTCCCCCTCCAAAAAAACAGAGGCACCCGATGGCCGCGAGCCCATAGGGTCGAAAGCCGGTCTCCCCACGCGGGCCGAACGTCCCACCGGCATCCACGGCGACGAACAGCAACGAGCCGGGCCCGTTGTGATAGATCATCATATCGAGCGACCAAAACGGTCGCACGTACGAGTCGCCACCCATTTCGCGGAGGCCCACCCCGTAGTTCCGGCCGTTGTCGATGTTCAGCGCATCGGGCCGCCAATCATCCCCCACGACTTGCAACGCGTAGCGACTCTGGCCTTGCGACGGCTGGGCGAGCGCCAGGCCCATCGTGAGCGCGACGGCCATCGCGCGTCCCCAAAGCAGCGTGTGTGTGGACACAACCCCTCCGTGATGTGGTTGCGCTGATTTTACGCCCCGCTCGTTAACCCCCCATGCGCTCGCGTTAAAGGGTTGTGGCGGATAGGATTAACATCGATGATCAGGCTGCAGCTGCTGGGCACGCTCGCCCTCACGAGCGACGAGGACGCCGACGCCGCCCAGGTGCTGGCGCACGGCAAGCGCGTCGCCTTGCTGAGCTACCTTGCCCTGGCTCAGCCTCGTGGATTCCACCGCCGTGACCGGCTATACGCCCTGCTCTGGCCCGACGCCGACACCGAGCGCGCGCGCAACTCGCTGCGCCAGGCGGTGCATCAGCTGCGGCGCGTGCTCGGCACCGCGGCGGTCGTGAACCGCGGAGATGACGAGCTGGGATTGGCGCCGGACGCGCTGGCCTGCGACGCGCTCGAGCTCGAGCGCGCGGTCGAGCAGGGCCGGCATGCCGAAGCGGTCGCGCTGTACGGCGGGGAGCTGCTGGCGGGGTTTCACGTGACGGGCGCGCGCGACTTCGGCGATTGGCTGGACGGGGAGCGCGAGCGGCTGCGCGACCTGGCGACTCAGGCGGCTTGGGCTCACGCCGAGGACCTGGCGCGCGGCGGCGACCCCGGTGGGGGCGTGCGCGTCGCGCGGATCGCCGCGGGGTGGCGGCCGTTCAACGAGACGGCGAACCGCCGCCTGATCGAGCTGCTCGACCGCCTCGGCGACACCGCGGGCGCGCTGCGGGCTTACGATGCCTTCGCCGAGCGGTTGCGGACCGAGCTCGAGAGCGCCCCGTCCGAGGCCACGGCGGCGCTGGTCCGCGACATCCGCGCCCGTTCTCCGGTGCTGCCGCCGCCGCCGACGTGGGCCGTGCCGGAAACGTCGGAGCCGCCAGAACGACCGGTTCGCCGCTGGCGTCCGGGCGTGTTCTACGCCGCAGGCGTGCTCACGGTTCTCGCGATCGCGATGTGGCAGGGTGGACGGCGCGCGAGGGCCGTGCGCGCGGATCCCTCGCGATTGACGGTGTTCCCGTTCGCGGTGCGCGGCTCAGCCGCCCTCGGCTATCTCGGCGACGGCATGGTCGATCTGCTGAGCGCCAAATTCGAGGGAGCGGCGGGCCTCCATGCCATCGATCCACGCAGCGTCATCTCCGCGGTCGCCGCCCGCGGCGACACCGCCGCGCCGGATCTCGCGGCATACGGGCGGATCGCGGGGCAGCTCGGTGCCGGCCGGTTCATCGTAGGCGACCTGGTCCAGGTGGGGTCCGGCGTCCAACTCAGCGCCACGCTGCACGACGTCGCGGACGGCCGCACGATCACCTCGGCGAGCGTAACCGGCACCGCCGCGGGGCTCTTCGAACTCGTGGACGGGCTCACCGGGCGGCTCCTCGCGGGCCTCACGGGCGGGCGGGACACGACGCTCACGCGCCTCGCGGCGTTGACCACGCACAGCCTGCCGGCGCTGCAGGCGTTTCTCGAAGGGGAACAGGCGCTGCGCGCGGGCCGGGACCGCCGCGCGGCGGATGCGTTTCGCGAGGCGACGACCCTGGATACGGGCTTCGCCTTGGCGCACTACCGGTTGGCCCTCGTGGCCACCTGGGTCAGCCTGCGCGATGTCCCCATCCCGGCGGTTCGGGCGGCCGCGGCGGCGCGCCACGCGCAGCGGCTGACGCCACTGGTTCGCGACCTGCTCGGCGCCTTCCAAGCCTACAAGGAGGTGCGGGCCGAGGACGCGGAGCGGATGTATCTCGCCGTCACGGAAGCGCACCCGGACAACGTCGAGGCCTGGTTCATGCTCGGGGAGACGCGCTTCCACTACAACACCTTCCGCGGGCGGTCCGCGATGGAAGCGTGGCCCGCGTTCCAGCGCGTGCTCGCGCTCGACCCCACGAATGCACACGCCGCCATCCACCTGGCGCGCCTCGCGGCGCAAGCAGGCCGGTTCGACGAGCTCGATTCCCTGGCGGCGGGCTACCTGGCCCGCTACCAAGACGCCGAGCGCGCGCTCGAGATGCGGGCGCTCGTGGCGTACGCGCGCAACGACTCGACGGAGCGGGCGACGATCGCCGCCGCCGCGCGGGAAGCGGACCCCCTCGTCGTGCTCAGCCTCCTGCAAGCGGCGGCCCAGTACGCCCAGAACTTCGACGCCGCCGGCGATCTCGCGCCGCGGTTCGCCGGCGCCATGGCTGACGCGAGCACGCGCACGGTTGGCCGCCGAACGCTTTCGGCCCTGCCCCTGGCGGGCGGCCGGCTGAATCGGGAGCCCGTTGCGCGGCTGCTGGGTTCGGCCGTCGAAGAAGATTGGCTGCTCGAATCCGCAGCGCTGGTCGCCGCGGACCCGCTCTTCCCGGCCCCCCGGCTGTGGATCGCGGCCGTACGCGACCGCGTCGCAGCGCGGCGCCCGTATCGGGCGCTGATGCCCCCGTTGGCCCGACCGGAGCCGCGGTACGGGCCGCTCGCGCAGGCGTATCTCCTCGGGCTGTTGAGCGTACGGTTGGGCGACTCGGTGGCCGTACAGCGACACCTGATGGACCTCACCCGATCGGGCGGCGGCGGGGAGCCGGGTGCGAGCCTGGCCGCCGGTGTGCGTGCCGAGCTGGCGCGCACCCGTGGGGACCCGAGCGGCGCCCTGCGGGAGCTGGCGGCGTTCGCCGTCGACTCGATCCCCTGGTCCCGCCGGCCGATGAACTGGGGTTCGCGCGAGCGCTTTCTCCGCGCCGAGGTGTTGCACGCGCTGGGACGCGACACCGAAGCGCTGCCGTGGTACGAATCGATGCAAGGCGAGCACGAGACCGTCTACCTGGCGGCCACGCAGCTCCGGGAGGGAGAGATCTACGAGCGGCTCAAGGCTCCCAAACTTGCGGCGTTTCACTACACGCGGTTTATCCGGATGTGGAAGGACTGCGACCCGGAGCTGCAGCCGCTGGTCGAGCGGGCGAGAGGGGCGCTGGCGCGGCTCCGCCCGTCATAATCCTCCCCCACCGCATCACGCCGCGGCCGCCGATCAGCCCCGCAACGGAATTTGTTGCGGGGCTGATTCCTCAACCGGAGTCGGCGCGCGTCAGTTCACGCGGCGGCCTAATGGTGACGCTCCCGCGATCCGTGGCCCTCCTCGTCGTCGTCCGGCGTGAGCACGGAGCGGCCCGATCGGTCAGCGGCGATGGCGAACTGCGCGACGCTCCGGCCGAGCACTTGCCCCGCCTCGATGTCGAACCGGTAATGGATGCCACCGTACATGCGTGAGAGCCCTGCCTCGGTGACCATTGCTTGCAACTGAGCACGGTCCTTGGGGAAGAAGGAGCTCAACACTTCCGCGGCCGACGAGGAAATGCAGCTGTGCCCCGAGGGATAGGACGGGTGGTTGGGCTTGCCGACGGTGGCGACGACCGTGATAGCGGCGTCCGCCTGCCACGGCCGGATGAACCAGTAGGTTTCCTTCGCGTCCCAGCACCCGATCTGGGCGTCGAACATCGTGGCGCTGAGCAAGGCATAGAGGTGGGTCGCGCTGCGCTCGGACAGGGCGTGCTGGTTGATATCGTCCGTCGCGACCTGGAGCCAGAAGGCCGGCGTCGTCGGGGTGCCTGCGCCCTGCGCCCAGAATGTGGCGATTTGAACCTGCAGGGCCGTGCGGGTATCGGAGATGCTCCGGATTTCCGCGAGCCCAGCCTGGAATGCCGGGGACCCGAACGCCGGCGGTGGTGCCGAGCGAAACTGGCTCGCCGAGCTGAGGAACCAGGGGCGCACACCTGGCAACGGCCCGCCGGCGACCGTCGGAGGTGTCGTGTTGCTGATCCAGAACCCGGGGCCCGACGGAATCGTGGCGGTGAAGGGCTTGTCGAAGCCGTCTCCCTGGGCACGCGTGACGATCTCGGCGCCCACGGTGCGGCCGATCGCCTCGCCGCGCGCAAAGGCGCGCTGTGCCCGCTTGTGACCCGTGCTGCCCTGCGCCGTCACCATGTCCTCCAGCTGCTGCGTCGCGAGGGGGAACAAGTACTCCAGTACAACCGCGGACGCGCCCGCGACCGCACCGCGATCGGCGTCACGTTGGCTCCGCCCATCATCCCCGCGCTCGTCATCATCCCCGTCCGATTCGCCGTGCCGGCCGTCGGTGGCGGCATCGCCCCGCTGCACCGCCAGGTATTGGGCGACGCCGACCAGGGAGTACGCGCGCGCCGACACGGTTGGCGCGAGCTTGGCCTGAGCGACGAGGGTTGCGGCGGTCCCCTGCCAGACCGGACTCGCCAAGTCTTCGGTGCCCCGCAGATCCTGGGTTGCGGTGACACCGATCGGTGATGCGGTCAGGATCTCGTTTGGCCCCGCCGGATTTGCGTCGGGCTGACAGGCCGCCAGGACCGTGCCGACGGCCGCGGCCCCTAGCACGCGGGGTGAAAGCATCGCAGAGACTCGCATGTGTTGCCTCCGAGCGGGCGGGAAGCTCATCGTGAACCCTGGCCAATGGAACGGATGGACCGCGCGGGAATTGCGGAGCGGCGCCGACGCGGTGGCTTGGAGGACAAGTGGTGGCAAGCCAGAACCCGCGACCCCCTGACACGAAGCGCACCGAGCACGGCCGCAGGCCGCGCGGAGGTCAACCCCATGCGCATCGCTAGGGAATCGAGTGACGACACCGAATAGCAATCACGCGAGGTCCTGAACACCGGTGTCGTGGTTCGAGGGACGAACACACCGGGATCACACCAAACTCACAGCAAGACCTACAGGCAGCCAGTCGGTGGTATGGCCTCAGGCTTCGAAGAAGCCTGACCGTTCGTCACTTCCTAACCGGCAATGCCAGGACCCTGAGCCTCGGATCGTTGAGCAGCGGCGCAACCAGGGGAATGGCGCGCAGGAACATTCGCGTGTAGTTGCTCGGCAGCGTATCAGTGAGCCGTGCCAGTGTTTCGATGGCGGCTTCACGCTCGCCGACCATCGCGTACACGACACCCAAGTTCAGACGGTAGTCCGGATTGGTCAGGGGGTCTGGGGCGAGAGTCACAGTATCCGCACCGCCTCAGGCACCGAGAGTTCACGTTCGCGGTTGAGCCGCTCGCGCAGCGACTCCCCCTCGACATAGGGCATGACATAATAGAGGAAGCCATCAGCTTCCCCGGAATCGAGGAGCGGGAGGAGATGTGGGTGCTGGAGGCCGGCGGCAATCCGGATTTCGCGCAAGAACCGCTCCGGCCCCAACACGGCGGCGATCTCAGTGTGGAGCACTTTCACCGCGACAGCTCGTTCGTGCCGAAGGTCCCGGGCGAGGTACACCGTGGCCATGCCGCCGCGGCCGATCTCGTGCTCGATGGCGTAACGGTCGGCAAGTGCCGCTATCAGGCGGTCAGCGAATTCAGCCAATCCGGCCAGCTTTCGATGAGGGGCACTCCCTGAACAACACTACCGGGCGAGCCTACAGCAGCGCTAAGAAAGTGCAAGGGATACGAACAAGCAGAGTGGCAGAAACCCGCCGAACCGACACCGCCCCGCGGAGCGAGGTCGCCGGGGCCACCGTCAGGAAGCGCGGGTTTGCCGCCGGGGAACGTAGCGGAGCACGACCACCCCCGACCCGAACCGCTGCGTATCGACCAATCTCAAGTCGAGCCGCTCGGGGAGCCCCTGGAACAGGGTGGGCCCGCGCCCCGCGACGATCGGCTGGACCAGAAGCTCGTACTCGTCGATCAGCCCGAGCCGCGCGAGCGCCAGCGCCAGCTTGAGGCCCCCCACCAGCAGCCCGTTGCCGTCCGGCTCCTTCAGGCGCGCCACGGCATTGGCGAGGCCTCCGCGGACCAGTTCCGCGTTGCGCCACTCGAGCCGCTCGAGCGTCGTCGAGAAGACATACTTCTTGATGGTGTCGATCGTCCGCGCGAATTCGACCGCCCAGGCAGGCCCCTCTCCGGTCCGCGCCATTGCCCGCCAGCCGCTTTCCATCAACTGATAGGTGACGCGGCCGAAGAGAAGCCCGTCGGCTTTGGCGAGCGCAGCGGTGGCGTGACGGTGCAGCTCCTCGTCCGCGATGACCTCGGTGTGGTCGCAACACCCGTCTAGCGTGACGTTGATCGAGAACTTCAACGGTCTCATGATCCTACCTCAGCGGGTTCGGGCTCCCGGTCATATTACCTCCGCCCCTAACCATACGCAGGCGCGATTGGGGGCGGGCTCGACCGCCGCGGGCTGAGCGGTTTCACAGCATTCGGCCGATGGCCGGGAATCCTCGCTCGGTTATGGACGTAACGGCAGCTTCGATGCGCCTCCCATCTCCACAGCACGAGTTCAGGCGGTGAGTCGCGCGATCATGCGCACGGCTAGAAGGAGGGGATAGCACGATACTCACAACGAAACTCACAACACCTGAGGCAACCTAGAGCCACCGCGGGAACCAGGTCCGCTCGAGCAGCACTTTCGCCCAATGCCACCGGCGGCCGGGGGTCTTGAGGCGGACGACGGGGTCGGGGGTGGCGTAGAAGTTCCCGGTGGCGAATCCCGCCCGCCCACCACCCATCTCGACAAAGCAGGCACCCTCGCCGCTGAACTCCGCCGCGGGCGCCGCGCCACGCACGAGAGCGGCGATGTTTCGCGCCACGACTTCCGCCTGGCCTACCGCGAACACCCCCGCCTTCGGCAGTGACTTCCCGTTCGCCAGGGGAATCCCCGTCACGTCGCCCACCGCCCAGACGCGGTCGAACGGAGTGGCGAGCGTCTTGGGATCGACCTTCACCCACCCGCCCGCGGGCGCCAGGCCGGCATCCACCACGAACGCGGGCGCGGCGTGGGGCGGGACGTAGGCGAGCAGGTCATACCTCGCGACGTCGCCCGTCTCGAATCGGATCGTGCGGCTGCCCGGCGCGACGGCGACGGGCTTGTGGCCGGGGAAGTACTCGATGCCGCGCGACGTGAGCATCTCACGCACGGCTGCGCCGAGCGCCGGCCCCGCGACCGGCATCGGCTGCGGCTCGGGGGTGTGGACAGCGACATCGCAACGACCGCGAACGCCTTGGGCGCGGAGCCGTGCTTCAAGCAGCATCGCCGCCTCGTATGGCGCGGCCGGACACTTGAACGGCATCGCGGCGACCAACACAACGAGCCTGCCGCCGTGGAAGCGGGAGAGGTCGGCGTTCAGGCCGGCCGCGCCGTCCAGCGTGTAGAGATTGCGCCCACCCTCCGCGAGCCCCGGTAGTGCGTCGGGCCGCAGCTCGGCGCCCGGGGCGAGGAGCAGGCAATCGTAGGGTAGCTCTCCATCGTCGAGGCGCACCCGCCGTGTGCTCAAGTCGAGTCCTTGCACTGCGCCGAAGCGGAAGGACACGCCGCGCCGGTTCAGGCGCCTGAGCGGGCGGGAGAGGCGTTCGGGACGGCGGGTCCCGTCGGCCACCCAGAGGAGCGACGGTTGGAAGAGGTGATCGCGCGCGCGGTCAATCACCGTCACGCGGTGCGCACCGCCAAGAGAGCGGCGCAGCCGCCTCGCCGCCACCACGCCACCGACGCCGCCCCCGATGATCACGATCTCAGCCATATGCCTGCCTTAAAAGACGATGACCCGGTCCGCCCACAGCGTCCAGTCGGTGAGCTCCTCGAGCGAGCTGCGACGGGTCCCCTCGACCAGTTCGGCATTGCTGAGCCCGCGCGCGTCCATGCACGACCCACAGACGCCCACGGCGGCGCCGTGCTGCAGCGGCACCTTCAGCATCCGTTCCAGGTGATAGTAGCCCTGGGGGACCTTCTGCCCGGCCTTGGCGCAGCCGGCCGCGTCGCCCATGAGGAAGATCTTTACGGCTGTGCCGTCGCGCTTGGCGAGTGAGCCCGCAAGCCGCAGGCCATTGTACGACCGTTCGGTGCCGTACGGAGGATCGTTGAGGATGATGAGGACGTTCATCGGCGAGCCCCCTGAAGCGCGTCGTCGGCCAACCGCGCGTCCCGGGCGAGCCGGCTCAGGAGCATCTCCCGCATGAGGCGGAACGCCCGGAGAATGCGGAGATCGCTGATCCGGTAGAAGGCGTACCGTCCCTCCCGGCGCGCCTCCACGACACCGGCGTCCCGCATGGCGCCGAGGTGCTGGGACAGATTGCCCGCTGAAGTGCCGACCGCGTCCACGAGGTCGGTGACCGTTCGTTCGCCGTGGCGAAGCGCCTCGATCATGGCGAGGCGCGTGGGGTGGGCCAGGATACTGCACGTCGCCGCGTGCAGCTCCAGTAGCCGGCGCTCGGCGGCGGCGCGGCTCGCAGACCGGGTCATGTGGTCAGTCTCTCATTTTAGCGACTGCTAAATCAATACCACTGCCGTCCCGCTGCCAAGGGGCCCCGTGGTCACTTGCGGGTCCCGCCCAAGGAAGTGAGACTAGGCCCATGACATTCGGCGAATCGGCACCGGTCTCCGCGCGCGCCGTCCTGCTCCGGCGGGGGGTCGCACTCGAGGGGCTGACGGTCGGCTACAACGCGCTGGAAGGGCTGATCGCCATCGTCGCAGGGCTCGCAGCGGGGTCCGTCGCTCTGACCGGGTTTGGCGTGGACTCGGTGATCGAGGTGACGAGCGGCGTCTTGCTCTGGTGGCGGCTGCGCGCCGAGCTGGGCTTGGCCTCGCTCGGTCCGGCCGTCGAAGCCCGGGCGGCCCGCTGGGCAGGCATCCTGCTCCTCGGGTTAGCGGTCTACCTTGTCGTCGAGGCGGCCCGCCGCCTGTTCAGCCAGGACCGGCCCGAAGCGACCGCCCTTGGCATCGGGCTCACGGCCGTTTCGCTCATCGTCATGCCGCTACTCGCCCGAGCCAAGTTGCGAACGGCGCGCGCGCTCGACAGCCGGGCGCTCCGGGCGGACGCGCACGAGACGATCGTCTGCGCATGGTTGTCCCTGACCACATTGTGCGGACTGGCGCTGAACGCCGCCTTCGGGTGGTGGTGGGCGGACCCTCTGGCCGCACTCGCCATGGTCCCGCTCATCGTGCGGGAGGGTCTTGAGGTGGTGGGGCCGAGCCTGAACGCCGGCAGCGAGGAGCGGTAGGGCGTCTGAATTAGCGACTCCTGACGCGAAGCGCAGCAAGCACTGGTGAGGGCCGCGCGCAGGTGACGCGGAGCGGACCGAGGCGGCGCAGCCGTGTGGGGTTCGATCCTGTCGACGCCGGGCCCTTGCGGATCGCCCGTTACACGGAGCCGTTCACGCTGCTCATCGCCCAGCTCGCGTACGAGGGTGATGAAGGCCCGGAGCTCGCGTACCGCTTCGAGCGGTTCGGGGGGAAGTCATAGGCAGGGACGACGCGGCAAGAGCCGCGATCGCATCATGTCACTCGAAGCGATAGTCCAGCGTGAAGGGGACGTTCGGGTACTCGGCATGCGTGGCGACGTAGCGCCCCTCGCCGCGCAGGCCGCGCAGGTCGCCGGTCCCCGAGCCCGCTACCACCGTGCAATCGCCCGTCGCCGTCCCGTCGCGGTAGGTCCCGCTCACCTGAAGCACGAAGCTCCCCGCACGTCCACCGATCGCGGCCGCGACGCGTTCCAGGCCCACGAAGGCCGCCGAGCCGTCCGCGCGGTAGAACATCAACGACTCCGACGCTGCCTCGCCGGTGATGTCCCCGCGGTACGCTTTGGTCACGCTGGCGCGGGTGAGCTTCGAGCCTCCTTCGAGCTGCTGAACCGGCTTCTCGTCCCAGGTCTTCACTTCGAACACGGCGGTGGCTTGGGTGCTCATGACGGCTCCTTGTCGTGGGACTCCGCGGCGGCCGCGAGCCAGTCCCCTGCGGTGAGGAAGGGTCGGCCGCTCTGTTGGGCGCGGCTGAGGATGAACGCTCCCTCGAAGGTGGTGACCACCATGGCGGCGAACGAGCGCCGCAGCCGCCGGTCGGTCCAGGGGAGGCGGCGGGCGATGGTGTCCACCCAAGCGTCGAACGCCGCGGCGCAGACGTCGCGCAGCGCCCCGTCCCCGGAGCCGAGGTCGAGGGTGACGGTGCCGATGGCGCAGCTCTTGAGGCGCCCGGACTGCTCGAACCCCCGGGCCGCCGTGCGAAACAGGACCCGCACGCGTTCGGCGACGGGGGTATCGGGCGCGAACATCGTCTCGAGCAGCACGCGCGCCTTGTCGGCGTGGCGGCGCAGGGCCGCCGCCGCGAGCTGGGTCTTGCCCTCGGGAAAGTGGTGGTACACCGACCCGATGGGTGTGCGGCTGCGGGCGACGACCTGTTTGATGCCGGCGCCCGCGAGCCCCCGCTCGCGCAGCAGCGCCTCGGCCGCGTCGAGCATGCGCTCGCGCGTGGAGGGGGGGGGAGGGGACAACCGGGCCACGCAGGGAGGCTATATAGAACGTTCTATATAGTCAACTCCCCCACCCTGCAGCCGTGTGGTTCAGAGGACCGGAGGGCTCACAGCTCGGCCGCGGGCATGCCAAACGCCGCCTGGGCGAAGCCCGGATTCCCTCAGCGCTGGCGGGTTGCCGCCTAACACGCATCGGCGAGGATGGCACCGTCCTGACCTGGGCGTCTCACGAGAGCTCGACGGCTAAAGAGACTCTCAGAGAGTCGAATCCTCGACCTGAACACGGTGACCCGTGAGCGCTTCGCTGCGCTGCCAATCCTAGCAGGTCGCTGAAGAATGAGAGTTGAACAGAGCCGTGCCAGACTGGCACAGGCACGAACTCGAATCGGACGGAGGCCGCTGGTTGGCGTTCAGCCTTCCTTCATGGGGTGGCGAGCAAAGAACTCGGCGACGCCTCGGGCAACCGGCTCTGGGCGCTGCATGTGCAGCAGGTGAGCCACGCCTGCAATCCTGCAGTCCTCGACCTGGGGGAACCAGGAGTGGAGTAATTCGTGGCTATCAATAAACCACCGCTCGGTCTCCGCGCCCAACACCGAGAGTACCGGTTGGGAGATGGACGCTGCCTGCACGGCCCCAAACTGCCATGCTGTGAGGGCCGGCAGATAGCTGCCGAAGAAATTGTCGACGTTCTTCGTCGCCATCACCTGGGCCACGCCGCCGGGGACGTGCTTCTCGATCACCTTCCGGCAGGTCTCCCAGTCGAGGCTGCATACCACGCTGAGGAACCCCGCCATCGCCCCATCGCGATCACCCGAGCCGTAAGCCGCCACAGCAGGCCCCACCTTCTCGAAGAAGGCCCCAGCGCTCGGCGCACCCACCAGCGGCGGCTCAAACAGGGCCAGCGTGTGAACGATGTCGGGACGGTCGACAGCAAGTTGGAGGGCGATGGCAGCCCCGGTTGAGTGACCGGCGACATGCGTGCGACGGACATCGAGATGGCCGAGCAGCTCAGCGGCATCGGCTGCATGCGCCGCGAAGCTCACCGGCGCAGGGCCATTGGTGCTGCGGGCGAGTCCCCGCTGGCGGAACGTGATCAAGCGGTAGCGCTCGACCAGCGCCTTCTCTGACAACAAGGGCAAGAAGCTGTCCGCGATGGGACCCGTGCTGATCAGAAGGACAGGTTCGCCTGATCCCTTCACCTGGTACTCCAACTCCACTCCGTTGACGGTTACCTTCTCCATAGGTCTACCTCCATGTGAGATTCGGATTGGCCCCCGTACCTCAGGGCCGGTGTTGCCGTCGAGCTCTGGGCCGTCCACTACTAGGCGTGATGCAGCCCGTTACGGTGGTAACTTCTGCGGTTACAATTGCGGTGGGACGGTGCCATGAGCCACAACGGCGCTTTCGTATCGATGAGCGACGAATCGGCCAGTGAGGCCCTTCTTGCCCGGGCACGTGATGCTGTGTCACGGGGGGAGTGGCGGCAGGCTTACGACTTGCTCATCGAGACGGACGCGCAATCGCCTCTGAGTGCGCCGGACCTCGCCCTTCTCGCCGACATGGCGTACGCCGCGGGTCATCTCGATGTGACGATCGCGGCGTGGGAACGGGCCTACGGGCAGAGTGTGCGAGTGGGTGATCGTCTTGCGGCGGCAGGCGCGGCCGTCCGGGTCGCGATGCACCTGCTCTTCGATACTGCTCTCATGGCGCCGGTGCGTGGCTGGACGAAGCGGGTTGAGCAGCTCCTAGAGGGCCTGGACGAGACGCCGATTCACGCCTGGTTGGCGGTGGTTCGGAACTACGAACGGCTGCTTTCGGGCGACTTCGAAGCAGCCCGGCAGTGGGCCCGCCGAGCGATCAACACGGGCGCGAGTTGCGCTCCGGCCGCGGCCGCTATCGGTCGCGTAGCCGAGGCCCGCAGCCTGATCCTCGAAGGCAATGTCTCGCAGGGACTCGGGCTGCTCAACGAAGCAGGTGTGGCGGCTGTTTCTGGTGAGCTCGATCCCCTCTCCACCGGGATGGTTTATTGCGAAGTCGTGTGTGCACTGCAAGCGCTCGCGCAATATGACTTGGCCGAGGAGTGGACGGAAGCGATGGAGCGCTGGCGGCATGGGCAGCCCGTAGGGAGTATCCACGGACGTTGCCGGGTGCACCGGGCCGAGATCCTCCGGCTGCGAGGGTCGTGCTTGGAAGCGGAGAAGGAAGTGCTGTTGGCCTGCGAGGAGCTGCGCCCGTACCTGCGTCGGGAATTCGGTTGGCCCCTGACCGAACTCGGCCGCATCCGCCTTAGAAGAGGAGACATCCAGGGCGCAGAGGCGGCATTCCTCGCGGCGCACGAGGCCGGGTGGGACCCACAGCCAGGCCTCGCCCTGGTGCACTTGGCCCAAGGTGACGTAGGGCTGGCGGCCGCGTCCATCCGAGATGCTCTCGAGCGCCCCGGGAACGTACCCTCCAAGGAGGTGCCACCGCATACAGAGCTGCGCCGGGCGCCCCTCCTCGAGGCGCAGGTGGAGATCGAGGTCGCGGCCGGAAATCTCGATTCGGCCCGAGCGGCGGCAGAGCAGCTCACGGGTATCGGGGCGTTGTTCGAGAGCAAAGCGCTCGCTGCCAGTGCAACCGTTGCCCGGGGCAGAGTACGGCTGGCCGAAGGCGATGGGGCCAGCGCCCGTAGGGAGTTTGCAGCGGCCGCGCATCTCTGGAACGAGGTCGGCGCACCCTACGAGACCGCCATCGCTCGCATGGGACTCGGGGACGCATGCCGCGCGGAGGGAAACGAGGCGCTGGCCCTGCTGGAATTCCGAGCAGCGCGGTCAGTGTTCGAGCAGATCGGAGCCAAGCTTGAGGCCGTCCGAGCGGCGCAGGCCTGCGGCGACGGGCGAGGAAATGACGTTGGCGGGACCAGGGTACAGGCGCAGCCGGCTCCGCCTGGCGCCGATGGGCGCGTCGACCAGGAAAACGTCTTTCGGCGGGAGGGCGACTACTGGTCGGTCGTGTTCGAGGAGCATACCGTACGCCTGCGGGACCTGAAGGGCCTGCACTACCTGGCCCGGCTCCTCGGCGATCCTGGAAGGGAGTTCCACGTTTTGGATCTGGTCGTCGGCGACAGGGTCGAACCTGGGAAGGCGAGCCGAGCAGCGGGACCGGACCTGAGGTTCTCGGGTGGATCGGATTCCGGCCAGTTGCTCGATGCGCAAGCCAAAGAGTCGTACCGCCGGAGGCTGGTCGAGATCGAGACGGACATCGAAGAGGCGCGGGCCATGGGGGATTCGGAACGGGCCGCACAGGCGGATACCGAGCGTGACTTCATCGTGCGCGAGCTGTCCCGTGCGTTCGGGCTGGGTGGTCGTAATCGACGCGCGGGTTCCGCGTCCGAACGGGCTAGAGTCAGCGTGACTCGGGCCGTCCGCCAAGCCATGGCACGAATCCAGGAGCACAACTCGCCGTTAGGGGAGCACCTCGACCGAGCCATCCGCACCGGCACCTACTGTGCCTACTTGCCCGACCCTCGGGTGCCGGTGGCCTGGCACCTCTAAATGCCTTGGGAGCCGAAACACAGGCTGAGAGCTACTCACGCTTTGTCTTGACCAAGTCGCCGGGCCGCAGACTGAGCGGCGCACCGGTTGCGCCGTACGACAAACGACGGCGCCTTGGAGCTGCTCCACCGGCCAGGCAGTTCCAACCTTCTGGCCCGGCTGGGCATCCAAGATGTTGCTTCTGCTCATTCCACGGGAGCATTGCGGATGATCATCGCCAGAGGACACGTTGTCGTACTCGCCTGATTGGCGATGGGAGATCTTCCATGCTTGAGCCCATGCGTCATCCCGGACCGTCATACCAGCGAGGCGGCGATCGCCGCGAATGGCTCGCGGACCTGCTAGACGACACTCGATACGCGTTGCGCCAGATTCTGGCCGCGCCGGCTTTCGCAGCCGTCGCCATTGGCACTCTGGGTCTCGGCATCGGCGGCACCACCGCCATCTTCAGCGCGGTGCGGGCGGTGGTCCTGCGCCCGTGGCCCTGGGCCCATCCCGAGCGGACCATGATCGTGTCCGAGCGCTGGCGGGGCATCGAGGGAGGAAGCCTTACGGCCGGCAACTTTACCGACTGGCGGGCCATGACCTCATCCTTCGATGCCATGGCGGCGGAACAGCTCCGCAGCTTTGCCCTGGGCGACGGCGATACCCCTGAGCGCGTGCTTGGGGGGGCCGTGAGCGCGGACTTCTTTGCCGTCTTCGGCATCGCACCGCTCAAAGGCCGGTTGTTTCGACCAGAGGAAGACGCCCCCGGTAACGACGGGGTAGCGATTCTGGGCGAGGACCTCTGGCGGCGGCGCTACGGAGCCGACCCGGCCATCATCGGCCGCGCCATCCAGATTGACGGGAGCCCGGTGACGGTCGTGGGCGTCATGCCGGCTTCCTTCGATCCCTCCTTGTCACAGGAGCAGATCTGGCGCCCGCTCGCCCTGACTCCCGCGCAGATCGCGCAGCGCGATTCGCATTACCTCTCGGTCTACGGGCTTCTCAAGCCGGGTCTCCCACCCGAGCGCGCGCTCGCCGATCTGAACCGGGCCGCCGATGCCTTGCGCCAGCGCTACCCGGTGGAGAACGAGGATTTCTCCGCCGCCATGCGGCCCCTCGGTGAGTTTCTGCTTGGTGCCGTGGGTAGCCAACTCTGGGTGATACTGGGTGCGGTGAGCCTGGTGCTGCTGATCGCCTGCGGAAACGTCGCGAATCTTCTCCTCGCCCGGGCCGCGACACGCCGCCGCGAGATCGCGATCCGGGCGGCGGTGGGTGCCGGGACGGGGCGCATCGTCCGCCAGCTGCTCAGCGAGAGCCTGGTGATGTCCGTGCTGGCCTCTGCGCTGGGCATCGTCGTCGCCGAGGTGATGATCAAGGTCCTGGTCACCGCGGCCCCGGCCGGTGC
>JBGOUQ010000020.1:0-67160 GCA_041477065.1 Gemmatimonadota bacterium
CGGGCTTCCAGCTCCGCGTAGGGCAGTGGCGCGAGTGCGCTCGCGCGGGCGCCCCCCCCCCCCCCCGGCCGCCCCCGCGCCCGCCCCCGCCGGGCGGGGGGGGGGGGGGGGCCGCGGGGCGGGCGGGGGGGCGCTCCCCCCCGCCGGGCGCCCCCCCGCGACGCCCCCGCGCCCCCCCCCCCCGGCCCGGCGGGGGGGGGGGGGGGGGGCGCGCGCGGGGGGGGGGGGGGGGGGGGCGCGAGCGCACTCGCGCCACTGCCCTACGCGGAGCTGGAAGCCCGAACGGTGTACGACATGTTCAAGAGCGACGCCAGCGACCTGCTGCTCGGGCGTCGGGCGACGCGCGACGGCTGGCTCGAGCTCGAACCGGGCCGCTACCGCTATCTCCACTTCGCTACTCATGCCCGCATCGACGAGCGCCGCCCCGACCGCACCGCCCTCGCTCTCGCGGACCAGCCGCTCGATCTGGCGGCGATCCGGCGCACTCACCTCAATGCGGCATTGGTCACGCTGTCGGGCTGCGAAACGGCGCTGGGACGGCGGGTGCGCGGCGAGGGCGTCGTCGGGCTGCCGCACGCGTTCCTTGCCGCGGGCGCCCGCGGCGCGGTGGTGACGTTGTGGCGCATCGGCGACCGCTCGGCAGCGGACTTTATGGAGGATTTCTATCGCGCCCTGCGCGCTGGTCGCCGGCCGGCCGACGCGCTGACCGCCGTGCGACGCGCCTGGATCGCAAAAGCCGGGGCGGCGTCTCATCCTTCACAGTGGGCGCCATTCATTCTGATCGGGGGGTCCGAACCGTAATCACATATCCACCAACGTTTTCTGCACATGCTTCCCACCTATCAACATTCCCGCCAGGTGTTCCTCCACACATTTCGTTTCCACAGGTGATGTGGATAGTGGACAAACGGTGGAGTTGTGGGTGGATCTAATGATTTGTGATGTGGAAAACTGCCATTATTTGCACCATTTGGCAGGGATTCCTATATTGGCGTGCGTTCCGCGTCGGTCACTATGGCGGCCGAAGGCTACGCCGTCTCCGTACAAAACCGTTTCCGTTTCGTGGGAGTCCGCCGCATGGCCCGATCGACGACAGGCAAGGCGAAGGCTTTCTTTCGCGCTAACCCGTCGGGTGCATTCGACCAGTATCTGCAGGACATCCAAAAACTGCCGTTGATCAAAGACCCCGCGGAGGAGCGGCGGCTGGCGCGGCGAGTCCAGCGGGGAGACGAGAAAGCCGCCGAGCGCCTCGTCACCGCCAACCTCCGGTTCGTCATCTCCTACGTCAAGAAATACCAGGGCCACGGCCTCGACCTCTCCGAGCTGGTCGCGATCGGCAACGAGGGGTTGCTGAAGGCCGTCAAGAAATTCGATCCCGACCAGGGAGTGAAGTTCATCTCCTACGCGGTTTGGTGGGTGCGCCAAGCCGTCTTGAAAGCCCTGGCCGAGCAGACGCGGAGCGTGCGGATTCCTCTGAACCAGAACTCCCAGCTCATCCGCATGAGCCGCACCGAGACGTATCTCTCGCACGAGCTCGGCCGCGAGCCGACGGACAACGAAATCGCGCAGGCGCTGGAGGACACGGTCGAGAACGTGCGCACGGCGCGCCGCATGACCGCGGCGGAGCTGTCGCTCGATGCGCCGGTGGATCGGACCGACAAAGACGCGGCCACGCTCGGCGAGCGGTTCGCCGGCCAGGAAGGCGGCGAGATCGAGGACCGGACCGACGGCCGGCTGATGCGCGAGTTCATCGACCGGATCTTCCAGAAGTACCTCACCCCGCGCGAGCGCAAGATCCTCTATCTCTACTATGGACTCGAAGAAGGCAGCGAGGCGATGACGCTCGAGAAGATCGGCGCGCTGATGGGCGTGACCCGGGAGCGGATCCGCCAGATCAGGGAGCGGGCGTTCGAGAAGCTCCGCGAATCTCCCGATGGGAGGGCGCTGAAAGGCTTTTGGCGAGCCGCGTGAGCTGAAACGCTGCGGTCGCCGGACACGAGGGGTCGGGAGCCATCTCCCGGCCCCTTGTTGCTGTGTACTATTAGTCATGTCTCGGGAACTCCCCATTTTCCCGCTCCCCCTCGTCCTCTTTCCCGGGACCACTCAACCGCTGCACATCTTCGAGCCTCGCTACCGCGGCCTCCTGGCCGATTGTCTGGCCGGTGACCGACGGTTCGGCATCGCCTTCGTGGCCCCGGCCCCGCAAACAGACCCGGAGCCGCAGTCGGGCGACGTGGGGTGCATCGCGCGGATCACCCAGGAGCAGATGCTCCCCGACGGCCGCTCGAACGTCCTGACCGTGGGTGAGCGACGATTCACCCTCCTCGAATGGGTGCCCAGCGAGCGCCCCTACCGGATGGCCCGGGTCGAGGAGTTCGACGACGAGCCGGAGGAGGCCGCCGAAGCCGAGGAGATCGCCGCGGGCGTGCGGGATGATTTTCGGAGACTCTCCCGGGCGCTGGCAGCCCTGACCGACCGCGACGACGAAGATCGAGAGCTTCCCGGAGATCCGTACGGTCTCTCCTTCCGAGTCGCCGCGGCGCTGGAGCTCGACCTCGACGTCAAGCAGGCATTGCTCGTCGGCCGGAGCACAACGGGACGGCTGCGCCGGCTGGCTGGTCTGCTGGCCCCGTTGTCCGCCGACGCCGAGCGGCGGGCCGTGGTGCGCCAGCGCGCCCGGGGTAACGGCAAGGGCGGCGTGCATCCCCCCCCCCAGATCGAGCCGGTCTAAGTGACCCTCGTGCATGGGTGGAAGGACACGCTCACGGCGGCTCTCGCGTCCATCGTGGGACCGGGCCAGGTCCGGGTGGCGGCCGCGGAGCGGGCCGCGTTCGCGATGGATGGCCTGCCGACGCACCGCCGCGTGCCCGGCACCGTCGTGCTGCCGAGTACGCGCGAAGAGCTCATCGCCGTCGTGCGGCTGCTGGCCGATCGCGGCGTGCCGTTCGTGCCGCGGGGCGCCGGGACGGGGCTCTCGGGCGGAGCGCTCGCCGAGCCGGAGGCGGTGCTGCTGGTGCTCACCCGCCTGAACCGCATCCTGCAGATCGATCCCGTCAATCGCCGTGCGGTGGTGGAGCCTGGCGTGGTGAACGTGAAGCTCTCGGCCGCGGCCGCCGTCCACAGCCTGCACTACGCACCCGACCCATCGAGTCAGACGGCCTGCACGATCGGGGGCAACGTGGCCGAGAACGCCGGCGGCCCCCACTGCCTCAAGTACGGCGTCACCACCAACCACGTGCTCGCCATCGAAGCGGTGCTCGCCGATGGCCGCGTCGTCATGCTCGGCAGCCCCGGCGGTGAGCCCTGGGGCCCGGACCTTGTGGGGGTGTTCGTCGGCTCGGAGGGCACCTTCGGTATCGCCACCCGGATCACCGTGCGACTCACCCCCGTGCCCAGCGCCGTGCGGACCCTGCTCGCCGACTTTTCCTCGGTGCGCAGCGCCGGCGAGGCCGTATCGGCGATCATCGCGAGCGGCGCCGTTCCCGCCGCGCTCGAGATGATGGACCGGTCCTGCATCCAGGCGGTCGAGGACTCGGTGTACGCGGCGGGCTACCCCCGGGACGCCGCGGCGGTGCTCCTGGTGGAGCTCGATGGCCGCGACGATGGAGCAGTCAACGAGGAGGCCGAGGCGGTGGCAACATTGCTGGCACGCAACGGGGCTCGCACGGTGCGCCGCGCGGCGGACGCGCGCGAGCGGGAGCGGCTGTGGCAGGGGCGCAAGAAGGCGTTCGGCGCCATGGGACGGCTATCGCGGGACCTCGTCGTGCAGGACGCCGTCGTGCCCCGATCGGCGCTGCCCGAGGTTCTGGAAACGATCGGTCGCATCGCCGCCCACTACGACCTCGTGGTGAGCAACGTGTTCCACGCGGGCGACGGCAACTTGCACCCCAACATTTCGTTCGACGGCACCGATCCCGACCAGCGCGCGCGCGTCGAGCGGGCGAGCGCCGAGATCATGGGCGCGTGCATCGCGGCCGGGGGGACCATCACGGGAGAGCACGGCGTGGGCCTGGATAAGCTGCGATACATGCCGCTCATCTTCGACGGGGACTCGCTTGCCGCCATGCACGCCGTGCGGCGGGTCTTCGACCCGGACGAGCGGGTGAACCCCGGCAAGGTGGTGCCGCTGCACGCCTGCCGGGAGTGGGGAACATTGCGGATTGCGGATCGCGGATTGCGGACTGACCCGCTTGGGCACCTGCCGGTCCATTCCGCAATGCGCAACCCCCAATCCGCAATCAGCCCGGAGCCGACCGAGTGACGATTCTCGACAAAGTCCGCGCCCTCCTCGGCGAAGGGGCCGTGCTGGAAACGGCGCGCGCCGGCGAGGTACCACGGGTGGCGCCCGGATCGCCGGACGCCGTGGCACTTCTGTTGCGCACGGCGCACGAGGAAGGCTGGCACGTGCGCGTCGAAGGCGCCGGCACGTGGCTTCCCCCCGACGCACCCGCCGACCTCGCGCTGACCACCCGCCGGCTGGACCGCATTCCGGCGATCGAGCCGCAGGACCTGGTCGCCACCGCCGAAGCCGGCATCGGCTGGGACCAGCTGCGCCAGCAGCTCGCCGACCGCGGCGCGTGGCTGGCGATCGACCCGCCCGGACTGGCCGGTCGCACCTTGGGCTCGGTCGTGGCGACGGCGACCGCGGGACCGTTGCGCAGCGGGTTCGGCCCGGTCCGCGACCATCTGCTCGGCGTCACATTCGTGACCGGGGACGGCCGCATCATCCAGAGCGGCGGCCGTGTGATGAAGAACGTCGCGGGCTACGACCTGACGCGCCTCCAAACCGGCGCCTTCGGCGCGTTCGGGGTGATCGTGCTGGTGCACCTGCGACTGCGGACGTTGCCCCGGGCCGATACGACTTTGACGCTGGAAGGCGGCCGGGAGGACCTGGCGCGGGCGGCGGACGACATCCGCGCGGCGGGGCTCGCCCCCGCGGCGCTCGAGCTCGTCTCGCCCGCGCTCGCGCGGCGGGAGCGCTGGGTGCTGGCCGCGCGGGTCGCGGGCGGCGGGGCGCTCGTCGCCGCGGAGGAAGCCGAGCTGCGCGCGGCGGCCGGCGGGCGATTCACCGTCCTGCGCGCCGAAGAGGCCCATGCCTTCTGGATGCGGGCCGCCGAGAGCCTGGCGACCCGGCCGGTGACGTTCCGCATCGGGGGCCTCCCCGACGGCATGGACGAGCTGCTCGACTTGCTGCAGCACCAGGTCGGCGACGAGTGGATCACGGCCGCTCCGGGAACGGGGGCGGTACGCTGGGCCGGCGACGCCACGGCGGACCGTTTGAAGCGGCTGCGGCGCACGCTCGCGGCGCTGGAAGTCCCCCTGACCCTCGAGCGCGCGCCCTGGGACCTGCGCCGGGTCGTGGGGCACTTCGGCGCCTATCGGGAGAGTGTCGGGCCGCTCGTCGCGGGGCTGCGCAAGACGTTCGACCCGCGCGGCGTGCTGGCGACGGCCGTCGACGGCGATGAGTGACCGCGGCGGCTTCGCCGCGCTCGATGCCTGCGTGCACTGCGGCTTCTGCCTGCAGGCCTGCCCCACCTTTCTCGCCACCGGAGATGAAGCCGACAGCCCCCGTGGCCGGATCGAGCTGATGCGAGCGCTGGAGAGCGGCGCCCTCTCCCCGGACGACCCCGCCCTCACGATGCACCTCGACCGGTGCCTCGGCTGTCGTGGCTGCGAGCCGGTGTGCCCGTCCGGCGTGGGGTACGGCCAGGGCCTGGAGGCGGCGCGCGCCACGATGACGGGGTTGCGCGGCGCACCGGCCCTCGCACGCCTCGCGCTGGCCGCCCTCACCGGCCCCGAGCTCTCGCCTCTGGTGTACGCGGCGGCACGACTGCTGCGGGCGACGGGCCTCCTCCGACGGCTGGCCGGTTGGGGTCGTGTCAGGTTCGCCATGGGCATGTTGGCGGCGACCAAGCCAGTTCGGAATGCGGAGCGCGGAGTGCGGAGTGGGAGACTGGCAAACTCCGAATCCCGCACTCCGCACTCCGCACTCCTGTTCCGGGGCTGCATCATGGACGGCCTCTTTTCCCACGTTCACGACGCCACCATCCGGACGCTCGCGGTGAACGGGGTCGCGGTGCAAGAGATCCGCGGGCAGGTCTGCTGCGGAGCGCTGCATGCGCACGCCGGGTTGCGGCGGGAGGCGCAGGCGCTCGCCCGCGCCAACATCGCCGCGTTCGGGAAGGGCGAGACGTCCATCGTCGTGAACAGCGCCGGCTGCGGCGCCCTGCTCAAGGACTACGGCCACCTGCTCGACGGCGATCCCGCCGCCGCGGCGTTCGCCGCCCGCGTGCGCGACGTCACCGAGGTGCTCGCCGATCGGGGACCCGTGGCGGGTGCCCCGGTGGACGCGCGCGTCGCTTACGATCCGCCCTGTCACCTGCTGCACGCCCAGCGCGTGGCCGACGCCCCGCTCGCGGTGTTGGGCGCGATTCCCGTCCTCCAGCTGGTCGCCACGCCCGACGCGGCACAGTGCTGCGGCAGCGCCGGGCTGTTCACGCTGCTCCAGCCGGAGATGTCGCGCGCGGTGCTCGCCGCCAAGCTGGCCCAGCTGCGCGACGCCGCGCCGCAGGCGGTCGCGACCGGCAACCCCGGCTGCGTCATGCAGCTGGGCGCCGGGCTGCGCGCAGCCGGCGGCCCCACGACCCCGGTCGTGCACCCGGTCGAGCTGCTCGACGCATCGTACGCCGCCGCGGGCCTGTACGGGTGATCACCCGGCGGGTCCGGACTGCCGACGGTGTCGACCTCGCCCTGCACCGCCTTCCGGCCGGGCTGGGCCGCCGCGCCGCGGTCCTCCTCGTGCACGGCGCCTTCTCGAGTCACACCATCTGGCTGATGACCCGTCATCCCGACGGTGGGCTGGCCCAGTTCCTTGGCGAGCGCGGCTTCGACGTCTGGCTCGCCGACCTGCGCCACCATGGAGAAAGCGCGCGGGAGCCCCGCCCGTTCACCTGGCGATTCGAAGATCTGATCTTGGCCGACGCACCCGCGCTCGTGGCGCGCGTACGCGAAGAGACCGATGACGCACCGCTCGCCTGGTTGGGACACTCGGCGGGCGGCGCGGTCGGGCTCGCCTGGCTGGCGCGCCAAGCCGGCGCCGATCCGCCCGCGGCGATGGTCACCTTCGGCGCCCCGGGCCCGCGGGACATGAGTCTCCCCCGCCGCCTGCTGGCGCTCGGGACCATCGCGATCTGCCGAACTCTCGGGCGGTTCCCCGCGCGCGCGCTGGGCATGGGTTCCGAGGATGAGGCTGCGCTGGTGTTGGGCGACTGGATGTCCTGGAACGTGGGAGGGCGCTGGCTGGGCCGCGACGGCTTCGATTACCTTGCGGCGTTGGCGGCCGCGCGCACACCGTATCTCGGTGTGGCGGGAGCCGCCGATCATCTGTTCGCCCCGCCGGACGCCTGTCGCCAGATCGTCGATGCCATGGGCGGGGGGGGGGATTTCGCCGTGGTGGGTCCCGGTCTCGACCACCCCGGCATGTTGACTGACCCGCGGGCGCGCGAGCAGTGCTGGCCACGGGTCGCCGCGTGGCTGGAGGAGACGGTTCCGACGTGACTTTGCCGATCCTGCCCGGCGCGCCGCGCGTGACGCGGCTCGAGCCGGAGGTGATCACTCCCGCGCTGACCCAAGCGCTCCGGGCCGGCGCCGTGCTGGCGGCGGCGGACGTGGGCGTGCTGGCGCTTGTGGGGCAAGGCGCCGTGAGCTGCTTCCAGGGCTTGCTCACCAACGATGTGGAGAAGGCGGGGGACGGCGCCTTCGTGTACGGCGCCCTGCTCACTCCCAAGGGAATGATCGTGGTGGACGGTTGGGCCGCGCGGCAGGGCAACGAAGTGTCGTTCACCGTGCCCGCGGCGGGACGGGAGCGCGCCGCCGGGATCTTCCAGAAGTCGGTCCCGCCCCGGCTCGCGCGCTTGGAAGACCGCACCGCCGACACGGTGGTTCTGCGACTGGCCGGGACGCGCTCGCTTGCCATCGCGGAAGCCGCCCGCTTGCCGCTGCCCCCGGCTCCGGGACGCGTGGTCCGCGCGGTCGTGGGACCGGACGGGGACGCGGCGGCGATGGTGGCGCGGGCGAGCGAGGTCGCCCCGTTCGTGCTTCAGGTGGCCGCGCCGGCGGCGATCGCGGGGCGCCTGCGCGACCGCTTGCTCGCAGCCGGCGCGGAGTGGGCCGAGCCCGCCGCACTCGACTTTACACGCATCCTCGCCGGCTGGCCGGGACTGGAATCGGAGGTGGATGAGAAGACGATTCCTCAGGAAGTCCGCTTCGACGAGATCGGTGGGGTGTCCTACACGAAAGGCTGCTACACCGGCCAGGAGACGGTCAGCCGGCTGCACTTTCGCGGCCACGCCAACCGCCAACTGCGCGGCCTCGCTTTCGACGCGGCGCCCGGTCGAGGGGACGGACTTCCGGTGCTCGTCGCCGAGCGTGACGTCGGCCGCGTGTCGAGCGTGACGTGGCTGCCCGAGGGGGCCGCGGGCGGGCTGGCTGGCGGCGGGGGGGGAGGCGGGGGCCGGTGGATCGGCCTCGGCGTGATCCGCCACGAGGTCGAGCCGGGCACCCTGGTCCGGGCCGCCGGCGTGGAAGCCCGCATCACGGACCTGCCGTTCGCTCTGCCGCTGATCGAGCCTGCGTGACGGTTCTGGTGACCGGCGGGAGCGGCCTCGTCGGGAGTCACGTGATCGAGGCGCTGCGCGGGCGCGGTGAGCCGGTGCGGGCGCTGGTGCGGGCGCGGGCGGCCGCCGCCGTGCAGGCCCTCGGCGCCGAGCCGGTGATCGGCGACGTGACCGACCCCGCGGCCTGGCGGGTCGCCAGCACGGGCGCGCGCGGCATCGTGCACGCCGCCGCCATGGTCGCCCACCGCCGGCCGCTGGAAGACTTTCTCGCGGTCAACGTCGGCGGCACGCGTCGGGCGATCGCGGCGGCCCGCGAGGCCGGTGCGCGGCTCGTGCACATCTCCTCGGTCGCCGTATACGGACGCACCGGCGCCTACGGCGCAGGCGCGGGCGGCGTCACGGAGGATTTCCCGTTCGGCCCGATCGTCCCGCACGATTTCTACGCGCGCAGCAAACGGGAGGCGGAGGAAGCGGTGTGGGAGGCCGTCGCGCGGGATGGACTCGCCGCCGTGGCGATCCGGCCGAACGTGATTTACGGCGAGCGAGATCGGCTGTTCTCGCCGCGGGTGGTGTACGCCCTGCGCCAGGGAATTGTGCCGCAGGTCGGGAGGGGTACGAACCGGCTATCCTGCGTGTACGCCGCGAACGTTGCCGCGGCCGTGGTGCTCGCGCTCGACGCGCCGGCGGCACCGGGCCGCGCCTACAACGTCACGACCGACGGTGCGGATGCGCTCACGCAGCGCGGGTTCACCGACGCCTTCGCCGCGGAGCTGGGCGTGCGAGTTTGGCGCCTCCGCCTGCCCTACCGGGTGGCGCGCTTTGCCGTCGACGTGTGGGCCCGTTGGCAGCTGCTGCGGCAACCCGCGGATTATCCGGGCGTCGGGGGTGCGGCAGTGCGGTTCCTCGCGGGGGAGAATCCATTCGTCGCCGAGCGTGCCCGGCGCGAGCTCGGATGGACGCCGCCGGTGCCGGCGCGGGAAGCGGTGCGCCGCACCGTGCGCTGGGTGGTGGCAAACGAAAAGCCCGGGACGTGATCCCGGGCTTCGTCGCCTCGTCCCAAGGGGCGTCTGCTTACGGGCGCTTCGTGGGCGCCTTCTGCGTCGGCGCGGCGGGTGGCGCCATGTGGTGCGTCGTGTCGCCGCCATGCTTCGTCGTGTCGCCGGGACCCATCATCATCTTCGACGAGTCGGCCGCGGCCGGCGCCGCCGCCGCCGGCTGTTGATCCGCCTTCTTGCACGCGGCCACTGTCGCGACCAGGGCCAGCGCGATTGCGAAACGCTTCATGCGAGCTCCTTATAGAGGAACGGGTGTGGAGGTCCCAAACGGGGGCAAAACGTATCACGCCGGCGGGCACAGTCAAGAGTTGAGCCTCATGGCACAGCGTATCTTCAAGCCATGACTGCCTCGCGCCGCAGCTTCCTGACCTGGTTGGCCACGCTCCCGGCCCTTCGCGGCATCGGACGCACCCGGGGCGCGCCTCCGCCTATTATCGAGGTCCGGCCCACCGCACTCTACCAGCAACCCGATGGACGGCGCAATCTCGTCCGCGTCACCGTCACGGGCCTCGACAGTCCCGCCGCGCGGGCCCAGATCATCGATCGCCACGGGGCCCTCGCCGGGACCGCCGGGCTGCTCCGGTCAGAAGATGGACTCACGCTCGCCGGCGAAGTCTGGGTCCCGCTCTCCGAGCCGGCTGAGTTCCGGGTGGACGTCGAGGTGGGCAAGCGGCGCGCCGGCCGGCACCAGGTGCGGCTCGTGCCGCCGCGGCGCTGGACCCTCTACTGGCTCGCCTCCAACCACACCGACGTCGGGTACACTGACCTGCAAGAGCGGTGTCTCGAAATCCACCGCCAGAACCTCGACGCCGCGCTCGCCCGACTGGCCGGCGGAGGTCATCCGGAGTTCCGGTGGACCGCCGAGTGCGCGCTGCAAGTCATCTCGTACGTGCAGAATCGCTCCGCCGAGGCCGGCGACGCGCTGCTCCAGGCGGTGCGTGACGGCAAGGTGGGCTGGTCGGCGCTGTTCGCGAACATGCTCACCGGACTGTTGGACCACGAGACGGCCGCGAGGCTGGTGTGGCCCGCCGGGCTGCTGGCGCGGGAGCAGGGGCTCGCCTTCGCCGCCGCGCAAATCACCGACGTCCCCGGCCAGACGCTCACGCTCCCGATGATTCTCGCGGCGAGCGGAGTGCGGTATCTCGCGAGCGGCCCCAACCCCGATCGGGCGCTGCCGCTGCTGCCGGCATCGCAAGCGGAGGCCAATCACCTGCCGGGCGGACCGTGGACCACCTACCCGCAGCTGTACTGGTGGGAGGGTCCCGACGGCAGTCGCGTGCTTCACTGGCGGAGCTACCACTACGGCGACGGTCTCCGGTTCGGCTTCGCCCAGAGCGCCGAGGAGATGGGACGGCGCCTGTCGGAGTGGCTGCTCGGGAATCCGGTGTTTCTCTCGCCAGAGTGGCCGTACGATGTCGCGCTGCTCTACGGCGCGCAGTGGGACAACGCGCGCATGGATGAGCGCCTCGTGGCCAACGTCGACGAGTTCAACCGGCGCTACGCCTTCCCGCGAATCGTGTCCGCGCGCGCCGAGGACTTCTTCGGCGAGGTGGAGCGGCGCTGGGGCGCGCGCATTCCGGTGCGCCGCGGCGACACAGGCCTGTACTGGGAGGACGGCGCGGCCTCGACGGCCGCGGCGCTGGCGCAGTTCCGCGCGGCGCAGCTCGCGGCGCGTGCCGCCGACCTGCTCGCGCTATGGGACGAGCGGCTGGAGTCGCGAGACGACGACGGTGCGGCACGCGTGCGCCGCCGGGCCGCCGAGCGCCGTGCCATGTGGCACGACCTGCTGTTGTTCGGCGAGCACACCTGGGGCGCGGACGTGAGCGTCTCCGCGCCCGACGCGCGCCAGACCGTCGCGCAGTGGGAGTACAAGCGCCGCTTCCTGGACGGTGGGGCCGCGGCGGCGAGCGGCCAGGTCGCGGACGCGCTGCTGCGGATCGGCCGCGCGACGGACCAGGGACGCGGCCGCATCGTCTTCAACGCCGCCAACTGGTCGCGGTCGGACGTCGCCGTCGTCCCGGACGGGGCCCGCCGGCGCCTGACCCACAACGGCCGCGAGCTGGCGGCGGTGGACCTGCCCGACGGCAGCGCCCTGGTGCTGTTCCGCGACGTGCCTCCCTTGGGCTATCTCGCCCTCACCGACGCGGAAGGGCCGGCGCGCCCGCCGGTGGACGAGGGGCCGGCGCTCGACGCCAGCGCGGGTGAGGGTGGTTTCAAGGTGGCGCTCGACCCCGCCACAGGTGCGGTCCGCTCGCTCGCAGGCCCGGACGGGAAGGAGCGCGTGAGGGCCGGGACTCCGTGGTCCGGGATGAACCAGCTTGTGTACGCCCGCGGCGGGGACCGCACGGCGCTGTGGACGAGCGGAGATCGCCATACGCTCTCCGCGCCGCCGGAGCTGGCGCTGGCGCAGGCCGAGCTGATCTCCGCGCGGCGCGAGCGGCTGCCGGGAATCGGCGTCCGACTCGTCGCCGAACGGCGGCTGGAGGGATTCCCGGCCGTGACCTCCACCGTCGCGCTGTACGACGACCTGCCGTGGGTAGACATCGAGAACCACCTCACCAAAACGGCGACGCTCGAGAAGGAGGCGCTGTACGTCGCGTTCCCGTTCGCCTTCACGCAACCGACAGTCGAGCTCGAGGTGCCGCTCGGCCGGATGTCGGTCGAGAAAGACCAACAGCCGGGGAGCGGCCGCGACTGGTACTGCCACGCCCACTGGGTCTGGCTGCACGAAGGGACCGAGGGGGTGCTTTGGAGCGGCGTCGACACGCCGCTGGTGACGCTCAACGACCTGTTCCGCGGGCAGTGGCGCCGGCGGCTCGAACCCGACGGCACGCTGTTCGCCTACGCCATGAACAACTACTGGCACACCAATTACGCGGCGCGCCAGGGCGGCCCCTGCACGCAGCGGTTCCGGCTCTCCCTGCTGGCGCCGGGCGATCCCGCCGAGCCCGTGCGGCGCGGCTGGGCCGCGTGTGATCCGCTCTACGTGAGCGCGCCGTTCACCAACGCGGCGCCGGGGCCGCTCATCAGCCGCGACTCGGCGCTCTTCGTGGCCGACAAGGGGACGCTCGTCGTGAGCGTCAAGCCGGCGGAGGACGGTGAGGGGGTGATCGTGAAGCTGCTCGACGTCGCAGGCGCAGCGCGCACCGTGGGCGTCTGGCCGGCCGCGTATGCGTTTCAGCAGGCGCGGCGGGCGGACCTGGTCGAGCGCAACGGCGACGTCGTCGCCGTGGGCGCCGACCACCGGGCGGCGGCGGACCTCCGGGCGTGGGGAATCGCGGCGCTGCGACTCTTTACACCGCGCGCGCCGACGGGTTAACGTCGAGCCATGACTCTCAAGAAGCCCACCACCCTGAGCGAGCTCAAGCAGACCGAATGGGCCAGCCCCGCCCGTGTCCACCGGACCGTCAAGGACGAACTGCGGGAGAACCTGATCTGCCTCCTCGAGAACGGCACCCCGCTCTTCCCGGGCATCGTGGGATACGAAGACACCGTCGTTCCGCAGCTCGTCAACGCCGTCCTCTCGCGGCACAACTTCATCCTGCTGGGGCTGCGGGGGCAGGCCAAGAGCCGGATCTTGCGCCAGCTGGTGTCCCTGCTCGACGAGGAGATCCCGATTCTCGCCGGGAGTGAGGTGAACGACAGCCCGTTCGGCCCGATTTCCAAGTACGGCCGTGAGCTGCTGGCCGAGCACGGCGACGACGCCCCGATCGCGTGGCTGCCGCGCGACGGGCGCTTCGTGGAGAAGTTGGCGACGCCCGACGTGACGATCGCCGACATCATCGGCGACGTGGACCCGATCAAGGCGGCCCGCGGCGGGCACCTGCTCTCCGACGAGCTCACGATGCACTTCGGGCTGCTGCCACGGGCCAACCGCGGCATCTTCGCGATCAACGAGCTGCCGGATCTCGCCGGGAAGATCCAAGTGGGGCTGTTCAACATCATGCAGGAGGGCGACGTCCAGATCAAAGGCTATCCGGTGCGCCTCAACCTGGATGTGGCCCTGGTGTTCACCGCCAACCCCGAGGACTACACGGCGCGCGGCAAGATCATCACTCCGCTCAAGGACCGGATCGGCTCGGAGATCCTCACGCACTACCCGCACACGGTCGAGCTCGGCGTGGCGATCACCCGGCAGGAAGCCTGGCTGGAGCGCCACGGCCGGCCGCTGCGGGTGCCGGACTTCATGGGCGAGCTGATCGAGCGGATCGCCTTCGAGGCCCGGGCCGACAAGCGGGTGGACAAACGCAGCGGCGTTTCGCAGCGCCTGCCGATCAACGTGCTGGAGAACGTGGTGTCGAACGCCGAGCGGCGCACCCTGGCGACCAAGGAGAAGGCCGTGGTACCGCGGGTCGCCGACGTCTACGGCGCCCTCCCGGCCATCACCGGCAAGCTGGAGCTCGAGTACGAGGGAGAGCTGCAGGGCGCGGAGACCATCGCCAAGGAGCTGATCCGCCGCGCCGCGGGGGCCACCTTCGAGGCACGCGTCGGCGGTGCCAACGTGGACGACATCGTCCACTGGTTCGACGAGGGCGGCGCGCTCAAGATCCAGGTGGACGAGCGGGCCGAGGCATGCCTCAAGGGGTTCAGCGTGGTGCCGGGGCTGCTCGATCTGGTCGAGCGCGTCGGCCTCGCCGGCCGGAAGGACCCCCTCACGATGGTAGCGGCGTGCGAGCTGGTGCTGGAGGGACTCGTCGCCGAGAAGCGGATCTCCCGCAGCGAGGAGCTGGGCTACACCCGCGCGCGCGCCGAGCCGAAGGGCCCCCCTTCGTCGTTCGGTAAGGGCGGCGCGGGACCGAATCTCTTCACCTGATCCTTTCCCCTCCCGGGAGACTCCATGGGCACGCTCGTCTTCGGTGGCATCCTCCTGCTCGCCGCGTTCTTCGTCCGCATCGCCGCCTCGGCGATCAAGTCCGACAGTGCGCGGCCGGTGGGCACCATCCTGCGGGTCACTTCGCTGGGCCTCGTCGTCGTGGCCGTGCTGGTGGTCCTCGGGGACACGACCTCGGTCATCAACCCCGGCGAGGTCGGGGTGCAGCACGCATTCGGGAAAGTGACCATGACGCCGTTGCTGCCGGGCATCCGCTTCGTCCCTCCCTGGGCGTCCATCGAGCGATTCTCCACGCGCGAAGAACAATGGCCCGAGACCGGCGCCCACGTCGAGGAGATCGAGGCGCTCTCGAGCGAGCAGATGGGGATGCACATCGAAGTCTCCATCCGCTGGCAGATCGACCCGACGCAGGCGCCCCGCATCTACACCGAGATCGGCGACGAAGACCAGATCCGCGGCGCGGTGCTGAACGCCATCCGCAAGGGCGTGCGGGATGGCATGGTGCAGTACTCGATCAACGACATTTCCAAGCGGACCCAGATCGCCCGGACCATGGAGGCCTTGACGGATTCGGCCCTCGTGACGCAGCCGCGGATCGGCGGCCAGCCGTTCCGCATCGCGACGGTCACGGCGTTCTTCCTGCGCGACCTGCAGCCCCCCGCGCAGGTGGTCCAAGCGATCAACAACAAGATCGCCCAGGAGCAGCAGGTCGAGACCGAGCGCCACCGCGTCGAGGTGGCGCGGCTCCAGGCCGAGCAGGTCCGGCTGCTGAACGTGACGCTCACGCCGGAAGCGCTCACCAAGCAGTACCTCGAGGTGCTCCGCGACATGAAGGGCTCGGACAACCTGATCATCATCGTGCCGACGGAAGGCGGTCTCCCGGTCCTCAACCTCGGCGATCTGCGACGCAACCTGCAGCAGCAGCGGCACTAGATGGCGCCGCCGGTCATCACCGTCACCCGGCAATACGCGTCGGGCGGCTCCGACATCGCGCAGCTCGCCGCGCGGGCGCTGGGGTGGACAGTGATCGACAACCAGTTCGTGGACGAAGTGGCGCGCCGGGCCGGGCTGCCGGCCGACGAGGTCGCCCAGCGCGAGGAGCGCGCGCCGGGGCTGCTGGAGCGCCTGTCCCGCACGCTCGCCGTCGCGTCCCCGGAGCTGTTCATCACGACCGCCGCGGTCCCGCGCGTCGCGGAGGACGAGGCGACGATCGCGCAGCTCACCGAGCGGATCATTCGCGAGGCGGCGGCCGAGGGGCGCGCGGTGCTGGTGGGCCGCGGGGCGCAGGCGCTGCTGGCCCAGCGGCCCGACGCGCTGCACGTGTACGTCGTCGCGCCCAAGGCCTGGCGCATGAAGCTCGCGGTGGACCGGCTGGGGGTGAACCCCGCCGGCGTCGAGAAGGTGGTGGACGAGACCGACCGCCAGCGCGATCAGTATGTCCGGTCCCACTACGGCCGCCACCGCCAGGACCCGGCCAACTACGACCTGGTGCTGAACGCGGAGAGACTGGGGTTCGCGGGGGCGGCGGCGCTCATCGTTGCCGAGGCGAAACGACGTGGATGGGGGTGATTGCGGATTGGCAATTGCGGATTGCGGATTGAAAACCGGGCGGCCTTGCGACTCCGCAATCCGAAATCCACAATCCGCAATTCACGCTCTCCGCAGCTCCGGCACCCGCCACGCCGCCGTCGCCACCGCTAGCGCGCAGATCAGCGCCCCCGCTCCGACCGCCAGCGGGGCGCCGAATCGCTCGGCGAAGACGCCCGCCTGAAACGCGCCCAGCGGCGCGAGCCCGACGAACACGAACGAATAGAACCCCATGACCCGCCCGCGCAGCCGGTCGGGCACGAGGGTCTGCAACATGGTGTTGGTGAGCGCGTTGTTGACGATCATCGCGCACCCCGCCACGGCGAGCAGCCCCACCGACAGGGCGAACCAGCGCGACAGCGTGAATGCCGCGACGAGCAGGCCGAACGCCGTCCCCCCCGCCAGCAGCATCCGGCCTTTAGGGATTCGCCGGCTGAACCCCGCGATGGCGAGGGCGCCGAACATGGCCCCGACGCCCACCGCGGCCATGAGCACGCCGTAGCCTCCCGCCGTGGCATGCAGGACGTCGCGGGCGAAGACGGGCATCAGCGGCAGAAAGGGGAAACCGAACACGCTGAGCAGCGCGGTGAGGACCACGAGGGTCGAGACGCGCCGGTCGCCGCGGATGAAGGTGACGATCTCCCGGAAACCGGTCCACGCCGAGACCCTCGCGGGCTGGGGTGCGTAGGGGGGGAGGCGCATCGCCAGGAGGCTCCAGATGACGGCCATGTAGCTCACGCCGTTCAGGAAAAAGCAGGCTCCCACGCCGGCCAGGCCGATCAGCGTGCCGGCGATGGCGGGGCCCACGACGCGCGCGGCGTTGAACATCGAGGCGTTCAGCGCGATCGCGCTGACCAGATCCTCCTTGCCCACCATGTCCACGATGAACGACTGGCGGGTCGGGATGTCGAACGCGTTGACGACGCCGAGCGCAGTGGCGAGGGCCATCACTTTCCAGACGGCGACCGTGTGGGTCCAGACCAGCGCCGCGAGCGCGAACGCCTGGAGCATCGACAGCGTCTGCGTGAGGACGACGGTGCGGCGCTTGTCGGTGCGGTCAGCGACGACGCCGGCGTAGAGAGTGAAGACAAGGACGCCGAGCGATCCGAGGGCGGAGACGAGTCCGACGTAGAAGGGCGAGTTGGTAAGCTCGAGCACCAGCCAGCCCATTGCCACGTTCTGCATCCAGGTGCCGATCAGGGAGGTGCCCTGACCGGAGAGGAAGAGGCGGAAGTTGCGATGGGCGAGGGCCCCGAAACGGAACTGTCCCGCGGCTTCGGTCATCCGCCGCCCTGTGGTCAGCCCAGCGGCGCGAGCTGTTCCGCCAGCTCGGTGGCCGTCTGCGCCCGATCCTCGGGGCGCTTGGCGAGCAGCCGGACGATCAGCGCGGACAGCGCCGGCGGGACCTCCGTATTGACCGCCGCTGGAGGCGTCGGTTCCTGCGAGAGCACTTTCGCAATGAGCGACGTCACCGAGGCGGCCTGGAACGGCAGCTGGCCGGTCAGACACTCGTAGAGGACCACGCCCGCCGCGTAGAGGTCGCTGCGCGGGTCGACCTTCTCGGCCATGAGCTGCTCCGGCGACATGTAGGCGGGCGTGCCGACGACGAGACCGACCTCCGTGAGCGCGCTGGTGCGCTCGGCCAGCCGCGCGACACCGAAGTCCATCACTTTCAGAACGCCGTCGGGGTCCAGCAGGAGGTTCTGCGGCTTGATGTCGCGGTGGATCACCCCGTGCTCGTGCGCCACGGCGAGGGAATGTGCCAGCTGGGTGGCGATCGCGAGCGTCGAGGAGACGCCCAGGCGGCCGCGGGTATTGATCAGCTCTCGCACGGTGATTCCCTCGACGTACTCCATCGTCAGGAAGCACACGCCCGACCATTCACCGAAGTCGTGGGTGCGGACGATGTTGCGGTCCGACAGCCGGCGCGCCAGCCGGATCTCGTCCTTGAAGCGCTCCAGGAGATTGGCGTCCACCACCAGCTCCGGTCGCAGCGTCTTGATGGCCACTTCTTCCTGGAGCTCGAGGTCGCGGGCCCGGTACACCGTTCCCATCCCGCCCCGGCCCAGCACTGACAGAATCTCGTAGCGCTGGGCGAAGTGATCGCCGGTCCGGAGATTGCCGCCGTCGAGCGGCAGGGCGAACTCCTTCGAATTCCGCCGAGCCCACTCGATTTCCTCACGCAGGTCGCGGACCTGGTCCCGCAGGCGGTCTTCACGCGCTTTCATCTGGGAGACCATGCTGTCGAACACGCGCGCCAGTCGGCCCAGCTCGTCCGCCCGGCCCGCCACCTCGGCGAGCGCCCCGGGCTGGTAGGTCCCAGCCTCCACCGCCGTCGCGGCCTCGACGACCCGCCCGACCTGGTGCAAGTACTCGACCTCCAGATCGCGCAGCCGCTTCTTCTCGAGCGAGGCGTTGATCCGCGCCCGCAGCAGGACGGGGTCGAACGGCTTGTGGAGAAAGTCCTCCGCCCCATGCTCGATGCAACGCACGATGCTCGGCATCTCATCCAACGCGGAGATCATGATCACCGGGATGTCCCGCGTCGCCGCATTCGCCTTCAGCGTCTCCAGCACGGCGAAGCCGTCGAGCTCCGGCATCAACACGTCGAGCAACAGCAGGTCGAACGACCGCGTTCCCACCAGCTCGAGCGCACGCCGGCCGTGCTCGGCGGTCTCCACCGCGTAGCCTTCGCGCTCGAGCCGCCGGCGCAGCAGATCGCGGTTGTCGGCGACGTCGTCCACGACAAGGATCAACGCCTTCCGGCCAGCCGCCGGCGTGGCCGCGGTCACGGCCGATCCCGCCGGAGCGGCGGGGGAAGCAGGGGGAGGGGTGGTCACCGGCGGCGCGAGTCGCTCGGTCGCGGCGAGGATCTTCCGGAGGTCGGCGCCATACGTGCCGTCGCTCCCCGCTTCGGGCGCCGCCAGGAGCGTCCCGACCGCCCTGGCGATCCGCGCGCGCGGCGCGCGCAGCGCCTCGTACAGGGCCGCGATCTCCGCGGCGCCGACGACGCCGCGCGTCGGGCCGATCGTCACGTTGATCCGCTCGAGCACCTCCCGCGCCGCGGCCAACGTCTCCTCGAGCCGCGCGCGCCGGGCCGCCAGCGCCGGATCGGCGGCGTCCTCCAGCAGCATCTCCGCGTAGCCCACGATGTGATTGACCGGCGTGCGGAGCTCGTGGCGGAGCTCCGCGAGGGCTTCGGGAGGCAGGCTCGACGAGCTCACGCCGTCCCACCCAACAGCGCCTGGATCTTTTCGAGCAACCGCGGCAGCTCGATCGGCTTCGTGTCGTAGTCGTTGCACCCCGCCTCGAGGGCCTTGTCCCGGTCGCCGGCCATGGCGTGCGCCGTGAGCGCGATGATCGGCACATTCTTGGTCTCGGGCGCCGCGCGCAGCTGGCGCGTGGCCTCCCAGCCGTCGATCTCAGGGAGACTCATGTCCATGAGGATGAGGTCATAGCCGCCGGCCCGCGCCATGTCGACGCCCTGACGCCCGTCGGTGGCCATGGTCACCTGGAACCCCTTTCGCTCCAGGCGCCGGGAGAGCATGTCGCGGTTCATCTCGTTGTCTTCGACCAACAGGATGCGGGCCATCAGCGGCTCCCCGTTTTGGAATCCTCAGTGTGTCGCTCACGCCGCGCGACGATTCCCCGGACCTCGGCGAGCACCGCCTCGGGTCCGCCCTCACGCTTGTGCACCACCCGCTCCACGCCGCCCTGGAGCCGCCGCCGGTCCTCCTCCGTCAAGTCTTTCGCGGTCAGCACGACGACCGGGATGCGCGGTGTGCCGGGACGCAGCCGCAGCGCATCCAGGAACTCGAACCCGTCCATCTCGGGCATGACCAGATCGAGCAGGACGAGGCCCGGGGCGCGCTCGGCGACGCGATCGAGGGCGATCCGCCCGTTGGCGGCCTCCACCACCTGCCACCCTTCCTTCTCCAGCGTGTGCCGCAGCACGCCGCGGGTCGCGGGGTCGTCCTCCACGACCAGCACCCGACGCGCCTCAGCCCCCTCTGGACTGTAGCGCCGGAGCACGGCCGCGAGGCGGGCGCGATCGATCGGCTTGGTCAGATACTCCGCGACGCCGAGGGCGAACCCCATGGGCTTGTCGTCGACCACGGTGAGCATGACGACCGGGATCTCCGTGAGGTCGGGATCGCTCTTGAGCGCCGAGAGCACGGCCCAGCCGTCCAGCTCCGGCATGAGGACGTCGAGCGTGATGACGTCCGGGTGCAGCTCCCGCGCGGCGCGCAGGCCTGCCGCGCCATCGGCCGCCGTCTCCACCTGAAACCCCTCACGGCTGAGAAACCGGCCCAACAAGTCGCGGACGCCCGGGTCGTCGTCGATCACGAGGACCGTTCCGGCTTGCGCGCCGTCTGCCCCGGTGGGCGGCCAGCTGGTGATTTCGGCCGCCCCATCACGGACGGGAGTGGGAACCTGTGTGGGAGGTGGAGCGGCAGGCAGCCGGACTGTGAACGTCGACCCCTGTCCTGGGACGCTCTCGACGGTGACGTCGCCCCCCATCATCTGGCAGAACCGCCGGCTGATGGCGAGCCCGAGCCCGGTGCCGCCGTACTTGCTCGCGGTCGCGGCGTCGGCCTGGGAGAACGCCTCGAACAACCGGCCCAACTGCTCGGGAGTCATCCCGATGCCGGTGTCGCGCACGCGGAAGGTGATCGCGCCGCCGGCCGGCTCCCGCTCCACCGCCAGCGCCACGACGCCCTGCTCGGTGAACTTGGATGCGTTGGAGAGCAGGTTCAGCAGCACCTGGCGCAGCCGGGTGACGTCGCCGCGCATCGTGCCGAGGTCGCGGGCCGCCTGCACGTCGAGGCGGTTGCCCCGTTTCTCGACCAGCGGCTTGACGGTGGTCGCCACATCGTCGATCAGTGGCCGCAGCTCGAAGCTCTCGACGTACAGCTCCATCTTGCCCGCCTCGATCTTGGACAGATCGAGGATGTCGTTGATGACCGAGAGCAGGTGCTGGCCCGCCGATTGGATTTTCCGGAGGTCGGGGAGGTACTCGGGATGCCCTTCTTCCTCGACCTGCTCCTGGAGCATCTCGCTGTAGCCCAGGATGGCGTTCAGCGGCGTGCGGAGCTCATGGCTGGTGCTGGCGAGGAACCGGCTCTTCGTCTCGTTGGCGCGCTCGGCTTCGCGGCGCGCGTGGAGCAGCTCGGTGATGTCGTGGTAGAGCGCCATCATCCCCACCCGCTCGCCGCCGACGGTAACGGGGATCGAGAGAATCTCGACGTCCACCGTGGAGCCGTCCTTGCGGCGCCGCTCGCCGATCCCGGAGGTCGCCCGCCCACCCCGCACCGCCCGCTCAGTGTACGCCTGCGCCTCGGCGAGCGTCCCTCCCGTGGTCACGAGCCGGTCCAGGTTCTGGCCGATCACGTCCTCTTTCTTGTGGCCGAACAGCTTCTCGAAGGCGGGGTTGCACGACGTGATGTTGTTCTCGAGGTCGAGGTTGACGATCGCGACCGGATTGTTCCGGACGAGCATGTCGAAGTACTGCTGCGCCGTGGCGTACAGCCGGGCGTTCTCGATGGCGATGGCCGCCTGCGGCGCAAACAGCTGGAGCAGGCGCAGGTCCGCCGGCCCAAACTCCCGCGCCGGGTCGGCGTGGACGCTGGCGATGGCGCCCACGAGGCGCGGTCCGATCATCAAGGGGGCGGCCATCACCGATTGGATGCTGCCGCGCTCGTACTGCGCCGAATGGCCGGCCCACTCCTGGTAGCGCGGGATGATCAGGGGCTCGTGCGTCTGGGCGACGCGTCCCATCGCCCCTTCTCCCAGCGCCATCCGCGTGCCGACGGCGCTCACCTCCAGATTGTGGCTCGCGACGATGACCAGATCCCGGCGCGATTCGTCGTACGTGGCGAGCTCGCCGCCGGTGACCTTGAGCAAGGCCACGGCCCGCTGCAGCACGCGCTCGAGCACCTTCGCCAGCTCCAGCTCCCCGGAGAGGTCCTGCATCGTATCGAGCAGCGCCTGCTGCTCTTCGGCGCGGCGCCGCTCGGCGGTGAAGAGCCGGGCATTCTCGATGGCGATCGCCGCCTGGGGCGCGAACATCATCAGCCGCCGCAGGTCGGTCTCGCCGAACTCGCGCGAGGGATCGGAATGCACGCTGGCGATGGCCCCCACGAGCCGGCCGCCGATCATCAGCGGCGCCGCCATCACGCACTGAATGCTGCTGCGCTCGTATTTCGAGGAGCGGCCGGCCCACTCCTGGTACCGGTTGATGATGAGCGGCTGGCCGGTCTGGGCCACCTGCCCCATCGCCCCCTCCCCCAGCGCCATGCGTGTTCCCACGGCGTTCGCTTCCATGTTGTGGCTCGCCATGATGACGACTTCCCGCGTGCCCTCATCGAAGATCGCCAGCTCGCCGCCCGTGACCCCCAGGAGAGTCACCGCGCGCTCCAGCACCGCGTGCAGTAGCCGATCCAGCTCCAGCTCCCCGGACAGGTCGGCGAGGGTATCGAGCAGCGCCTGCTGCTCGGTGGCCCGGGCACGCTCGGCGGTGTAGAGCCGGGCGTTCTCCATCGCGATCGCCGCCTGGGCGGCGAACAGGTTGAGCAGCCGGAGCTCGCGCTGGCCGAAGGTGCGCGCCGGGTCCGAGTGCACGCTCGCGATCGCGCCGACCAGGCGGGATCCGATGAGGAGCGGGGCGGCCATGACCGTCTGGACGGTGCTGTGCACGTACTGCGCCGAGCGGCCTTCCCATTGTTGGTAGCGCGGGATGATCAACGGCTCGTGCGTCCGGGCCACGTGGCCCATGGCGCCCTCACCCATCGCCATGCGCGTGCCCACGGCGTTCGTCTCCATATTGTGGCTCGCGAGCACCACGAGCTCTTGCGTCCGCTCATCGACGATCGCGACCTCTCCGCCGGTCACGTCGAGGAGGGTGACGGCGCGCTCGAGCACCGCCTGCAGCAGCTTGTCCAGCTCCAGCTTGCCGGAAAGGTCGGCGAGGGTGTCCAGCAGCGCGCGCTGCTCGGCGATCCGCTGGCGCTCCGTCGTGAGCAGGCGGGCGCGCCCGATGGCGATCCCCGTCTGATTCGCCGCCGCCGCGAGGATCTCCAGGTCGCCCTGCTCGAAGGCGCGCCCGCCGCCCCGCTGCACCACGAGCTCGCCGATGGCGTTCTGATCGATGCGCAGCGGGAGCTTCAGCTCCGAGCGGGCGCGGTCCCCCGCGCCGAAGTCTCCGGCCTTCGCGCGCAATGTGGGCTCGAACGCCGTGGCGCCCACGAGGTAGAGGCCGACGCCGTCGAAGCCGAACGCCTCGTGCCGCAGGCTCTCGACCGTACTGCGGCACACCTCGTCCTCATCCTGTGCCTCGGCGATCCGGTTGGAGAGGCCGAGCAGCGCGGAGCGCAGGCGTCCGGGTTCGCTCACGGCTTCCCCCTCTCCTCGCCCCGCGCCACCGCTGCCGGCAGCCGGAGGGTGAAGGTGGACCCTTTGCCGGGCTCGCTCTCGACCGCAACCGACCCGCCCATCATGTGCGTGAACCGCTTCGTGATCGCGAGGCCGAGCCCCGTGCCGCCGTACTTGCTGGTGGTCGACGCCTCCGCTTGCGCGAACGCTTCGAACAGCCGGTCCATCTGCTCGGGCGTCATGCCGATTCCCGAATCACTCACGCGCAGCACCACGGCCTCCGGCTCCCGCGCGACCGCCAGCGTGATCGTGCCGTGCTCGGTGAACTTGCACGCGTTCGACAGGAGGTTCAGCAGCATCTGCCGCACCTTCGTGAGGTCGGCCTCCATGGTCCCGCTGTTCCCGGGACAATCCACGACCAGCCGGTTGGCGTTTTTCTCCACCAACGGCCGCACCGTGGTCGCGACCTCGTCGATCAGCTTCCGGATCTCGAACGCCTCGACGTAGAGCTCCATCTTCCCGGCCTCGATCTTCGAGAGGTCGAGAATGTCGTTGATCAGCGCCAGCAGGTGTCGGCCGGCCGTCCGGATTTTGGTCAGATCGGCGGCGAGGCTGGGCCGCCCGAGCTCCTCCACTTCCTCCTGGACCATCTCGCTGTAGCCGATGATCGCGTTCAACGGGGTGCGCAGCTCGTGGCTCATGCTCGCCAGGAACTGGCTCTTCGCGCTGTTGGCGGCTTCGGCCTCACGGCGCGCCTGGAGCAGCTCCGAGATGTCGTGGTACAGGCCCATCAAGCCGACGCGCTGGCCGTCCACGATGACGGGCACGCCCAACAGCTCCACGTCGACCAGCGTTCCGTCCCGGCGGCGGCGGCGCCCAATGCCGTGGATCGGGCGGTCGAGCGCCTCCCGTGTGTACTCGATCGCCTCCGAGCGCGTGGCCTCCGTGGCGACCAGGTCGTCGAGCTTGCGGCCCACCGCCTCCGCCTGGGAGTAGCCGAACAGCTTTTCGAACCCCGGGTTGCACGAGACGATATCGTGGTTGCGGTCCAGGGTCACGATCGCCACGGGACTGTTCGCCACGAGGTCTTCGAAGTACTGCTTCTGGCGCTTCGCCGCCGCGTACAGACGCGCGTTCTCGATCGCGATCGCGGCCTGCGGGGCGAACATAGTGAGCAGCCGCAGGTCCTCGGGTCCGAACACGCGGCTCGGGTCCGAGTGCACGGTCGCGATCGCGCCGACCAGCCGGCGTCCGATCAAGAGCGGCGCCGCCATGACCGAATGCACGACCACATCCGCGTACTGGACCGACCGCCCCAGCCATTCGTGATACGACGGGATGATGAGCGGCTCCCGCGCTCGGGCGACGTGCCCCATCGCCCCCTCCCCGAGCCGCAGCCGGGTCCCGGTCGAGTCCTTGCCGATCTTTTCGCTCGCCGCGACCACCAGCTGCTCGGTCTGCTCTTCGTAGATCGCCACTTCCCCACCGGTCACGCCCAACAGCGTCACGGCGCGGCTCAGCACCGCTTGCAGCACGCGCGGCAGCTCCAAGTCGGAGGAGAGGTCGGCCATCGTGTCGAGGAGCGCCTTGTGCTCTTCCACCCGGCGCCGCTCCTCGGCGAGCAGCCGCGCCCGCCCGATCGCGATACTCGCCTGGTCGGCCGCGGCCGTGAGGATCTCGAAATCTTCCTCTCCGAACGCGTTGGGCTCGCTGCTCTCGACCACCAGGACGCCGATCGTCTTGCCGTCCACGCGCAGCGGCACGTCCAGCTCCGACCCGCTCGCCAGGCTGCGCACGTATTGCGCCGCGCGAGTCACGTCCGGGGTGTAGTGCAGCTGGCCGTCCTCGATCGCCCGCTCGGAGAGTCCCCGCCCCCGGGGGACACGCCACTGCTCGGGCGCGTCGGGCCACCCCACCGACGCCTGGAGCACGCGGTCCCCGCTCGCCGTGTCGAGGACGAATACAGCGAGGAAGTTGTACCCCAGCGCCTCGTCGTGCAGGCCGTTCACCATGGAGCCGTACACCTCGGCCTCGTCGCGTGCCGCGGCGATCGCCGTCGTCAGGCGCAGCAACGCCGCTTGGCGCCGGGCCGCGTCGTTCCCGGGCCGCCGGCGACGGGAGCGCCGCGGACTCGCGCGCCGGGCGGACGGCATGCGCTTCACCGCTCCCCGGCTCGGGTCAGGACGTGCCGGCGCACCAGCGTCGCCAGCTCCTCCGGACCCTGATCGCCCTTGGCGACGACCCGCTCCACGCCGCCGTTCAGGCGCCGGCGATCGTCGTCCGTCAGGGTCCGGGCCGTGATCACCACGACGGGGACGGCCCGCCACGGCTCTCGCTCACGCCGCGCCTCCAGGAACTCGAACCCGTTCATCTCCGGCATCATCAGGTCGAGGAGGACCAGATCCGGCAGCCGCTCGGCCATCCGCCCCAGCGCCGCCCGGCCATGCTCCGCCTCCACCACGTCCCACCCCTCGGCTTCCATGGCCCGGCGCAGCAGCGTCCGGGTCGCTTCGTCGTCCTCGACGACGAGCACGCGGCGCCGCGCTGCTCCCGCCGGCGGCGCACACCGGCGCACGACCTGGGTGAGCTGCTCGCGCTCGATCGGCTTGGTGAGGTATTCGGCCGCGCCGAGCGCGAAGCCCAAGTGCTTGTCGTCCACCACGGTGAGCATGACCACCGGGATTTCGGCGAGCGCCGGATCGCTCTTCAGCGCCGTCAGCACCGCCCAGCCGTCCAGGCCCGGCATCATCACGTCCAGCGTGATCAGGTCCGGGCGCCGCTCCCGGGCGATCTCGAGCCCGATGGCCCCGCTCGCCGCCCCCAGGACCTCCATGCCTTCCTTCGCCAGAATCCGCGCGATCAGCTCGCGCGCCGCCGCGTCGTCGTCGATCACTAGGACGGTGCCCGCCGTCCCCGCCGTCCGCTCTTCCGCTGCGCCATCCTCCGGCAACGACGGGGCCGGGGCCGGCGCGGCCACGGGCAGCCGCACGGTGAAGGTCGAGCCTTTGCCGGCCGTGCTCTCCACGGTGACGTCGCCGCCCATCAACTGGCAGAACCGCCGGCTGATCGCGAGCCCCAGGCCGGTGCCGCCGTACTTCGCGGCCGTGGACGCCTCCGCCTGGGTGAACGCCTGGAACAACCGTTCCAGCTGCGCCGGCGTCATCCCGATCCCCGTATCGCGCACGCGGAACACGCAGGCGGCGCCCTCGCGCCACGCCTCCAGCGAGATCACCCCGCGGTCGGTGAACTTGCCGGCGTTGGACAGCAGGTTGAGCAACACCTGACGGACCCGGGTGGCGTCGGAGTCCATCGTGCCAAGGTCGGGCGCGCAGCGGACTTCGAGGACGTTCGCGTGCTTTTCGATCAGCGGGCGCACGGTCATCGCCACCTGCTCCAGCAGCGGCGCCACGTCGAACGTCTCGCGGTAGAGCTCCATCTTGCCCGCCTCGATCTTCGACAGGTCCAGCACGTCGTTGATCAGGGCGAGCAGGTGCTTGCCGGCCGAGTGGATCTTCAGGAGGTCGGGCACGGACGCGGTGTCGCCGCGCTCGGCCGCGTCCTCCTGAAGCATTTCGCTGTAGCCGATGATCGCGTTGAGCGGGGTGCGCAGCTCGTGGCTCATGCTGGCCAGGAACTGGCTCTTGGCGCTGTTGGCGGCTTCGGCGGCCCGGCGGGCCAGGAGCAGCTCGGAGATGTCGTGGTAGAGCGCCATCAACCCCACCCGCCGGCCGTTGACGACGACCGGGACGCCGAGGACTTCGACGTCCACCAGGCTGCCATCCTTGCGCCGCCGCTGGCTGATCCGCTTGACCGGGCGACTGGCGAGCGCCTCCTCCGTATTGGCGACCGCCTCCGAGTGCGTCGATTCGGTGGTGATGAAGTCATCCAGGTTGCGTCCGACCACTTCGGACTCCTGATACTGGTACATCTTCTCGAACGCCGGATTGCACGACACCACGTTGTGATGCACGTCCACGGTGACGATGGCCACGGGGCTGTTGGACACCAGCTCCGCGAAGTACTGCCGCTGCTCCTGGGCCGCGGTGAACAGGCGGGCGTTCTCGATGGCGATGGCGGCCTGCGGCGCGAACAGATTCACCAGCCGGAGATCGTCGGCCCCGAAGCGGCGATTCTCGTCGCTGTCCATGAACGCGATGGCGCCCACCAGCTGTCCGCCGATCACGAGGGGGGCGACCATCACCGCGTGGAAGTCGACTTCGGCGTACTGCGCCGAGCGTCCCGCCCATTCGCGGTAGTTGGGGATGATCAGCGGCTCGCGGGTGAGCGCGACCTGGCCCATCGCCCCCTCGCCGAGCGCCATGCGCGTGCCGGTCTTGTCGTGCCGGCCCACGTTGTTGCTCGCGACCACCTCGAGCAGTTGGGCGGCGGCGTCGTAGATGGCGAGCTCGCCGTGACTGACGCCCAGCAGCGCAATCGCCCGCTCGAGCACCGCCTGGAGCAGCTTGGAGAGCTCGAGCTGCGCCGAGAGGTCGGCCATGGTGGCGCGGAGGGCTTCCTGCTCGTCGGCGCGCTGCCGCTCGGCGGCCAGCAGCCGGGCGCGGCCGATCGCGATGCCCGCCTGGTTCGCGGCCGCGGTCAGGATCTCGACATCGTCCGCGTCGAACGCGTTCGGATGATTGCTTTCGACCACCAACACCCCCACCAGCCGCCGGTTGATCATCAGCGGGATGTCGATCTCCGAACCCTCGTTGCGGGTCGGCAGGTAGCGGGTGTCGCGCGTGACTTGCGGGGTGTAGTGCAGGCGGCCATCGAGCAGGGGCCGCTCGGAGAGCCCCTGGCCGGGGCGGACACGCAGACCGTCCGGCGCGTCGGCCCAGCCCGAGCTGGCCACGAGGACGCGGTCCCCCGTCGCCTCGTCCACGAGCAGCAGGGCCACGAAGTCGTAGCCCAGGGCCTCATCGTGGAGCCCGCCGGCGACAGCGCGGCAGATGTCGGACTCGGACTCGGCGGCGGCGATCGCGGTGCCGAGACGCATCAGGGCCGCGCCGCGATCACGTGCCTTGCCGGACGCTTTCCGAGCCACGGCTCGGGGAGACCGCTTCGCCAACCGACCGCACCTTGAAAGGGGGGACTTCGGGAATATGCCGGTCCGGCGGGTGACCGCTAGAGGAGGCGCCTTATTTCTTGACGCTCAGGCCCGCCACCGAGATGTCGCTCTGAAGGTCGCCGAGGGTGAAGTAGAATTGTCCGCCGTGCACGCGGAACCCGTAGCGATGCCAGGGCCGCGTGGGGTTGTCGAAGCGGACCACGACACGCGGCGTGCCGCCGGCGACCGGCACCGCCCGCACACTGAATCCAGCGGAATCGCTGAAGAGGTAGTAGACCAGGCGGCCGTCGGCCGACCATTGCGCATTGGAGAACCCGCCGCCCGGCGGCGCCGGTGCGAGGCGGCGCGCCGGACCGCCTGCCGACGGGGCGATACCGATCCCAGCCGGGCAGGCGCAGGCGATGAGCTGCCCATCGGGCGACCACGTTCCCAAGAACGCCGCGACGGTATCCCGGCCGACGACCAGCGGCACGACCGCCGGCGCGGACCAGCTCCCGTTCGGACGGCGGGTGACGACGTGCCACTGTGGCCTGGTGGCCTGGTTGGCGAGCATCAGGAGACGCCGGCCGTCCGGCGCCCACGAGGGCGTGCGCTCGTCGTCGGAGCCCTTCGTGACCTGGACCGGCGGGCCGCCCTCCGCGGACATGACGAATACCTGCCGACCCAGGCCGCGGAAACCCTGGAACGCGATTTCTCGCCCGTTCGGTGACCACGTGGGCCAGAAGCTATCCGCCGAATCACTGGTCAACTGCTCCGGCTCGCTGCCCCCGCTTCCCCCGAGTCGTACGCGGTAGATGCGCTGCGGGCCGCTCCGGTCGGAGTCGAAGGCGAGCCACTGGCCGTCGGGCGAGACGTCGAGGTTCTCGATGGTCTGGTTCCCCGCGGTCACCGGCACGGCGCGCGAGATGGAAACGGCGCCCACCGCCGGGATCGGGACGGACCAGACGTTAGACGTTTCCGTGAACGCCGTGTAGGCGAGCCGCGTGCCGTCCGTCGACACGCTGATGCTATGCGCGCCGAGACCGGTGGTCAGCCGGACCGGCGGGCCGGCCGGCTCGCCGGAGCGCTTTAGAGTGACCTGGTAGATGTCGCGGCCGCCCTCCCGACTGGAGACGAACAACAGCGAGCCACCGGGTCCCCACGCCGGGCTGACGTTGAGCGACTGGTCGTCGGTCACCCGCGTCGCCGCGCCCCCGGCGGCCGCCACCACCGAAATGCTGCTCGGCGCGATGTTCCCGAACGACTCGGTACTGGCGTACCCAGAGTTGCCGGAGACGTACGCGATCCACCGCCCATCCGGAGACCAGGCCGGCGAGTGCGGCTCCCGCGCCACCGTGACGAGGCGAGGCTTGCCGCCATCCAACGGTTGCACGTACAGCGATTCGCTCGAGACGTAGATGACGGACCCGCCGTCCCGAGCCACAGGACCTGGAATGGGAGGGACGCCGGCCGCCGCGACCAGGACGCGCGAGGGCCCACCGAGGGCAGGGACGATTTCCAGTCCGCGCGGTGACAAGAATACGATGCGGCGACCATCCGGCGTCCACGAAGGGAATCGCTCCGGTCCGCTCCGGTCTCGTACGACCTGGATTGGAGCCCCCCCGTCCACCTGGCGCACCTCCAGCCGCGTCTGCCCGAGGGGACCGGCGACGTAGGCGATGAACTTGCCGTCGGGGGAAAGCGCCGGGTCGATCTCGAGCCCGGGGTCGAGCGTCACCTGCGTCCGCCGCTCGAGCTGCAGCCCGCCCGGCGCCCCACCCCGCGAGAGCAGCACGCCGATCGCGACGACCGCCACGACGCCTGCCGCCGCTGCCACGGGTCCCCGACGCGTCCGAGCCCCCCCCCCTCCTACCCCCACGGCGATCGGCCGCGTCGTGGTCGGGGTCGTGCCGCCGCTCGGCGTCGCGAGCGGCTCGAGCTGCGCCAGCAGCTCTTCCGCCGTTTGCCAGCGATCCGCCGGCCGCTTTTCCAGACACTTCATGAGCACCTGCGTCAGCGCGGACGATAAGCCGGGCCGGTACCGCTCCAGGGGCTCCGGGGCCTGGGTCACCTGGGCCGCCAGGACTTCCTGGGGACTGCGGCCGGTGAACGGCGGACGCCCGGTCAAGAGCTCGTACCCGAGCACCCCCAACGCGTAGATGTCTACGCGCTGATCGAGATGGGGGTCGGCGGTCGCCTGCTCCGGCGCCATGTAGGCCGGCGTCCCGAGCGCGACCCCCGCGGTGGTGAGCTGCTGGCGTCCCGTCGCTTCGCTCACCGCCTTGGCGACCCCGAAGTCCGTGATGAGCGCGTGGCGGCCGGAGAGCAGGATGTTGTCCGGCTTGATGTCCCGGTGCACCACGCCGTGGCTGTGGGCGTGGACCAGCGCGTCCGCGACCTCCACCAGGATCTTGACCGCATCGTGAACCGGCAGCTCGCCGCGATGGGCCAACCGGTCCCGGAGCGATTCTCCCTCGACGAACGGCATCACGTAGTAGAAGAACCCGTCCGCCTCCCCGGAATCCAGCAGCGGGAGGATGTGGGGATGCTGGAGCTGGGCGGCGACTTCGATTTCGCGGGAAAAACGCTCGGCGCCGAGGGTCGCGGCGATTTCCGGCCGCAGCACCTTCACCGCCACCTTGCGGTTGTGCTTCTCATCCCGCGCCAGAAAGACCGTGGCCATCCCGCCGGCGCCGAGCTCACGCTCGACGTCGTAGCGGCCGGCCAGGGCGGATCGGATGCGGTCGAGCATGGGGTGGCGCGAAGTTTACGACCTGGCCCTGCGGCCCGCCACACTAGGCCGCCCCGGCGTTGCGGGATTCGGGGGGCCCGGCAAGATTGCGAGCAGCCATGCGCTCCACCACCTACAGCCGCTACCTCCCCGAGCTCGCCGACACCGTCAACGTCCAGGCGCTGCTCGACCAGCTCGCCGACTTCCTGCTGCAGTCGGGGTTCGCCGGCGGCTCCTACTCGCACCCCTTCTGGGGCGAGTTCGGCGAGGAAGAGGCCGATCGCTCGCTCGACGCGCTGCGCCAGGCCATCCTCCAGGCGCTGATGGACTCGGGCCAGCTCACCCCCGAGATGCTCAAGGTGCTGCGCGGCGAGTCCACCGGCGACGCGGAGCGCGACGCCGACCTCGAGCGCCAGCTGGCCGAGCTGCTCGACCAGATCGTGCAGAAGCTGATCGAGGACGGCTACCTCAACGTCACCGAGGCCCCCAAGCTGCCCGGCGGCCAGCAATCGCTGCTCGGACCCGACGGCCAGGCACGCGAGGCGGCACAGCAGGTGCAGTTCAACCTCACCGAGAAAGGCATCGACTTCCTCGGTTACAAGACGCTGAAGCACCTGATGGGGAGCATCGGCAAGTCGAGCTTCGGCGCGCACGAGACCGAGCACCTCGCGACGGGCATCGAAGCCGAGGCCGCGTCCAAGCCCTACGAGTTCGGCGACACGCTCAACCTCGACGTCAACGCGACCTTGAGCCACGCGCTCGAGCGCGAGGGACTGGGCGTCCCGATCAACCTCGAGTATGAAGACCTCATGGTGCATCAGGCCGAGTACCGGTCGTCCTCGGCCACCGTGCTGATGCTCGATTGCTCCCACTCGATGATCCTGTACGGCGAGGACCGCTTCACGCCGGCCAAGAAGGTCGCGCTCGCGCTGACGCACCTGATCCGCACCCAGTTCCCCGGCGACACGCTGCGCGTCGTGCTGTTTCATGACACCGCGGAGGAGATCCCCCTCGCCCAGCTGGCGCACGCGCAGGTGGGACCGTATCACACCAACACCGCCGAAGGGTTGAAGCTGGCGCGCCGCATCCTGCTGGGACAGCGCAAGGACATGCGCCAGATCATCATGATCACCGACGGCAAGCCGTCGGCGCTCACGCTTCCCGATGGACGGATCTACGTCAACTCGATGGGCTTGGACCCACAGATCCTGCAGGCTACCTACCGCGAGGTGGCGCTGTGCCGCCGCACCGGGATCCTGATCAACACGTTCATGCTGGCGCGCGACCGCAGCCTGGTGGAGTTCGTCAAGAAGGTCTCGGCGATTTGCAAGGGGAAGGCGTATTTCACGAATACGATGACGCTGGGGCAGTTCATTCTGATGGACTTCATGCGGAGGAAGACGCGACGTGTCTCGTAGCCTGAGGATCGCCCTCGCCCTGAGCGCCGGTGCCGCCGTCACCGCGTCCGCCCAGACCCAGTTCTCGATCTCGTTCCCCGCCACCTTGCACGCCCAGCCGATCACCGGCCGCGTGTTCCTGATCGTGAGCCGCGATTCGGACCCTGAGCCGCGCGAGCAGCCGCACCCGTTCGGGCGCGGGGTGCCGATCTTCGGTCTCGACGTCAGCCAGCTGGCGCCGGGCCAGCCCGCGACGATCGACGGCGCGGTCCCCGGTTTCCCCCTGAACAGCATCAACGACATTGCCCCAGGCGACTACTACGTCCAGGCGGTCCTGAATCTCTACACCGAGTTCCACCGCGCCGACGGGCACGTCGTCTGGGCGCACATGGACCAGTGGGAGGGCCAGCAGTTCGCCGAGTCGCCCGGGAACCTGTATAGCCCCGTCCAGCGGGTGCACGTGGACGCGCGCGCCGGCGGGACGATCCCGCTGAGCCTGACGCAGGTCATTCCTGCCGTCGAGCTTCCGCCCGATACCCGGTGGGTGAAGCACGTCAAAATTCAGAGCACGCTCCTGACCGCGTTCTGGGGCCGCCCGATCTACCTCGGCGCGACGGTGCTGCTGCCCCAGGGCTACGAGGCGCACCCCGCCGTCCGCTATCCGGTGATTTACGAGCAAGGGCACTTCGGACTCGAGCCCCCGCTGCGCTTCTCCGACGACACCACTCCCGCACCGCCCTTCCTCAAGACCCTGCTGGCTCAGTACAACATCGAGACGGGGCCCGAGTTCTTCCGCGCCTGGACGGCCCCCGACTTTCCGCGGATGATCGCGGTCACGTTCCAGCACCCGACGCCGTACTTCGACGATTCCTACGCGGTGAACTCGGCCAACAACGGCCCCTACGGCGACGCAATCCTGACCGAGCTGATCCCCTATCTCGAAGCGCACTTTCGGATGATCCCGAAAGCGTACGCGCGTGTGCTCACGGGCGGCTCGACGGGCGGGTGGGAGTCGATCGCCCTGCAGGTCCACCACCCCGACTTCTTCGGCGGCACCTGGACGCTGTATCCCGATCCGGTGGACTTCCGGCACTACGACATGGTCGACGCGTACGCCGATACGAACGCATTCGTGTTCACCAACCGGGGCATCGGGTTCCTGAGCCCGCGCACCGACTGGCATCACCCGGAGCGCTACATCATGCGGGCCCCCGACGGGCAGCCGCTGTACAGCGTGCGGGAGTACAGCCGCTGGGAGGACGTGCTGGGCAGCCACGGACGCTCGACCGACCAGTTCGAGGCATGGGAGGCCGTGTACGGCCCCGTCGGCGAGGACGGTTACCCAAAGCCGCTGTGGGACAAGCGCACGGGGCACATCGACCACGACGTAGCCGTCTACATGCGCGACCACGGCTACGACCTCCGCGCCTACCTCGCCGCCAATTGGACGAAGATCGGCCCCCAGCTGGTGGACAAGATCCACGTGGACGTGGGGGACATGGACAATTTCTACTTGAATCTCGCGGTGTACGACCTGCAGGCGTTTCTCGACACGATCAGTACACCGCGGGCCCGCGCCACCATCCGCTACGGACGCCCCGAGAAGGGGCACGGTTGGCAGCACGCGACGAACGCGCAGATCGTGCGGGAGATGGCGGCGTTCATCACCCAGCACGCGCCGCAGGGGGAGGAAACCGCACTCTGGAAGTATCGGTAGTGGAGTAGGGTACAAAACAGCCACCCCCTTGGCGCTGTTGCTCCGAATAGCACTTGCCCGAGCACAGTGTCCGGTTTCATTTCAGGCCTTCATCCATTCCAGGAAACTTGTCCCAGCGATGAAACGCTGGTCGGTCAGCATCGCCCTGCTCCTCGCCGCGTGCAGCAAGGACGCGAGCGGCCCGCCCGCCCCGCCGGCCGTCGCCTCGGTTACCGTCACGCCGGACAGCGCGACGGTGGTCTTGTTCGACACGCTGCTGCTGCAGGCGGTCGCGCGGGACGCCGGGGGCACTCAGTTGACCGGCCGCGGCGTCACGTGGTCGAGTTCGGTACCCAACACCGTGTTCGTGCTTGCGACGGGCCGCGTGCAGGCGCTCGCCCGTGGGTCGGCGACCATCACCGCGAACATCGAAGGAAAGACCGCGACCGCGAAGATCGCAGTCTTGGCTCCCGTGACCGGGGTCGTCGTGACGCCCGACAACGCCACGCTTGCGGTGGGCGACACGTTGCGCCTGCATGTCGCGCTCGTGAGCAGCGACGGCGGCCCACCGACGGATTCGACTGTGGTATGGACGAGCGCCGATACGACGAGGGCAACGATCTCCCCGACCGGCCTAGTGCGTGCGAAATACCCGGGCACCGTCGTGATCACGGCGACGGCTGGCGGGAAAACAGGGCATGCCACACTCGGCATTCCGGTTCCCGTGGCCTCGCTGACAGTCACCCCACGGGCGGACACCCTGCTCGCCGACTCTACCGCTCAACTCGTGGCCATCACCCGGGACTCAGCGAACAACGCACTGTCCGGACGCGTCATCACATGGCACAGTTCCGATACGACGGTGGTCGTGGTCAGCCCGACAGGCGCGATCGTGGGCCGGGGTGCGGGAGATGCGTTCGTGGCCGCCAAGTCAGAGGGCAAGAGCGACAGCGCCGGTATCCATGTGATCCGGTCGACTGTGGCGACCGTCACGCTCTCACTCGACTCGCTGAGTCTGCTCACTCTTGCGCGCCGAGGTCTTACGGTCTCCGTGAAGGACTCAGCGGGCAATCCATTGAATCGGCCGGTGGTGTGGTCAAGCTCGGATCCCAGCAAGGTCTCCGTCACGTCCGCGGGTGTTGTGACCGGAGTGGGAGCCGGAACGGCCCTGGTGTTCGCACTGGCTGAGGGGAAGGCAGACACCGCCCAAGTCACCGTCGACACGATCAACGGGAGGTTCGTTGCCGTGAGCGCGGGGCTCAGTCACACCTGCGGGGTGACCACGTCCGCGGCGGCGTATTGCTGGGGGCGGAGCGACTTCGGCGCGATCGGCGACGGCGGCGTGACGCACTCCTGCAACCAGAATGCCCCGTGCGTCGAAAGCCCAACCGCAGTCGCCGGTGGATTGTCGTTCACCCAGATCGCGAGCGGGTACTGGCACAATTGCGGCCTCGTCGCCGGCGGTACCACCTACTGTTGGGGCGACAATTCCTCCGGCCAATTGGGGTCTAGTGGCACTGAAACGTGCCCGTCGGGCCAACTCTGCAGCTCCTCACCGCACCTCGTAACGGGAGGCATCGCGTTCACCCGGCTCGCCGTCGGCCAGTTCCACAGCTGTGGCCTCGGCCAAGACAGTCTCGCCTACTGCTGGGGCTCCAACACCAACTTCCAGCTCGGAGGAGACTCAGTCAGCCAAACGGCGCACACAACCCCCGTGCAAGTGTACGGAGGCCACAAGTTCGTCGCTCTCGCTCTGGGGGCCAGCCACAGCTGTGCTCTCACAGCGACCGGTGCCGCTTACTGCTGGGGATGGGGATACGAAGGCGAACTCGGCAATGATTCCGTCGCGAATTTGCCCGCCTCCCCAAAGATCGCCTTCTCGCCCGTCGCGGTTGATGGCCTCCACACCTTCGTGCAACTGGTCGCGGGTGGCTACCACACCTGTGGTCTGACATCCGGGGGCAGCGCATACTGCTGGGGATCGAATGGATACGGAATGCTCGGTGACGGCACCGTCGACGTCTCTACCATTCCCAAGCCGGTGAGCGGAGGTCACGCGTTTGCCAGATTGAGCGCTGGGTATTGGAGCACGTGCGGCGCGACGGGGGGCAACGCCGCGTATTGCTGGGGACTCAACGACAACGGACAGATCGGGACTGGAGCCACCGCCAATGCGTTGCTCCCGACCGCAGTTCCCGGAGGCTTGAGCGTGTCGGCAATCTGGAATGGCTACAACCACTCCTGCGGGCTCACCACCGACGGCTTCCTGTACTGTTGGGGCAACAATGTGGTCGGACAACTCGGCCTCGGCTACACCACAACTCCAATCGTCACACCTCCCGTCCGCGTCGCAGGGCAACCCTAGCCTCTACTGTCGCACCCCCTCGTACACCAGCCGCGATACGTCCGCCACAAGGCGGTAGGCGGCGCTGTCGGGCGTGATCTTCCCCGTCGTCACGACCAGCACGTAGCGCCTTCCACCCGGCAGCTCCACGATCGCGGCGTCGTGATACACTACGCCCTCGATCCATCCGGTCTTGTGATAGACCCGGGCGCCGGCGGGCAGCCCCGCGGGGATGCCCTCGGTGAAGTGCTGGCGGCCGAGGATGGCGAGCATCTCGCGACAGGACGCGGCGCTCGCCGCCCGGCCCCGGTCAATGGCCGCGAGCAACACGCCCAGATCCCGCGCCGTGGTCGTGTTGTTCATCCCCGCCCGGTACGCCTTCCCGTCCTCCACCCCCCGCAGCACCAGGATCGAATCCGCGCCCAGCGCGTGCGCGGTCCGGTTGGCGCGCTCGGCGCCGACCTGCTGGATCAGGTTATTGGTGGCGAGGTTGCTCGAGATGGTGATCATCAAGTCCAGCAGGTCGCGCACCCGCACTTTGCGCCCCACCTGCTCGTACAACGAGCTGTCGGAATCGTCGGCCTTGTCCACGTCGAAGGGGGTGCCGTCGAAGAGCGACGCGAACGTCTTGGTCACGGTCAGGCTGTCGTCGAGACGCAAGCGTCCCGCGTCGGCGTCGCGGAACAGCTGGATCATCACCGGCAGCTTCATCGTGCTCGCCGCGTGGAAACGCGCCCCGGCGTTGAGGAGCAGCGAATCGGGCCCTTGGAGGCTGCGGTAGTAGAGACCGACGGCTGCACCGGGCGGCGCCTGCGCGATCCGGGTCTCGAGCCGCGTGCGCAGCGCGCCGAGGCTCTGGGCTCGGGCCGGCCCGGGAAGCAGGAGGACCACAACCAGCACGAGCGAGCGGGACGGTGTCATGAGCCCAACTTAACGCCCGCGATTCGAGGCTGTTAGATTCCCGGTGTGAGCGAGCTCGTGTTCGGCACCCACAACGCCGCCTTCGTACAGGTGATGTACGAGCAGTTCTTGCGGGATCCCGCATCGGTGCCCGCGGAATGGCGGCAGCTGTTCGACAACGGTCACTTGACCGACCTCCCGGTGATTCCGACCACCAAAGCGGAGCTCGTCAGTACGCCTCCCGCTTCCCCCATCCCCCTTCCCGTTCCCCCCGGGCTGGCTCCGATCACCGGTCCCGCCGCACGTCTCGTCCAGAACATGACGGAGTCCCTCTCCGTCCCGACGGCGACGTCATTCCGCGACGTGGCGGTCGTCGCCCTGGACGCACAGCGGCGGGCGCTCAACGCGCAGCTCGCCGCGATGGGGAAGAAGCTCTCCTTCACGCACCTCATCGGCTGGGCCATCGTGCAGGCCGCGCGGCAGTTCCCCGTGATGACCAACGCCTTCCAGGACGTGGACGGCAAGCCACACCGCCTCGACCCCCAAGGCACCAACCTCGGCCTCGCCGTGGACGTGGAGAAGAAGGACGGCACCCGTGGGCTCGTCGTGCCGGTCATCAAGCGCGCCGACGCGATGGACTTCGCCACCTTCCACACCACTTACGAAGTCCTCGTCGAGAAGGCCCGCACGGGCAAGCTGCTTCCCGACGATTTCGCCGGGGCGACGATCACCCTCACCAACCCCGGGACGATCGGCACCGTCGCCTCCGTACCGCGCCTGATGAAAGGCCAGGGGGCGATCATCGCCACCGGGGCGATCCGCGACGCCGGACCGGCCAGGGTCATGACGGTCACGAGTACCTACGACCACCGCGTCATCCAGGGCGCGGAGTCGGGGATGTTCCTGCGCAAGGTCGATTCCCTTCTGCAAGGCGAAGAGCGGTTCTACGAGGGGGTGGCGGAGAGCCTGGGAGTCACGGCGTCAACCCTTCCCCCTTCGCCCGTCCCCCTTCCCGGGAAGGGTGGGCTGGGAGCGGAGGACCTGAAACACATCGCGCCCGCCATGGCCCTGGTGAAGGCACACCGCCACTTCGGCCACCTCGCCGCGCAGCTCGATCCGCTGGGCAGCCCGCCGCCCGGTGACCCGTCGCTCGATACGGTCCCGCTCGGCCTGACCCCCGAGATCATGGCCCGGATCCCCGCCGAGGTGCTGCGCATCTACGTCCCGGGCGCGAACCTCGCCGAAGCGTTGCCCCACCTGCGCGCCACCTACTGCGGCACCATCGCCTACGAGGTGGAGCACATCGCCAGCCACGAGGAGCGGGTGTGGCTGCGGCGCGTGATCGAATCGGGCGAGCACCGCACGCCGCTCGCCGCCGCCGAACGGCGCGCGCTGCTCACCCGGCTCACGGCGGTGGAGCAGCTGGAACGCTTTCTCCACAAGGCCTACCTCGGGCAGAAGCGGTTTTCGATCGAGGGGCTCGACGTGACGGTGCCGATGCTCGATCTCGTGATCGAGCGGGCGGCGGCCGCGGGGGCCAGCTCGGTGGTCCTCGGCATGGCACATCGCGGACGCCTCAACGTCCTAGCGCACCTCGTGGGCCTGCCCTACGAGACGATCTTCGCCGAATTCGAGGGCGGGCGGCACGTGGAAGAAACGCTGACGCCCGAAGGCGGGACCGGCGACGTGAAGTACCACCACGGCGCAGAGGGGATCTACCGGACCGCGGCCGGGACCCCCGTGACCGTGAGGCTGTCGCCCAACCCGAGCCACCTCGAGGCGGTCAACCCGGTGGTCGAGGGCCGGGCGCGCGCCGACCAGACGACGCGCCGCGGTGTGGAGACGCGGCACGATGCGAGTGTGGCGCTGCCGGTGCTGATTCACGGCGACGCGGCGTTCGCGGGCCAGGGCGTCGTCGCCGAGACGTTCAACCTGGCGCGGCTCAAGGGCTACGCCACCGGTGGCACCATCCACTTGATCGGCAACAACCAGGTGGGGTTCACGACGGACCCGCGGGAAGGCCGCTCGACCGACTACTCGAGCGACCTGGCCAAAGGATTCGACGCGCCGATCGTCCACGTCAACGCCGACGATCCCGAGGCCTGCCTGGCGGCGGTGCGGCTGGCGATGCTGTACCGTGAGAAGTTCCACGCCGACGTGGTGATCGACGTGGTGGGCTACCGACGCCATGGCCACAACGAGGCGGACGAGCCGGCGTACACGCAGCCGCTGTTGTACGAGCGGATCAAGCAGAATCCGACGGTGCGCCAGAAGTACGCCGAGCAGCTGGCCCGCGACGGCATCCTCGACGCGACGGCGGCGCAGGCCGAGGCGGACGCCGCCTATCAGCGGCTCAGCGATATCCAGCAGACGCTGAAGGAGAGTCTGGCCCGCGGGGGGAGGGGCGGCGGCGAGGAGCCGCAGCGCATCACGCGCCCGAGCGCGGCCGAGCCCGAGACCGGAGTGCCCGCGGGGTCGCTCGCCCAGCTGAACGAGCAGCTGCTCGCGGTACCGGACGGCTTCACCGTGCACCCCAAGCTCAAGAAGCAGCTCGAGCGGCGGCGGGAGTCCCTACACGTCGCGGGCGGCATCGAGTGGGCGCACGCCGAGGCGCTGGCGCTGGCGTCGCTGCTGACCGAGGGCACGCCGATCCGCCTCACCGGCCAGGACACCGAGCGCGGCACCTTCAGCCAGCGCCACCTGGTGCTGCACGACGCGGTGACCGGGGCGCGCTGGGCGCCGATCCAGCATCTGTCGGGAGCGCAGGCGCCGTTCGAGCTGCACAACTCGCCGTTGTCGGAGTTCGCGTGCCTGGGGTTCGAGTACGGCTACGCGGTCGCGGCGCCGGAGGCGCTGGTGCTGTGGGAGGCCCAGTTCGGCGACTTCGCCAACGGCGCCGAGGTGATCATCGACCAGTTCGTGATCGCGGGCCTGGCCAAGTGGGGACAGACGTCCCGCCTCACGCTGCTCCTGCCCCACGGCTACGAGGGCCAGGGTCCGGAGCATTCGAGCGCGCGGCTGGAGCGGTTCCTCGCCCTGGGCGCCGAGAGCAACATCCGCGTCGCCAACTGCACGACGCCGGCGCAGTACTTCCACCTGCTGCGGTGGCAGGCGCGGCACACGGAAATGCGACCGCTGGTGGTGATGACGCCGAAGAGCCTGTTGCGCCTGCCGGCGGCGGGCTCGCGGCTCGAGGACCTCACGGCGGGCCGCTTCCGCGCGGTGCTATGGGACGCCGAGCGCACCCGGCTCGACCGCGTGACGCGCGTCGTGCTGTGCAGCGGGAAGGTGTACTACGACCTGCTCGCCTCGCCGCGGCGCGCCGAGACGGAGCACGTCGCGATCGGCCGCCTCGAGCTGATCTATCCGTTCCCAGGGGCCGAGATCGGCGCCTATCTGTCGCGGTACGCGAACCTCGTGGAGCTCGTCTGGGTGCAGGAGGAGCCGCGCAACATGGGGGCGCGCAAGTTCTTGCTTCCCAAGTTCCGCGATCTGGTGAAGCCGGGGGTGGCGATCAAGGACGTCTCGCGGCCCGAGCGCTCCAGCCCCGCCGAGGGCTACCCCGCGGCGCACCAGGCGGAGCAGGCGCGGATTGTGGCGGCGGCGTACGCATGAAGGGGCTCGTGCTCGCCGCGCTCGCCGGCGCGGCGATCTCCCCTGCCCCCTGGTCCACCGCTACCCCCCTTCCCGAACGCTTGCAAGAGCTGCACGCCGCGGTGTTGCACGGGAAGATCTACGTCGCGGGCGGGATCGACTCGCAGAACGCCGCGGTCGCGCGCGCCTACCGCTACGATCCCGCCGCGAACCGCTGGGAGCGCATCGCTGACTTGCCGGGCGCGCGCCACCACATGCCGCTCGCCGTCGCGGGCGACAGCTTGTACGCGATCGGCGGCCTCGGCCCCGAGTTCAACGCGACGGCGAACCTCTGGCTCTACCGCGAAGACCGCAATGCTTGGGAGCCGCGCGCGAGTCTGCCCAGCGCCCGGGGCGCGTCGGCAATCGGCGTCGCGGACGGGAGGATCGTCGTGGTGGGCGGCATCGGGCCGGTGCGCCTCACTCTCGCCGATTCGACCCTGATCTACGACCCGGGTGGTGACCGGTGGCGCGCCGCCGCCCCACCGCCGACCCGGCGCGATCACCTCGCCGCCGCAGCAGTCGGCGGGCTGGTGTACGCGATCGGCGGCCGCCCTGTGAACCCGGACCGCAACTTCGACGTGGTGGAGGCGTTCAATCCCGCTACCGGCCGCTGGAGCCCGCGCGCCCCGATGCCATCGCGTCGCGGCGGACTCGAGGCCGCGGTGCTGGGCGGATCAATCCACACGTTCGGCGGTGAGTTCCGCTCGGGCGTGTTCGCCAATCACGAGGTGTACGATCCCGCCGCCAATCGTTGGAGCACCGGCCCCGCACTCCCAACCCCCCGCCACGGCCTCGCCGTCGCCGCCGTCGGCGGTCGGATCTACGTGATCGGTGGCGGGCCGCGTGCGGGGTTCTCGCAAACCGACGTCGTGGAAGTGTACGCCCCCGGAGGTACCATGGCCTTCACGCTCACCAGCTCGGCGTTCGCCGCCGACGCGCTGATCCCGAAGAAGCACACCTGCGACGGCACCGACGTGTCGCCCCGGCTCACCTGGAGCGGCCCGCCCGCCGGCACCGCGGCCTACGCCTTGATCAACGACGACCCGGACGCCCCCCGGCCCGGCGGCTGGGTGCATTGGGTGCTGTACGACCTGCCGGCGAGCGCGCTCGAGCTCCCGGAAAACGTGCCCAAGCGCGAAACGCTCCCAGGACTGGGCGGTGCCCGCCAGGGCAAGAATGACTTCGGGCGCATCGGTTTCAACGGCTCCTGCCCCGGCCCCGGCAAAGTCCACCACTACCATTTCCGGCTGTACGCGCTCGACACGGCCCTGGGACTCTCGCCCGGCGCGACGAGAAGCGAGGTCGAAGCGGCAATGCGGGACCACGTGCTGGGAATCACCGAGGTCGTAGGGGTCTACGAGCGGCACTGAGCCCCGCTAGGTTGTAGCTATGACACCAGTCCTCACCGTCGCACGCTACGCCGTCTTCGGCGCCGTCGCGCTGGCGGCGCTGGCCGGGACCGCCTCCTGGCTGGTCCGCGACCGGCACGTCTCCCCGTTCAGCCCCTTCGGCCGATTCCTGCGCAGCGCCAGCGACCCGCTGCTCGATCCGGTTGAAGCCCGGCTGCTACGCTCGGGCGGCAACCCCCGGCACGCCGGGTGGTGGCTGGTGGTGGGCGTCGCGGTCGTCGGGTTGCTGCTGCTCGCGCTGCTGGGCTGGCTCACAGACCAGTGGGTCGTCATGCAGATGCTCTCTGTCGGTGGCGCCTGGGGCATCATCCGATACGCGGTCAACGTCGTCTATCAGGTGCTGTTCTTCGCCTTGCTCGTACGGGTGGTCGGCTCCTGGCTCGGTGCGTTCCGGTACAACCGGTGGATGCGCATCCCCTACCTGCTGACGGACTGGCTGGTCGAGCCGATCCGGCGCGCGCTGCCGCCGCTGGGGAGGTTCGATTTCAGCCCGCTCGTCGCGCTGCTGGTCCTCTGGGTGTTGAAGTCCATTCTGCTCAGGGTGCTGCCCTTCTGATCACCCGTCTGGTGGTGCACGTAGTGCCCCGCGCCAAGCGCACCGAGGTCGCGGGCCGGCACGGCGACGCGATCCGCATCCGGCTCGCCGCTCCGCCGGTGGACGGCGCCGCCAACGAGGCCCTGCTGCGATTTCTCGCCGAGCGCTTGGGAGTGCCCCGAAGAGCCGTCGCGCTGGCGGCCGGGGCGGCCGCCCGGCGCAAGACGGTCACGGTCACAGGGGTCACGCGCGAGGCCGCCGAGCGGGCCCTGCTCGGCGCATGAGGCGCTTCAAGGCGCTCGCGGCTGGCTCAGGACGCGGCGCTCGCAGCCGACTTGAAAATCTTGAACAGGTAGTACAGCGAAGGGAACAGCACGACCGCCCCGAGCCCGAGCGCTCCGGCCACGAGCTCGAGCGTGACAGCGGGAGCCGCGACGGCGGCGATGGTGAGATCGGGCGGGATCATATAGGGAAACTGTGCGAGCGCCCAGCCCCAGAGGATCAGCGACACCTGCGCCGCGGCCGCGATCCGCGCGGCGCGCCAACGGCGCGACCACAGGGCCGTCAATGCGCCGATCGCGGCGGCGGCGGTGAGAAGATGAAGGGGAATCGCCCACGGAGCCGCGAGCAGGCCCGCCCACACCCGCGGGGCCCCGATGCGTGCGAACAGCAGCGCCACCGCCGCCGTCACGAATACCAGGACCCCCGCCACGAGCGCCCGCCACCGGAAATCCTCCCGCACTGCGTCATCCCTCGCCTCGACGGTGAGATAGACGGCCGCCAGGAAGGCGAAGCACGCCAGCGCGAACAGGCCGACAGAAAAAGCGAAGGGAGTCAGCCATGGCTGGACGTACGTGGACCAGAAGGTCTGGTCCGCGGTGCGTGGTGCGTGGACGCCGCCGGAGGCGACCGCCCCGACAATGACGCCGAGCAGGATCGGCGTGACCAGGCTGGCGACGGCGAACACGCGCCCCCAATGCCGTTCCTGCTCCCCCTCGCCCCCGTAGCTGCGGAACGTGAACGCCGAGCCCCGCAGCACGACGCCGACGAGCAGCAGCGTCAGCGGGATGTGCAGCGTCGTGCCGAGGCGCGCGAACGCGAGGGGAAAGCAGGTGAACAGCAGCACCACGACGAGGATCACCCATACGTGGTTCGCCTCCCACACGGGGCCGATCGCATGCGCGATCAGCTCCCGCTGGCGCCCCTTGCGTGCTCCTGAGGCGAACAGGTCCCACACCCCACCCCCGTAGTCCGCCCCGCCGAGCAGCACGTAGCAGTTCAGGGCGACGACGATGACGCCGGCGAGAACGTCCGCGAGGCTCATGCGTGCGGGCTTCGGATGATCTGCCGGTACAACAGCCACGCCACGATCACGCCGAGGAAGCAGTAGAGCAGCGTGAACAGGGTGAACGGGACGACCAGCCCGGGCATCGGCGTCACGGCATCGGCGGTCTTGAGCACCCCCGTGATCACCCACGGCTGGCGGCCCAGCTCCGTCACCATCCAGCCGCACTCGCTCGCCAGAAATCCGAAGGGAGTGGCGATCGTGATGGCCGTGAGCAGGGCACGGTGCTTCGCCGGGTCGCGGCGCTTCCACGCGAGCCACCCCGCCCACAGCGCCACAACCGCGAGGTAGCTGCCGAGGGCCACCATCACTTGGAAGGCGAGGTGGACGAGGGGCACGTTGGGCCATTCGTCCCGCGGCACGGAGTCGAGGCCCCGCACCTCCGCCCGTGGGTCGTGGAAGGCGAGCAGCGAGAGTCCGTAAGGGACCTCGAGGCCGAACCGGGTCTCACGCCGCGCCATGTCCGGCCAGCCGCCGACCGTGAGTGGCGCGCCGGCCCGCGTCACGAACAGGGCTTCCATGGCGGCGAGCTTGGCAGGCTGGTAGACGGCCACCTGGCGCGAGGCGAGGTCGCCCGACAACGGCTGCAGCACAGCGGCGGGCGCGCCGACCAGGAGGGCGATCGTGAGCGCGCGGCGGTGGAACGCGTTCCCCGGATCGCGGCGCAACAGGAAGGCGTGGATCCCGGCCACCGCGAACCCCGTGGCGGCGTACGCCGCGAGCGTCATGTGGATGGTCTGGGACAGCGCCGCGGGGTTCGCCATCGCGGCGAGCGGGTCCACCCCGACCGCCCGGCCCTCGGTCAGGGTGAAGCCGGTCGGGGTGTTCATCCACGCGTTGGCGATCACGACGAAGACGCCCGAGGCCGCGCCGCTCACGGCGACCAGCACGCCGGCCGCGAGGTGCGCCCGCGGGGACACGCGGTCCCACCCGTAGAGGTAGATGCCGAGGAAGATCGCCTCGGTGAAGAAGGCGAATCCCTCCAGCGAGAACGGCATCCCGATGATCGGGCCGGCGAACGCCATGAACCGCGGCCACAGCAAGCCGAGCTCGAAGGAAAGCACCGTCCCCGACACGGCGCCCACCGCGAACAGGATCGCGGTGCCGCGGGCCCACCGTTTGGCGAGGTCGAGGAAGACGGGGTCGCCGGTGCGCCGCCAGCGCCGCTCGGCGACCACCATCAGCAGCGGCATCGCGATCCCCACCATCGCGAAGATGATGTGGAACGCGAGCGAGAGCGCCATCTGGGACCGGGCGGCGAGGAGGTCCGGCACGCCCGGAATCTTTTGCCGCTACTTCAGCTTCGCCAGGCGGTCCTTGACCCTAGGGTTGTCGGGGAACTGCCGCACCAGTCCTTCCAGCACGGCGCGCGCGGAATCGGACTTCCCCAGCGCGACGAAGGCGTCGGCCTTGAGGTAGCCGACCCCGATCACGAGGCGCGGGTTGTCGGCCGGCACCGGGAACTTCGCCAGCGCGTCCAGCGTCCCCTTGGCGTCGCGCTTGTCCTGGAGCAGGGACTGGATCGCGAGCAGGCGCACGTTCGTGTCGGCCGGGAAGCGGCGCGCCATTTCCGCGAACAGCTCCGCGGCGCCGGCGCTGTCGTGCCGGGCGCGGGCCTGCACGGCCGAGTGATACAGTCCCGCGAGCAGCAGGCGCGGGACGTCGGTCGAGTCGGCCGTGCGGATGCCGATGCCGCCGGCGTAGGAGTAGACCAGAGTCCCGCCGTGCTCCCCCGCCTCGTACAGGGCGGCTCCGCCCGCGAGGCCGCCAACCGCCGAGGCCACCAGCACGCCCTTACGAATCCCCGGCTTGCGTCCGAGCGCCAGCGCCGCCACCTCGAAGAGCGCGACGATCAGGAAGATGTTGCGCGTGCGGTTGCCCCACTCTTCGTGCTCCTGGACCGCGACCCGGGCCCCGGGAACCCGCTCCACCGGACCGTGGGCGTCGGTGCCCGAGCGCACGGCAAGCACGGCCGCGAGCGTCCCGGCCAGTAGCAGCGTTGCCGCCGCCGGGCCGGTGAACGCGGCCTTGCCCGTCAAGGAGATCCAGCGGAGCGAGACGCCGATCGCGAGCAGCGCGATGGCGAAGTGGACGATCTGGGGGTGCCAGGAGGCGATGTTGGGCATGCCTGAAGATACGAACGACGGGGGAGATTGTTGAAAGGGTTTGTGGGTAGGTGGGTAGGTGGGTGGGTGGGTGGGTGGGTCGGTGGGTGACACCCCTCACTCACACACCCACACACCCACACACCCGGTGTTCCTACTCGGGTCGCATCGCGTCCCGGATGATGCCGTCCACCGCCCACTGCACCAGCTCGGTGCGCTTCTGCTGACGGCGCGCGCTCTCGGCCCGCACCTCGGTGAGGCGCCGCTCGATGTCCGCCACTTCCAGCGCGCGCAGCTGATCCTCGATGTCGAAATGCCGCCCGATCAACGTCACGAGCTGGGCGCGGATCTGCTGCTGCTGCGCGGCGGACACGGCGCGGTACGCACGCTGGAGCCCGCGGGCGTACACCTCGACGCCGAACATCTTCGCGACCAGCCCCGCACGCACCGAGTCTCGGCGGACAAGGTTCTGCACCATGTCGAACTGGACGACGAGCTGGCCCACCTCGCCCCAGTACGCATCCACGGACGCCGACTTGAGCGAGTCGAGCGCGGCGATCCGGTCGGCGGCGACGAGCTGGAGGAACGCGCGCGCCGCCGCCTCCGCCTCCCGCGGGCGCTCCTGCGCGATGTGCTGGGCCTGCAGCTGCAGCGCCTGCGGCGAGGGCATCTCCTGACCCTGGGGGGGGGGCGGGGCCTGCGCGGCCGCGGCAACGGCCGGCAGGCTCAACGCCACAACGAGACCGAAGCTATGGATGGACATAGGACCACTCCTGTTCCAATCGGGTGAGTTGCGCGTCGATGGTGATGACGGCGGGGCCGCCCGCCAGATACCCCGCCGTGGTGGACCACTCGAGCGGCCGCGGCCAGCCGGACGGCCGCTCGCCGGCGGGCGGCCGGGCCGTGAGCAGGACCCCCGCGACTCCCGCCGCGGCCGCGAGCACGGTGACGGCGGCCCAGCGCGCCGCGCGGCGTCCCCGAGCCGACCGCGTCGCGGCCCAGTCGACCGCGATGCGGCTGCGCTCGAGCGCCACGAACTTCTCCCGGCACGGCGCGCAGTCCGCGAGGTGGCGCTCCACGTCCGCGGTCGCCGCGTCGTCCAGCTCGCCGTAGGCGAGGAGCAGCAGATCGTCTTCCTGCGGATGGCTCATCGGTATTCCTCCAGCGCCGCGCCGATGCAGCGGAGCGCGGCACGCATCTGACTCAACACCGTGCCGAGCGGCCGTCCCAGCCGCTCGGCGATCGCGCGGAACGGGATCTCTTCCCGGTGCCGCAACTCCAGGACCTCGCGCTGCGCCAGCGGCAGCGCCGCGATCGCCCGGCGCAGCGCCACCCGCAGCTCGCGCGCGTGCAGCCGCTCGTCCGCCGCCGCGGCGAAGCGCGGCTCCTCGCTCGCGAGCTGCTCCGCGGCGCGGCGCCGCACCAATTGGCGCCGTAGGTGGTCGCGCCACACGTTGGCCGCGATGCGAAACAGGTAGCCGCGCAGGTTGCCGTTCCCGTCGAGCCGCGGACCCGCGGCCACCAGCCGCGCCGCCGTCTCCTGGAGCAGCTCGGCGGCGAGGTCGGGATCGCGACACCGCGCGCCCAGGAAGTTGCGCAGCGCGGGGCCGTGCTCGGCGAGCAGTGCGTCGGCGTCGGGGCTGACCATCCTGCCTAAGAGTACGCGGCTCCCTGGCGTTTATTGTCCGCCCGAGGTAGGTTCAACGGAGACAACTGCTTCCGTGGCGATTTACGGCGTATTGCGGCCACGTTAAACAACCAGCTAAAAAGCCTGCCCGTTGCGGCTGCTTTGGCTGCGACGGGCTTTGTGCTGGAGGATGCTCGCTTGCCGACACTTCGCGACCTCATCGCCGATGGCAAAGTCCACGTCCTCGACGGCGCCATGGGGACGATGCTGTACGCCAAAGGCTTCTTCCTCAACGTCTGCTACGACGAGCTGTCGGTGGTGCAGCCAAAGCTCGTGCGTGAGGTACACGAGGAATACGTCCGCGCTGGCGCCGAGCTACTCGAGACGAACACCTTCGGCGCGAACCCGGTGAAGCTGAGTGGCCACGGCCTCGCTGACGACACGGAGAAACTGAACCAGGCGGCGGCCGAAGTGGCGCGAAAGGCCGCTGGCGGCCACGCCGCCGTCGTGGGGGCGATCGGCCCGCTGGGCCTGCGCATCGAGCCGTTCGGCCCCACCTCCCGGGCCGAGGCGGAAGCGCTGTTCGCGCGCCAGGTGAAAGGCCTCCTCGCGGGCGGCGTGGACGGCTTTCTACTGGAGACCTTCAGCGACCTGGACGAGATCCACGCCGCGCTCCAGGCGGTACGCGCGCAAACGGACCTCCCCGTCGTCTGCCAAATGACCATCGGCACCGACGGCCTCACCTACTACGGCACCTCGCCGGAGGACTTCACCAAGCAGCTCGACGCCTGGGGCGCGGACGTGATCGGGGTCAACTGCTCCGTCGGCCCGGCGGGCGTGCTCGAGGCGGTCGAAAAGATGGCCAAGGTGACGTCCAAGCCGATCTCGGCCCAGCCCAACGCCGGGCTCCCCAAGGACGTGGGGGACCGGAAGATCTATCTCGCGTCCCCGGAGTACATGGCGAACTACGCCAAGCGCATGATCGAAGCGGGAGCGCGGTTCGTGGGCGGCTGCTGCGGCTCGACGCCCGAGCACATCAAAGCCATCCGTGACTACGTGGCCAGCGTCGTTCCCCGTCAGCCGAGCCGCGTCGTGCCGCGCGCCGAGGTGCGCGCCGCGGCGGGGGTGCAGCCCGTGCCGCTTGCCGAGAAGTCGCACTGGGGCGCGAAGCTGGCGCGCGGCGAGCTGGTGACCACCGTCGAGATCGTGCCGCCCAAAGGCGTGGACCCCACCCCGATGCTGCAACAGTGCCGCGCGCTCAAGGCCGCCGGGGTGGATGCGGTGAACGTCCCCGATGGCCCGCGTGCCCAGAGCCGCATGGGTGTACTTCCCTCCGCGCTGCTGATCGAGCGGGAGGTCGGGATCGAGACGGTGATTCACTATTGCTGCCGCGACCGCAACCTCCTGGGGATGCTTTCGGATATCCTCGGCGCGGCCGCGGCGGGGCTGCGCAACATCCTCATCATCACCGGCGACCCGCCCAAGATGGGGCCCTACCCCGAGGCGACGGCGGTCTTCGACATCGACTCGATCGGCCTCACGAACCTGGTGTATCGCCTGAATCAGGGGCTCGATCCGGGCGGCAACCCCATCGGCGGGCCGACCAAGTGGGTGATCGGCGTCGGCGTGAACCCGGGCGCGGTGGACCTGGACCGCGAGCTGGCCCGGTTCGCCTGGAAGGTAGATGCGGGGGCGGAGTTTGCCGTGACGCAGCCGGTGTTCGACGTGCGGCAGCTGGAGGTGTTCATGAAGCGGGTGGAGCAATACAAGATCCCGATCGTGGCGGGGATCTGGCCGCTGGTGTCCCTGCGGAACGCCGAGTTCCTGGCCAACGAGGTGCCTGGGGTGAACGTGCCGGCGGAGGTGCTCGAGCGGATGCGGAAGGCGGGCGACAAGGGCAAGGAAGCGGCGCTGGCGGAGGGAGTCGGCATCGCGCGCGACATGTTCGTGCACGTGAAGGGGATGGTGCAGGGCGTCCAGGTCAGCGCGCCATTCGGGAAGGTGGAGGTGGCGCTGGAGGTGTTCGGGAGATAGATGACCCGCACCGCCCTCGCCGCCGGCGCCACGGGGCTCGTTGGCGGCCACCTGCTCCAGCAGCTCCTCGCCGAGCCGGCCTACGCGCGGGTCGTCGCGCTCGGGCGCCGGCCGCTCGCGCTGACGCATCCCAAGCTCACCCAACAGACGATCGATTTCGACCGCCTCGCCGAGTCGAGCGACTTCCCCCGCGCCGACGACGTGTTCTGCTGCCTCGGCACGACGATCAAGACCGCCGGGTCCCGAGAATCGTTCTACAGGGTCGACTTCACGTACGTGCACGAGCTGGCGCGTGCCGCTTTGGCCCGCGGAGCAACGCAATTCCTCCTGGTGAGCGCCATCGGCGCGAACGCGCGGTCGCGGGTGTTCTACAGCCGCGTGAAAGGGGAGGTCGAGGCGGCGGTAGAGCGGCTCCCCTACCAGGCGGTCCACATTTTCCGCCCGTCGTTTCTGCTTGGCGATCGAGCCGAGCAACCGCCGGGGGAGCGGATTGGAATCGCGGTGGCGCGAGTGATTTCGCCACTCCTGATCGGGCCGCTGCGCAAGTACCGGCCGGTGCACGCCGCCCACGTAGCGCGGGCGATGGTGCAGGCAGCGCTGCGCGGGGGGAGGGGGGTGGAGGTGTGGGAGGGGGAGCCGTAAGTTCTCCCTCTTCCCGTCCAAAGGCCCTCGTGATCGGTCTCGCCGCCGCACTCGTTACCCTCGCCACGCAGCAGCCCTCCCGCCTCGACGCGGAGATCGACCGCCGCGCCGCCGCCGTGACCGACAGCGTCGTCGCCTGGCGGCGCGACATTCATCAGCACCCCGAGCTCTCCAACCGCGAGACCCGCACCGCGGCCTTCGTCGCCGACCGGCTGCGCGCCCTCGGCTTCGAGGTGCGGACCGGCGTCGCCCACACCGGCGTCGTCGCAGTGCTGCGCGGCGGCAAGCCGGGCCCCGTGGTCGCGCTGCGCGCCGACATGGACGCGCTCCCCGTCACCGAGCTGGTGGACCTGCCCTTCGCCTCCAAGGCCCGCGCCATCTACAACGGCCAGGACGTCGGCGTGATGCACGCGTGCGGCCACGATACCCACGTGGCGATCCTGCTCGGCGTGGCGACGGTGCTGGCGGGCGTCCGGCAGCAGCTGCCGGGCACCGTGAAGTTCCTGTTCCAGCCCGCGGAGGAAGGCGCGCCCGCTGGCGAGGAAGGCGGCGCGGCACTGATGATCAAGGAAGGCGCCCTCGAGAACCCGAAGCCGGACGCCGTTTTCGGCCTCCACGCCTGGCCCTACCGCGTGGGGACCCTCTCCGTGCGGCCCGGGGGAGCGATGGCCAGCTCCGACGCCCTGCACATCGTGGTGCACGGCCGCCAGACGCACGGCGCGCAACCGTGGCGCGGGGTGGATCCCATCGTCGTGTCCGCGCAGATCGTGCTCGCGCTCCAGACCATCGCGAGCCGCCAGATCGACCTGACCGCCGCGCCCGCGATCATCACGATCGGCAGCATCCAGGGCGGCGTGCGCAACAACATCATTCCCGACAGCGTCGTCATGCTCGGCACGATCCGCGCGTTCGACCCCGCCATGCGTACGGACATCCACGCCCGTATCAAGCGCAGCGCCGAGGCCATCGCCCAGAGTGCCGGCGCGACCGCCCAGGTCTGGATCGAGGAGGGGTACCCCGTGACCTGGAACGATCCGGCGCTTACCGAGCGCATGCGCGCCACGCTGCGCCGCGTCGTGGGAGACTCCGGGCTGACGCTCGCCCCGCCGCAGACGCCCGCCGAGGATTTCTCGCTGTACCAGCAGGCGGTCCCGGGGGGGGGGATGTTCTTCTTCCTCGGCATCACGCCGAAGGGCCAGGACCCTGCCCTGGCCGCACCCAACCACTCTCCCCACTTCTTCGCCGACGAGGCCGCCCTCCCCATCGGGGTGCGGGCCATGGCGCACCTCGCCGTGGACTATCTGACCGGAGGCCGCTAACCATGGTCACCGCTTTCGTGCTGCTCAGCGTCGAGCGCGGCCGCATCAACGCCGTCGCCGAGGCGCTCGCCGACGTTCCCGGCATCGCCGAAGCGTACTCCGTCGCGGGGCGCTACGACCTGGTCGCCGTGCTGCGTGTGAAGACCAACGAAGCACTCGCCGATCTGGTCACGACGGCGATCCGCGGCGTGGCCGGGATCACGCACACCGAAACGCTGATCGCCTTCCGCGCCTACTCGCGGCACGACCTCGAGGCGATCTTCGGGTGAGGGTGGCCCTGCTCGCGGCCCTCGTGCTGGGCTGCAACCTGATGGGGGAGTTGAAGGGAGCCCTCGCCCTGCGACGCGCGCTCGCGGCCGAGTATCATACCGACGCGATCAACGTCAACATCAGCAACAACAGCTCCCTCACCGTGGCGTTTGTGAATTCCCCCCTGGCCGGGCTTCCCGGCGTCGAGCGCGAGCGGGCCGCCAAGGGCATCGCGACGTTCGCGCTGCAGCACTACGACCGCGCCGATAGCCTGACCACGATCGCCGTCGCCTTCACATCGCAACGATCAGCCGGGGCCATGACCTTCACTGAGACGACCCGCCCGTACACCTACACTCCGGCGGAGCTGCGCGCCGGCCTGATCGCAGGACAGAAGGCGGCGGCCGAGACGGCCACGACCCGGCGCTGAGGTGTCGCCGCTCGCCGAGCGGCGGGCCAAGCTCGCCCTGGTGCTCGCACTCACCGTCTACGGCATCGTCTGCCTGCTACACCCCGGCACTTACCGCTGGATCGACAGCCTCGACCTCGCCATCCACGAATCCGGCCACCTCGTGTTCGGCCCCTTCGGCGAATTGATCGGCGTCCTCGGCGGGACGCTGATGCAGCTCCTCGTGCCGATCGCGTTCACCGCGTACTTCGCCCACCGGCGCGACCGCTTCAGCGCCATGGTGACGCTGTGGTGGCTGGCCCAGAACTGCTGGAACATCTCCGTGTACGTGAAGGATGCCCGCGCCCAGGAGCTGCCCCTGGTCGGAGGCGGCGAGCACGATTGGGCCTTCCTTCTGGACCGGTTCGGCCTGCTCGATCAGGATCAGATGCTCGGTGGGATGATCCACATCGCGGGCGCCCTGCTGTTCGGCTGGGCGATGCTGCGCGCCTACAGCGCCGCGACCGCGCCCCCCCCGCCCCCCCCGCCCCCCGCGCCCGCACCCTAGGTATTGTGCGGCCGGACCCGGTTTCACACCTTGGAGGCGCCACCAACCAGAGGAACCCGATGGCCCTGCGATCCCGCAATCCCGTGCTGAACGCCAAGATGTTCGAGCGGTTCGGCCAGGCCGGCGTCGCCGGTGAAACGATGACTGTGGAAGGCACGATCAACAAGTCGGCCTTCCTCCTGCTGCTGGTGGTGGCGACGGCGGCGTGGCCCTGGTACAACTACTTCGCGAGCGGCGGCACGTATGACGTCATGCCGTACCTGCTGGGTGGCGCACTCGGCGGGTTCGCCATCGCGTTGATCACCGCGTTCAAGCCCGGCGTGGCCCCCTTCACGTCGCCGATCTACGCCGTGTGCGAGGGGCTCGCGCTCGGTTCGCTGTCGGCGCTGCTCGAGCTGTCCTACCACGGCATCGTGATCCAGGCGGTGAGCCTCACCTTCGCCGTCTTCGCCGTCATGCTGCTCGCCTACCGCGCCGGCCTGATCCGCGCCACCCAGCGTTTCAAGACGGTCGTGATCGTCGCCACGGGCGCGATCGCTCTGCTCTACCTCGTGAACCTCGGGCTCCTCATGTTCACGAGCGTCTCAGTTCCGTTCATCCATGAGACCGGGACGATCGGGATCCTGTTCAGCCTCTTCGTCGTGAGCATCGCCGCGCTGAACCTGATCCTCGATTTCGACTTCATCGAGCAGGGCGCCGCTCAGGGCGCCCCCAAGGCCGTCGAGTGGTACGCTGCCTTCGGCCTGTTGGTCACGCTGGTCTGGCTCTACCTGGAGATCCTCCGCCTGCTCTCCAAGCTGCGCCGACGGTAGTCCGGGCCTGTGCCCGGAACCCTCGCCCGCACCCTTGGCCGGCGCGATCTGATCCTGATCGTCGTCGGGACGGTCATCGGATCGGGGATTTTCACGGTGCCGGGCCCGGTGTTGCGCCAAACCCAGGGCGACGTCGGCGTCGCGCTGCTCGTCTGGCTGGTCGGCGGAGCTCTCTCGCTCATCGGCGCCCTCACCTACGGCGAGCTCGGCGCGATGCTACCCGAAGCGGGCGGCGGCTACGTCTACATCCGCGAAGCGTTCGGTCCCCTGCCGGCCTTCCTGCTCGGGTGGACGCTGTTCCTCGTCATCGGCACCGGCTCGATGGCGACGCTCGCGGTCGCCTTCAGCAACTACCTGCGCCAGTTCATCGACTTGGGACCAATCGGCGCGAAGCTCGCCGCCGTCCTGATGATCGCCGTCGTCGGCGCCGTGAACGTGAAGGGCACGCGCGACAGCGCGCGGGTGCAGAGCTGGAGCACCGCCATCAAGGTCGGCGCGATTCTGCTGGTGAGTGTCGCCGCGCTCGCCCTGGGGCACGGCCTCCCCGCCGCGCGCGCGCACAGCTTCACGGCGCCGTTCGGCCTGCCGCTCCTCTCGGGCGTCGGGCTCGCGACCATCGGGGTGCTGTGGGCGTACGAAGGGTGGTCCAACGTCGCGGCCAGCGCCGGTGAAGCGATCGACCCCCAGCGCACCTTCCCGTTCGGCATCGTCGTTGGGACGGTGGCGCTGATCGGGATCTACCTCGTCGCCAACATCGGGTACCTCGCGGCGCTCGGCCCCGAGGGCGTCGCCGGCAGCGACCGCGTGGCGGCCGAGGCGGTGAGCGCCCTGTTCGGGCCCGCCGCGGGCCGGCTGATCGCGGCGGCGATCCTCGTCTCGATGTTCAGCGCCACCAACGGGCTCATCCTGACCACCTCGCGCGTGTACTACGCGATGGCCCGCGACGGGCTGTTCTTTCGCCGCCTCGCGGAGGTGCACCCGCGCTTCGGCACGCCGGCGTTCGCCATCGCCGCGGGCTCCGCCTGGGCGATGCTGCTCGCGGCCACCGGCAGTTTTGAAAAGCTGTTCACCTACGTGATCTTCGCGGCGTGGATCTTCTACGCCCTCGGCGTGGGAAGCGTGCTCGTGCTGCGGGCGCGGCGCCCGGACGCCCCGCGCCCGTTCCGCGTGCCGGGGTATCCGGTGACCCCCTGGCTCTTCATCCTCGCCGCGGCGGCCATCGTGGTGAACACCATCGTCGCACGCCCGGAACGGCCGCTCTACGGACTCGGCATCATTCTCACCGGCGTGCCCGTCTACTTCTGGTGGCGGCGCCGATCCACCACCGCTCAGTGACCGGCGGCCATCCCGTCCTTCCGCGGGTCTGAGCCCGCGGCGTAGCCGCGCGGCAGGCGGATGATCGCCTGGGCCCCGCCCGTCCCGTAGCGCAGCGTCGAGTCCGGCACGATGTCGTGGCCCTTAGCGGCCAGGGCGCGCCGCACGTCGTCCGGGATCGGTGACTCGAACCCCACTCGGCGACCCGCGTAGTGCCGGAACCGCGGCGCGTCGATCGCCGCCTGCAGGTCCATCCCGAACACGAGCAGGTTGAGCAGCACCTGCACGTGCCCCTGGGGCTGCATCCCGCCTCCCATCACCCCGAAGCTCATCCACGGCTCCTCGCGCCCGCCCTCGCCTGGCCGCGTGACGAACCCCGGGATCAGGGTATGAAACGGCCGCTTGCCGGGGGCCACAGTGTTGGCGAGGCCGGGGTCGAGCGTGAAGCCCGCGCCGCGGTCCTGCAATGCGAACCCGGTGCCCGGCACCACGACGCCCGACCCGAAGAAGTCATACAGGCTATTAATGAAGGAGACCATGTTGCCCTCCCGGTCGGCCACCGTGAGGTAGATAGTCTCGCTGTGCGTCGCCGCCGCTCCCGCCTCGACGCGGTCGGCCGCGCGTCCGGTGTCAATCAAGGCGCGACGCGCGCGGATGAAGTCGTCTCCGAGCAGCGCACCCGGCGTGACCGTCATCCGGTCCGGGTCGCCGATCCAGTGCGCCAGGTCCGCGTACGCGAGCTTCTTCGTTTCGATCAACAGGTGCAGGTAGGCCGCCGAGTTGTGGCCCAGCGCCTTCAGGTCGTAAGGCTCGAGGATCCGCAGCATCTCGAGTGCCGCGATCCCTTGCCCGTTGGGCGGCAGCTCCCACACCCGCACACCGCGGAACGGCACGGAGATCGGCTCGACCCACACCGGCTGCTGCGCGCGCAGGTCCTCGATGGTGAGGAACCCGCCGAGCGCGCGCACCCGGTCCACGATCCGCTGCCCCAGCTCGCCCCCGTACAGCACCCCCGGTCCCTGCGCGGCGATCAGTCGGAAGCTGCGGGCGAGGTCGGGGTTCTTGAACCACTCACCCGGGCGCGGCGCGCGCGTCCCGTCCACCAGGTAGGTCGCACGCGCGCCCTCGTCGCGCTTCAGCCGTTCGACGGTGGTCGCCCACTCGCCCGCGATGATCGGCGACACGGGGAACCCCGAGTCGGCGAGAGCGATCGCCGGCTCGAGCGCCTGCGCGAGAGTGAGCGTGCCATAGCGCTGAAGCAGCGCGGCCCAGCCCGAGAGCGCTCCTGGCACGGTGATCGCCTCGGGGCTCTCTTCAGGCACCTGGCGGCGGCCGCGGCGCAGCAATTCCTCGCGCGTCATCAGGCTCCCCGCGCGGCCGCTCCCGTTGATACCCACCAGCTTGTGCTCCTTGGCCGACCAGACGATGGCGAACATATCGCCGCCGATACCAGTCATCTGCGGCTCGACGACGTTCAACACCGCCGCCGCGGTAATCGCGGCGTCGATGGCGTTGCCGCCGCGCTGCAGCACGGCGAGCCCCGCCGCGGTCGCGAGCGGCTGGCTCGTGGCGATCGCCCCGTGCGGGGCATATACCGTCGAGCGGCCCGCGATGGTCGAGGGCCGGGGGGGGGGCTCCTGAGCGCGAGCGTCAGGCATGGCGCAAGTCCACAACAAGAGGGGAATCGTGAAGCGGCGGTGCATCGGGTTCGGTCCGAGCTCGGTTCGCCCGAAGCTACGCCCGAAAAGCACCGCGGGCGAGGTCCATCGGACCCCGCCCGCGCGTGAGGCTCGACTGCCCCGGTCGGGTCAGAGCTCGAGCCGGTGGATCTCGACCGGGCCGTTGGTCGTGACGACGCGGATCAGGGGCCCGCCCGCGCCGAGGGTGGCCTTGATGCGGTGGGTGATGCGACCCCGGACCTCGATCGTCATGGGGAAGTCCACGCTCATGGGGCCGTTCACCGTGCCCGTTTCCAGGACGCCGTTGTACTCGCGGGGCAGCGACAGCTCCACGGGCCCATTGGTCGTCTCGGCGTCGAGCCCCGCACCGTCCCACGTCGTTCCACCCAGCTCCACCACCATCGGCCCATTCCGTGCCCGTGCGTGCACGTCCCCGCCCACACTGCTGAGCACCACCGGCCCATTCACCGCCGAGAGGTCGAGCTTGCCCGTCACGTCCTCGACCTCGACCGGCCCGTTATAGGTCTCCAGGGTGAGGTCGGAGCGCCGGGGTGCGTACACGACGAAGGTGACGGACCAGGAGTGCCGGCGAAGGCTCGACGGACCGGCCGCCGTGATATGTCCACCTGCGATGGACACGCGGATGCCGCGCGCCAGCCCGGCCGCGTCGCTCTCGGAGCCGGCCTGCGTCTGGATGCGCGCGTGCACCTCGATGCTGTCGCGATCCCAGCCGCGCACGACGGCACCGCCATTCTGGCCCGGATCGATGGTAATCGTTGCGCCCGTGGCTTTGAGCCCCGACACCCGCGCCTCGCAGTGCTTCACATTGTAGTCGTTGCCGTTGTCGCGGTCGCACCGGGCGATCCAACCGGCGTCCGAATCGTCGCGTTGGTGCCGGTGTTGCGCCGCCAGCGGGGCAGCGAGGGGAGAGATCAGCATCGCGAGCAGCGTGCCGGCGATGGTCGAGACTGGGGAGAAACGGGACATGGGCGGCCTCCGGACGACGAGAATGGGCTCCCTGGTTCGACACTCCCTACGGGGAATGGGTTACAGGGATTCTCCGGGCATCACCCTTCGTGCACCGGCGTGACGGCCTCGCCGAATTTCTCCCCCAGGCGCCGCAGGTACCCGTCCTGGGACCCGTGGTAGCCGAAGATGAAGCGGGACATGAACCGGAAGAAGACGTTGTTGATCTCCCCGTTCTCGGTGATGCGGACCCGGGTGCCGCCGGCGGCCGGAGCGACATCGTAGGTCCAGGTCCCGCCGAACGGGGCGTTGGGCGGGACGTCGAGCCGGGTCACGAGCCGGCTCGGGGGGTGGTCCTCGACCACGACCAGCGGCATGTCGAAACCGTTCTTCATGCGCTGGCGCCACATCTCCCGGCCGTCCTTGTCGGGAAGGCGCTCCACCTGCGCCATCTCCGGCCACCACCCCGTCACGCCGCCCAGGTCTCGGATCACCTTCCAGACGCTCTCGGGCGGCTGACCCAGCGTTACGGCGCTCGCGGCCATGTGTCCGCGCGGAAGACGCGCGCCGATGAGCGCCACCAGCGCGCCCAGGGCGACCAACCCACCGCCGATGAACAGTACCCACCTCATGGGTTCCTCCTTGAGGTCGTAGTCGGCTGCTCACCTCAATATGGGGTTGCCCGATCGGCGCGGCACGTAGCGGCACAGCGGATCCTCGGCCAGGACATCCCCCGTGGCCGCGTAGGCGCGGGCGCGCGACCCCCCGCACGGCCCCCGGAACTCGCACACCCCGCACCGCCCGCGGAAGCCGTCCGGCGTACGCAGCGCGCGGAACAGCTCGGCCTCCCGATAGACCGCGACGGGATCGTCGACCCGCACGTTCCCCGCCACCATCGGCAGGAAGCCCGACGGCGACACGTCGCCGGTATGAGAAATGAACATGATCCCGTTGCCGTCGCGGATGCCGGCGGCGTGGCCGCCTCCCCTTCTCTCCCGGCCCTCCCCCCCTTGTTCCAACGCCATGCGGCGGAAATGGGGGGCCTCCGTCGTGGTCACGACGGGCGGGCCATGAGGCAGCTCCAGGACCCAGCGCAGGAGCTCCTCACACCGCGCCGGCGTCACCGGGCGCAGCACCTCGCCCCGGCCCACGGTCACGAGGAAGAAGAGGCTCCAGCGGGCGGCGCCGAGCTCGGCGGCGAGGCGGTAGATCGCGGGCAGTTCGTCGACCGTGCTCTCGGCGACGAGGGTGTTGATCTGCATCGGCAGATCGACGGCCACGGCGGCACGCGCCGCCGCGACGGTGCGCCCGAACGTACCCGGGATCCCGCGCAGCGCGTCGTGCCGCTCCGCCGTCGCGCCATCCAGCGACAGCGAGATCGCCTCCACGCCCGCGGCCCCGAGCCGCTCGATGGTGTCGGGCGTGAGGAGCGGGGTCGCGCTGGGTGAGACCGAGACGTGGAACCCGAGGTCGTGGGCCTCGGCGATCAGCTCGAACACGTCGGGGCGCTTCAGCGGATCCCCGCCCGTCAGGACCAGGTGCGGTGGCGGCTCGCCGAACCTCGTGAGCTGTCCCAGCAGGCGCAGTCCCTGCGCGGCGTCGAGCTCGAACGCGTGACGCCAGGGCACCGCCTCCGCCCGGCAATGGCGGCAGGCCAGATCACAGGCCCGGGTGACTTCCCAATAGACGCGCTGCGGCGCGCGATCGAAGCTGAAACGGGAGCGCGCGGTGGTCGCCGGGGTGGCCGTCATGAACGGCAAGATCGGGACCTCAGGATGAAGCCTTCCGAAAGGAAGTCTGAAGGAACGGTCCCCCCTCCCCCCCCTCCCCCCCCTCTTCTCACCAGCAGCTCACGGCCGTTTCACGGCCATGACGCTTCCGTTCCTGGCGCAGGCTCACTCCAAATCGCAGAGGACCGTATGAGCACCAAGGAACTGATCGACTCGGCCATCGAGCACCTGCGCGGCAGCGCGAGCGTGAAGACCGTGTACGGCGATCCCGTCGTGGTGGACGGGAAGACCGTGATTCCGGTCGCCAAGGTCGCGTTCGGGTTCGGCGGCGGCACCGGCAAGAAAGAGCCGGGCGAAGGCAAGACTCCTAGCGAGGGCGAAGGCGCGGGCGGCGGCGTGATGACGAAGCCCGTCGGCGTCGTCGAGATCAGCGGGCAGGAGACGAAGTTCGTGCCGTTCGGTCAGACCAAGAAGCTGGCGATCGTCGCGCTCGTCGGATCCGGCCTGGGCCTCGGCCTCGGGCTGCTGCTGGGACGCAAGGCGAGTAAGCACTAGCCGTCAGCCGTCAGTCGTCGGCCAGGCGATCGATCTCCCGGCGTTGCTTCTTGGTGGGGCGGCCCTTGCCTTCGAAGCGGACGGAGGGGGCGATGCGCAGCTGCTCGGCCAGCCGCTCGCGCAGCAGCTTCGTGGCGGGGTCTTCCTCATACAGCCCCGCCGCGACCGCGGGCGGGCCGCGCCGGGCCGCCAGGCCGCGAACGGTGAGGTGATACTCGAAGGGACCTTTCCGCAGCCGCAGGCGGTCCCCCACCTTGAGGGCCTTCGCGCGCTTGGCGCGGGCGCCGTTCACTTCGGCCTTGCCGCCATCCACGGCCTCGGCGGCGAGGGCCCGCGTCTTGAAGAAGCGGGCGGCCCAAAGCCACGTGTCGAGACGGACGGAGGCTTCAGACATCAGCCATCAGCCATCAGCCATCAGCTTGCAGAGAAGCCCACTCAACATGCGCTTTACCTCGGTAACCGATCGGTCCAAACCGTCGTAGGCCGGGCGCGCCAGCAGATTCAGGTCCGATGCGAGCAGCAGGTGATACTCTAACTCACTTGCCGAGCCGAGCGCTATCTGGACGAATCTTCCGAAGTCGCGCTTGCCGGACCGACCACACCCTTCTGCCAGGTTCGCGCAGACAGAGGCGGCGGAACGCCGGATCTGCGAGGTCAATCCGAATCGCTCGTCGTTCGGGAAGGCCCGAGTGGCTTCATAGACGGCCAACGTCAGGCCGTGCGCCTTCCGCCACACCTGCAACTCTCGGAATCCCCTCATGAGGGGCAACTTGGTCGGTGACGCCCGAAATGCAGGGGCCTGGAATCGCTACCGGGGCCAGAAAAACGCAGCCGTCAGTCTCAGATCTCAAGACTGACGGCTGATGGCTGACCGCTAACCGCTTTACAAGGCCTTGACGAGCCGCACCCCGCCCGACCCCGTCTCGATCTTCATCCGGCCGTTCCCGTCGCCGATCTTGCCCATGATGTGATCGCTCTCCAGCCGGGTCACGGTGACCGCGACGCCGCCGAGGTCGATATCCCCGCTGCCCGTCTCGATGTCCACCTCGGCGCCGAAGTCGGCCGGCACGCGGATCGTCACTTCGCCCGAGCCGGTGTCCACGTCGAGCGATTGGAACCGCGTCAGCAGGCCGAGCTTCACGTCGCCGCTTCCGGTATCGAGACTGATCTCGCGAGCCTTCACATTGGAGACTTCGACGTTGCCCGAGCCGGTGTCGACGTTGAGCACGTCGGCCTGGACCCCCGTGGCGGTGACGTCGCCCGAGCCGGTATCGAGCTTGATGTGGGTTCCGGACATGCCGGTCACGGTGACGTTCCCCGAGCCGGTGTCCAGCGTGATGTCACCCGCGACGTCGGTGACGCGCACGTCCCCGGAGCCGGTGTCGAGATAGAGCGAGCCCTTGGTGTGGCTGGCCTCGATGTCCGCCGAGGAGACGTCCACCCGAATGTCCCCGTCCACGTTGGTCACGAACGCCTTGCCGACGGCGAGATAGACGGCGACCCGTTTGCCGGCGGGAATCAGGATCCGCAGGTCGGCGTGGGCGTCGAGGCCGCGGCCGTGGCCGGAGATCCGGACGCGATGGCCGGAGCGGAAGAAGTGGCGGCCGTGGTTGTCTCCGAAGGTGCCGTCGTCCCGGACGTCGAGATCGGTGCTGCCATTCCAGCGGTCCAGCGCACCGTAGACAATGTCGTCGTCGGGGAAGATCACGCGGAGGGTCTGGCGGCCGCCGACGTCGCCGGTCTCGATGCGCAGTTTCGCGGCGTCGCCGCCGCCGCGGGTGATTTCGACCATGACGTCCGCGCCGCTTCCCGACTCGAGGCGGATCACGCCGGCCAGGTTGTACACGGCCACGTCGGCGCCCGGGACAGGGCGACGTTCGACCGCCTGGGCGACCAGGGGAGGCACCGCCGCACCGAGCGCGACGCCGACGAGCAGAAAGGTCCGCATGGGAGCTCCTCCAGAATGAAAACGAGTGTGCTTCCCGTACGCGGGCCGCAAAGCGCCCGTTTCGGGGGACCAGATGTTGGATAGTCGATGCGGGAAAAAGGTTGCCGCATAGCTTCCCGCTCCCGAACGCGATAGTATAACAACGATTTACCCGTTTCCCCCCGAGCGAGGCCGGATGTCCCACTGGCAGATCTGGACCGTCATCGGCGTGCTGTTGCTGGTCGCCGAGATGTTCACCCCGGGCTTCTGGCTCGCCTGCGTCGCCGTGGGCGCGTTCGCCGCCGGGCTCGTCGGCCTCCTCCCCGGGGTCGGCACCACGGTGGAGACGATCGTGTTTTCGGTCACCAGCCTGCTGAGCACGGTCGGGCTGCGCCCGGTCCTGATGCGGCGCTTCCGGATCGGCGCCGCGACGGATCTGCGCACGAACGTGGATGCGCTGTTGGGCAAGAGCGGGGTCGTGACCGAGCGCATCGACGGCGGCGTACGATCCGGACGGGTCATCGTCGAAGGTGAGAACTGGCGCGGGGCCACCGTGGACCGGGCGGTGCTGGAGCCGGGCACACGGGTCATGGTCGTCCAGGTGGACGGCACTACGCTGATGGTGGAAAGGGAGACCGAATCATGAATCCCGGACTCATTGTGCTGGGCGCGATCGCGCTGTTCGTGATCGTCACGGTCGCCAAAGGCATTCGGATCGTGCAGCAGGCGCAGACCATGGTGATCGAGCGGCTGGGGAAGTACCACCGGACGTTGCCCTCCGGCATGAACTTGATCGTCCCGTGGATGGACAAGCCGCGCGCGATCGACTGGCACCAGGTGGTCGTGACGCCGGCCGGCGATTCGTTCGCCCGCCACTTCCGCACCGACAAGATCGACCTGCGGGAGACGGTATACGTGTTCCCGCGGCAGAACGTGATCACGAAGGACAACGTCGTCGTGGAGATCGACGCGCTGATCTACTCGCAGATCACCGACCCGATCCGCGCCACCTACGAGATCGCCAACCTCCCCGACGCGATCGAGAAGCTGACGCAGACCACGCTCAGGAACGTGATCGGAGAGATGGAGCTGGATCACGTCCTCTCCTCGCGCGACACGATTAACGCCAAGCTGCGCGAGATCCTGGACGAGGCGACGCACAAGTGGGGCTCCAAGGTGAGCCGGGTGGAGCTGAAGGACATCAATCCGCCGCGGGACATCCGGGACGCGATGGAGAAGCAGATGCGGGCCGAGCGGGATCGTCGGGCGGCGATTCTCACCGCCGAGGCGGAGAAGCAGTCGCGCACGCTCCAATCCGAGGGCATCCGGCAGTCGGAGATCAACCAGGCGGAGGGGCAGAAGCAAGCACGGATTCTGGCCGCCGAAGCGGAAGCCAACGCTCGGCTCAAGGTGGCCGAGGCCGAGGCGCAAGCGATCGAGCGGATCACCGTGGCGATCAAAGGCACGGGCGGCGATCCGGCGCGCTATCTGATCGCGATCCGCTACATCGAGGCGCTGAAGGAGATGGTCTCCGGCACAAACAACAAGATCGTCTACATGCCGTACGAAGCGACCGGCATCCTGTCCTCGCTGGGCGGGATCCGGGACATGCTCACCGTGGGCACGGGCGACAAGAAGGGATGACGACGAGCACTTCCGGGGCCGGGCCCCTCACCCGGCTCTCCGAAGAAGAGCAGATGTTTCGGGACGCGGTCCGGGACTTCGCCGAGCGCGAGATCCGGCCCCGCGTCTCGGCCATGGAGCAGGCCGCCCGGCTCGACCCAGCCCTGATCCCCAAGTTCTTCGAGCTGGGACTGATGGGGATCGAGGTCCCCGAGACGCACGGTGGCGCGGGCGGCAGTCTCTTCATGACGGTGCTGGCGGTCGAGGAGCTCTCCGCGGTGGACGCTTCCACGGCGATCCTGGTGGACGTCCAGAACACCCTGGTCAATGCGCTGCTGCTCAAGTGGGCGAGCGCCGACGTGCAGGCTCGCTACCTGCCGCGGCTCGCCGCCGACACGGTGGGGGCCTACGCGCTTTCCGAAGCGGGCTCCGGATCCGACGCGTTCGGCCTGCAAACGAAGGCGACGCGCCAAGGCGACGGCTGGATCCTCGACGGCCGCAAGCTGTGGATCACCAACGGCGCGGAGGCGGGCCTGTACGTGATCTTCGCCAGCGTGGACTTCGCGAAGGGCTACAAGGGCATCACGGCGTTCGCCGTGGAGCGCGACTTTTCGGGCTTCACTGTGGGGAAGAAAGAAGACAAGCTCGGCATCCGGGCTTCCTCGACCACGGAGCTGATTCTCGATCATTGCGAGGTCCCGGCCGCGAACGTGATCGGCGAGGTGGGCGTCGGCTACAAGGTGGCGATCGAGACATTGAACACCGGGCGCATCGGCATCGGTGCGCAGATGATCGGCGTCGCGCGCGGCGCGCTCAGCGCGTCCCTGCGATACGTCCAGGAACGCCAGCAGTTCGGCAAAGCGATCGCGGAGTTCCAGGGCGTGCAATTCCAGCTGGCGCAGGCGGCGACCGAGCTGGAGGCCGCGCGGCTGATGGTGTACAACGCGGCGCGGCTCGAGGACGCGGGCCAGCCCTACACCATGGAAGCGGCGATGGCGAAGCTGTACGCCTCGCAGGTGGCCGAGCGGGTGACCTCGCTCGCCGTCGAGCTGTTCGGCGGATACGGCTACACCAAGGAATACCCGGTGGAGAAGTTCTACCGCGACGCCAAGATCGGCACGATCTACGAGGGCACGAGCAACATGCAGCTCAATACCATCGCCAAGATGCTGCTCAAGTAGCCTGCGACAAGACGGGCGGCGAGGGATTCGTCCCCGCCGCCCGTCTGCTTGCCGAGCCCATCCCAGGCGTTACCCCGCGATGTTGTTCCTGAAATCCTTGCCCGTCACTACTTCACCGGCGGCGGTGATGGTAATGCGGTAGCCGATCGTGCCGTTCCCGGTGCAGAGCGCGGTTCCCGGATCGCCGGCCAAGGGAGCGGTGACCATGTCAGGGGTCATGCCCGGTATCAACGCCTCGCAGACCTGGTAGGTGCCGGCCGTGAGGCTCGTAAACGCGTAGGTGCCGGCCCCGTCGCTGGCCGTCTGGACGATCTGCACGCCATTCCCATCGAACAGGGTGACTGCCCAACCGCTCAAGCCAATCGTCGTCCCGTCGAGCAGCACGGTCCCCTGGATGTTACCGGTGGCGGTCGGGGGGGGAGGCGGGGGTTGAGGAGGCTGAGTCCCGCCCGGTCGATTGACGAAGTCCGCGCGTTCGACGACCTCGTTCGTCCGCAGGACGATGCGGTAGCCGAAAGTGCCGCCGGGACAACCGGCCCCGGTGCGCGGGAAGACCTGCACGAACCCGTCCTTCACACCTTCGCACACCGTGTACTTGCCGCGCCGGAGGCCCGTGAAGGCGTACCGGCCCTTTGCTCCCGTCACCGTGCTGAGGCTGACAGCATGGCCCTGGTCGTCGGTGCCGGAAAGGCTGATCGGCCAATTCGCAATGCCGGCGCTGCGGCCGTGTCGGGACTCGCAACGACCGTAGCGATCGTAGAGATGGCGATGGGAGTCGGAGGTGGCGAGACACTTCATCCCGTGGATTGACCCACGGCTGAAGCGGGAGCTGCCGCCGCCATCGGCGCGGTCGGAAAGAGAGGCAAGCACGTCGGTCGCCACCGGCGCCGTCGGCGCGTTCGCATCGTTGCATGCCGCGGCCAGGACGCTGGCGACGGCGATGACCACATAGCCCAAGCGCATACATTCCCCCCCGAAATGAGGAGACAAGAGAAGCGTCGGATTCCGGGAGGGCAGAGGCTAGGGCGGGCTCTTCGTGTCCTCTGAGGGCGCTTGAAACAAGGCCCCCCCAACACGCAGGAAGGATTGCACTCGGCGTAGGGGGGGGCTGTGTCCGGGCAACCAGCAGATGTGTGACGTACAGCACAATCGACCTTACGGGCAGACGACGACCAGCTGTGTAGCCTGCGTTTGGAGGGTGCACTGCCCGTTACCACCGATGGGGAGGTTCACGGTTTGGAATGTGGGAGTGAACTGGGAGAACGTGACCACCGTGAAGGTCAGTCCCTTGGGGTCAAACGCCGCGTTCTTCGTGACATTCAGAGTTCCGCCGCTCGCGGCGGACAGGAGTCCGGACATGGCGAGCTGATCGTATTGGGTCCCCAGAATCTGTCCGTCAAGCTGGATGTTCAGGACACCGGTGCCCACCATCGTCAGTCCGCCGGTCCAGGTCAGGATCCCTGGAGACGTACCGCCTGGGCTGACGCTCCCGGCGTTCGAGACGACGGCCGCGGCCGAGACGTCGAGCGTTCCGGAGCCCTGAATGGCTCCGGTCGCCGCGTTGGAGAAGTTGCCGCCGCTCATCTTGAACACATGCCCGCTTGAAACGTCGAGCAGCCCGCTGTTAGTGAAGCTGGGGCCCCCTACAGCCAGGTTGATAGTCACATCGCCGCCCGGAATCGTGAACGTCCCGCTGTTCTTGTGCAGCGCCGTGGTGCGGTTGATGGTAAGTGGCTGGTTCACGGTCACGGTGCCCTGATTGTCCAGCTCCGCCGTGAGCGTACGGCCGCCCCCCGTCGCGCCTGCCAGCGCGCTGATCGTCCCCCCGAGCGCGTTGGTCAACGTCCCGTTGCTCACCGTCAGCTGCGCCGCTTGGTTCAGATTGGCGTTACTCAGCTCGATCGCTGCATTGTTGGTGAACCCGTTCAGCACCGTCAGCGCC
>JBGOUQ010000021.1:0-65066 GCA_041477065.1 Gemmatimonadota bacterium
CCCCGGCCACGGTGGTGAGGGCTCCGTTCACCGTATTACTGCCATGCACCACTAAGAGCCCCTGGTTCGTCAGCGGGGCGTTGATCGTCGAGCTGATCAGAGTCAACGTCTGGGTAGGCGCATTGGTGAGCGTCCCGGGACCGTTCACGATCACGTTGTTGACATTCAGGCCCTGCGCAGCATTCGTGAAGCCCGCGGGAAAGTTGGCCGTCAGCGAGGTCAGGTCCAGCGTCCCCGGCCCATTGATCGAGCCGGCATTCTGATTCAGCGTGCCGCCACTGATGAACCAGGTCAGGCCGGAGCCGATCGTAATGGCTCCGGTGTTGGTGAAGCTCGGCGTCGTGCCGCTCTGGGTGAGCGTCAGATTCCCCCCGCTCACAGTGATCGTCCCGCTGTTGGTATGGGCCGAGCTGCCCCGATTGAGCGTCAGCGCCTGGCTCACGGTCAGGGACCCGGTGGACTGATTGTCCAGTTGGGCGGTCAAGGTCCGGGCCCCACCCGTCGCGCCGACCAGGACACTGATGGTGCCCGTGTTGGCCAGCGTCCCGTTGGTGACGACCAGAGTCGCGGCCTGGTTCACGTTGGCGTTGGTCAGCTCGATACCAGCGGTGTTGGTAAACCCGTTCAGCACCGTGAGCGTCCCCGTCCCCGTCGCGTTCGCCCCCTCCACCCGCACCACCGAGCCCGCCCCGGCCACCGTGGCCAACGTCCCATTCACCGTACTGTTGCCGTGGACCAGCAGCAGCCCCTGGCTCACCAGTGAAGTGTTGATGTTGCTGTTGGTGAGGTTGACGGTGCCGAGGGCGCTGACGACGCCTGCACCGTTGATAGTGCTCGAGCTCAGATTCCACACCGTGGTCGTCCCGATCGATACCCCCGAGTCAATACCGAACGTGCGGCCCGACATGGCGAGTGTTTGCGTCCCGCTCCCCCCACCAACGAACAGGTAGGCGACCGTGTCATTCACGTCCACGTTGACGGTGTAGGTGCCGTCGAGCGTGATGAACACCGTGTCGTTCTTGCCGGGCACGACGCCGCCGCTCCAGTTGGCGGCGACGCTCCAGTTGCCGCCGGCGGGGTTGGTCCAGCTGCGGCCGACGATGCTGCCCGCCACGGTGAAGGGCACGCTGGTGGCGCCGGCGAGCCCGGTGGCCGTCGCGACGAGCGTGTAGCCCGCCCCGGGCTTGTCGATGCTCAGCGTGGTGAACGTCGCGACGCCACCCACGGCCGTCACCCCGGTCGTCCCGGAGAGCGTGGCGTTCCCCGGGTTCGCACCCAGCGCCACGGTGACGAGCCCGGTGAACGCCGCGCCGTTGCCGGAGGCGTCCTGGGCCGTGACCACCACCGGCGCGAGCGGGATCCCGGTGAGGCCACCCGCCGGCGGCGTGGTGAAGGCCAGCTGAGTCGCGGCCCCGGCCGTGACCGCGAAGGAATTGCTCGTGGCGGAGGCGAGACCGGTCGCGGACGCGACGAGGGTATAACCGCTCGCCGCCTTGTCGAGGCTCAAGGTGGAGAACGTCGCGACGCCGCCGATCGCGCCCGCGGGGGCGCCACCGGTGAGCGTCGCGCTGCCCGGGTTCGCTCCGAGGGTGAGGCTCACCTGGTTGGTCGCGGTCGTGACCGGGTTGTCGAAAGCGTCCCGAATCTGCACCTGCACCGCGGGTGCGATGCTCACGCCAGCGGCGGTCGTGGTCGGCTGCACGGTGAACGCCACCTTCGAGGCCGCGGCGACCGCGATCGTGAACGTGCCACTCACGATTCCGGTCAGCCCGCTCGACGTCGCGGCGAGCGTATACACACCCGCCTTGTCGAGGCTCGCGGTCGCGAAGGTGGCGATGCCGCCCACGGCGCTCGCGCTCGGCGCGCCGGACAGGGTCGCGCCTCCGGGGCCGGTCTGGATCGCCAGCGCGACCGTGTTGGTCGCCGTGGAGACGAGGCTGCCGCCCGCGTCGCGCAGCTCGACCTGGATGGCCGGCGCGAGCGCCACCCCGGCCGTCGCGCTCGAGGGCGGCGTCCGGAACGCGAGCTGCGTGGCGGTGATGCCGACCACCGTTTCGGGGAACGTCGCCGGTGCCGCGACCCCCGCGACGCTCGCTGTGAACTGGACCTGGCCCGGGGTGCTGCCGAGTGTCGCCGTGGTCTGAGCCGATCCCTGGGCGTCGGTCACGACCTGAGCACTCGTGACGCTCCCCCCACCGACCGCCTGGAACAGCACCACCACGCCCTTCACTGCCAAGCCGTCACCGGCGGTCACCTTCGCCACCAACGGCTGCGGGAGGAGGGCTCCCGGATTGCCGCTCTGTCCGCCGCCGCCCACGGCCGTGACCAGCGTCGGGACGGGGATGATGGTGAGCGGCGTGGACGCCGTCACCCCGCTGGGCGTGCGGACCGTGACGGTGAGCGCGGCGCGGCGCGACGGCGCGTGGAACGTACCGCCCGCGTCGATCGGCAGCGTCGCGTCGCTCGTACTCCACGCGACGTAGAACTGCGTGACGGCATTGCCGGAGCCGTCCCGGCCCGTGACGCGGAACGGCAGCGCGCCACCGAAGCTCACGACCGAGTCCCCCGGTGCGAGCGTCAGGGAAGCGACGTTGTCGCCGACGTACACGACCGGCAGCTCGATGGACGCGGGGGTCGCGTCGACGGTCACGGTGACGGTCTGCGAGCCGCGAAACACCAGCACCGACCCGCTCAGCAGCTCGAGCACGACCGTGAGGTTCTCGGATTCCGCCTTCAAGTCCACGCTGATGTCGAGCTGGAGCTGCGTCTGGTCCGGCGGGAAGGACTGGGTGACGACCTTGATCGTATCGGCGGGCGGCCGGATCACCCGGATGCGAACGTTGTCGATGTTGAGGCCGAACAAGGCGAGCTGGTCGGAGAGCCGAGGCAGCACCGGCTGCACGGCGAGCACACCGTGCCGGAGGGCGGGCTCCGTGGACTCGCGGCAGGTGGCCACGGCCAAAGAAATGCCGAGCACGCCGATCGTGCGCAGCCGCGTTTGCAAGAGCCGCCTTCCTGCCATCAGGATACCGGTCGCCACGTGGTTCTCCGTCGAGCCTGGAAATGCAGGAACCGCGCCGCAGGGACCGACCTGCGGTCGTGGGGAAGTTGAATTGACGGCGGAGTTTAGGGAGCGTCAAGTCGGACGTGGCGCGTGCCTGCGACACGGGTTCGCCACACCATGCCGACGCACACGGCCCCGACCGTCAAGCAGGCGATCCCGGCGGTGGTCTAGTGGCAGCTCACTGCGAAGGCCGCCGTGACGGTCGCCTGTGGTTTGACGTTGATGGTGAGCGGATTGGAGGGGGTGACGGCGCAACCGGAAGCGACGTTGCCCAGCCCCACCACGTGACCGCCGCGCGGGAGTCCCGTGACGATCGTGGCCGCGTTCGCCGGGAGTTGCTCCGTCGCAACGCCGTCGATGCTGAGGCGGTAGCCGGCGCTCGCCGCCCCGGTCGTGGCGACCGTGACGGCCAGATCGCCTGTGAGCGTGACGCACGTGACCGCGAAGGCCACCTCGACGGTGTGACTGGACGTGACCTCCACCGCGTGCGGGTTGGGTGCGGCCACCGAGCAGTTCGGGGCGATGCCGGCGAGGAGGACGGTGTGGCTGCCGCTGAACGCGGGCAGCGTCGCGGCATCGTTCACTCCGATGGCGGTCTTGGAGACGGGGCCGCCGTCGATCACGACGGAATAGCCGTCCGCGTCCAGGTCGACGCCGATTGTCGTAACGGAGATATGGAGCGCCCCGCTGCTTGGCCCGGGAAAGTCGCTGCAAGCAGCCGCCAACATCAGCAGGAGGAGGCCCGCGACTCCCCCACCCAGGCGAACCGATGGAATCCTCGAGCCGATCATGGTGCCCTCCTCCGTACGGTTGCGCTCGGCCGCTTTGCGACCGACGCCCTATCGAACGGAAGGAGGCGGCGGGATTTGCGCGGCGAGTGGCGCCGCTGTCGAGGCTCGGGCCTCAACGGTTGTCCTGTTGGCCCACCACCTCCACCGGTACCAAACTCGAGTTCGTCGAGCCGTTGCCGAGCTCCCCGACCACATTGCTCCCCCAGCAATACGCAACGCCGTCCGTCGTCAGACCGCAGGAGTGGCCGAGCCGGCCGTTGGCCGCACTCAATGCCTGGAATGCGTGGCCACCCGCGACCTCCAACGGCGTCAAACTGATGTGAATCGTCGTGCCGTCGCCGAACACGCCATTGTCCCCGATTCCCCAGCAGACCGCGGCCCCGGTTGTCGGGACACCGCAGGCGTACTGGAGCCCCGCTGCGATGGAGGTAAACGGGAAATCGCCGCCGGTCCGCACGGGCGCGGATGCAAAGCTGTCGAGCGGCACCCCGGTACCGAGCAGACCCGCGTTGTAACCCCAGCAGTACACGAAGCCCGCTGTCGTGAGGCCGCAGGCACTTGCATCCAGAGCTGTGACCGCAGTGAACGCGAGCCCACCTACCACCGCAACGGGTATACGGCTGCAGGAATACCCTGGGCCTCCCGGGGAGGCATTACACTGATCTGGTCCGGCCGCTGTCCCGATGCCGAGCTGGCCGGCATCATTGGTCCCCCAGCAATACGCAGCGCCCGTTGTGGTCACGCCGCAGGTGAGGGCGTTACCGGCGCTCACCGAGGTGAAGGTGAGCCCGCCCGCGACAGGCACCGGCGTGGAGCAGCCATAGACGGTCCGACAGCTCACGGCCAATGTCGCGGAGTCGGCCCCAAGCTCACCATCAGAGCCTCTGCCCCAGCAGTACGCCGCGCCCTGCGTGGTCACGCCGCAGGTGTGATCTCGGCCCGCGCTGATCCATCGGAAAGTGAGCCCGCCGGCGACGGGGACGGGATACGGGCAGCCAACGCCGGAAGTGGACGCGTAACACGTGTTGAGCGCAGTCGTGTCCGCTCCAAGCGCTCCGTACGTGGTGGACCCCCAGCAATACGCCGCACCGTTCGTGGTCACCCCGCAGGTGTGAAAGACGCCGGCGCTCAACGATTGGAAGGTGAGGCCGCCGTCCACTGGCGCCGGAATCATGCTGCAGCGGATGCCACAGTCTGAGCTCGTGGTTGTACCCAGCTGACCCTCACTGTTGATCCCCCAACAATACGCGGCGCCGTTCGTGGTCACCCCACACGTGTGCCCGTCTGCCACGCTCAGCGCGGTGAACGCCAAGGGCTCCTCGTTCACACCCGTCGCAAACTGCACGTCGACGGAGGATCCAAGCGCCCTGCCGTTCAAGTCGTGGATCGCCTGGGTGACGACGAGGTCGTAGACCGTTTCGCGGGCGAGCGGCGTGTCGGGGTGAAACTCGGCGCGGAAGCCGCTGGTGTCATTCAACCGTACCGTCCCGGCAACGGGCGTCGAACCGCCCCACAGCTGCACCGACCCAGTGCTCAACGTCGCCGAGTCGATCGGCGCGCTGAATACGACCGCGATGACCGCGTTGAGCGGCACGTCCACCTTCTTCGGCGGCGGGACGGTGCGCACCACGACGGGCGGGCGCGTCGCCGTGACCAGCTGCACCACGCGGATCGGACCCGTGGAGCCGGTGCGCTTGATCTCCACGACCACGGAATCGCCGACGCTCGCGCTAATAGCGACCGGATCGAAGCCCCCGTCCACGACGCCGGTCATGACGGACTCGCCGCTCACCAGGTCGCGGATCGTGGCGTGGAGCCCCGTGGGCACCGAGCCGGGCGCCAAGGAGATGTAGATCACGTCCGGGGAACCCGGCGAACCGAGCGCAGAGGCGCCGACCCGTCCCGCGGCAGCCATGGAGGAGGGAACGGGCGCAGAAAGAACGAGGCCCCGGAGGCTGTCGGTGGCGGGGAGGCTGTCGCCCACTGTGTGCTTGAGCCCGCTGGGAGGGTCCGAGCAGGCGGTGATTCCCGCGAGGAAGGCGACGACGACAAGCGACACAGCCGACGCGACTCGACCCATACGTACCTCTGCCTGATGCCTCATCGCCCGCCGCTCAACGTGAACCCCGCCCAATAAAACGGATCGGCGGTGGCCGGATTGCGGAGCGCGGCCCGCTGCGCGTTCGCGAGCGCCTCGGCTTCGGGCCGTCCCGCCGCCAGCTCCGTGTAGAAGCGCGCCATCAACTCCGCCGTGGCGCGATCCTCCACCGGCCACAGCGTCGCCAGCACATTGGCGGCGCCGGCGTACAGGAACCCACCGACCAGGCCGACCCAGTCGTCCCCCACGGGCACGTCGGCGAGCGCTCCCGAGCCGAGCGCCGTCTGGCAGGCGGAGAGCACAACGAGCCGCGCGTGCAGGTCGAGCCCGAACACGTCGTGCACCTCGAGCCGCCCGTCCTCACCCGGCTGCGGGGCGAGCTCGACGAACGAGAACAGCGGGTTGTGCTTGTTGAGGACGCCGTACGTCGCAAAATGGATGATGCTCTGCCCCGACGCGACGGCCCGGAGGGCGCGCTTGGTGGCTTGAGGGCCCACGAGCACGCGCGCGCGTGCCCCGAACACGCGGCCGATGGCCCCGACCTCGACCCGCGAGCCCGGGAGCGCATCGATGCGTGGAGCGAGGGCGAGCACGCCGCCCCGGCTTGCCGACGGCGGGTCCGTACGGTCGCGCAGCCGAAGCCACACCGATGCCGAGGGAACCGTCGTCACGAGGTAGTGCTGCACGAGAAACGGCTGCGGCGCCCCGGCCTTCCGCAAAGCGGTGAACGGCAGGTAATGCAGCTCCGCGTGAGACACGATGATCAGCGCGCGCTTGCCGTGCAACAGACCCGCCCCCTCGATCGGGGCGATGAGGCGCTCGCTCAATCGCTCCAACGGTGCGCGCCACGAGGGCCCCGCGGCCGGACCGGACCGCACCGGGCGCGTGAGCGCCCCACGCGTGAAATCCACCAGCGCGGCCAGCGCATGCCGGCCGATCCCGAGATCGAGGATGGCCGCCGTATCCGACGTCACGACGAACACCAGCGTGGTCGAATCGGTAACCAGGTACTCCAGCAGCGCCTCGTCAGCTGCCAACCGGCCGGCCACCTCCCGCAAGGGGACGACCTCACCGCGAACGAGATGCGCGTACTCGGGCCTCGCTTCTTGTACGCGCGCCAGCAGCTCGGCGTAGGCGGCCTGGGTCCGACCGAGCGCCTCCCGGACCGCGGCGCCGGCGCCGGCGCCCGGCTCGCGCAACCCGTCGCCATCGGCCGGCGACTCCTCGAGCCGGCGCGTGAGGTCTGAGATGCGGAGCCGCAAGTCCTGTTCCCGCGCGGCCAGAGAGTCTCCGCCCGACGTGCTCCACACGACCCGGCCGCGGGCGAGCAGGTCGAGCATCTGCCGGGCGCGGAGCCGCTCGCTCGCCTCGAAGGCCGCGTCGATCCGTCCCCGCGCGCGCTCCACGCTCGCCAGCTGGGCATAGACGTCCCATTTGTCCGCGAGATAGGACGCGCGGCGCTGCTCCAGCGGCAACCGGACGGCGACACGCTCGACGGCGGCCGCGGCGGCACGCATTTCGGTCGCGGCCTCCGCCAGCGCGCCGCGGCTCCGCAACGCCTCCCCCAGGCCGACATGCAGCGGCCAGGAGACGCTCGGCGCCGGCGTGGAGCCGAGACGCTCGAGCCCGCGGCGGTACAGCGATTCCGCGGTGAAGCCGATCCCCGCGCGGCCCGCGAGATCGCCCAGCGCCGCCAGCGCCGCCGCCTCCCCCACCGCGTCACCCACCACGCGCAGGGTGTCGAGCGCCGCCGTGACGCTGCGACGAGCGCCCGCGGTGTCCCCGCTTTCACGGAGCGCATAGCCGATCAGGAGACGCGTCAAGGCTCTGCCGCGCGGGGCCGCGGACGACTGCGCCAGCAGCGCCTGTCCCAGGAGCTCGCGAGCCTGGTCGTAGTCCTCCCGCAGGAGCAGCAGGTTTCCTCGGCCCTGCAGCGCCTCCGCCTCGCCCGCGGCGTCGCCGGCGCGATGGAACAGCTGCTGCGCTCCTTCATAGGCCCGATCCGCTTCGTCCGGACGGTTGAGAAGGACCGACAAGTCCGCCTTGGTGAGGGCGAGCTTGGCGCGGATGTCCGCATCGTCAGCCCCCCCACCAGTCACGATTCCCGTCTCGGCGCGCTGCAGCTCGCGCAGCGCGCCCTGGATGTCGCCCATCGCGGCGCGCACATTCGCCAGATCGCGCCGCACCGCAATCGCGTCCGCGGCGGGCCCCGTGACCACGTAGATCCCGAGCGCGGTGGTGAGCGCCGCCGCGGCGCCCGCATAGTCGCCGCGGCCGAGCCGCACGAGGCCGATGTCGTGCCACACCTCGGCCATACCGGGCCGATCGCCCGCGGCGCGATACAGGGCCAGCGCTTCCCGGTAGCGACCCGCGGCCGCCTCGTGGTCCCCGGAGAGCGCGTTGAGGTTGCCGAGATTGATGAGATTGACCGCTGCGGGCCCGTGCCGCTCGGCGTGACGGTTCGCCGCCAGCGCCGTCTCGAACGCCCGACGCGCGCCGGGGAGGTCGCCGAGGGTCTGGGCGATCAGCCCGCGGTTGTTTTCGTCCGCTGCGAGGCCCCGCGCGTCCCCGGAACGAGCCCGAATCTCGCCGGCTTGAGTGAACAGGGAGTCCGCCTGCCGCAGGTCGCCGCGATCGCGCCGCACGCTCGCCAGATTCCCGACCGCGTTGCCCGCGGTGCGGAAGTCGCCGATGCGCACCGCGGCGTCGCGTGAGCGCATCCAGTACGCCTCGGCGCTGTCGAGCTCGTGCTCGCCGTAGAACCCGCTGCCGATGTTGCCCCACCCGGCGGCCATCGCGGCGGTGTCGCCGATGCCCGCGGCGCGCCGCGTGCTCTCGCGCCACAGTCGTAGGGCGGCGGCGATGCCGCTGGGCCCGAGGGCGTCGTTACCAGCGCGCCGCAAGCTGTCGACGGCCGTCTTGGTCCGTCGCTCGGCCGGCAACCACGCCCGGAATCGGGCCACCTGCCGCACCAGGAACGAATCCCGCCAGGCGAGTGCGTACGCGTCCGCGAGCCGCTCGGCCGCCGCGAGCGGAGCGGTCGGGGTCGTGTCCCCAGACGCGGATGCGAGAGAAAACAGCTGGCGCAGCGCGTCCCGCACATCATCGGGTCGACCGCGCACCTCGGTGACGAGCGCGGCCTGTGGCCCGTCGCGAGCGAGTGCGCGAAGCCGCTCCGCGCCCGAAGGAACCAGGGCGGGAGCGGACGACTGGACGGCGATGGAGAAGAGGGCGAGCCAAGTCCCGGTCATCGAGGCGATCCGGGCGCGCCGAGCGTGAATGACGTGAGATCCGAGGCCACCCAGCGATCCCACCCCGTCCGTGCGGCGACCTTCCAGAAGTACGGAACCCCGGCGCGCAGCGCGATCACGTGTGGCAAGAGGGCGACCGTGTCCGCAACCTGCGTTTCCCAAACGACCGAGCCGTTGCTGTCGAACACCGTCACGCGATAGCGGTCGGCGTGCGGCACGCTCGTCCACAAGAGGGCGGGGAGCGCGGCGACGGCGCCGAGTGGAGCGACGGGCCGCGGCGCCACCGTCGTCGTGACCGCCGGCTCGCGCAGCACCGACCCTGCCTGCTCGGGCGAGCGCTGCCACGGAGCGAAGTACAGCACCAGCACCGCCGCGGCGGCAGCGAGCGGGACCAGCACCGTCCAGCGCCGCGGCACGGGAAGCCCCCGCGCCAGCCGAGCGACGGCCACTACCTCGGCCCGGCACTCGGCGCAGGCCGCGAGGTGCTCCTCGACCCCAGCGCGCGCCAGCGCCGCGAGCCCACGATCGACGTAGGCCGCGACGTCCTCCGCGCTCAGATGTCCTTCCCGCCGCTCATCGGGCATCGCATCCCCTCCGAGAGATGATACGGACACCACGAGCCGAATTGCGCCTCATGGCTCGGGTCCCTCGATGCCCCGCGCCCGCATCGCTCGGCGCAGATCCTCGAGTAGCGCGTTCAAACGGCGGTAGACATGGAACGGCGTCGGTGAGCCGAGGACGGCGGCGATCTCACGGGCCGACAGGTCGTCGTCGAACCGCAACCTGAGCAGCAGGCGATCGGCGGGGGCGAGGCGGCTGGATGCCGCCTCGAGCGCTCGTTGCAGCTCGCCACGCTGCACCAGCATGGCGGGGTCGGGGGCGGCGGCGGGCAGGTCCGCGGGATCGGTCTCGTCTGCCACCAGATCGACCAGGTGGCGTCGGGTGGTGCGCGCGGCCTGCGAAGGCGCGTCCGGGCGCGTCCGACCGTAGCGGTGCCGAAGGAAGTCCAGGCACAGCCGCCGTGCCACCACCACGAGCCAGGTGGTGAATTTGCTCCGGCCGTCGGCCACGTATTCGCGCAGCCGCCGGCACTCATCGGCGCGCAGCCGCTCGAGCAGATACGCGTACCCGTCCATCGCGACGTCGTGGTCGGCGGCGAGCGAGCGGGCGACGTGGAGCAGGAGGCGGCTGTGGGCCGCGACGAAGTTCCCCCAGGCGTCATCACGCGCCGGGCCCGCGGTCGCCGTGAGCAGCCGGGACAGCTCGCTGGGAGGAGGAGGAGGACCGTCCATGGTGGCCCGGCCTCCAACCTACAGCGGGGGGTGCCCCCCGCAACGCCGCCCGCCCGACGCTTCCCCTCGACGCCTTTCCTCGACGCCGTTCCTCGACGATTTTCGTACCCATGCACACCGCCCGTCGCACCCACGGCTTCACCGAATCCGTCATCCGCGGGATGACCCGCGTCGCCACCGAGCACGGCGCCATCAACCTCGCGCAGGGTTTCCCCAACTTCCCCGCCCCCGACGTGATCAAGGAAGCGGCCGCCCGCGCGATCCGCGCGGACATCAACCAGTACGCCATCACCTGGGGAGCCAAGCGGCTGCGCGATGCGCTCGCCCAGAAGTACGCGGACTGGTACGCCATGGCGCTGAACCCGGAGACCGAGCTGACCGTGACCTGCGGGGCCACCGAGGCGATGGCCGCGACCCTGCTCGCAATCGTCGATCCGGGCGATGAGGTGATCATCTTCGAGCCGTTCTACGAGAACTACGGCCCCGACGCGATCCTGTGCGGTGCGAGGCCGGTATACGTGCCGATGGCGCCGGGCGAGGGGCTCGATGTGGACCGGCTTAGCGCCGCGTTTTCGGCGCGCACGCGGGCGATCGTGATCTGCACGCCGAACAACCCGTCGGGGCACGTGTTCTCCGCGACCGAGCTCGACGCGATCGCGGCGCTGTGCCGCCGCCACGACGCCTACGCCGTCACCGATGAGATCTACGAGCACATCTACTACGCGGGGAAACACATCCCGATCGCGACCCTCGAGGGGATGCGGGAGCGGACCGTCACGATCAGCGGGGCCTCGAAGACCTACAGCATCACGGGGTGGCGCATCGGGACGATCGTCGCTCCCGCCGCCGTCACCGACGCGATCCGCAAAGTCCACGACTTTCTCACCGTGGGCGCGCCCGCGCCGCTGCAGGTGGGGGTGGCCGTAGGGATAGAGACGCTGGGCCGGGACTACTACGAAGGTCTGGCGCGCGACTACCGCGCGCGGCGCGACGTGCTGTGCGACGCGCTGCTCGCGGCGGGGTTCCGCTGCACGCCGCCCGCGGGTGCGTACTACGTGCTCGCGGACTTCTCGGCGCTGTCCGATCTCCCGGATGACGAATTCGCCCTGTGGCTCACGAAGGAGATCGGTGTCGCTCCGGTGCCGGGGTCGAGCTTCTACAGCCGGCCGGAGCTGGGACGGAAGTGGATCCGGTTCGCGTTTTGTAAGACCGAAGCAATGCTGCGGGAGGCGGCGGGGCGGCTGACGGCGGCGCGGCGTTAGCGCGGCGAACCGACCCCCGGGGCGTACAGCGACCGGATCCGCTGCGCGCGGAAGACGTAGCCGGCGTTGCCGATGATCTGCCACACGACCTGACCCGAAGCGTCGTACTCCTGCACGCGGCCTGTCGGCCCGAAGGCCACCAGCGTGCGGCCGCCGGGGAGATCCTGCGTGCTGCCGCCGAGCGGAACCGTGACGGCGGGACTCGAACCGTACGAGCCCACCAGCGTTGCGGTATGCGCGTCCGGGTCGTAGACGTAGCGCTCCGCCCGCGAACCGGCGGGGTCGCCGAGGTTGTCGAGCAGGACGAAGTGCCGCGGCGCCGTCACGCGCAGACCGTGCTGCCGAGCGAACCCGGGGGCTCCAGGGGGGGGGGGAGCGCCGAGAAACTCGAATTGGTCGCGCAGGCCCCCCATCCGCCACAACACCGCGCCGGTCTGCGTGTCGATCTTCGTGAGCTCATTCAGGCTGCGGAACGAGACGATGAGATTGCCGTCGGTGTCGAGATCCAGGGCGTTGCCGTGCGTCCAGTTGACGGTCGGCCCGGCGCGGCCCGCCGGGTCGAGGTCGGTGATATCGAAGTGATCGAACGGGCTCCAGTCGAACAGCGCCGTGCCCGTGGCGCTCAAGTGCTGCACCACGGTGCCCATGACCTGCGCGTTGGCGACGCCACCCACGGCCGTGAGGTCCATGATCCGGGTCTCGTCGCACATGATCCAGTAGCCGCCGCCCGGCTCGGCGATCAGATCGTGGAACCGGGGCTCGAGGCCGCGGGCGCACCCGAAGGTCCGCGTCACGTTGCCGAGGGGATCCACCTCGACCCAGAGATCGAGATCCGTCGGGTCGGGCGTCGTGGGGCGCGCCACGTAGCGCCCGGTCGGCTCGGCCTCGAAGTTGAGGCCGGGGCCGTCTGGGAAGCGCTGGTACCACACGACCCGCCCGGTGTTGTCGATGGCGAGACCGTACATCCCGGCGGCGAACACGACGAAACCGGGCGAGGGGTCCGGGCCCCCGGCGAAGTAGTGCGGGAGGTCGCCTGGCAGCGTATCGGTCGTGAAGACGAGGAGGACGCCGGGCACCGTCTGGCCCGCACCGTAGGCCACAACCCGCAGCAGATACGGTGTCCCTGGCAGTAAGCCGAGGACGGGGACGACGGCCGAGTCGGCCGCAGGAGCCAGTGCCGGGGTGAGGCTGTCCAGCGTCGGCCCCTGCCCGTACTGGACCGCGACGCTGTCGGCAAATCGGACGCGCGCCGTTACGACCGCGCTGAGCGCGTTGTGCGGGTTCCGCGCGACGATGGCGGCGTCGATCACCGGGCTGGTCGGTGGCGTGAGGCCCGGCGGCTCGCCCTGGCAGGCGGCGAGCAGGCTGGTGGCGGCGAGAGCGCAGCGCGCGCAGCGGGTCGTCACCGCCGCCACGCTGGATTGTAGGCGTACTCGCCCACGAGCTCGATCGGGTCCGTTCCGTCCGCCCGCATGACGTGAATCTGCGAGTAGCAGGTGTAGTAGTCGCAATAGGAGACCGTGAACGCAATCAGGCGGCCGTCCTGGGACCAGGCGGGGTTTTTGGCCGTGGAGCCCACAATGACCGGCGTCACGCCCCCCCCGGTTGCGGCCATGCTGACGACGTCCGCGTAGCAGCCTTCGTAGTCGCAACCGTAGTCCCGGGTGAATGCGATCTTGGCGCCATCGGGTGACCAGGCGGGTTGGATGTCGGTGTAGGCTTCATTGGTGAGGCGGGTGACCCCCGTGCCGTCGACGTTCATGACGTAGATCTGCGCGTACCCGCTGCGATTGCTCTGGAAGACGATCTTCAGTCCGTCGGGCGACCACGCGGGGTCGGCGTCGACGCCGACGTCGTTCGTGAGCCGCACCTGATTCGATCCATCGGCGTTCATCTCGTAGATCTCGGAATTGCCGCCCCGCCCGCTGACAAAGGCGATCTTGGTGCCGTCCTTCGACCACGTTGGATGGGAGCCCCCGAGGGTCGTGAGCCGCACCTGGTTCGCGCCGCTGGCATCCATCACGTAGATCTCGGGGTTCCCGTCACGCTGGCTGCTGAAGGCGATCTTCGCGCCCCCCGGCGACCAGGCGGGCTCGACGTCGTCTCCGGGGGCCGTCGTGAGCCGCGTCAGCCCGGCCCCGTTGGATTTGATCACGTAGATGTCGGTGTTCCCATCTACCCAGGACGCGAAGGCGAGCGGCGCGGCTTCCAGGCACGCGACGGCGAATGCAAGCGAAGCGGCTTGCCCGACGGCTACCGTGACGGGGCGAGGGTTCTGGCCGGCCGGGTCGCAGTTCTGGGCCACGCCGATGAGCCGTACCGCGTAGTCTCCCGGCAGCAATCGAGCAATGGTTGCGGTCGCGTTGGCCCCCATCACGACGACCGTGTCGACTCCCGACGCTTGTACGTCGACGTAATAGCCGTTCGTATCGGGATCGACCCCCGAGGTCGCCACGGTCACTTCGACGCTTCCCGTCGTCGCGGCGCAGGTCAAGGAGAACGTCGTGCGCGCGGTGTCCTTGGTCGTTCCCCCGGTGGTCACGGCCAGCATCCGCGGGTTTGACCCGCCGATCGCGCAGTTCCCCACTACGCCGTCGAGCAGGACGCTGTGGCTTCCCGCGCTGAGCCCGTTGACAACGGCGACGCCGTTTGTGGGAACCACCACGGGTGGCCGGTTGTCCACGCGGACGCTGTAGCCGTTCGCATCGAGATCGGCACCGGAGGTCGCGGCCGTGACCTCAATGCTCGCGGTCGTCGCAAAGCAGCTGACGCCGAACGTCGTCCGGACCGTATCCCGCGTGGCGCCGCCCGTCGTGACCGTCACGGTGCGCGGGTTGCTCCCGCCGACCGGGCAATTCCCCGCCGCCGCGGCCAGGGTGACGCTGTGATCCCCACCGGCGACGCCGCTGAACCCCACGGTCCCGTTCACGGCGAGTGGCTGCGGCGACCCGCCATCGACCTGCACCGTGTAGCCATCCGGGTCGAGGTCGGCGCCCGTCGTCGCCGCGGAGACTTCGATACGACCGGTCAAAGCGCTGCACGTGAGCTGGAACGTGGTGCGCGCCGTATCCCGCGTTGCGCCGCCCGTCGTGACCGTCACGGTGCGCGGGTTGCTGCCCCCACCCACCGGGCAATTCCCCGCCGCGGCGCCAAGGGTGATGCTGTGGTCCCCGCCGGCGACGCCGCTGAACCCCACGGTCCCGTTCACGGCGAGTGGCTGCGGAGATCCGCCGTCGACCTGTACCGTGTAGCCGTCCGGGTCGAGATCGATACCCGAGGTCGCCGCCGTCACCTCGATGCGGCCGGTCAAGGCGCCGCACGTGAGCTGGAACGTGGTGCGCGCCGTATCCCGCGTCGCGCCCCCCGTCGTGACCGTCACGGTGCGCGGGTTGCTCCCGCCGACCGGACAATTCCCCGCCGCGGCGCCCAGGGTGATGCTGTGGTCCCCCCCGGCGACGCTGAAGCCAACGGTCCCGTTCACCGCAAGGGGCTGCGGCGAGCTGCCATCGACCTGCACGGTGTAGCCATCCGGGTCGAGATCGAGGCCCGTCGTCGCCGCCGTCACCTCGATGCGGCCGGTGGCCGCGCCGCAAGTGACGCTGAACGTCGTCCGCGCGGTATCCCGCCTCGCCACGCCCGTCGTGACCGACACGGCGCGCGGGTTGGTTCCGCCGACCGGGCAGTTGCCGGCCGCGCCGCCGAACGAGAGTAGATGGTCGCCCCCGGAGACGCCGATGAAGCGGATGGTGCCGTTCAGCTCCGCGACCTGCGGCGACCCCCCGTCCAATCGCACGGCGTAGCCGTCGGGATCGAGGTCGAGACCTGTGGTCGTCGTCTTGACTTCGACGATGCCGGTCGTGGACAGACAGGTGAGGGCGAAATTCACCTGCGCGACCTCGCCGGCGCCGAGGGTGACGGTGCGGGAGGTGGTCCCGCCCGGGCAGTTGCCCACGATCCCCCCCAAGTCCACCGTATGGCTGCCGGGGGTCAACCGGGTGATGCTCACGGTGCCGTTCACGGGGATGGCCACCGGCAGCGCACCGTCCACCGCCACGCCATAGCCGTCCGGATCGAGGTCGATCCCGTCCGTCGCGACCGTGACCTGGACGCCAGTTGCGACGCAGTCGACCGCGAACGGCGCGGAAGCCGTATCGACCACGGTGACCCGAACCGAGCGGGAGGTCCCTCCACTCACACTGCAATTCCCGGCCACCCCGCGCAGCTCCACCTGGTGGGCCCCGGTGTCCAGGGGCGCGATGACCAGCACCTGGTTCAGACCCAGGGCCACGTCGGAAGCGCCGTCGATCCGCAGGCTGTAGCCGTCGAGATCGAGATCGCCGCCAGCCGTGGCGACCGTCACCCGGAGGGCTCCCTTGCTCTGGAGTCCAAAGGGTGGTTCGCAGGACGCGGCGATGGCCGCGGCCAGCGCGAGGAGTGCGAGGCGACTGCGCATGGAAACCCTCCGGGTTCGCTCCAACGCTAGACCGGTGCCAGCCACGTGTCGGTCACGTGAAGTCGTCACAGGGTCACGTCCCCGATTCCGGCGCACCGGGCGCTCACCGCCGCCACGCCGGATTGAAGGCATTATCGCCCACGACCGCGATCGGGTCCGTCCCGTCCGCGCGCATGACCTGAATCTGCGAGTAGCAGGTGTAGTAGTCGCAGGAGGAGACCATGAACGCAATCAGGCGGCCGTCCGGGGACCAGGCAGGGCCTCTGGCCGCACCACCCTCAAGGAGCGGCGACACGCTTGACCCGTTGGCGGCCATGGTGATGAGGTCCGCGTAACAGCCGTAGTAGGGGTCGTCGCAACCATAGTCCCGGGCAAATACGATCCGGGCCCCGTCGGGCGACCAGGCGGGCTGGATGTCGTTAATGCTTTCGTTCGTCAGCCGAGTGACACCCGTGCCGTCGGCGTTCATGACGTAGATCTGGGAGTAGCCCCCGCCACCGCGACTGCTCCGAAAAGCGACCTTCTGGCCGTCGGGGGACCAGGCGGGGTCGGCGTCGATACCGAAGTCATTCGTGAGCCGCACCTGATTCGCGCCGCTGGCGTCCATCACGTAGATCTCGGCATTGCCGTCCCGCTCGCTCACAAACGCGATCTTGCTGCCGTCCTTCGACCACGTTGGATGGTAGTCGGCGCCGCCCGCGGTCGTGAGCCGCACTTGATTCGCGCCGTTGGCATCCATCACGTAGATCTCGGAGTTCCCGTCGCGCTGGCTCGCGAAGCCGATCTTGGCGCCGCCGGGCGACCAGGCGGGCTCGACGTCGTCTCCGGGGGCGGTCGTGAGGCGCGTGAGTCCGGCCCCGTTGGATTTCACCACGTAGATGTCGGTGTTGCCATTGACCCAGGACGTGAAGGCGAGCTGCGGGGCTTCGAGGCACGCGACGGCGAAGGCGAGCGGAGCGCTTTGCCCGACGGCCACCCTGACGGGGCGAGGGATCTGGCCCACCGGGTCGCAGTTCTGGGCCACGCCCTCGAGCCGTACGGTGTAGTCGCCGGGCAAGAGCTTGGCGATGGTCGTGGTCACATTGGACCCCAGGACGACGGCCGTGTCGACGCCCGAGGCTTGGACCCGGACGGTATAGCCGTTCGTATCGGGATCGACCCCCGAGGTCGCCACGGTCACCGCGACGCTTCCCGTCGTCGCGGCGCAGGTCAGCGTGTACGTCGTGCGCGCGGTGTCCCGGGTCGTTGCTCCGGTGGTCACGGCTAGCACCCGCGGGTTCGCCCCGCCGATCACGCAGTTCCCCGCCACGCCATCGAGGAGGATGCTGTGGCTTCCCGCGCCGAGCCCGTTGACGGTGGCCGCTCCGTTGGCGGGAGCCGCGACGGGTGCCCGGTTGTCCACGCGGACGAGGTAGCCGTTCGCGTCAAGATCGGAACCGGAAGTCGCGGCGGTGACTTCGATGCTCGCGGTGGCCGCAAGGCAGTTGACGCCGAAGGTCGTCCGCACCGTATCGCGCGTGGCCCCGCCCGTCGTGACCGTCACGGCGCGCGCGTTGCTCCCGCCGACCGAGCAATTCCCCGCCGCGGCGCCCAGCGTGATGCTGTGGTCCCCACCACTCACGCCACTGAAGCCGACCGTCCCGTTCACGGCGAGTGGCTGCGGGGAGCCGCCATCGACCTGCACGGTGTAGCCGTCCGGGTCGAGATCGAGCCCTGTCGTCGCCGCCGTCACCTCGATGCGGCCGGTGGCCGCGCCGCAGGTGACGCTGAACGTCGTCCGCGCGGTATCCCGCCTCGCCACGCCCGTCGTGACCGTCACGGTACGCGGGTTGCTCCCCGCGACGGGGCAGTTGCCCGCCACGCCGCCGAGGGAGAGCTGGTGGTCGCCCCCGGAGACGCCGATGAAGCGGACGGTGCCGCTCGGCCCCACGGCCTGCGGCGTCCCGCCGTCCAGCTGCACAGTGTAGCCGTCGGGATCGAGATCGAGACCTGTGGTCGCTGATTTGACCTCGACGATGCCGGTCGCGGACAGACAGGTGAGGGCGAAACCCACCTGCGCGACCTCGCCGGCGTTGAGGGTGAGGGTGCGGGAGGCGGTCCCGCCCACGGGGCAATTGGCCACGATCCCCCCCAAGTCCACCGTATGGCTGCCGGGGGTCAAACGGGTGATGCTCACGGTCCCGTTCACGGGGACGGCCACCGGCGGCGCACCGTTCACCGACACGGTGTAGCCGTCCGGGTCCACGTCGATTCCGACCGTCGCAGCCGTGACCTCGACGCCGGTTGCGACGCAGCCGACCGCGAACGCCACGGAGGCGGTATCGGCGAGCGTGACCCGAACCGTGCGGGAGGCTCCTCCGCCGACGCTGCAGTTCCCAGCCACACCATCCAGCTCCACGTGATGGTTCCCCGTGTCCAGAGGGACGATGACCGTCGCCGCGTTCAGGTCCAGCGCCACCTCCGGATCGGCATCGACCCGCAGGCCGTAGCCGTCGAGATCGAGGTCACCCCCGGTCGTGGCGATCGTGATTCGGAGGGCACCCTTGGTCTGAGGACCGAAGGGTGGTTCACATGACAGGGCGATGGCCGCGGCCAGCCCAACGACCGCGAGGCGACTGAGCATAGGGAACCTCCTGTCCTGTTGAACGGACAGGGACGGCGAATTGTCGGGTCGATCGAGGGCTCGGCGGGCCGTAGGAATGGGCCCCAGCCGACATACTAGAGGAAAGCGAAGGAAACGGTCAGCCCAGCTCCTCGTCCAGCTCGCGATGCGCTTCGAGCAGCAGGTCCATCTCCCTGGCGACCGCCTTGGCCAGACCGAGGTCCGTCGTCACGCTCTGGACGCTGCCGGTGCCGGCGTGCAGGCGCAGCAGGTTCAAACGGATCGTCTCGAGCGCGGCCACGGCGTCGGCGAGCCGTTGCTGCACCAGATCGCGCTCGGCCCGCAGGTCGGCGGCGATGCGGTCGCGGCGGTCATCGATCGAATTCGGCGCCTTCCTTGGCCCGCCTGGCCCCTCGCCGATCCCCGCTTCCTGTAATTCCTCGAGCCGCTCCCGCATCCGCCGGGCGTCTTCCTCCAGGCGGTGGACGACGTCGGGGAGGTCGCGCAGCTGCTGACGCGTCTCCTTGGGCAGCTCTGCGAACAACTGCTCGGCGGCCATGCCGATGGACAGCTCGGTGGGCCGATGCGTCATCGCCGCGGGGAGGGCGCCCGCGGGCACGAACGACTTGGCCACGCCGAACATCCAGCGCCCGAGCGGCCCAGTCCACACTCGCGCCCACACCTCCACGTCCACGTCACGGCGCCGCTGCATCCCCATGAGTGAGCCGACCCACGAGGTGAATCCCGCCCCGATCGCAAAGAAGCCGTAGTCGACGAGTGCGCCGCCGAATCCCGCTCCCAACACGACCAGAACTGCGCCCGTCGCCATCCCTGTCAGGCCGCCGGCTCTGAGCAAGCGCTCCGGGATGGTAGGACCGTGGCCATGCTCGACGGCGTGCTCCTCCCGGCTCTGCTCGATTTCCGCTCTGAACGCCACACCGATGTCGCCGTGGCCGAAGCCGGCCTTCAGCAGCCGGCGGGCGCGGTTGATCAGCACGCCGATCGGCAGCGCCACCAGGCCGCCGATGAGGGACGCGAAGGCTGGGACGATGCCGAAGAACCCCCCCACGGCTCCGGCGCCGAACAGCAATGCGAATGGATACAGCAGCACGCCGCCGCCGTCGAGCCGGCCGTTGTGCTTCACGAATGCCCGCAGCGCGACGGGAATCTCCTTCCGCTGCTCCAGGGCGACGGTGAGCAGCTCGGCCAGGTCCTCGCCCTTGTTCGGCCGCTCGGCAGGGTCCTTGGCGAGACAGCGCTCGATCGCCTGGGCGAGCTTGCGCGGTACGCCAGCCTTGGCAAGCGAGGGTGGCGGCTCGGTCACCTGCCTGGCGAGGACCTCGGTCGCCTTCTCTCCTTCATAGGCCAGCTTGCCGGTGACGGCGAAGTACCCCGTCAGGCCGAGGGAGTAGAGATCGCTGCGCCCATCAACCACTTCGCCCAGCGCCTGCTCCGGGCTCATGAACTCCGGCGTACCAATCACCTGGCCGCCGTCGAGGCCGGCCGCGCCTCGCACCAGTCCCGCGATCCCGAAATCGGCGACGAGTGCGCGGCCGCTGCCGGCCTCGAGGATGATGTTGTCAGGCTTCACATCCCGGTGGACGACGCCCTGCGAGTGCGCGTAGGCCAGCGCCCAGGCGACCTCCCGCAGTACCCGCGCCGCCTCCGACGGCGGCAAGGGGCCACGCTCGCGCACCCGGACGGTGAGCGTCTCGCCCTCCACGAACGCCATCGCGAAGAACACGAACTCGGCGGCCTCGTCCACGCTGAAGATCGGGATGATGTTGGGATGGGAGAGCTTGGCCGCCGTGCGCGCTTCACGCAGGAACCGCTCCCGCAGGGTGGCGTCGCCCGCTTTGTCCGGTGGCAGCAGCTTGATCGCTACCGGGCGATCCAGCCGTACCTCGCGGGCGAGGTAGACGACCCCCATGCCGCCGCGCCCGACTTCCCGTTCCAGCGAGTAGCGCCCCACGAGGGCCTGTTGGAAGTCGAGGAAGAGCCGGTCGACCCGCTCAGACACGCCGCAGGGCCTTCTCGATCTCGCCGTGGGCGGCGAGGAGCCGTTCCGTCTGCTCGCCGACCTCGCGCGCATTCGTGAGGTCCGCGGTGACGCTCTCGAGCGAGCCGGCACCGGCCCGCAGCCGCAGCAGGTCGAGCCGGATCGTCTCGAGTGCGGCCACTACCTCGCCCTGCCGGGCCTGAGCCGCTTCGCGCGCGGTCCGCAGGTCGGCGACGAGGGCATCGCGCCGGTCCGCGGCGACCGACGCACGGGCGCCTCTTCCCTCGCCGGCTGCCGCCAGTGCGTGGTCGATCTCCTCGATCCGCCCGCGCATCCGCTGCGCGCGTGCTTCCAGCCCCCGGATCACTTCCGGCAGGTCGCCCAGCGCGCGGCGGGTCTCTTTCGGCAGCTCGTGGAACAACCCGTCGGCGGCGGCGCCGAGGGCGAGCTCGGTGGGACGGTTCGCGGCGGCGACCGGGGCGCGCTTGAGCCCGTACCCTGCGAGCCGGAACAGCCAGCGGGCGAGCCCACTGCGCCAAAAGCGCCCCCGCATCTCCGCCGAGAAGTCGCGCCGCTCCATCGACCGCCGGATCGAAAGCAGGCCGACGAGCAGTGCGACCCCGATGCCAAGACCGGGGATGATTCCGCCGACACCGCTGAAGGCGAGGGCGAAGGACGGCACGCCGATGACCATCGCCAGCTTCACGCCGCGATTCCAGTAGTGAGGCGGCTCGGGGCCGTACTCGAAGGCCAGCTCTTCGCGCCGCCGGTCGAGCTCCAGACGCGTCGCGAGCGCCACGTCTTCAGCCCCATAGCCTACGCGCAGCAACGCGCGGACGCGAAACCAGTGAACAGTGAGCGACGCGCTCCCGAGCACGACTGCGAACGCGCCCGCCCCCGCCAGGGCACCGAGGGAACCCGCGCCCCTGCCGAGCCACATCATCAGGCTGGGCAGGAACATCAGCGTCATCAGCAGCCCGCCGCCGATGAGCGAGCTCTGGTCCCGGGTGATCTTGCGCAGGAAGACGCGCACCGGTACCGGCGTGTCCCGAACGGCTTCGAGCGAGGCGCCGAGCGCCTCGGCGAGCGCCTCACCGGTGGCGGGGCGCTCGGCGGGGTCCTTCGCAAGGCAGCGGTCGATCGCCTGACACAGCGATGCCGGCGCCCCGCGCACCGACGGCGCGAGGGGGGGAGCCGGCACGGTGAGGTGCTTGGACATCACCGCCGCCGCGTTCGGCCCATCGAACGGGAGTTTGCCGCTCAGCATATAGTAGCCGACGACGCCGAGCGAGTAGAGGTCCGTGCGGCCATCCACCGCCTCGCCGCTCGCCTGCTCGGGACTCATGAAGTCGGGTGTGCCGAGCACTTCGCCGACCCCCGTGCCGCCACCCGCCTGGGCGAGTCGTGCGATGCCGAAGTCGGCCACCAGCGCGCGGCCCGTGCCTTGCTCGATCAGAATGTTTTCCGGCTTGACGTCCCGGTGGACCACCCCCTGCGCGTGCGCATAGGCGAGGGCCCACGCCACTTCCCGCAGGATCCGCGTCGCCTCCGGCGGTGGCAGCGGCCCGCGGGCGGCAACACGATGCGCCAGCGTTTCACCGTCCACATACGCCATCACATAGAACACGAAATCCCCAGCCTCGTCGACCGCGAAGATTGGGATGATGTTGGGCTGGGAGAGGCGGGCGGCCATGCGCGCTTCGCGCAAGAAGCGCTCGCGCAGCAGCGCCTGCGCCGCGAGCGTAGGGGGCAGCAGCTTGATCGCGACGAGCCGGTCGAGGCGCACCTCGCGGGCGAGGTAGACGATTCCCATGCCGCCGCGGCCCAGCTCGCGCTCGAGCGAATAGCGGCCGGCAACGGCGGATTGAAACTCGAGGAACACGCGGTCGAGGGCTTCAGGCACGTTGGATCTCCCGCTCCACCTCGCGCTGCCCGGCTAGCAGCCGCTCGGTCTGGTCCCCGATCTGGATGGCGCGGGCGAGGTCGGCCGTCACACTGTCGAGGGTGCCTTTGCCGACCGACAGGCGCAGCAGGTCGAGGCGGATGGTCTCGAGCGCGGCCACCACCGTGCCCAGTCGGCCCTGAGCGGCCTCGCGCGCCGCGCGCAGCTCGGGTTCGCGGCCCGAGCCACCTCCTGCGAAGAGCTGATCGAGCTCGGCGAGCCGACGACGCGCCTCGTGCGCGCGATCCCGAAGACGTGCAACGACGGCGGGAAGATTCCCCAGCGCCCGCCGCTGCGCAGCCGAGAGGTTGGCGAAGAGCACTTCGGCAGCGAGCCCGATCGCCAGCTCCGTCGGGTGCCCCGTGCGGGGAGCCGCGGAGCCCTTCATCATCCCCAGACCTGCCAGACGGAAGTACCCCCGGCCGATCGGACCCCCCCACAGCAGCGCGGTGATATCCGCCAGCACGCGGCGCCGGGCCCGGAGTATGACCGAAGCGCTACCGAGGAACAGGGCGACCGAGAAGACGGTCTCGAGCACGACCTCCCGGGACGAGCCGGGCCGGACGACCTGCGCGAAAACCCCCAGCTGCGCGAGGACCCCCAGGGCGCCCATCACGACCCCGAACCACGCCAGGCGACCCGCCCAGCGGTCGGCCAGCGTCGGCTCCACGCCGATCTCCAATGCCAGCTCCTCGCGGCGCTGCGCCAGCTCTCCGCGCGCGGCCTCCGCGACCTCCTGGGCATCGTAGCCGGAGCGCAGCAGCCGCCGGCCCGGCGCGATCGCGGCCGCGACGATGCCGCTCGCCATGACGGCGCCGAGCAGTACGGCGGCGATGATCCCCCCCGCGATGGAGTTCTCGCCGAAATAGTCCGAGAACCCGCGCGTGAACGGAAACGCGACGAACACCGCTCCGACGACCATCGCGAAATTCCAGCCCGCCTTCCGCAGAAAGGCGCGGACAGGGACGGGGATTTCGCGGCGCGCATCGAGTGCGGCGCCCAACGCCGCGGCGAGATCCTCGCCGCTCGCGAAGCGCTCCCCGGGATCCTTCGCGAGGCACCGATCGACGGCCGCGGCGAGCCTCGGCGGCACCGCTGCGGCGAGGGACGACACGGGCGGGGCGGCTTGCGTGAGGTGCTTGGCCATCACCGCCCGCGCCGTCGCTCCCGCGAACGGCGGCCGTCCGCTCAGCGCGTAGAAGCCGACGACCCCGAGCGAATACAAGTCGCTGCGCCCATCCACCGGCTCGCCGCTCGCCTGCTCGGGGCTCATGAAATCCGGCGTTCCCAAGACCTCACCAGCGCCGGTGTCGCCGCCGGCCTGGGCGAGGTGGGCGATGCCGAAGTCCGCCACCAGTGCACGTCCGCTGCCCTGCTCGACCAGGATGTTCTCGGGCTTCACGTCGCGGTGGATCACGCCCTTGTCGTGAGCGTACGCCAACGCCCACGCGACCTCACGGAGGATGCGTGCGGCCACTTGCGGCGGCACCGGTCCCCGGACTTCGACCCGATGCGCGAGGGTTTCGCCCTCGACGTACGCCATCGCGTAGAAGACAAATCCGCCGGCCTCGTCGACGGCGTGGATCGGGACGATGTTGGGATGGGAGAGGCGGGCGGCCGTCCGGGCTTCGCGCAAGAAGCGCTCGCGCAGCGGCGCCTGCGCCGCGAGCACGGGCGGCAACAGCTTGATCGCGACCAAGCGGTCGAGCCGCACTTCGCGCGCGAGGTAGACGATCCCCATACCGCCGCGGCCCAGCTCGCGCTCGAGCGAGTAGCGGCCGGCGAGGGCCGCTTGGAAATCGAGGAACACCGGATCGAGGACGTCCGCCATCGCGGCTATCCTAACGTCTGGCGGGCGGCGGCGCCAAAGCTCACATTCTCCTCCCTATGGCCACCCACCAACCGTACATTCCCGCGTCCCAGGCGCCTGCGGAGCTCACGGCGCGGTCGCTGCTGCTCGGCGTGATCCTCGGCCTCATCTTCAGCGCCTCGAGCGTATACCTCGCGCTCAAGATCGGGCTCACCGTGAGCACGTCGATCCCGATCGCCGTCCTCTCGATCACGATTTTCCGGGCCCTCGGCAAGACCTCGATCCTCGAGAACAACATCGTTCAGACCACCGGCTCGGCGAGCGATTCCGTGGCCGCCGGCGTCGTGTTCACGATCCCGGCGATCCTGCTCATGGGCTACGACCTCGACATCGGCCGCGTGGCGATCCTCGCGACGGTGGGCGGGCTGATGGGCGTGCTGATGATGATTCCGCTGCGCCGGGCGCTGATCGTGAAGGAGCACGAGACGCTGATTTACCCCGAGGGCACTGCCTGCGCCGAAGTGCTGATCGCCGGCGAGGAGCGCGGGCTCCAGGCCAAGCGGGTGTTTCAGGCGTTCGGCGTCGGCTTCGTCTACAAGTTCCTGATGGGCGGACTCAAGCTGTGGCGCGACGTGCCAGGCAAGGCGCTCGGCTTCTACCCGGGGGCGGCCGTTTCCACCGAGATCTCCCCGGAGCTGCTGGGCGTCGGATACATCATCGGCCCGCGCATCGCCGGGTACCTGTTCGCCGGGGGCTGCCTGGCGTACCTGGTGCTGGCGCCGGCGATCAAGCTCGTCGGCTCCGGGCTCGCCGAGCCGTTCGGGTTCCCGGCGGTGAAGCTGATCCGCGACATGAGCCCCGGAGAGATCCGCGCCAGCTTCGTGTTCTACATCGGCGCCGGCGCCGTCGCCTCCGCCGGGATCATCGCCCTCGCCCGCTCACTCCCGACCATCGCCAGCGCGTTCGCTTCGAGCTTCAAGGACCTGCGCGAGTCGCGCCTCGGCCAGGCAGTGAGCAAGCTGCGCACCGAGGACGATCTGCCGATTTCGCTCACCGTGGGCGGCGCGCTCGCGCTCGCGATCGTCCTCGCCCTGCTGCCGCAGATCGGCGTCAACCTGCTGGGCGCGTTTCTGATCGTGATCTTCGGCTTCTTTTTCGCGACGGTGTCCTCGCGCGTCACCGGCCAGATCGGCTCCTCGGCGAATCCGATTTCCGGCATGACGATCGCCGCGCTCCTGGGGACCTGCCTGATCTTCGTCGCCCTCGGGTGGACCGGCGTGGACCACCGCGTGCAGGCGATTTCGATCGCCGCCGTCGTGGCCGTCGCCACCGCGAACGCCGGCAACACCTCGCAGGATCTGAAGACCGGATTCCTCGTCGGCAGCACGCCGCGGCGCCAGCAGATCGCGATCCTGGTCGGCGCGCTCGCCTCCGCCGTGGTCGTGGGGTGGACGCTCACGCTGCTCAACCGCTCCTACACCTACCCCGTCCCCGAGCGCCACGCCGCCTTCAGCGCGCAAGCGCTGGCGCCCGCCGCGCGCGGCCGCGCCGCCGTGGAGGTGCTGCCCGAGACGATGACCGGGTTCCGCATCGCCGGCTCGGACTCGATGGACCGCGCCGCCTACCAGGTGGTGCGCGTGTACGTGGTGACGGAGGGCGTCGCCGCGGGCAAGTACCTGATGGACCCCGCGACGCACGAGCTGCGCTACGTGCTCGACCCGGGAATCGGCGGGCGCATCCACGAGTTCGGCGGGCGCGCCATCCCGCGGCTCGACTCTCCCAAGGCGACCATCATGGCGCTCATCACCGACGGCATCCTCACCCACAAACTGCCGTGGGCGCTGGTCCTGCTCGGGGTGTTCATCACGATCGCGATCGAGCTGATGGGCGTGCAGGCGCTCCCCGTCGCGGTCGGCGTGTACCTCCCGATTTCGACTTCTTCGGCGATGTTCGCCGGCGGCGTCGTGCGCTGGCTCATCGAGCGCCGCGCCAAGGCCGGGCAAGGGTCGATCGCCGAGCTCGAGTCGGGACCGGGCGTCCTGTTTTCGAGCGGCCTCATCGCCGGCGGCGCGATCTGCGGCATCGTGCTCGCCGCCTTCGCCGGCGTGTTCGGCTCGGCCGACGCGCTGGCCGAGAAGGTACCGGTCTACCACGCGCTCGGCGCGCTCGTCGATTCCCACTTGTTCGCCTTCGCGCTGTTCGCGGTGCTCGGGGCGACGCTGTTCCGGGTCGCCTCACAGAAGAGCTGAGTGGTGCGCGTCGTCTCGCTGCTCCCCGCGGCCACGGAAATCGTGGCCGCGCTGGGCGCCGGAGACTGGCTGGTGGGAGTCTCGCACGAGTGCGACTACCCGGACACGATCCGCGCCCTGCCCCGCGTGACGGCCACGAGCGTGGACGCCGCACTCCCGTCCGCGGCCATCGACCGCGCCATGGCGCGGGCCAAAGCCGGCGGACCGGCGCCGGTCCGCATCGACGTCGACCTGCTGCGGCGTCTCGCTCCCGACGTCATCCTGGGGCAGTCGGTCTGCGAGGTCTGCGCCGTGGGAGAAGGCGAGCTCGCCCGCGTGCTCACGACGCTCGCGCCCGCGCCGGCGCCCCGGGTTGTGACGCTGCACGCGCATACGCTGGACGGCGTGTGGTCCGACATCCATCGGGTGGGGGAAGCGCTCGACCTCGCCGCGGAGGCGGACGAATTGGTGGCGGGGCTGCGGTACCGCCTGGACCGGCTCCGGAAGTCCCACCTCCCGACGTCCCCGCGCCCCCGAGTGCTGGTGATCGAGTGGCTCGACCCACCGTACGTGGCGGGCCATTGGGTGCCTGAGCTGGTGGAGGCCGCCGGCGGCCGGGATATCGGGGCGGCACCGGGAGAACGTTCGCGCGGGCGCACGTGGCGCGAGCTCGCCGCGTTGGCACCCGACGTGGTGGTGGTGGCGCCGTGCGGCTTCGATGTCCCGCGCGCGCGCCGGGAGTACGAATCTGTGGTCGATCCAGATGCCCGTGTCCTCTTCAGTCGACGCGTGGAATTCCTGGACGGCAACGCCTATACTTCGCGCCCCGGACCGCGGTTGGTGGACGCCGCGGACCTGCTGTCGCGGTTGATCGACCGTTGACCGGAACGCCGTAGACTCCCGAGGGACGCCCGTGCTGCTCGCCGCCGTGGCCTGGTGCCACCTCCTTCTGTCTTCCCCCCCCCCGCGCCCGCAGGGCTCCGGACCGCGGGACACACTGCGCATCTATGCGGTGGGTGACATCAACCTGGGGCGGACCCTGGCGCGAGACTCCCTCACCCGTGGTGACACGCTGTATCCGTTCCGCGCGCTCGTGGACACGCTGCGCGCCGCGGACGTGCTGTTCGGCAACCTCGAGAGCCCGATCGCCGCGGACGCCCACCGCTTGGAAAAGGCCGGGCTGGTTTTCACCGCCCCGCGCCACGCCGCCGCGTCGCTGGCCCGCGCCGGGTTCACGATCGTGAGCACGGCCAACAACCACGCATGGGACGGCGGGCGCGCCTCGGTGGAGGAGACAATGCGCCGTCTCACCGCGGCGGGCGTGCTGTTCGTCGGCTCGGGGTACGGTCGTCCCATGGCCGAACAGCCGGTGATCGTGCGCAAGAAGGGCTGGCGCGTGGCGTTCTTCGCGGTGACGCGCGCCTGGAACCCGGCGCCGATGGGGTTCTACGCCCACGCCGGGGCGGGCTACATCGCCTGGGGCGACCCCGCCTGGATCTACCCGGCGATTCGGGCGATCAAGGCCAGCCACCGCGTCGACCTGGTCGTGGTGAGCGTGCACGGGGGAATGGAATACGCGGAGACGCCGCAGCCCTCCTATCAGTCCTTCCTGCGTGGGCTGGTGGATGCGGGCGCGGACCTGGTGCTGGGTCACCACCCCCACGTGCTGCAACCGGTGGTGCGCTACAAAGGCAAGCCGATCGCCCAGTCGCTCGGCAACTTCATCTTCCATCAGGAGCAGCCCTGGACCCAGCTCTCGGCCGTGCTGCGGATCGAGGTGGCGCCGGACCTGTCGATGCGCCTCTCGGCCTTGCCGGTGCGGGCGGACTACCAGGCGACCCTCGCCACAGGCGCCGCGGCGGACAGCGTCGCGCGCCGGCTGGGCGTCCCGATCACCCACTGACGGCGGACCTCATGACCCAGACGCTGGCTTTTCTGAAGAAGCTCCTCGACACTCCCGGCCCCTCCGGCTTCGAGGCCGCGCCGGCGCGGGTATGGCGCGAGGAGGTGCAGACCTTCGCCGACGAGGTACGGGCCGATACGCACGGCAACTCGATCGCGGCCGTGAACCCCAAGGGGAAGCCGCGGCTGATGCTCGCCGGCCACGTGGACGAGATCGGCTTGCAGATCACGCACGTGGACGACGAAGGGTACCTGTACTTCGCAGGCATCGGCGGCTGGGACTCGCAGGTCCTCGTGGGTCAGCGCGTGGTGATCGCCGGGCCGGCGGGGGCGGTGCGGGGGGTGATCGGCAAGAAGGCGGCGCACCTCATGAAGAAGGAGGAGTTCGAGAAGGTCTCTCAGATTCTGGATCTGTGGATCGACGTCGGCGCGGCGAACAAGGCCGAAGCCCTCGAGCGGGTGCGCATCGGGGACGCCGGCGTGCTCGATGCGCCGAGCCTCGACTTCCCCAACGGGCGGATCGTCTCGCGCAGCATCGACAACCGGATCGGGGCCTACGTCGTCGCGGAGGCGCTGCGGCTGCTGGCGCAGGACCGGCCGAAGCAGGCGGGGGTGTTCGCGGTGGCCACGAGCCGGGAGGAGATCGCGTGGACGGGGGGCGGCGCGCGCACCAGCGCCGTGGGGCTCGACCCGCAGGTCGCGCTGGTGGTGGATGTGACGCACGCGACGGACTGGCCCGGCGCCGAGAAGAAGCAGGTGGGCGACCACAAGCTCGGTGGGGGCCCCGTCTTCGCCCGCGGCTCGGCGACCCACCCGAAGGTGTTCGCGCTGCTGGTCGAATGTGCCGAGCAGGAGAAGATCCCCTACACCGTGCAGGCGGCCCCGCGCGACACCGGCACCGACGCCGACTCGATCTACAACGCGATGCGGGGCATCCCGACGGGACTCGTCTCGGTGCCGAACCGCTACATGCACACGCCCAACGAGATGGTGGCGCTGGCGGACCTGGAGCGGGCGGCGCGGCTGCTCGCGGCGTTCGCCCGGCGGCTCACGCCAGACCTGAGCTTCATCCCGTAGAGGGCGCCGGCCGCTTTCTGAGCTCCGCCAGGGCCCCCTGAGCGGCGGCGTTGACCTGCCGATCGGAATCGCCGACCAGCCCCTGCAACGTCCCGACGGCCGCCGGCGTGCCGGCCAGCCGCAGCGCCTCGACCGCGGCGACGCGCAAACCGGTGGGCTTGCGGCGGAACAACTTGCCGGCCGGCTGCGCGAACTTGATCAGCGCCTGGACGGCGTCGGGGCTGCCGATGCGCCCCAGGGCGAGGACCAGCTCGCGCTGCACCTCCGCGTCCTTTTCGTCTTCCAGGGCGACCACGAGCGGCATCGCCAGCGCCGCCGCCTTGCGGCCGCCGACCCCGAGGGCGGCGTGGAGGCGCACCCCCGCCGATGGGTCGCGGAAGGCGCGGCGCAACGGCTCCGCCGCGGCACGGCTACCGATCTTCGCGAGCGCTAGCGCCACGGCCTTTCGGACGCGCTCGTCCTCGTGCTCGAGCTGCTTGGCCAGCGCCGGCACGGCGTCCTCCAGCGACAGCTCCCCCACCAGCTCCGCGATGTTGCGCACCACGAACCATTGGTGGTGGCCGAGCATGTTGACGAGCTGGTCGGCCCCCTGTTTGATCTGCGTGAGCGCGTTGAAGACGTGGCGCCGCTCGTTCACGGTCGGGGCGGCGACGAGCAGGTCGAGCAGTACTTCCACGCCGTCGGCGCCGGCGCGCCGCAGCGCGGATGTCGCGTCCGCCTGGTAGGCGGGGACCGTCGCCATCTGCGCCAGCGTCTCGAGCGTCGACTTGGTGAACATCCGCTTCAACGCGATGCCGTAGTTCCGCCGCGCGCTCCCCTCCGGGACCGTCTGCTCGATCCGGATCAGGCCGGTGATGATCTGCAACGCCTCTTCGATCTTCTGGGCCTTGGCGGCGCCCTCGACCTGCCGCGCCAGCACCGCCAGCGTATCGCCCACACCGGGGGCCCGCGGATCCCGCTCGAGCTCGGCCAGTACGTCGAGTATCCCCTTGCTGCGCGCCACCGCCGGCGCGAACACGCTCGAAGCGGCCTCGCGGACGATCTGCGGCTGCGACGGCCGGCCCTCGGCTTTCGGGGGCGGCGGCGGGGGAATGACAACGGCCGCGGGCGCGACGGGCGGCTCCTCCGGAGGCGGAGGGGCGTGGGGCTCAGGGGCGTAGGACCCGGACGCCCGCGCTGGATCCGGCATCGCCACCTCCTCTCCCGCCGCCCCGTCGGGGGTCGTCGAGATCTGCTCCACATCCTCAACGCCCCCGACTGGGGTGGCGGCCTTGGCGATGTCGGTCATCGGATCGCCGCGCAGCAAGCCGCTCGTGCCCATGGAGTCACGCTGAGAGTGCGTGGGGGGCGTTGGGGGCGGGGGGGGGGGGGGAGGAGGTGGAGGGGGTGGAGGAGAAGGAAGTGGGGGGACAAGAGACGCGAGTGGCGCCGAAAGCGCGAGTGGAGTCGGAGCAAGCGGCGGCAGCGCGAGAGACGACCGCGACGGAGCGGCGGCGGCAGTGGGAGCAGGGGCCGGCGGCGTCACCACCGGAGGCTCCGGTGGCAAGTCCGTCAGCCGCGCGATCGAGACCGACACCCGATACGCTCCCGACGCGCGCAGGCGGGAATCGATGTCGGTAGTGCCGCCCGGTTGGTCCGCCAGCGCCTTCAGCAACTCGAAGACATGGCTCACCGGGGCATCCTGGGGAATCGTCAGCTGATCCACACCGTGGAGCTGGAGCCGCTCCACCAGCAGCGCGAACTCGGGGCCCGGGAGCAGAGCACCGTTTATCGAAATGCCGCCGTCGTCCACCCGGACCGTGACGCTCTGGTTCTTGAGCAGGGCCACCAACGCGCGGAACTCCCGCTTCTGATCCTCCTTCTTCGCGGGATCGCGAAACAGGTCCACGGCGCGCGTCAGATGCGCGGCGAATGTTTCGGCAGCGAACGGCATCGGCTGTCAATCTAGCGGCCGGTCACTCCCCCCTGCAACGCACAGCCAGCGCGACCGCCACGGCGGCGGCCCGCACGGGCGTGCCCGGCAGGTCGAGCGCGAGCGAGAGCTCGACGAGGGGAGGCGGCGCGAGCCCCAGCGGCGCGAGCCGGACCGGCGACGCCAGCAGCCCGGCGAGCGGCTCGTCACAGGCGAGGCGGCCCGCGTCGAGCACCAGGGCGCGGTCCAGCGTCTCCGCCGCGAAGCCGAGATCGTGGGTCACCACGAGCAGCGTCACCCCGGCCGCCGCACGCATGGCGAGTGCGCGGGCGACGCGGGCCTGGAGCGCCCGATCGAGTCCGGAGGTCGGCTCGTCCAGTACGAGCACCGCGGGCTCGAGGGCGAGCGCCCCGGCCAGCGCGGCGAGCTTGCGGAACGGCGGCGGCAGGTCGTAGGGATGCTCGTCGGCCACGGACGCGAGCTCGAGCGCCTCGAGCGCCGTAGCGGTGCGCCGCGCACACTCCTGGACGCCCAGGCCGAGCGCCCGCGGGCCGAACGCCACATCCTCGCGCACGGTGCGGGCGAACAGCTGCTGATCGGCGTGCTGGAACACCGAGCCCACGCGCCGCGCCAGCTCCTCCGGCCGGCGGCCGCGCGTGTCCCAGTCCCCGACCCAGACGGCTCCGGCGTCGGGATGCCGCAAGGCGGTGACGAGGCGAGTGAGCGTGGACTTCCCCGCTCCGTTGCGGCCGAGCAGGGCGACCCGCTCACCGGACTCGAGGGCGAACGACACGTCTTGCAGCACGGGAGCGCCGCCGTAGGAGAACGCCACGCCGTCGAACCGCAGCGCCGCGGTCACCGCAGGCGCCCCACGGCGTCGGCGACCGTGAGCGGCACCGAGCCAGACTCCGGGCAACCGGCCGCGCGCCAGGCGCGTGCGACCGCCGGCCCGCCCGGTCCTTCGCGCCACAACGCTTCGTCGGCCAGTACCTCGGCGGGCGAGCCCGCGCGCCGGAGGCGCCCCCGGTCCATCCACACGACGCGGTCGGCCAACTCGGGCACGGCGTCCAGGTCGCTCGTCGCCACGACGACGCTTGTGCCGTCCTCCCGGGCCAGGGCGCGCACCAGTCTCCAGCACGCTCGTGCCCCCGCGGGATCGAGCTCGGCGGTGGGCTCATCGAGGAGCAGGAGTCGCGGCTCCATCGCCAACGCGCCGGCGAGTATCGCGCGCTGCAGCTCGCCTCCGGAGAGCGTCGCGGGATCGCGCGGCGCCAGGGCGGCGATGTCGAGCCGCGCGAGGGATCGGTCCACCGCCGCGGCGATCCGCTCGCGTGGCCAGCCGAGGTTCGCGGGGCCGAACGCCACCTCGTCCCACACCGTAAACGCCATGCCCGAGACCTGCGTCCAAGGGGTCGGCAGGACGATCGCGACTTCGGTGTCCCGCTTCACGTCTCCCGTGAGCCGGCCGCCCACGACGCGCGGCGCAAGGCCGGCGACGACGAGGAGCAGCGTCGATCCACCCGCGCCGACGCTGCCGACCAGCGCGACCACCTCGCCCGGCGCGACGGTCAGAGTGACGTCGGACAGAGCGGGCCGCTCCATGGCCGGATACCAGTAGCTCACGCCGTCCAAGCTCAGCCGCGCCACACGAGCCTCCAGGCGAGCGCGAGGACGCAGGCCAGGACCAGTCCCCACCGGGCCGACCGCTGCGCCGGCGAATCGGGAGGCGGCGCCAGCGGCGTGCGACGATGGCCCGCGGCGAGCCCGCGGGATTCGAGCGCGAGCGCGCGCTCGTCGACCTCGTGCAATGCCGAGAGCACGAGCGGGAGGGCGAGGGCGCGCAGGGCGCGGAAGCGCGCGGCCGGGCTGCCGCGAGGCGACAACCCACGGCAGCGCTGTGCCTCGACGATGCGGCGCGCCCGCTGCCGCAGCACCGGCACCGCGGACAGCGTCGCCGCGAAGAGATAGGCGCTCGGCGCCCCCCACCCCGCGGCGACCATCGCCTCCACCAGTCGCGCCGGTGGCAGCACGGCCACCAGCCACACGAAGGACGCGATCATCGCTGTGAGCCGGACGCCGTAGGCCGTCATCCCGGTCACGCCATGAAGAATGAAGAGGAAGAGCCAGAACGGCGCCGCCGTGAGCAGCGCGGGCAGCAGCACCCGCCGCGGTCCCGCGGCGGCGGCGAGCAGGAGCGCTACGCAGGCGGGAGCGAGCGCGCCGCCCGGCGCGGGGAGGATCCACGCCAGGAGCGGCAAGCTCGCCGCGAGCGCCAACAGGGTGAACGGGTGGAGCCGACTCACGCGGGGCCGGCGGCTCCTCTCCCTCCACCCCCGATGGCGCGGAGGGCGAGCGGAAAGCGGGCGGCCGTCCGGCGCGGCAGGGCGTGCAGCACCGTGGCCACGAGCGCGAAGCTCACCGCCTTGTCGCCGAAATCGGAAATGAAGCTGCCGAAGAAACAGGCCCCGAGCGGTGAAAGGCCCAACGAGCGCCCCAGCGCCGTCATGATCGTCACGCCGCCCGAGGTGCTGCAACCGAAGATCCCGTAGGAGATGGGCGTGGACGCGGCGGCGGCGATGATGCCTAGACCGAGGCCGGTGGGCACAGCGACGCGGAAACTGCGGAACAGGCCGGCTCGGGCTGCCCCCCAGGCGTACAGTGCGACGATCACCTGCACCGCCACGAACGGCAGGAACGTCGGATTGCGGAGCGAGTTCGTAAGAGACGTCAGCGCCCCCGTCCCGATCCCCACGACCGGGCCGGCGAGGGCGCTCGCCAGGATCGTGCCGACCGTATCGAGAAACAGCGGCAGCCCGGTGGCGTCCACCACGGCCGAAAGGGCCAGGTTGATCGCCACGGCGACGGGGATGAGCGCGAGCAGGCGGATCGACACCGGGGCGGCTTCCGTGAGAGTGCGGGAAAAGATAGATATAGCGTCATGATCCTCACCAGCCTGCTGCTCGCAGTCGCCCTCCAGGACACGCTGACGCCGCCCGCGCGGCGAGCCCTGAGCGACATCCAGTTCCTCGCCGCCGACGCCCGCGAAGGGCGTGGTGTGGGCACGCGCGGCCTCGCGGAGGCCGGCGACTACGTCGCCGCCGGGTTCCGGAAGGCCGGCGCGCGCCTGCGGGTATCCTTCCAGCAGTTCACGATCGCGCCCGACGCCCCCGGCGCGATGCATTCGGGGCTCGGCGGCAAGGAAACCCGCAATGTCGTCGCCGTCCTTCCCGGCTCCTCCCCCGCGCTGCGTGGCGAAGTCGTGGTGATCGGGGCGCACTACGACCACCTCGGGCTGGGGGGCTTCGGCGCACTCGACGACCCCGACAGCACCGGCAAGGTGCACAACGGCGCCGACGACAACGCGTCGGGCACCGCGGCCCTGCTCGAAGTGGCCCGCGAGCTGGCGGGACGCCATCCGGCGCGCACGATTGTGTTCGTCGCATTCAGCGGCGAGGAGCTTGGCGACCTGGGTTCGGCCTACTACGTGCGGCACGCGCTCCCGGAGCCGGTCGATTCGGTCTACGCGATGCTGAACATGGATATGGTGGGGCGGCTGCGGAACGCCAAGCTCATCGCCTCGGGCGCCCAGACGGCCAAGGAATTCGCCCCGCTGCTCGACTCGCTCAACACCCCGCCGCGGTTCGACCTGCGTGCCTCGGGCGACGGCTGGGGTCCGAGCGACCACGCGTCGTTCTACGGCGCCAAGCGCCCCGTGCTGCATTTCTTCACCGACCTGCACGAGGACTATCACCGCTCCACGGACGACTGGAACAAGATCAACGCCACGGGGGTGGCGCAGGTCGCCGCGTTCGTCGCCGACGTGGCGTGGGCGTTGGCGAATCGCCCCGGGCCGCTCACCTTCGTGGACGTCCCGCCGCCGGCGGTCCCCGCGGGCGGCTGGGGGTACGGCGCCTACCTCGGGACCATCCCCGACATGACCGGCTCGCCCGGCGGCGCCCGGATCACCGGGGTGCGCGCCGGCAGTCCCGCCGACAAGGCCGGCTTGAAGGGCGGCGACATCATCACCGCGATCGGCACCATGACGGTGGCCAACCTCTACGACATGACCGCGGCGCTGCGCAGCCACCAGGCCGGCGATACCGTGGCGATCGTCGTCAAGCGCGACGGCGCCGAGGTCCGACTGACCGCCGTCCTGGGCGTGCGCCGCTGATGGACCACGCTTCCGCTCCGTCCACTCCCGCGAGCAAGATCGTCCGCGCCTTGCGTGCGGCCCAGCTGCACGACATCGGTCGGCAGGGCTTGCTCCAGGCCGCCTGCGCCAAGCTCCAGGCGCTCGGCGCGCCGTACACCTCGGTGTACGCGTACATGGTGCACGGCAGCGATCTGGTGCTGGAGGCGCACGCCGGACGAGACACCGACCACACCCGGATCCCGATCGGCACCGGGGTGTGCGGCACTGCGGTGTCGACCGGTCAGGACCAGAACGTCCCCGACGTGTCGGCCGTCGGCAACTATCTGGCCTGCAACATCTTCACCAAGTCGGAGCTGGTCGTGCTGATCCGGCGCGGCGCGAGCATTCTGGGCCAGATCGACGTCGACAGCGACGTCCCCGCCGGCTTCGGCGACAAGGAGCATGCGGAGGTGAAGGAAGTCGCCGACGCGCTGGCGGTGCTGCTGTAGCCGTCGCCGTGGACGCCGGCGGCGTCCGGCTCTTCACCCGCCGCGTCGGCACCGGCCCGATCGTCGTGGTGCTGCACGGCGGGCCCGGCGCCCACCATGACTACCTCCTGCCGCAATACGATCAACTGGCCACCGGACGAGAGCTGTTCTATTACGATCAGCGCGGCGGCGGTCGGTCGCCCGCGCCGCGCGACGTGGCCGTGGGCTGGCGCGCGCACGTCGCCGACCTCGAGGCGATCCGGCTCTCTCTGGGCCTCGAGCGGCTGGTGCTGCTGGGCTATTCGTGGGGTGGACTGCTCGCTCTCCTCTATTACTTGGAGCACCCCGACCGCGTCGCGCGGCTGGCGCTGGTCTCCCCGGCGTCGATCACCGTCCAGTACCGCCGCGAGTTCGACCGCCGCTTCGCCAAGCGCATGAGCGCGCCCGAAATCGTCCAGGCCCGCGAGGCGCTGCGCACGAGCGGCTTGCGGGAGCGGGACCCCTCCACCTACCAGCGCCGCGCCTTCGAGCTGTCGGTCGCGGGCTACTTCCGGAACTTCGCCGACGTCACGCACCTCACCGCCTTCCGCGTCACCGGTCGCACGCAGCAGGCGGTGTGGGACAGCCTGGGGGAGTACGATCTGCGAAATCGGCTGCGGGAGACCGTGTCCCGTTTTCCCCTTCCTTCTCTAGTGCTTCACGGGACCTTCGACCCGATCCCCATCGAGGGATCGCGGGAGCTGGCGAGTCTGCTCAGCGCCGAACTCGTCGAGCTTCCGGTGGGCCACTGCCCGCATGTCGAAGCAACGGAACCGTTCATTCGGGCGGTTGATAACTTCCTGCCCCGTACCTGAGGGGCTAAGTTCCCCGGCGTGATGGACAAACACGCCGTCCGCCAGGTCCTCGAGCAAATCGCCGCCTGCCTCGAGCTGAAAGGGGAGAACCCCTTCCGGGTACGCGCCTACGAGAACTCGGCACGGGCCATCGCCGGATTCCCCGGCGACCTGGCCGAAGGCATCGCCTCCGGCGCGCTGGCCGAGGAGCGCGGCGTCGGCGCGGGGACCCTCGAGATCGTGCGCGAGCTGGTCACGACCGGCCGCTCCAACCTGCTCGACGAGCTGCGCGAGCAGGTCCCGCCCGGCCTCGTCGAGATGCTCAAGATCCCCGGCCTCGGCGTCGCCAAAGTCCGCCAGCTCCACGAGGCACTGCACGTCGAGACCCTGCCCGATCTGGAGGAAGCCGCGGCCGACGGACGGCTCGCCGCCCTGCCCCGCTTCGGACAGAAGACCGCCGAGAACATCAAGAAGGGGATCGCCTTCCTGCGGCGGGCGTCGGAGTTCCGGCTGTTCCACCACGCGCACGGCGAGGCACTCGGCGTGCAACGCGCCCTGGCCGCCCTCGCCGGCGTGCGCCGCGTCGAGTTGGCCGGGAGCGTCCGCCGCCGTCTCGAAGTCATTCGCGACCTCGATCTCATCGTCCTGCACGACGACGGCGGCCGCGACACGCTGGTGAAGCAGCTCGGCCAAGCGCCGGGCGTCACGGAGTTTGCAGGCAAGGAAGGCGCCGTCACGCTGCGCTTCACTTCGGGAACGGTCGTGGACGTCTTTCTCTCCGGCCCCGGCGAGTTCGGCAACACCTGGGTGCGTGCGACCGGCGCCACGGCGCACTGGGAACAGCTCGCCGCCCGCGCCCGTACCCAACAGGTGGACCTCGGCGCTCCGCAGCCCGATGAGGCGAGCTTCTATGGCGCGCTCGGTCTCCCCTGGATTCCGCCCGAGCTGCGCGAAGGGAGCGGAGAAGTCGACGCCTCAGCGGAGGGGCGGCTGCCTGCGCTGGTAGAGGAGCGGGACCTCAAGGGGTTCGTCCACTGTCACTCGAATTACTCCGACGGAACCACGACTATCGCCGAGTGGGCGGCGGCCGCCCGGCAGGCCGGCTATGCGTGGATCGGGATCACCGACCATAGCCAGTCCGCGGCCTACGCCGGCGGCCTCCGGGCCGAGGACGTGGCGCGGCAGCACGCCGAGATCGACGCGGCAAACGCACAGAATCCGGGTGTGCGTGTCTTGAAGGGGGTCGAGGCGGACATTCTCTTCGACGGATCGCTCGACTACCCGCCCGAGATCCGGCGGCGCTTCGATTTCGTGATCGGCTCGATTCACTCCCGGTTCGGAATGAGCGAAGCCGAAATGACCACGCGCGTGCTGAAGGCGATGGAGGATCCGTGCCTCACCGTACTCGGGCACCCGACGGGGCGGCTGCTGCTGTCGCGCGATCCCTACCCGATCGATATGGAGCGGGTGCTGGTCAAGGCCGCCGAGCGCGGAATCGCGGTCGAGGTGAACGCCGACCCCCACCGGCTCGACCTCGATTGGCGCCTGGTGCGGCGGGCCCGCGACCTGGGCGTGACACTGTCGATCGGCGCCGACGCCCACTCTGTGGCCGGCATGTCCAATGTGCCGGTCGGTGTGGGGATCGCGCGCAAGGGCTGGCTCGAACCCAAGGACGTGCTCAACACCCGCGACGCCGAGGGATTCCTCGCCTTCGCCCGCGCGCGGCGGGCGGCATGACGACGCGACTCGCGAGACCGAATCGGGCGGCCCGAGGAGAGCCGGCCGCGACCAGGAAACGGCGAACGCGAACGATCATCGCCCGGTTGGAGAAGGCCTACCCGAACGCGCACTGCGCCCTCGACCACCACTCGCCCCTCGAGCTGCTCGTCGCGACGATCTTGTCGGCGCAATGCACCGACATGCGGGTGAACATGGTCACGCCGGCCTTGTTCGCGAAGTACCACGCGGCCGCCGACTACGCCGCCGCGGACCCGCGCGTGCTCGAGCGGGAGATCCAGAGCACCGGATTTTTCCGCAACAAGACGAAATCGATCCTCGGCATGGCGCAGGCGCTGGAGGAGCGCCACGGCGGTCAGGTCCCCGACACGATGGAAGCGCTGGTCGGGCTGCCGGGCGTCGGCCGCAAGACCGCGAACGTCGTGCTCGGCAACGCCTTCGGCAAGAACGAGGGCGTGGTGGTGGACACGCACGTGCAGCGGCTCAGCGGATTGCTCAAGCTGTCACGGGAAAAGACGCCAGAGAAGATCGAACGCGACCTGATGGAGCTCGTGCCGCGCGAGCAGTGGACGCTGTTCTCTCACCTCCTGATCCTGCACGGCCGGGCCGTGTGCATCGCCCGGCGGCCGAAGTGCGAGGCGTGCGTCGTGAACCGGTGGTGTCCGAGCTCGAAGGTATGACCCTTACTCTCCCTCCGGTGGATCGCGGCCAGCTTGTCGCCACCCGGCGCGACCTGCACCAGCATCCCGAGCTGGGCTTCCAGGAAACCCGCACCAGTACGCTCGTCGCCGAGCAGCTCCAGGACCTCGGCTACCAGGTGCGGACCGGCGTGGGACGGACGGGCGTCGTCGCGGTGAAGGACGGCGGCGGCCGGTGCGTGATGCTGCGCGCCGACATGGACGCCCTGCCGGTCGAGGAAGCGAACGACGTCCCCTACATGTCGCGGCATCCGGGCCGGATGCACGCCTGCGGCCACGACGGCCACGTGGCGATGGGACTCGAGGCGGCGCGGCGCCTGGCGGCGCTCGCGCTGCCGGGGACGGTGAAATTCGCGTTTCAGCCCGCGGAGGAAGTGAGCAACGGCGCGCAGGCGATGATTGCGGGCGGCGTGCTCGAGGGTCCCCGCGTCGACGCGGCGTTCGGCATCCACCTCTGGAACGATCTGCCCGTCGGCACGATCGGCATCATGCCGGGGCCGATCATGGCCTCGGTGGACGAATTCGAAATCACGATCCTCGGCCAGGGCGGCCACGCCGCCGCGCCGCACCAGACGATCGACCCCGTGCTGGTCGCGGCGCACGTCGTCACGGCCCTGCAGAGCCTCGTCTCCCGCCGCCGCAATCCCTTCGAGGAAGGCGTCGTCTCGGTCACGCAGGTGAGCGCCGGCCACGCCTTCAACGTGACCCCGGGGCGGGCCGAGCTGCGCGGCACCGTCCGGACGTTCGGGGGCAGGTTCTGGGAGGAGGCGCCGCGGCTGGTCGAGGAGACGGCGCGCGGGCTCGCCGCGGCGTTCGGCGCGGAGGCCGAGGTACGCTACCGCCGCCTCAGCGGGCCCTTGGTGAACGACCCCAAGATGACCGAGCTGATGCGGAGTGTGGCCGAGGAGATCGTCGGGAAGGATCGGGTGACCGGCGTGCGCACCATGGGCGGAGAGGACATGTCCTACTTCCTCCGGCAGGTGCCGGGCTGCTTCGCGTTCGTCGGCTCCGCCTCGCCCGGCAGGAAAGCATCGCCGCATCACAGCGCCACCTTCGACATCGACGAGGACGCCCTGCCGATCGGCACGGAGCTGCTCAGTCAGATGGCGGTGCGATACCTGGAGACGGTGCCGTGAACCGCCTCGCCGCCGAGCCCTCCGCGTACTTGAAGTCCGCCGCCCACCAGCCCGTGCACTGGCACCCCTGGCGTGACGACGCGTTCACCCTGGCCCGCGAGCAGAACAAGCCGATCCTGCTTGACATCGGGGCGGTGTGGTGCCACTGGTGCCACGTGATGGATGGAGAGTCCTACGAAGACCCGCAGGTCGCCGACCTGCTCAACCGCGACTTCGTCTGCATCAAGGTGGACCGCGACGAGCGCCCCGACGTGGACGCCCGCTACCAGCGCGCCGTCGCGGCGCTCACCGGCCAGGGAGGCTGGCCGCTCACCGCGTTCCTCACGCCCGCAGGCGACGTGTTCTTCGGCGGCACGTACTTCCCCCCCGAGAACAACGTCTTCGGCCGCCCCGGATTCCTCACGGTGCTGCAGCACGTGGCGCGGCTGTACCGGGAAGAGCACGAGAAGGTCGCGAAGAGCGCCCAGGCGATCCGCCAGCACGTCACAGAAACGCTGAACGAGGGAAAGGCGGGGCTGGTCACCCCCCAGCTCGTCGAGCAGGCGGCCGACCAGATGGCCCGGCTGTTCGACGTCCGCTACGGCGGCTTCGGCACCGCGCCAAAATTCCCGCACCCCGCACCGGTCGAGTTCCTGATCGCGCGCTGGCGCGACACGGGACTCGACTGGACGCGCGAGATCGTCGAGAAAACCCTGACCAGCATGGCCCGGGGCGGCATCCGCGACCACCTCGGCGGCGGCTTTCACCGCTACTCGGTGGACGAGCGCTGGATCGTCCCCCACTTCGAGAAGATGGCCTACGACAACTCGGAGCTGCTCAAGACGTACCTCGCGGCCTACCAGGCCTGGGGGACCCCGCTGTTCCGAGAGGTGGCGACCGGAATCGTCGATTGGGTGCTGGAAATCCTCTCCGATCGGGACGCCGGGGTCTTCTACACCTCGCAAGACGCCGACGTGGGCCCGAACGACGACGGCGACTACTGGACGTGGACGCCGGACGAGGCCGGCGCCGTGCTCACCCAGCGCGAGCTCGACGTGGTGCGGCGCGTATACGACCTCGACGCACCGGGAGAGATGGAGCACAACCCGAAGAAGAACGTGCTGTGGTGGAAGCACGACCCGGCGGGCGACGACGAATGGCCGGTGCTCAAGGCCGCGCGGGCGAAGCTGAAGGCGGCGCGCGACCGGCGGACGGCGCCGTTCGTGGACCGCACGCCGTACGTCGGCTGGAACGCCATGCTCGCCTCGGCGTTCCTGCGGGCGGGCGCGGTGCTCGACCGGCCGGAATGCAACACTCTGGCCCTCGCGGCGCTGGAGCGGATCTGGAGCGCGTCGTGGGATGGAGACCACGGGATGGGCCACGTCATCGGCCGCGTGGAGCCCCGCGGCATGCTGGACGACAGCGTCCAGAGCGCGGCCGCTTTTCTCGATGCCTACGAGGCGACCGGCGTGGACGCCTGGCTCGACCGGGCGGTGCGCGTCCTCGCCCACTGCACGGCCGCCCACTGGGACGACGCGGCCGGCGGGTTCTTCGACCTCGCCCGGGACCGGAGCGCCGCCGTGGCTTACCTCGCCACGCGCGCCAAGCCGCTGCAAGACTCGCCCACGCCGTCCCCGAACGGGGTCGCCGCGCTCGTGCTGGCGCGGCTCTGGGTCCTCACCGACAAGAAGGAATACCGCACGCAGCTCGACCAGCTGCTGGCCGCCTGTGCCGGCACGGTGGCGGAGCTCTCGCTGTACGGCGCGACGCTGGCCCGGGCGGCCGATTGGGCGGTGCACCCCGCCACACGGATCGAGGTGTCCGGACCCGGTGATGCCGGACCAGCGTGCGCGATGCACTTGCTGGCGCTTCAGACCTACCGGCCGCGCACCGTCGTCGTCCGCAAGACCGCAGCCCAGCCGTCCGCCACGGTCTGCGTGGGCACGACCTGCTCCCTTCCGGTCGCGGCTCCCGAGGCGCTGCGCGAGCTGCTCGCGTGAATCGCCGCATCCTCGGCCGCACGGGCCTTGCCGTCAGCGAAGTCGGCTTCGGCGGCTGGGCCGTGGGCGGGAATCAGTTCGGCAACTCCTACGGCCCGACCGACGACGCCGAGTCGATTCGCGCCATCCGTCGCGCCTTCGACCTCGGCTGCAACGTCTTCGACACCGCCGACGTGTACGGCCACGGGCACGGCGAGGAGCTGTTCGGCACCGCCCTCACCGGGGTGCGCCCCCAGGTGATCCTCGCCACCAAAGTGGGGGGCAACTTCTACAACCGGGACGTGCATCCGCTGCTGACGGAGCGGCTGACCCAGCTCATCGGCAGTCCGCTCGACCAGGTCCCTCCGGACGCGCCGCTCCCGGTCACGCACGACGCCAACTTCAGCCCCGGATACGTCCGCTTCGCCCTGGAGCAGAGCTTGAAGCGTCTGCGCACCGACTACGTCGACCTGCTGCAGCTCCACAACCCGCCGATGAACCTGATCTCGAGCATGGAGACATACGAGGTGCTCGAGGACCTGAAGCGGGAGGGGCTGATCCGGTTCCACGGCGTTTCGGTGCACCCGCCCGAGGAAGGCATCGCGGCCGTCCAGGCGACGATGCCCGACACGGTGCAAATCGTGTACAACCTGGCGCGGCGCGAGGCCGAGGACGAGTTCTTTCCCGCGGCCCGCGCGGCGGGGGTCGGCGTGATCGCGCGCGAGCCGCTCGCCAACGGCCTCCTCGCCGGCGCCTACAGCCCCGACAGCGTGTGGGAGAAGGGCGACATTCGTGCCCGCATGCCGCGCCAGTACGTCCACCAGCTCGTCGCGCTGGGGCAGCGCGTGCGCGAGCTCGCCGACAAGGCCGGGACGACGGCGTCGGTCCTGGCGCTCAAGTTCGTGCTGGACAATCCCGCCGTCGCCACCGTGATTGTAGGGATGAAGACGGTCCGGCAGGTGGAAGAAAACCTCGCGCTGGAGACCTGAATGCCGAACAAGAAAGCCGTGATGAGCACCGCGAAGGGCGCCATCGAGCTCGAGCTATTCGCGGACGAGGCGCCGAACACCGTCGCGAACTTCGAGAAGCTGGCCAACTCGGGGTTCTACGACGGCACCAAGTTCCACCGCGTGATCCCCAACTTCATGGTCCAAGGGGGCGACCCCAACTCGAAGGCCGGCAAAGGCCGCGTCGGTAGCGGCGGGCCGGGCTACACGATCAAGTGCGAGACGAGCCGTAATGTCCACAAGCACGTGGCGGGCACGCTCTCCATGGCCCACGCCGGCAAGGACACCGGCGGCAGCCAGTTCTTCATCTGCCATTCTTCCCAATCGCACCTTGACGGTCTCCACACCGTTTTCGGACAAGTGACCAAGGGGCTGGACGTGGTGAACGCGATTGCTCAGAACGACGAAGTGAAGTCGATTAGGGTGAGCTAGCCCCTCAACCCTGGAGAGTCTCGCATGCGTCAGTCGCATCTGCTCCTCACCCTCGCCCTCTGCGTCCCCGCAACGGCCGCCGCCCAGAACGAATCCGGCGCGTTCGTCGTTCGGCTGGGGACCGACACGATCGTCATCGAATCGTTCTCCCGGACCGGTGGCATGGTCGATGGCCGTTTCGCCAGCCGCGTCGGGCAGTTCACGGAGTGGCGCTACGCCGTCCGCCTGGGCGCCGATGGCACGGTGCAGACCTACGACCTGACCCTGATCCGCGCGTCGACGCCGAACACTCCGACCCAGCACCGCACCATCGCCTTCCAGCGGGACAGCGCCATTCTGACCATCGTGCGGGGTGACTCGACCACCACCACCCGGCTGGCCGCGCCCCAGGGCGGCTTCCCGTTTCTCAACCATTCCTTCGCGATGTATGAGCTGCTGGCGCGCGCCGCGCGTGCCGCCGGGCGCGATACATTCACGACGGCCGAGGCGATCTTCGGCGCGCCCCGGACCTACGTGACCACCGTGGTGAGAGTGGGCGTCGATTCCCTCGTCGCGACGGTCGACAACGGCCTCGGCGTACGGCTCAAGGCGGACCCGAGCGGCAAGGTGCTCGGAGGCAACGGCCATGGCACCACGCAACAGGTGGACGTTGAACGGCGCGACAACCTGAACTTCCAGGCGCTGGCGGATGCCTTCTCCACCCGCCCTCTCACGGGTCCCTTGTCGCCAGCCGATTCCGTCCGCGCGAGCATCGTGGGGGCGAGCATCGCCATCGACTACAGCCGGCCGTCCATGCGCGGTCGCAAGGTCTTCGGCGGAGACCTTGTTCCCTGGGACAAGGTCTGGCGTACCGGCGCGAACTTTGCGACCCGTCTTACCACCTCGGCCGACCTCCTGATCGGCGGGCAGACGGTCCCCGCCGGCACCTACACCCTGTGGACGCTGCCGACGCCGACGGGCTGGAAGCTGATCATCAACAAACAGACCAAGGCTCCCTGCGCCGACGCGGCGAGCTGCAACAGCCCGCGCCGCGCGAACCTTTGGGGCACTGACTACAGCGCCGACTCGGACTTTGTTCGAGTGGATATGCAGGTGGAGAAGCTCTCGGCGCCTCTCGAGCAGTATCTCATGAGCATCACGCCCCAGGGCGCCGGCGGCGTCTTGAAACTCGAATGGGAAACGACGCGGGCATGGGTCGCGTTCAGCAAGAAGTAGGGTGCACCTCGACTTCGCCGTCGTCGCGGACTACGCGCTCGTCGATCAGGCAGGGAAGATCTCGGTGCTGGGCATCTTCCAGCACATCTGGGTGCAGCAGTTCCCCGCGATGCACCCGCGTTTGCACCTGGTGCTCCGGCTCAAGGGCAAGCGCACCGAGATCGGCGAGCACGGGGTGCAAATCCGTCTCGTCGACGAGCAGGCGCAGGAGATCCTCGGCGGCAGCGGCCAGGTGACGTTCGCCGAGCCGCCCGCCGGGATCACCGACATCGAGGCCGGGGCGATCCTCGTGTTCGATGTCCCGTTTCCACACCCCGGCCTGTACCGCTTCCAAATCACCATCGACGGCGAGGAGAAAGCGTCGGTGCCGATCACCGTGAGCCAGCTCCCACCCCCCGCCCTTTCCTCTCCCGGGGCAACGGGGGGGGGGGGGGGGGGGGGACCCGGAACCCAAGCGCTGCATTGACGGCCGCCGCGCCCGCGCGCTCGTCCCCCCGGGTGCCGCTGCTGTTGCTCGCGGCGGCCCTGGCGCTCGGCTGGAACCTGAACGGCTTTCGCCTGCTCGACCCCGACGAGGGTCGCAACGCGGAGGTGGCCCGTGAAATGGCCGAAAGCCACGACTTCCTCCTCCCGCAGCTGAACGGCCTCCCCTACCTCGACAAGCCCGTCGTGTATTTCGCCGCCGCGGCCGTCGCGATGGCGGTGCTGGGGCCCACGGAGACCGCCGCCCGGCTTCCCGCGCTCCTCGCCACCCTCGCCACGATCGCACTCGTCGTCCGCTTCGCGCGGCGGCGCTGGGGTCCCGACGCCGGCTGGCTGGCCGGCCTGGCCCTCGCGACCATGCCGATGGTGATGGCGTACGCCCGGGCCACGATCTTCGACAGCACGTTGAGCTTGTGTACGACCGCCGCGATCCTCGCGTTCGCCGAGGAGCGGCCGGTGCTCGCGTGGGCGGCGATCGGCGCCGGCGCGCTCACCAAGGGGCCGATCGCGATCGCGATCCCGCTGTGCGCCGTCATCCCCTGGGCGCTGCTCACCGGCACGCCGCTGCGCCGGCTGTTCACGCCGCGCGCCCTCGCGGTATTCGGCCTCGTTGCGCTGCCTTGGTTCGTCGCGGTGTCGCTGCGAATTCCGGAGTTCCCCCATTACGTGTTCGTGCGCGAGACGTTGCAGCGCGTGACCACCCGCAGCTTCCACCGCAGCGCCCCCTTCTGGTACTACCTCCCCATCGTTCCGGTCGCCGCCTTCCCATGGATCGTGCCCGCTCTGGCTCGGCTCGGCGGCGGTCGCTGGCGCTGGGCCTGGCTCGCCCGCAAGGAAAACTCCAACGCCCGCGAGCCGCTGTTGCTCGCCTGCTGGCTGCTCGGGCCGCTGGTGTTTTTCACGCTGAACCAGTCCAAGCTGCCGCAGTACGTCCTGCCGCTGATGCCGGCATTCGCGCTGGCGGCCGCGCGGGCGTGGACCCGTGGCGGCCCAGGCACTGCGCGGAGGACCTTTGTCGCACTCGCCGCGGCGGCCGGCGTGCTGCTGGTCTCGCTCACGGTCTGGATGCCGGCCCCGATCTCACTGACCTCCGCGGAACGAGCGGTGATCCCACCGACTGCTTTGGCGCTTGGCCTCGTCCTGCTCGGTTCGGCCGCCCTGGCCTGGCTCGGCGCCCGGGGAAGTGGTGGGCGACCGGCCCTGACGGCGACCGCCTATGCCGCGGCGGTCATCGCCATTCCATTCGTCTCGGGCGGGCTGCTGCAGGCGGTGGGTGAGGATCGCTCCGCTGCGGCGCTCGCGGCCGTGGTCCGGAATCGGGGCCAGGTCGTCGGGATCGCCGCCTACCCGCCCTCGCTCCCGTTCTACCTGCGCCACCGAGTCGCGCTCGCGACGGCGACCGGCCGGGAGCTCACGAGCAACTTCATCGCCGATTACGTCGAGCCGCTCCGGTCCTGGCCGGAGTCCCCGCTGCTGCCCCCGCTCGGCTGGCGCGACCTCCTGGACCGGTGCCCGAGGCCCACCGTATTCGTGACGCGCAATAGCGACCGCGACACCCGCGCGGCGCTGGGGCGGCTGCCGCTGATGTACGAGGACGGCCACTACGCCGCCTACGGGCCGTGCAAGCCGTCCCCCGCCTCCTCCCGCGACTCGGGCGGCTGAATGTGCGGCATCTTCGGCGCCGTCTCCCTCGCCGGGAAACCACTCCGTCACCCCGAGTGCGTCGCCCAAATGGCCGCGAGCCTCGTTCACCGCGGGCCCGACGGCGAGCGCATCGTGGGGCACGAGCGCGCGCGCCTCGGGGCCCGGCGTCTGGCCATCATGGACCTCACCACCGGCGACCAGCCGTTTCAAAGCCCCAACGGCGCCATCTGGATGGTGTGCAACGGCGAGATCTACAACGCGCGCGATCTGCGCCGGGAGGCGACCGGGTGGGGCTATCCCTTCCGCTCCACGGGTGACATCGAGAACATCGTTCCGTTTTACGAGCGCTACGACCGGGACGCGGTGGCCCGGCTCGAGGGGATGTTCGGGCTCGCCATCTGGGACGACCGCCGCCAAGCGCTCACCCTCGCGCGCGACCGCGCGGGGGAGAAACCGCTGTTCTGGACCAGCGTCGACGGAGAGCTCCGCTTCGCTTCCGAGATCCAGGCTCTGCTCGTCTATCCCGACCAGCCCCGCCGGCTGAACCGGACCGCCGCGCAGCTGTACCAGGCGCTCGGCTACGTCCCCGCTCCGCAGACGATGTTCGAAGGAATCCACAAGCTGCCGGCCGCGCATCTCCTCGCGGCGGAATCGAAGCGGATCGCGATCTACCCGTACTGGGAGGCCGCAGTCGCCGCCTCCGCGCCCTCCCGCCTCGAGAGCGCGGTCCAGCTGCGCGGGGTGCTGCTGCGCGCCGTCGAGCGGGAGCTGATGTCGGACGTGCCGGTGGGCGTGTTCACGAGCGGCGGGCTCGACTCCTCACTCCTCGCCGCGGCGGCCGCGCGAGTGAAGCCGGGGGAGCAGATCCACACCTACGCGGTCAGGTTCGTCGAGCGCGGCTACGACGAGAGCGATTTCGCCGAGCGGGTGACGCACTCGATCCGGACGATCCACCACGTCGTGACCGCCGACGATGAATCGCTGCACCGCGGCTTCGAGACCGTCACCCACGCTCTGGCCGAGCCCGTCGGTGACCCGGCGATCCTCCCCACCTACCTGCTGGCTGAGGCCGCGCGCGAGCACGTGAAGGTGGTGCTCTCCGGTGAAGGAGCCGACGAGCTGTTCGGGGGCTATCCCACGTACGTCGGCCACAAGGCCGCGCTGGCCTATCGGTGGATCCCCCCGCCGTTGCGCCGCGCCGCCGCCGCGCTGGTGAATCGCTGGCCCAGCTCCACCGGGAAGGTCACGGTCGAGTTCCTGCTCAAGCAGTTCGTGGCCGCCGCCGAGCTCCCGGCCATCGAGCGGCACGTGACGTGGTTCGGCGCGCTCGGACCATCACCGCTCGCGGTCGAAGCGGCGGCGGCCAGGCTGAAGGGATTCCCGGTCGGCGACGCGCTCAACCGCCTCCTGTGGCTCGACTTCCTCACCTACCTCCCCGACAATCTCCTGGTGAAGGTGGACCGGGCGACGATGCTCGCCTCGATCGAGGCCCGCGCGCCGTTCCTCGACCGCGAGGTGCTGGAGCTGGTCCTGCCGGCGCCGTCGCGGCTCAAGGTGCGGGGCCTCACCACCAAAGCGATATTAAAGGAAGCGGCGCGGGGGCTCGTGCCGGCGGATGTGATTCAGCGCCGGAAACGCGGCCTCTCGGTCCCGGTGGCCCGCTGGCTCAACACCGGCCTGGCGTCGCTGGCCGCGGCGCACCTGCGCGAGCCGCGGCTGTTTCCGCAGGCCAACACGGCGCAGCTATTGGCCGAGCACGCGGCGGGCGCGCGCAACCACGCCCGCAAGCTCTGGCCGATCCTCATGGCCGAGCTGTGGGCGGAACGGTGGGGGGTGGAGTTGACGTGAACCGAGTTGAAGCCCTGGCCCTGATGCACGAGCACACGCAATCCGCCTCCCTGCGCCAGCACATGCTGGCCGTCGAGGCGGCGATGCGCGGCTACGCCCCCAAGTACGGAGACGATCCCGAGACGTGGGGCCTGGTGGGCCTGCTGCACGACTTCGACTACGAGCGCTATCCGAACGCCGTCCACTCGGCCACCGAGGAGCATCCGTCCTGGGGCGTGCGACTGCTGCGGGAGCGGGGGGTGCCCGACCCGATGTGCACGGCCATCCTCGGCCACGCGGCCTACACCGGCGTGCCGCGGGAGACCCCGATGGCCAAAGCGCTGTTCGCGGTGGACGAGCTGTGCGGCTTCCTCGTCGCCTGCGCGCTGGTGCGCCCGTCGCGCAGCTTCGGCGACCTGGAGGTGTCGTCGGTGAAGAAGAAGCTCAAGGACAAGGCCTTTGCGCGCGGCGTGAGTCGCGACGAGGTGCGGCAGAGCGCCGAGGAGCTGGGCGTCCCCCTCGACGAGCACATCGCCTTCTGCATCCAGGCGCTCCGTCCCGTCGAGGGGGCGCTGGGCCTCGGCATCGCGGTCGGGGGGGGGGGAGCGCCGGCGGGGTGAATACGGGAGGGGAGCTCGGCCTCGCTATCGACCGCGCGGCGGGCACGCGTGCGGTCGGCGGGAACAGCCTGCAACACCATCCCGACAGCCCGCGCGCGCTGCAGGCGATGCTGGACACGATCGCCGGCGCCACCCGCTGGGTCCATTTCGAGAACTACATCATTCGCGACGACCACACCGGTCGGCGGTTCGCAGCTGCGCTGGCCGAGCGGGCGCGCGCCGGTGTGCCCGTGCGGGTGCTGTACGACGCGCTCGGCTCCTTCGGCACGGGCCGCCGCTTCTGGCGCGGCCTGCGCGAGGCAGGCGCCGAAGTGCGCAGCTTCCACCCGCTGCTCTCTCGCCGGCCGTTCGAGATCTTCTCCCGCGACCACCGCAAGCTGCTCGCGGTGGACGGCGCGCGCGCGATGCTCGGCGGGCTGTGTATCGGCGACGAATGGGCGGGGGACGCCGCCCGGGGCCGGCAGCCCTGGCGCGACACGATGCTCACGGTCCACGGTCCGGCCGCCGCCGCGCTCGACCGCGCTTTCGGTCGCACGTGGCGCCGCGCGGGGCCGGCGCTGGCGCCGGAGGAGTTGGCGGCCGAAGCGCCCGCCGCCGGCGACTCCGCCGTCCGGGTGGTGTCCGGCGTGCCGGGACAGGCGCGCATCTACCGCGCCGTGGAGATGCTCGTGGCCGGCGCGACCGAGCGGCTGTGGATCACCGATGCCTACCTCATCGCCCCGGCGACGCTGTACGCGAGTCTCCTGGACGCGGCGCGGGCCGGCGTGGACGTGCGCCTCCTCGTCCCCGGCACGAGCGACCTGCCGGTGCTCCGCAACTTCACGCGCATCGGCTACCGCGAGCTGCTGTACGCCGGGGCGCGCGTCTTCGAGTGGCAGGGCCCGATGCTCCACGCCAAGACGATGGTGGTGGACCGGCGCTGGGCGCGCATCGGCTCGACCAACCTCAACGTGTCGAGCCTGCTCACCAACTACGAGCTCGACCTGCTGGCCGACTGCGGCGAGCTGACCGAGACGCTCGCGGCGCAGTTCCGGCGCGACCTCGCCTCGAGCCGCGAGGTCGTGCTGCAGCCGCGGCGCCGCTTGCTGCCCGCCCGGCTCGTGGGCGCGCCCGCGGTGCCGGCGGGCGAAGCGGTCTCGCCGCCGCCCCACAAGCGCTCGGGCTACGAGCTCGGCGCGGTGGCCGTGGTCGCCCTGCGGCGAGTGGCGGGCGGCTTGCGCCGCACCATCGCGTGGACCGCCGCCGGCGCGTGCACTGGGCTCGGCGCCCTGCTGTTGCTGTTCCCCCACGTGATGAGCGTCACGCTCGCCACGCTCGCGTTCTGGTTCGCGCTGGGGTTCGGCCTCTACGCGCTGGAACGGCGGCGGTCTCGAGAAGAGGAAGCGGATGCGATCTGATCCGCCGTCCCAACTCCCGAACGGGGCCGCGCGTATAGCTCAAGGGGACGAGGCCGAGCTGGCGGCGCGGGCCCGCGCCGGGGACCGGGCGGCCTTCGGGACGTTGGTGGAGCGCTTCGCGGCGCAGGCTCAGCGGGTTGCCCGCGCCGTGCTGCAAAACCCCGACGACGCGGACGACGCCGCGCAGGACGCCTTCCTCTCGGCGCTGGTGAAGCTCGACCAATACGACCCGCACCGCCCCTTCGGCCCGTGGCTGATGCGGATCGTGGCAAACGCGGCGACGGATCGCCGGCGGCGACGCTCGGTGCGGCAGACGGAGCCGCTGGCACCGGAATTGGCCGGCGGCGGCGCGCGCCCGGACCGCGAGACCGAGCGGCGCGCCTTGGGCGAGCGGCTGCGGGCCGCGCTGGCGGAGTTGCCCGAGCGCCGCCGCCTCGCGGTGGTGTTGTTCGACGTGGAAGGGTATTCGCACGCCGAGATCGCCGGGATCCTCGGCATCCCCGAGGGGACGGTGCGCTCGGAGGTGTTCCACGCGCGGCGTGCGTTGCGGGCTATGCTGCAGGATTGGAAGGAGGACGCATGAAGGAGCCGTCGACGTCGTTCGATCATCGGCCGGATCGGGAGCTGGGGGCGGCGCTGCGCGCCGCGCTCACGCCGGCCGACCCGGCCGGGTTCGTCGCGCGGGTGCGCGCCGCCGCGGAGCGGCGGGGCGCGCCCACCTGGGATATCCTGGCGCGCTGGGCGCGCGTCGGGATCGCGGCGGCCGCCGCGGCCGCCATGCTCGCGGGGTTCCTGACGGGTCGCGCGTTGCAATCGCCGCTGGCGCCCGAAGAGGTCGCCGTGATGTCGGCGGGTGCCGGCGCGACGGCGCTCCTGGAATCGCCGCGGGCGCCGGACGCAAGCGTGGTGTTCACCGGACTCGTGACTCGTGAACGATAGCCGCGCGTCAACCAGAGAGGGTCAGCCGTCATGATGTTGAACCGATCGAAGGCCCAGGCGCTCGCGCTCCTCGCGGCCGTGTTCCTGGCCGGGGGAGCGACCGGCTGGGGCGTGGCGGGTTGGCGCGCCGAGCACCGTCCCCGCCGCGGCGGGCCGGACGCCATGGTGGAGTTTCTCGACGGAAAGCTGCACCTCACCGCGGCCCAGCGAGACTCGGTGAAGGTGGTGTTCACCCGTCATCATGCGGAGGCGGAGGCGATCTGGCGCGAGGTGCACCCACGCTACGACTCATTGCGGGCGGCCATGCGACGGGAGATCAGTGCGCAGCTCACCACGGAGCAGCGGGAGCGCTACGCGCGACTCATCGCGGAGCTGGAGCATCAACACCAGGCAGGGGACAGCGGAAAATCTCAGCCGGATGGAGGGCGGCACTAGCATGCGGTGGAGCTTCGGTATCCTGGCGCTCGCGGTGGTCGTGCCCGCGGCGGCCCAACAACAGCAGCAGCTCGAAGTGACCCTGGCGGAGGCGGTGCGGCGGTCCCTCCTGGTCCAGCCGGCCATGATCCAGGCCCAGGGCGACGTGCGCAACGCCGGGGCGGGTACGCGCGCGGCGTGGGGGGCGTTCCTGCCGACCATCTCGACGAGCGGCTCCGCGTCGCGCAGCAACACCAGCGTCATCGACCGCATCACCGGCCTGCCCGTGCCGCCGCAGTACTCGTACACGGTCGGCCTCAACGCCAGCCTCGACCTGTTCACCGGGCTCCGCCGCCTCGGCAACAAGAACGCCGCCTCGGCCAACGCCGATGCCGCGGACGCGGGCTACGTGAACCAGCGCTTCCAGGCCGCGCTCCAGACCAAGCAGGCGTTCTACAACGCGCTCGCCACCGACGAGCTGGTCCGCGTCGCGCAGGCGCAGGTCAAGCGCACCCAGCAGGAGCTGCAAATCTCGGTGGACAAGCTCCGGGCCGGCTCCGCGACCCGGTCGGATTCCCTCCGCTCCGCGGTCGACCTCGGCAACGCCCAGCTGGCGCTGCTTCAGGCTCAGGCGAACCGCGCCTTCGCCCAAGCGAACCTCGGCCGCCTGGTCGGCTTCGACCAGCCGGTGCGCGCCGTCCCGGACAGCGCCCTGCCCCAGCCGCCCGATACAGTGGCGCTGCGGTCGGCGGTGCTGGCCCAGACCCCGCAGGTCCAGCAGGCCGATGCGCAGGCGCGCGCCGCGCGCGCCGGCATCTGGTCGGCCCGCTCCCAGTATTTTCCGACGTTGAACGTGTCCTACGGGGACAACCGGCAGGGCATTCAGTCTCCCAGCCTCGACGCCGTGTTCAACCAGTACCGCGAGTCCTTCTCTTGGCGCTTCGGACTCTCCTGGACGCTGTTCAACGGCTTCGCCCGCGAGCAGCAGCAGACCTCGGCCGCGGTGCAACGCGACGTTGCCCTGGCGCGTGCCGCCGATACGCGGCGCGCCGTCAGCGCGCAGTTCACGCAGCAGCTCATGGCGCTCGCGACCGCCTACGCTCAGATCGACATTTCGCAGTCCAACGTCGCCGCGACCACCGAGGACATGCGCGTGCAGCAGGAGCGCTATCGCGTCGGCGCGGCCACGATCCTCGACCTCCTCACCTCGCAAGCGAATCTGACCCAGGCGCAGGTGAGCCTGGTGCAGGCGCGCTTCAACTATCTGATCGCCCGGGCCACGCTCGAGGCGCTCCTGGGGCACGACTTGTGACCGCCGTCCAACAGCTGCCGTTCAACACGGGGGACACGCCGCTCCCCGATATCGTGATCCTGACGCACAACCTCACGCGGGATTACGACATGGGCGGCGAGGTGGTGCGCGCCCTGCGCGGCGTCGACGTCCAGATCAAGCGCAACGAATTCGTCGCCGTCATGGGGCCGTCGGGGTCCGGCAAGTCGACGCTCATGAACCTGATCGGCTGCCTCGATACCCCCACCGAGGGCGAGTACTGGCTCAACAGCCAGAAGGTGAGCGACCTCTCGGACGACGAGCTGGCGCGGATCCGCAACAAGGAGATCGGGTTCGTGTTCCAAACGTTCAATCTCCTCCCGCGCGCGAGCGCCCTCCACAACGTGGAGCTGCCGCTCATCTATGCCGGCGAGGGGAGCAAGCCGCGCCGCGCGCACGCGGCCCGGGCGCTGGAGCGAGTCCAGCTCGCCGACCGCATGGACCACAAGCCCAATGAGCTGTCGGGCGGCCAGCGGCAGCGCGTGGCTATCGCGCGCGCGTTGGTGAACAACCCCAGCATTCTCCTCGCCGACGAGCCGACCGGCAATCTGGATTCGGCGACGGGCGAAGACATCATGAAGCTGTTCGATGAGCTGCACGACGCGGGACAGACCATCGTCCTCGTCACCCACGAGCCCGACATCGCGGCGCACGCTCGCCGCCAGATTCACCTGCGCGACGGCAAGATCGAGCGCGACGAGAGGATGGTACGGAAGTGAAGCGACTCCTGATCGCGGCGGCCTGCTCGATGGGCCTGGCCGCCTGCAAGAAAGCCCAACCCGCCGTGCTCTACGAGAAGGTCCCCGTGGAGCGGCGCGACATCGTCGTCACGGCCTCGGCCTCGGGCACGATCCAGCCGATCCTGACCGTCCAGGTGAAGTCCCAGGCCTCGGGCGCGATTACCGAGATGCGCGTGCAGACGGGGGACGACGTCCGCCCGGGCCAGCTGCTCGCGCGGATCGACCCGCGCCTGCCCAAGAGCGGCCTCGACCAGGCGAAGGCGAACCTGGAAGTGGCCAAGGCCCAGTACGACAACGCCGCCACCCAGCTGGCGCGTTCGGATACGCTCTTCAAGGCGCAGGCGATCACCGAGACCGAGCACGAGACCGCGAAAGTCACCTTCGCGCAGGCCAAGGCCGCTCTCGTGAACGCCCAGTCGAACCTCAGCGACGCCCAGATCGCCTACGATCAGACCCGCGTGACGGCGCCGCTGGCCGGCACAATCATCCAGAAGCAGGTCGAGCTGGGCACCGTGATCTCGAGTCCCACGCGCGACGTGGGCGGGGGCACCGTGCTCTTCCAGATGGCGAGCCTCGACACCGTCCAGGTGCAGTCGATGGTGGACGAGACGGACATCGGGAAGGTGCAGCCCGGCCTCCCGGTGACCATCACCGTGGACGCCTACCCCAACCGTCCCTTCCAGGGGCAGGTGCTGAAGATCGAGCCGCAGGCGACCGTGCAGCAGAACGTCACGATGTTCCCCGTGCTGGTCAACATCGCCAACCCCCAGCATCTGTTGAAGCCGGGGATGAACGCCGAGGTGGAGATTCACGTGGGGCAGCGCCAGGGCGTGCTGGCGATCCCCAACTCCGCGCTGCGCACGCAGCGCGACGTGGGCTCCGCGGCCATGGTGCTCGGACTCGACCCGAATGACGTCCAGCAGCAGCTCGCCGCCGCGGCGCAGCCTGCCCCGCGGGTCGGCGGCGACACCGCCGCGCGCACCGGTGTCTCGCTGGGCCAGGCCCCCGGCGCCGCCGCGCGGCCCGGCGCCTCGCGCGACAGCACCAAGCCCGCGGCGAACACCATGACGCTCCCCGACGGCCGGCAGATCCCGCTCCCGGCCGGGGTCACCGAGGCGCAAGTGCGCGCGGTGATGCAAAAGCGCATGAGCGGCGGCGAAGTGACGCCCGCTGAGCAGGCGATGCTGCGGCAGGTATTCGCCCAGTTCGGGGGCGGCCGCGGCGGGCAGGGCGGCGGCGGGATGCGCCGCAACAACGGGTTCGGCGGGAACTTCATCGTGTTCGTCCTGCGCAACGGCAAGCCGACGCCGGTGAACGTCCGGACCGGCCTGACCGACCTCGACTACATCGAGGTCGTGACCGGTCTGGTGGAAAAAGACACCGTCCTCCTACTGCCCAGTGCCTCCCTGGTGCAGTCGCAGCAGGACTTCAAGAACCGCTTCCAGAACATGACCGGGGGCGGCCTGCCCGGCCTGCGGCAGCAGACCGGCGGCGCCGGCGGGACGCCGAGGAACTAGCCCCATGCTGCTCGGCGAGATCATTCAGGTCGCGCTGCAGGCGATCCGGGCCAACAAGCTCCGGTCGCTGCTCACGACCCTGGGCATCATCATCGGCGTCGGGGCCGTGATCACGATGATCGCGCTCGGCTCGGGCGCCCAGAAGTCCGTGCAGGACCGCATCCAGGCCCTCGGCCCGACGCTCTTGTCCATCTTCCCGGGCCAGAACTTCCGCGGCGGCGTCGCGATCATGGGCGCCGTCAGCATCACCATGGACGACGATACCGCGCTCGCGCAGAACGCGCGCTACATGGCCGCCGTGTTGCCGGAGCTGTCCCGCAACGTGCAGGTGAAGAAGGGCAACCAGAACATCAACGTGAGCGTCGTCGGCACCACGTCCAACTACGTGCCGGTGCGCAGCTACACGATCACCGCGGGACGCATGTACACCCCCGGCGAGGACGAGGCGCGGAGGCGCTACGCGGTCCTCGGCTCGGCGGTCCCGGACATGTTCAACGTGAACCCCGCGGCGATGGTGGGGCAGGAAATCCAGATCCGGGGCATTCCCTTCGAAGTCATCGGTGTGCTGAGCCAGAAGGGATCGCAAGGGTCGTTCAACAACCCGGACGAGCAGATTCTCATCCCGTTGCAGACCGCCCGCTATCGGATGTTCGGCCCCGATCGCCTGCGCTCGATCACCGTCAAGGTCCAGGATCTCGACCACATGAACCTGGCCATGATCGAGATCGAGCGGGTGCTGCGCCGCATGCACCACATCCGCCCAGGGGGCGACAACGACTTCCAGATCCGCAACCAGACCGACATCCTGGCCACGTTCCAGCAGACCACCGAGACGTTCAAGTACCTGCTCGGCGGCGTCGCCGCCGTCAGCCTCCTCGTGGGCGGGATCGGCATCATGAACATCATGCTGGTGTCGGTCACCGAGCGGACCCGGGAGATCGGCATCCGCAAGGCGTTAGGCGCGACCCGCTTCAACATCATGTTCCAGTTTCTGGTCGAGGCGCTGGTCCTGTGCCTCGCCGGCGGCATGATGGGCGTGGCGTGCGGCTCGCTCGGCGCGGTGGTGCTGTCCAAGCTGTTCCACTGGAACACGCTGATCTCGCCGCTCGCGATCATGCTCGCGTTCGTCTTCAGCGCGATGGTCGGCCTGTTCTTCGGCATCTGGCCCGCCCAGCGGGCCGCGCAACTCGATCCGATCGTGGCGCTGCGGTACGAATAGTCCGTTTCCCACCCCACACCGGTGGGGGGGGTGGGGGGGGGGAGTGGCACCTGACGTTTCGTAGGGCGGTCACGTCACGTTGATAGTCCCACTCGTCCCGGGAGAGTACCACTCCCCACTCCCCACCCTGTAGTTTTCTAGCTCATGCTCCCAATCCTCCTCCTGCTGCTGCAGGCAGCCGGCGATGGCTCCGGCGCCGTGTACGACGGCCGGGCGCGCCAGCTGGACGTCCACCCGCCTCGTCGCGAAGCTGTGGTCACCATCGACGGAGCGCTCGACGAGCCGGTCTGGCGCGAGGCCGCACGCCTGGGCGGCTTCTCCCAGTACCGCCCCGTGGACGGCCGCCCCGCAGTCGACACGACGGTGGTACTGGTGTGGTACGCGCCCGACGCGATCTACTTCGGGATCCGCGCGTTTGAAGCCCATGGCCCCGTGGTGCGTGCCACGCTCGCCGACCGCGACAACATCGGCACCGACGACTACGTCCAGATCCTGCTCGACACGTACAACGACCACCGCCGCGCCTTGCTCTTCGCCGTGAACCCGCTGGGCGTGCAGCAGGACGGCGTGCGCAGCGAGGGTCAGGACGCCGGCGCGGCCGGAGGCGGCGTCGGCACCGGCCGCTTCGACGGCATCGTGGACCTGAGCCCCGACTTCGTCTACCAGTCCCGCGGGCGCGTCACCCCGTGGGGCTACGAGGTCGAGGTCCGCATCCCGTTCAAGAGCCTCCGTTACCAGAGCGCCGACCCCCAGGACTGGGGTCTGCAGATCGCCCGCGTCACGCAGCACACCGGCTACGAGGACAACTGGGCGCCGACCGTGCGGGCCAGCGCCAGCTACCTGATCCAGGCCGGCCATCTGCGGGACCTCACCGGCCTGCACCGCGGTCTGGTAATGGACCTCAACCCGGAATTCACGACGAAAGTCACGGGGACCCCCCGGACCGCCGACTACCTCTACCAGGGGGAGCCCGAGCTGGGCGGCAACCTCCGCTGGGGGCTGTCGCAGAACTTGAACCTCACCGCCACCGCCCACCCCGACTTTTCGCAAGTCGAAGCCGACGTCGGGCAAGTGACGGTGAACCAGCGCTTCGCACTCTTCTTCCCGGAGAAGCGGCCGTTTTTCCTCGAGGGGCTGGAACAGTTCGACACCCCCAACCGCTTGATCTACACGCGCGAGATCGTCTCTCCCATCGCGGGCGCGAAGCTGACCGGCAAGTTGGGCGGCACCAACGTCGCCTACCTCACGGCGGTGGACGATCGCGAGCAGTCGGCCACCGGTACCGACCATCCGTTCTACAACATGCTACGGCTGCAAAAGGACCTCGGCGCCAGCTCCACGATCGGCATGGCGTACACCGACCGCATCGACGGGGGCGACTACAATCGGGTGCTCGGGGCGGACGCGCGGATCATCTGGAAGCACATCTGGTTTTCACAGGCCCAGATCGTCGGCACCTGGACCCGGGACGGCGGCGGCGCGCGGGCAGGCCAGCTGTGGGATGTCACGCTGTACGACCGTACCGGCCGCTCGTACGGGAACCATGCCGAGCTCATCGGCATCACCCCCGACTTCGTGGCGCGCAGCGGCTTCGTCAACCGCGTGGGGATCGTCACGGGACGGTTCTTCAACCGATTCACGGTGTACGGCCGGCCGGGCGCGCCGGTGGAGCAGCTGAGCGCCTTCATCGGCGTCAGTCCGTTGTGGCGCTACGACGACTTCTCCCGGCTGCGGGGCGTGATCGAAGGCGGTTACTCGGTGTCATGGATTGCGAACCTGCGCGGCGGCTGGGGCGCCAACGTCGGCGTGTCGAACAACCTGCAGCGCTTCGACGCGGCGCCCTACACCTCCTATCAGGTCGACCGAGGCGTGGATACCATCCCGTTCGCCTTGCCGCACGGCCTCTACAACCTCTGGGGCGCGAGCGGCGGGTTCAACACGCCCAACCGCGCCCTCGCCTTGGGGGCGAGTGCCGGGTACGGCGCCGCGCCGATCTTCGCGGAAGCGGCCGAGGGCCGCCAGCTCACCCTCACCGCGACCGCCAGCTGGCGACCGACGCCCTCGATCCGTATCGAGACGGACTGGGTCCATCAGCGGCTTACCCGCGCCCGGGACGGCACCCGCTTTTCCACCGCCAACATCCCGCGCCTCAAGCTCGAGTACCAGCTCACCCGGGCGATCTTCTTCCGGTACATCGGACAGTACTTCGCCCAAGACCAGGTGGCGCTCGAGGATCCCCGCACCGGACGGCCGCTGCTCGTAAGCGGCGCGGCGGCCGGGCCGAAGGTGACCAACGACTTCCGAAACGACTTGCTGTTCTCCTACAAGCCGACCCCCGGGACGGTGTTCTTCTTCGGCTACGGCGCTTCGCTCGACGAGCCCGGCGCGTTCACGTTCCGCAACCTCCACCGGGTCGGGGACGGGTTCTTCCTCAAGGCCAGTTACTTGTTCCGGATGTAGGCAGGCACAGAGGCCTCTATGCCTCCACGCCCCTGTGCCTCTATGTTCTCTGCATGCCCGCCCCGCCGTCAGTCGCCGACCAGCTCGCCCAGGAGCTGAGCGCCAAGCGCCGCCAATACATCCTCACCAACACCCGGGCCCGCTGGGGCTTCGTCGGGTTCGGCGTGGCGCTGTTGGTGGGGGTGCGGCTGCTCCACGTCGTCCCGCTCGCCTGGACGTTCATCCTCGGGTTCACCATCTGCTTCGCCGCCGTGAACTACACGATGTTCCGGATCGCGCGGGACACGGCGTTCCGCCCCTGGTACGCCCCCGTGAACGTGGGCGTCGGCAGCGCGATGATCTCCTCCATCCTCTTCGGCATCGGCCCGACGGGCCACTTGCTGTACGCCGCCTACCTCATCGCGCCGCTGCAGGCGGCGTTCTACCTCGGACCGCGGGAGGCGTGGGCGGCGCTGGCGATCAACCTGGGGGGCTTCGGGCTCGCCACGGTGGTGCGCGCCGGACAGGGCGACTGGAGCTGGACCGTGTTTTTCCAGGAGGCGCTGGTCCTCCTCTTCGCCTGCGTCGCGCTGGTGCCGATGCTGACGCGCATCGTCGCGCGCCTCCAGGCTTCCCGGGTCATTCTGGCGCAGGTCGAGCGCGGCGACCTCACCGCGAAGCTCGCCGATCCCGAGCTCGACGAGCTTGGCCACCTCGGCGTGAGCCTCGACCGGACCACCGACGCCATCGCGGAAACCGTACGGCAGGTCCAGCACCAAGCGCAGGACCTGGCGGCGATGGCCCAGCAGCTCGCCGCGTCCGCTGAAGAGCTGCAGGCCGCCTCCCAGGAGATCTCCGCCACCACCGCGCAGCTCTCCGAGGGCACCGAGCGGCAGCGCCAGCTGATCGGCCACGGCCGTGCCGACACCGACGCCGCGGCCGGGATCGCGGTCATCCTGCACGGCCGCGCGCAGGAGGCCGAGCAGGAGATCGGCGCGATCGCCCAGCAGGCGCGGCGCCACGGCGGGGAGATCGCACGGGCGAGCGAGCTGCTGCGGACCCTCGTCGCACACATCGACCAGGTATCGGGGGCGGCCGCCACGCTGGAGCTGGGCTCCAAGGAGGTGGGCAAGCTGGTGGAGAGCATCACCCGCATCGCGAGCCAGACCGACCTCCTGGCGTTGAACGCCGCCATCGAGGCGGCGCGGGCCGGCCAGCACGGCCTGGGCTTTCGCGTAGTCGCGGGCGAGGTCCGCAAGCTCGCCGAGCAGAGCACGCGCGCCGCGGCGGAGATCCAGGCCCGGGTGAAGCAGACGCAGGACCAGATCGCCGGCGTGGTCGCCGCGATGCAGGAGAGCCGGTCCACCGCCCAGGGCGTGGGGTCCGTCTCGGCGGCGGTGCACCAGGCGCTCGAAGCCATTTTCGCCGACTTGAACCGCGCCGTGCAGTTCGCCACGGCGTTCGCATCGGAGACGGAGGGGCAGTCGAAGCGGATGCGGGAGGTGGTGCGGCGGATGGAGGAAGTGGCGGCGATCGCCGAGGCGGCGGCGCACGGGGCGCAGCAGACCTCGGCCGCCACCCAGGAGCAGATCGCCTCGCTCGGAGAGCTCACCGCCACGTCCCAGCATCTGTCGGTCGCGGCGGCGAAGCTCACCGAGACGATTCAGCGGTTCAACGTGAACGGCACGCGTTGATACGCCGGCCCGCCGGACGCCTCACACCCAGGAGGGTGGGAATGGCTCGGTTCGTGCTGCTCGCCTTGCTCTGCGGCGCGGCGACGGCGTTGTTGCCCGCCCGCGCGTGCGGGCAGGACAACTTCGAGATCCAGGTGTACGGCGCCGACCTCATTCCACCGGGACGCACGATGTTCGAGCTGCACAGCAACTTCACGGCGACCGGCCGCCGCGCGATCGCGGACGGGGTGTTACCGAGCAACCATGCATTCCACGAGACCATCGAGGTGACGCACGGCTTCACGCCATGGCTCGAAGTCGGGTGGTACCTGTTCACAAGCGTCCAAGGCGTCGGTGGCGGCTGGAACTGGGTTGGTAATCACCTCCGGCCGCGGGTCCGGGCTCCGGAGAGCTGGCATTGGCCCGTAGGAGCCAGCCTGTCGTTCGAATTCGGCTACCAGCGGCGGACGTTTTCGACTGACACCTGGTCGCTGGAGATCCGGCCGATCATCGACCGCCGCTGGGGCCCGTTTTACGCGTCCATCAACCCCACGCTCGAGCGGGCCCTCAAGGGCAACGGCACGGCGCGGGGGTTCGAGTTCGCGCCGAACGCCGGGATCACCTACGCTATCACGCCGGTAATCACCGCGGCGCTGGAGTACTACGGCGCCGTCGGCCCGTTGTCGGGGTTCGACCCGTTGAGCCAGCAGGAGCACCAGCTATTTCCCGCCCTCAACCTCGATCTGTCGCCCAATTTCGAATTCAACTTCGGCGTGGGGATCGGCATGACCCGCGCGACGGACCACGTCGTAGTCAAGATGATCACGGGGTATCGGTTCTAATACTCCGAGCGAGCGACGCGGCGGCCGAATACACCCGCGCATTCCCTAGCACCACCCGCGTTCCGCCGTCCGCCCTCCCCACCCGGAACCGCAGCCGTTTCGCCCCGCGCACATCGAGCACGATGCGCTGCGGCGGCGATCCCGCCGCTGCGGTGAACGACCCCAGCGGCTTGCCGTCCGCCTCGACCCGCAGCTCGGCGCTCCCGCTCGTTCCCCGCTCCACGCCCAGGTCGAACGCCAGCGTCGTGCCGCCGACCGCGTATATCGCCTCCGCGCCGGCGCCGTCCAGGACGATCGCCCACGGGTAGCCCGTGCCCTGGCCCCGGCCGTCCACCCACACGAGGCTGTCCCCCGCTTCCAAGCGCGCACGCCGCCAACGCACCGCCGACCGCGCTTCCGCCGCGGCCAGGATCGCGTACGCCGGCGCGGTGTCGCCGCTGAAGAAATCCAGGCTCCGCAGATGGACGATCTCGAAGTCCAACAGCTTTTCCTTCTCCCACCACCAGTGGCACTGCATGATCGTGTAGGCGGTGGAGTCGGCGCAGCGGAACCCCTTCATGAACGCCTCCGGGTGCGGCAGCCCCCAGGTGTGCCCCAGCTCGTGCGCCACCGTCCCGCGGTAGGTCGAGCCCGAGCACCACCACGCGGTCGCGGTCGTGCTGTCCGCCTTACCGTGAGAAGTTTCCGGGCACACGCCGGCAAACACGCCGGCCACGCTCGAGTCCCCGATCACGGCGAGCCCGCCCCAATTCCCCTTGTCGACGTGGCCGGCCTGGCTCACGCTGTCGATGCCGCCGTTCTCGGAGTCCGACCCCGCCCAGGCGCCGGCACCGTGCGTGAGAAACAGCAGCTTGAACTTCGAGCGCCGGTTCCACGGCCAGCCGTACCCGGCGAACTCCTCCTGGAGCAGCGGCCACCACGCCTGGAAGTTGTCGGCCGAGAGCTCGGCGAAGGTGTGGCGGCTCATCTGGACCACGAGCGGCTCGTACACGAACGTGCGGCCGTCGAGCACTCGCCCGTACCACGCCCGCACGTCGGCGAGCACGTGAGCGTGGTATTGGACGCCGCGATAGGGGAAGCTCGCGTCGCGCGGCACCAGGTAGACCGGCATGACGCGCGGCGGCTCCTGACTCCCGAGCGGAGCTCCCAAGAGCATCGGCAACGCCAGCCGGAGGTGTTTTGCCACGTCGCGCAACATTCAGAAGCCCACTGTCTTCCGCAGCCGTCGCGCCCACTGGTTCGCTTCGCGGGTGATCTCGTCGCGGTCGGCGGTCTTCAATCGCCCGTCCCGTACGACGATCCTTCCGTCCACCACCACGTGGCGGACGTCGGCGGCGCAGGCGCTGTAGACGATACGCGAGATCAGGTCGGCCTCCTCCGGCTGGGCGTGCGGTCCCGACAGATCGAGCGCGACGAGGTCGGCACGCTTCCCAACCTCGATCGAGCCGATCTCGCTCTCGAGACCGAGGGCGCGCGCGCCGCCCAGGGTCGCGAGCTCCAGCGCCTGTGACGCCGGGAGCGCCTCGGGGCCGTGCCGGGGCTTCTGGATCAGGGCGGCGAGCCGCAGCTCGGTGAAGCCGTCGAGCCGATTGTTGCACGGCGCCCCGTCGGCACCAAGCGCCACACGGCAGCCGGCGGCGAGCATCTCCGGGATGGGGGCGATCCCGCTCCCCAGCTTGAGGTTCGAGCTCGGACAGTGCACCACGTTGGTGTGCTGGCGCGCGAGGCGGCGGATCCCCTCGCCGTCCACCCAGACGCAGTGCGCCAGCGCGGCGCGCGGACCCGTGATGCCGACCGATTCGAGATAGGCGATCTCGTCACTCCCCGTTTCCTGCTTGACCATTTGCAGCTCGACCGGCGTCTCGGCGGCGTGGGTGTGGACCACCGCGCCGGCCTTCTCCGCCAGGTCGCTCACGGCGCGCAGCAACGGCCCCGTACAGCTCGGCGCGAAGCGCGGCGCGTAGCACCACCGCAGCCGGCCGTTCGCCTTGCCGTGCCACGTCGCGCACAGGTCGGCCGCCTCCCGCAATGCGCGGTCGGTGGACTCGCGCAGCCCGGGAGGACAGGTCGGAGCATCCATCAGGCACTTCCCCGCCGTGGCCCGCAGGCCGATCGCGTCGAGCGCGGTGAACGCGGCGCCGGTGTGCCGGACGGTCTCCATGTCGAGGATCGCGGTCGTGCCGCCGAGCAACAGCTCCGCCGCGCCGAGCATCGCGGACCAGTAGACGGATTCTTCGGTGTGCGCCGCCTCGAGCGGCCAGATGCGCCGGGCGAGCCAGTCTTCGAGCGGGAGGTCGTCGGCCAGCCCGCGGAACAGCGTCTGGCAGAGGTGAATGTGCGCCTGGATGAGACCGGGGAGGATCACGAGCCCGGTGCAATCGAGGACGGTCTGGCCGTCCGCCGGCCCGCCGGCCCGACCGACTGCCGCGATCTTTCCCTGCTCCACCAGGACGTCCCCGTCGAGGATCCGGCGCCCGGGATCCATCGTCACGACGCGGGCGCCCCGGAGCAGGAGCGACGGGGGGGGGGGGGGGGGGGCGGCGGGCCCGCCCCCGGCGAGGGCGACCCCCCCGGCTTGGGTTTGGGGGTGGCCGGGGGCCGGGAGAAGACACCGCCCCCGAATTCGGGGATCGACTCCACGCCCGACGGGCCCGAACGGAACC
>JBGOUQ010000022.1:0-63756 GCA_041477065.1 Gemmatimonadota bacterium
CCCCGCCTGCCCATCGTCCAGCAGCTTGCGGAACATCTCCACCCCCGTCACCACCGTCCGCTTGTCGGTCCCGAAGCCCACCATCTCCACTTCCTCGCCGACCTTGATCTTGCCGCGGTCGATCCGCCCCGTGGCCACCGTGCCTCGACCCGTGATCGAGAACACGTCCTCGACCGGCATCAGGAACGGCTTGTCGACCTCGCGCTTCGGCACCGGGACGTTCGTGTCCAGCGCCTTGAGCAGCTCCCACACTTTCGCGACGGACGGCGCGTCGCCCTGGATCGCCTTCAACGCCGAGCCGCGGATCACCGGGAGCGTATCCCCCGGGAACTCGTAGGAGCTGAGCAGCTCGCGTACCTCGAGCTCGACCAGATCGAGCAGCTCGGCGTCATCGACGAGGTCGCACTTGTTGAGGAACACGACGATGTACGGCACGTTCACCTGGCGCGCCAGCAGGATGTGCTCGCGCGTCTGCGGCATCGGCCCGTCCACCGCGCTCACCACCAGGATCGCCCCGTCCATCTGCGCCGCGCCCGTGATCATGTTCTTCACGTAGTCGGCGTGCCCGGGGCAGTCCACGTGCGCGTAATGGCGCACGTCGCTCGAGTACTCGACGTGGCTCGTGGCGATGGTCAGGATCTTCGTCGCGTCGCGCCGCCCCTGGGACTCGGAGGCCTTCGCCACCTGGTCGTAAGTCACATAGGTCCCCAGCCCCCGGTCGGCCGAGACCTTGGTCAACGCGGCGGTCAGGGTGGTCTTCCCGTGGTCCACGTGGCCGATCGTGCCGACGTTCACGTGGGGCTTCGTCCGTTCGAACTTGGCTTTGGCCATGGAAACCTCAAAGAACGTTGAACACATTCCCAAGCTCGCGACCGGGATTGAACCGGTGACCTCGTCCTTACCAAGGACGCGCTCTACCGACTGAGCTACGCGAGCGCAGAGCGGGCGACGGGGCTCGAACCCGCGACCCTCAGCTTGGAAGGCTGACGCTCTACCAACTGAGCTACGCCCGCGCGCCGAATGGTGGGGGAAGGATTCGAACCTTCGTAGGCGTGAGCCGGCAGATTTACAGTCTGCTCCCTTTGGCCGCTCGGGCACCCCACCCCGCCTACGCCGTTATGCCCCCCGTACTCGGTGTGCCAACCCCCCGTGACGACGCACCCCGCGTGTGTGTCGCGCGGGGTGAGTTGTGGCTCCCTCGACGTTCGGGACGGCGCTGCGCTTTTCCGCAACGTGAGCTGACGCCCGGACTCGAACCGGGAACCGGCTGATTACAAATCAGCTGCTCTACCAGTTGAGCTACGTCAGCTGGTCGACCGGTGAAAGCTTCGAGACTGGGAGAATAAACGGGGTTGGCCGTTAGGGCAAGGGACGTGCCGAAAAGAACTTAGACCAGCCGCCACTTGGTCCCGGCGGAGGTGTCTTCCAGCTCCACCCCACGGGCCCGCAGCTCCCCGCGCACCCGGTCGGCGGCGGCGAAGTCCTTGGATTTCCTGGCCTTTTCTCGGGCCCCGATCTGCGCCTCCACCCATTGCACGAACGCCGGCTCGAGCGCCGGAGGGGTAGGCAGCACGTCCAGAACCCCCATCACCCGGTCAAACGCTGCCAGCCCGGGCTGCGCATCCCCCTCCCCCCCCCCTCCCCCCGCGTCGCCGCGTTCCTGATCGAGCGCGCGATTGGCGTCGCGGACGAACTCGAACACCCGGGCGATGGCGCGGGGCGCGTTCAAGTCCTCGTCCAAGGCCATGCGGACGTCGGCTTCGAGCCGCTCACCGAGCGGGCCGAGTGTCCCACCTCTCCCTCCCGCCCGAGCGACCTGCGTGAGGCGATCGCGGAACTCGCCGAGCCGCTTCACTCCCTCCCGCGCTCCCTCGAGCGCCGCGTCGTTGAAGTCGAGCGGCTGGCGGTAGTGCGTCTGCCAGAACAGCAGCCGTACCGCCGCAGCGTCCACGTCCTGCTCGCGCAGATCACGCGCGGTCAGGAAATTCCCGAACCGTTTCGACATTTTCGTGCCGCGCACGTTCAGGAACTCGCCGTGCAGCCACCAGCGCGCGAACGGCTGCCCCGTCGCCGCTTCCGACTGCGCGATTTCGTCTTCGTGATGGGGGAAGATCAAGTCCACCCCGCCCGCGTGGATGTCGAGCGTCTCCACGCCGAAACGCTCGCGGATCGCCGTGAGCGACATCGCCGAGCACTCCAGGTGCCACCCCGGACGGCCGCGGCCGAACGGCGCATCCCACGCCGCACCCACCGCGTCGTCTTGGGCCGAAGCCTTCTTCCACAGCGCGAAGTCGCGCGGATCGTCCTTGGCGTACTCGTCGCTCGCCACGCGCGCGCCGAGCTTCAGCTCGCGCCGATCGAGCCGCGACAGCCGCCCGTACGTCGGGAACCGCTCGATGGCGAAATAGACCGACCCGTCATCTCCACGGTAGGCGACTCCGCGCTCGAGCAGGCGGGAGACCAGCGCGATCATCGACGGCACCGACTGCGTGGCCCGCGGATACAGGTGCGCCCGCCGGATGCGCAGGTAGTCTCGGTCCTCGAAGAACGCTTGCGTGAAGGGCTCGGTGTGCGCCGCCAGCGATTTGCCCGCCGCCGCCGCCGCTTTGATCGTGCGGTCGTCGACGTCGGTCAGGTTCATGATGTGGAACACCTCGTAGCCCGAATACTCGAGGTGGCGGCGCAGCAGATCTTCGAATAGAAAGGTCCGGAAATTCCCGATGTGGGCGTAGTTCCAGACCGTGGGCCCGCAGGTGTACAACGTCACCCGCGGTGCCGCGAGCGGTTGAAAAGGCTCGACGGCGCGGGTGAGGGTGTTGTGGAGAGCGAGCGCCATGGTCCGCGAAACGTAGGAAGCCACGGGGAGGGCGTCAACGCGTCGCGTCGTCCACCGCTTCGAGAATCACGTCTTCCAGCGACTTCAGCCGCACGCGGCTGGCACGGACTGCCAGGCGATGCGCGCGGCATACCGCGAGCGCGGCTTCGACACTCCCTGTTCCGAGGTCCATCTCCAGGCCGGCCGGGGTCGCGCGGAACCCGGGCGGGAGTACCGCGGGCGGAGCCTCCAGCACGACCTCCAGCACACGCTCGCGCAGCAGCGCCGCCAGCGACCCTGTCCGCACCACCCGTCCGCGCGCCATCACGAGCACCTGGACCGCGAGGCGCTCGACCGTCGTGAGGTCGTGCGAGGAGAGCAGGACGGCCACTCCGCGGGCCGCGAGCTGCTGCAGACCCTCGCACAGGGCCCGGCGCACGACGGGATCCGCAGCCGAGAGGGTCTCGTCGAGCAGCAGCACCCGCCGGCCACCCAGCGCCGCCTGGGCCAGGGCCAGGCGCCGGGCGTAGCCCTGAGAAAGCGCCGCGGCGCGCCGCCCCACGACCTCGCCTAACCCGCTCAGCTCGAGCGCGGCGGCCACGAGCCCTCGGCGGGCCGATCCAGGAGCGTGGAACCGCGCGTAATAGTCGAGCACCTCGCGCACCGTGAGCGCCGGGGGAAACACCGGCTCGTCGGGGGCGAAGCCAAGCGCGCGCCGCGCCGCGGGGGAACCGGCGGGCGCGTGGGCTTCCCCGACGGAGATTGTGCCCGCGTCGGGCCGCAGCAGGCCGGCCGCGAGCCGCAGCAACGTGGTCTTCCCAGCCCCGTTCGGGCCGACCAACGCCACAATCTCCCCAGGCACGAGGGAGAGCGAGACGCCGTCCACGGCGCGCACCACCGCTCGCGACCCCCCCCCTCCCCCCCCCCCACCCCCACTCCCCCGGCGCCGGAACTGCCGGGCTACCTCCCGCAGCTCCAGCGCGGTCGCCGTCACCGGTCGCCGCGCCTCAGCAATCGGCCCGCGACCAACACGCCGCCCGTCATCCACGCGAGCGCATGCAGCCAAGCGCCGCCCGCTCCGGCTGCAAGCTCCCGGTAGCGCCACACACTGGGCGTGACCGAGAGAACGAGCATCGCGGCGCGACGCAGCCACCCCGGGCCTATCACGTGCTCCACTCCGACCGGTGAGAGAGGGGAGAGGAGCACCATATAGAGGAAGAGCCCTCCCGCCAGCGCGTTCCCGCCGATGGCGACCAGCATCAGCGCGCAGCCGGCTGTCGCGCCCGCCGTTCCGACTCCCACGAGCGCCGCGCGCAGCCAGGGGAGCCCGGCGGCCCCTCCTCCAGTCCCCCACGCGACGACGGCCGTGGCGGTCAGCGTGACGATGGACGCCGCCGTGGTCGCGCCGAGCCAGCGACCCGCCGCCACGGCGGTGGGCGTCGTTGGATGGGTGAGTGTGAGCCGCAGTGCCGCGCGATCCAGGTCCGACCCCGCGCCGAAGGCGACGCACAAAATCGCCGAGAGGGCGCCGACCCGGAGCGCGAGACCTTCCAGCGCGGCGCCACCACCGCCGGCGCTGATGCCGAGCCAGGCGAAGCCGCCGCTCAGCAGCAATAGCCAGAGGCCCAACCGCGTGCGGAGCAGGCGGGCCCGCAGCAGCTGCCATTCAGCGAAGACACACCGGAGGGTGTGCACGCCACATGATAGACGATGCTGGGAACGGCGGACGTACCAAATCGCCGCCGGGCGGATCAGATCATCGCACCGGCTGCGGCCGCTCGGGGTGTGGGCCGGCGACCGGCTTTCCCTGCCGCGCCGCCTTGACGATCGCGTCGACCAGCGGACCCGAATCGAACCGCACGGGATCCGTGGCGGGGAGTCCCGTCTCCGCGTGCGCCCTGGCGATCGCCATCTTGGCCGCGGCGTCATCCAGGTCGTAGGTGTTAAGACAGATCCCGATCACTTTCGTCGGGTGGACCGGCGCCGCGGCACGCTCGTAGATCTCGATCAGCTCACGATACGGCGGGATCGGCACCCACGGCTCGCGGCCGTGGTAGTCCCCGATGTAGTCGCGGGTCGCCTGGTGGCAGAGGATCAACGCGTCGGGGCAGGAGCCATGGAGCAAGCCGAGCGTGACGCCGGAGTAGCCCGGGTGGATCAGGCTGCCCTGGCCTTCCACGAGCACGATGTCGTTGCCCGGCGCGCCCTGGAGGACGAGCTGCTCGGCCGCACCCGCGATGAAGTCGGCGACGACCGCGTCGACGGCGATGCCCCAACCCTCGATGAAGATCCCGGTCTGACCGGTGGCAACGAAGCTGGTGCGATGGCCGCGCTGGACGAGCTGATCGCGCAGCTGCAGCTGCGCGGTCATCTTGCCGACGTTGCAATCGGAGCCGACGGCCAGGATCACGTACGCGTCCACCTCGGCGGCGCGCCCGTCCGCGATCGGCAGGTCGGCGGGGGGCTTGCGCGCGTCGAGGATGCGGACGCCTTTCGCTCGGGCGAGTTGCCCCAGCTCGGGATCGTCCCCGATGAAGGTGTGCAGCCCGCTCCAGATCTCGAGCCCCCGTTCGATGGCGGACCGCAGCCAGCCGCGCCACTCCGGCGGCAGCTTCCCCCCCGCCGGCGCGATCCCGATCAGCACCGCGGTGGCGCCGCCGCCCCCTCCCAGTCGCAGCCCCTGCTCGAAGTCCCCGACCACCGGGATCGCGCCGCCGAACCCGAGCACGTCCTGCACGGTCTTGCCCGCCTGCTCGCGATCGAGCACTCCCACGATGCGCTCCGGGAAATAGCGGAGGCAGGAATTGGCCGTCTTGGAGGTGAGTGGTCCGAACTGTCCATCGGCAACGATCAGAAAACGGTGCCGGGGTGTCCCGGTCGTCATGATCCGGGACTGGAGGGGGAAGGAGCAGGCCTGGGAACGCGGAATTGCCCGCTGAACCGGAGGACGGCCGACTCCTGACTGGTGTCGCCGTAGATCTCGCCGTGGAGAACGTGGCGAATGACGACCATCGTGACGGCCAGGACTGGCACGGCGACCACGAGGCCGATCACGCCGAGCAGCGTGCCCATCACGAGCACGCTCGTGATGGTGAGGACCGGCGGCAGGGCGACCTTGCGCTCCATGATGAGGGGGCCGACGAGGTTCGCCTCGATCACGTGGACCACCACGCCGAGGGCTAGCACGGCGGCGACCTGGATCCAGCTGCCCGTGCCGACGACAAACAGCGCGGGCAGAATGGTGGAGAGCAGCGTGCCGAAGAACGGCACCACGGCGACGAGTCCGGTAAAGGCGCCGAACGCCAGCCAGTAGGGGACGCCGAGCAGCAGCAGCCCGATGGCAGTCAGGGCCCCCAGCACGAACATGGCGAGCAGCTGGCCGCCGATCCAAGCGCGCAGGGTCGCGCTCGTGTCCGCGAGGATGCGAGCGGCCACGGAGCGGTGCTTGGGGGAGACGAGCGACACGATGCCATCCCGGTACAGCGTCGGGTCCCGCGCCAGGTAGAGCGACATCACCACCACCGATGCGCCCTCGATGAACAGCTTGCCGCCGGCGCGCAGATAGGGGACGAGCGAGGCGCGCAGGAACTCAGTGGCGTCCTCAATCAGCCGCGCCACGAGGCCCGATTGGGGATCGGCGAGCTCGGTGCGCCGCACCACCGGATAGCGGCGGGCCCAGTCGGCCATGACGTTTTGAATATCGGTCAGGGTCTTGGGCAAGCCGGTGACGAGCGACTGGGTCTGGTCGAAGACCGGGGGCAGAATCAGGGCGCCCAGGCCCGCGACGAGCACGATCGTGCCCACCACCGCAATGGCGAGCCCGAGCCAGCGGGCGATCCGGAAGCGGCGCTCCAGCACATCGGTGAGGGCCGCCAGGTAGACGGCGAGCAGGACGGCGATGAAGACGAGGAGCAGCACCTCGACCACCCGGACGGTGAACCAGATGGCCAGGGCCGCAACGAAGAGCGCCACGAACGTGGCGCCCGACAGCCGTGACGGCGGTGACTCGGAGGGGAGTGGAGGGGCGTTCAGCGGGTGTGCCCGGTGTCGTCGTCCTCGACGAGCTCGGCGTCCGTCGCGCCCTTGCCGAGCTGCTTGGTCTCAGGCGGCGCGCCGCCCCCCAGGAGCCCCATCTTCTTCTTGAGCGCGATCAGCTGCTGGTCGGCATCCGCCTTCCCTTCGAGACCCTGGAACTGCTTTACCAGCTGGTCGCCGGACAGGTCCTCGTTGACCTCGGCGGCGGCGATGAGCTTGCGCTCCTCGTGCTCGATCTGCTCCGCCATGCGCTCGAATGTCTCGAAGGCGCTCTTGTCGCCGATCGAGGACATCGTTTCCTGAATCCGCTTGTGCGCCTCGGCCCGCTTCTGCCGCGCGATGAGGATGTTTTTCTTGCGCTTGGCTTCCTCGATCTTGTCGTTCAGCTGCCGCAAGGAGACCTTGAGCTTCTCGGTCTCCTCCCGATGCTTGACCCACGTGTCGTGCAGCGTCAGGGCGCCTTGGGCGTGCTCGTTGTGGCGCAGCAGGGCCTGCTTGGCCAGGTCGTCCCGACCCTCCTGCACGGCCAGGACCGCGCGCTTCTCCCAGTCTTCGGCGGCTTTCTTCTCCTGGTCCACCTGCGCGGCCAGGCGCTTTTCATCCGCGATCGCGGAGGCCACCTGCTGCTTGGCCTTCGCCAGCTGGCTCCGCATGTCGACGATCAGCTGGTTCAGCATCTTCTCCGGGTTCTCGGCGCGCGAGATCAGGTCGTTGATGTTCGACCGGATCAGCGTCGAGAGACGGTCAAAGATCCCCATGGTGCCCCTCTAGGTGGTGGCGGACCTTCACTGGCCCGCGCCCAGCTTCCGTTCCCGCCGCTCGGCGAGAACCCGTTCGGCAAAATCTAACCGTTCCGCGAGCTCCGAGATCTGTCCCTGGAGCTGCAGGACCTGCTCCTCCAAAGCGCCCACGCGGTGGGCGTCCGCGGCGCCCGCCTCTCTGGTGACTTCGCCCCAGCGCCGCCGGCGCCGGAGCCGGATCCCTTCGGCAATTGCCTCGCCGATGGGCGAGTGAAACAGCCACCGCAGCACCAACGTCCCCGCGATCAGGGCTGCGATCCCCCCGACCAGCGGGATCAGCTGGTTCAGGAGGAAATTCGGGTCGAGCCCCGGTAGTGGCGTCGGGCCCTGTATCATGTGCATCAGTGCGCCGGGCCCAGCCGCTCAGCGTCGCGCTGCTTGGCCAACAAGCGCTCCGTAAAATCTACCCGCTCCGCCAGTTCTGCCACCTCCTGGCGGAGCTGCTCGACCGCCTGGAGCACCTCTTCGTGCTCGCCGGGGGTGCCGGCCCGGGCCGCATGTCCTCGGACCCGCTCGGCATACGCCTTCCCGACCGGCGACAGGGCGATCATCCACGCGAAGAACCCACCGACCGCAACGATCGGAATCATGAGCGCTACGACGCCTTCCATAGTCAGCGCGGCGGCGCGAGCCGCTCGGCGTCGCGCTGCTTGGCGAGAAGGCGCTCTGCGAAGTCCACCCGTTCCTGCAAGTCCGTCATCTCGTCGCGGAGCTGGTGCAGCTCATCAAGCATCGCGTCGCGCTCCTGCGGGTCCGGGGCCGGCGGGCGGTGCTCGCCCGCGATGCGCTTGGCGATCGCGGAGGCAACAGGCCGCAGCACCCAGAAGCTTCCGCCGAACACCATGAACGCCAATGCCGCCTCGGGACCGCTCATCGGGTCACTCTCCTCCCCCCCGCAACGCGCGCACCCAGGGACACATCAGCCTCCGCTTTGGGGAGCGCGCCGGGGCGATCCCGCGCCAGCAACCGCTCGGCGAAATCCATCCGCTCGGCCAGCTCCCCGACTTCCTGACGCAGCGCGTGCAGCTCTTCCGTGACCGCTTCGCGGTGCTCGGTCACCTCCGCCCGAAGGTCCTCCGCCGCCCGCAGCTCCTCCGCGCCGGCTACTCGACCCCGGATCCGGTCGGCGAACGCCCGCCCGATGGGGGAGAACGCCAACGCCGCCAGGGTCCCACCACCGAAGATCAGCACGATCGCGAGGATGTCTTCCAATCCTGGATCCTCCCCCGTCCAACGTTATGCGTCAGTCCCCCGGCTGCAACACCTTGCGCAGGAACTGCCCCGTATACGAGCCTTTCGCGCCCGCCACGCGCTCCGGGGTCCCCTCCGCCACGATGGCCCCGCCGGCCTCGCCCCCCTCCGGACCGAGATCGATCACCCAGTCGGCCGTCTTGACGACGTCGAGGTTGTGCTCGATCACGACGACGGTATTCCCCTTGTCCACCAACCGGTGCAGCACCTCGAGGAGAAGGCGGACGTCCTCGAAGTGCAGGCCCGTGGTCGGTTCGTCGAGGATGTAGAGGGTACGCCCGGTGTCGCGCTTGGCCAGCTCGGTGGCCAGCTTGACCCGCTGGGCTTCGCCGCCGGACAGCGTGGTCGCCGACTGGCCGAGGTGGATGTACCCCAGTCCTACGTCGTTCAAGAGCTCGAGTTTCGGCCGGATGCGGGGCTGACTCTCGAAGAACTCCAGGGCGTCTGCGACGGACAGGTCGAGCACATCGGCGATGGACTTTCCCTTGTACCGCACCTCCAGCGTTTCCCGGTTGTAGCGGCGGCCCTTGCACACCTCGCAGGGGACATAGACGTCCGGCAGAAAGTGCATTTCGACCTTCACGAGGCCGTCGCCCTGGCACGCTTCGCAGCGCCCGCCTTTCACATTGAAGGAAAACCGCCCCGGGCCGTAGCCGCGGATCTTGGACTCGGGCAGGTACGTGAACAGCTCGCGGATGGGGGTGAACAGCCCGGTATAGGTGGCCGGGTTGGACCGCGGGGTTCGACCGATCGGGCTCTGGTCGATGTCGATCACCTTGTCGATCTGGTCGAGGCCCTCGAGGCGCTCGTGCGCCCCGGGTACCACCTTGGCGCGGTAGAAATGCCGCGCCAAAGCCTGGTAGAGGATGTCGGTGACCAACGTCGATTTTCCCGAGCCGGAGACTCCGGTGACGGCGATGAACAACCCCAGCGGGAACTCGACGGTGAGCCGCTTGAGGTTGTGCTGCCGGGCGCCCACCACGCGGAGCATGCGGTCGGCGGCCGCGACGCGGCGGCGCGGCGGCACCGGAATCCGCAGCTCGTCGCGGAGATAGCGGGCGGTGAGCGAATCGCGGTGCTCGAGCACGCGCGCGAGCGTTCCCTCGGCGACCACTTCCCCGCCGTGACGTCCGGCGCGGGGGCCGAGATCGATGACGTGGTCGCCGGCGCGGATCGTCTCCTCATCGTGCTCCACGACCAGTACCGTGTTGCCGAGGTCTCGCAGCTCCCGGAGTGTGTCGAGCAGGCGGGCGTTGTCCCGCTGATGCAGACCGATGGACGGCTCGTCCAGAATGTAGAGCACACCGACGAGGCGACTGCCGATCTGAGTGGCGAGCCGGATCCGCTGCGCCTCTCCGCCGGAGAGCGAGGCCGCCGAGCGACCCAGCGTCAGGTAGTCCAGGCCGACGTTCTTCAGGAACCGCAGCCGGTCGAGCACCTCCTTGAGAATCGGCCGAGCGATCTCGGGGTCGAGCCCGGGCTGGCCGCCCGTCCGCAGCGGGATGCGCTCGAAGAATCCGAGCGCCTCGACCACGGACAGATCCGCGACGTCTCCGATGCTCTTCCCCGCGACGAGCACCGAGAGAGTCTCGGGGCGCAGCCGGCGGCCACGGCAGGTCGGACAGGGCTGCTCCACCATGTACTGCTCGAGCTGTTCGCGCACGGCGTCCGAGGCGGTCTCGCGGTAGCGCCGCTCCACATGATTGAGCACGCCTTTCCAGCCCGACTCGTAAGACCCGTGCCACCGCTCGCTGTCGTATTGGTAGGTGAACGTCTTGCCGGGCGCGCCGGCCAGCACGACCTTGCGCACCGCCGCCGGCAGCTCGCGCCAGGGCGTGTTGAGGTCGAACTTGAACGCCCGCGCCAGCGTGGGCAGCACCACTTTCCGGATGTAGCTGCTCGGCTCGCCCCAGGGCAGGATCACGCCTTCCGGGATCGACAGGCTCGGGTCCCCGAGGACGAGATCAGCGTTCACCTCGCGCCGCGTGCCGAGCCCCGAGCAGTCCGGGCAGGCGCCGAATGGAGAATTGAAAGAGAACTGGCGGGGCTCGAGCTCAGGGAGCGAGAGCCCGCACTTCGGGCAGGCGTACCGCTCCGAGAACAGCGTCGACTTCGGGCCGCTGGGTCGGTGCTGCGCCACCTCGACGACACCATCGGCCGCGCGCAGCGCCGTTTCGATCGAGTCGGCGAGCCGCCCGCGGTCGGCCGCCTTCACCACCAAGCGATCGACCACTACCGCGATGTCGTGATTGCGGCGGCGCTGCAACTTGGGTACGGCCGCCAAGTCGTAGGTCTCTCCATCCACCCGCACGCGCACAAACCCCTGCTTGCGCGCACCCTCAAAGAGGTCGCGGAACTCGCCCTTGCGGCCCCGCACCAGAGGTGCGAGCACCTCGATCCGCGTACCGGCCGGCCATTGGAGCACCAGGTCGGTGATCTGGGAAGCGCTCTGGCGCTCGACGGGGGTGCCGTCGTTCGGACAGTGCGGCGTACCGGCGCGTGCCCACAGCAGCCGGAGATAGTCGTAGACCTCGGTGATGGTGCCGACGGTCGAGCGCGGGTTGCTGCCGGCCGTTTTCTGCTCGATCGAAATCGCCGGGGAGAGGCCCTCGATGGCGTCGACGTCCGGTTTCTCCATCAACCCGAGGAACTGCCGCGCGTACGCCGAGAGCGATTCCACGTAGCGCCGCTGACCCTCGGCGTAGATGGTGTCGAACGCGAGAGAGGACTTCCCCGATCCCGAGAGGCCGGTGATCACCGTCAGCGTGTTCCGCGGGATGACGACGGTGATGTTCTTGAGGTTGTGCTCGCGGGCGCCGCGGACGATCAACGACTCGCTGGACATAGACCCGGAGCTTAGGGGGCCATCGGTTCCGCGGTCAACCCCCCAGTCTTGCCTAACCCCCATTCCCGCCGTACGTTAGCTCCCCCTGATGGAGCCGACGGCCCTGGTGGTGCTGACGACGCTCGGCGATGCCGACGCGGCGCGAGCGTTCGTCTCTGCGCTGGTGCAGGCGCGACTGATCGCGTGCGGCACGCTGCTCCCGGGCGCGACGTCGATCTATCGGTGGGAGGGCAAGTTGACTGAGGAACCGGAGGTCGTGGTGCTGCTGAAGACCGATGTCGCGAAATGGGAGGCGCTGTGCGCCGCCGTCCGCGAGCGGCACCCCTACCAGGTGCCCGAGCTACTGGCGCTACCGGTGGCGCGCGGACTCGACCTCTACCTCTCGTGGCTCTCCAGCGAGGTGATCGCATGAACCGGAGGCACGAAAAGCGCTGGGCATCGGCGACGGAGCGGGCGCGCGTCGCGGCGGACCTGCTCGCGGAAGCCGAGTCGCTGACCGAGACCGCCGCGCTGGCCACGCCCGCCGACGTGGCGCGGGAGCACCGGCCTCCGCCGATCTCGCTGGAGCTTCCGCGGACGGCAATCTCGGCTCCCGTCGCATCACCGGCGCTCCCACCTTCCCCGTCCCCCCGCCCAGTGAGCGCCGCGCCGGTCGATCCCGATGCGGCCCTGGCGCTGCTCGACCGCGCGTTGGAGCGCGCGCCGGAAGACGCGGCGCTGTTGCTCCGTCGCGCGGCGACGTTGACAGCCACGGGGCGCTACGCGGCGGCGCAGCGCGATATCGAAGGGGTGTTGCGCGTGGATCCCGCGCACGTCGAAGCACTCTCGGCGCTGGGCCTCGTGTTGTCTCGCAAGGGTCGATGGGCGGACGCCATCCCGCACCTGCGGCGGGTCGCCGAGCTGGACGCCGACCGCGCCGCGGCGTGGCACTGTCTGGGGGAGGCGCTGAACCACGTCGACGACCTGGATGGTGCATTGGCAGCCTACGAGCGTGCCACGACGCTGCAGCCGCTCCACACCCGCGCGCTGTACGGGCTCGGTGTCGTGCTCGATCGGCTGAACCGCCCGGAGGAGGCAACCCGCATGTACCGTCGCTCGCGGGAGGCCGCCGGCCGGTGATCCACGTCGCGGTGGACGACCTCGCGTTCCGGCCCTCCGACGCGATCGTCCGCCCGGCCACCGCCCGCCTCGATCCTACGACGCCGATGGTGCGCCGCCTCGAAGAGATCGGCGGGACCGAATTCCAGCGGCATCTCACACTCCACAAGGATCTGGCCGTCGGCGCCGCGGTGGTGACCGGCGGCGGCGGCGCGCTCGCGGCCGAGTTCGTGATCCACGCCGTGATCCAGAGCGAGCAGGAGCCGGTGTCCCACGGAGCGGTCGCACGCGCGTGGCTGTCAACGCTGCAGCGCGCCCGCGAATGGGGCTTCGCCCGCCTGACGGTACCGCCACTCGGGACGGGTGCCGGGAACCTCTCCCTCGAAGACGCCGCCGAGATCATGGTCGGCGTGCTCACCGCGCAGCTCGGCCAGACGGACTTTCCCCTCGATGTATGCTTCGTCGTGGAATCCGACGCTGAGCGGGCGGTGTTCGAATCGGCGGTGCGGCGCCAGGCCGCGGAGTTGTCGTGACGCGCCGGCGCTGGGCGATCGCGATCCTCGCCGCCTGGGCGGTGTCGCTCGCGTGGCTGGGCAAGCGGCAGTTCTTCCAATCGACGGGTGCCCGGCTCGCCGAAGCCGCGCTGGCCGTGCCCCCCGGCGCGATCTTCTACCGGCTGGACGTGGGCGGCCAGCAAGTCGGGTTCGCCTCCTCGACCATCGACACCCTCACCGACTCGGTCCGGGTCGAGGATCAGCTGGTGTTCGACGTCGCCGCGCTGGGACACATGCACCGCACCACCGCGCGCAGCTCGGCGATCGTGAACCGGGCGCTCCGCTTGCAGCACGTGGACGCTTGGTTCGACGACGACGGCGCGCGCTATACCGCGCGCGGGGTGATCCTCGGAGACAGCGTGCTGCTGCTCACGGTGGTGAGCGGGACCGACACTCAGGTCACGCGGCTGCGGCTCACGCGACCGATCGTGCTGCCCTCATTGCTCGCCTTGCGGCTCGCCTTCGGCGGCGAGCTGAAGCCCGGCTCCGGCTTCACGCTCCGCGTCTTCGACCCGATGCTCCTCGCCGAGCGGGACGTCGGCGTCCGCGTGGCGGCCGAAACCACGATGGTCATCGCCGACAGCGCGGATTACGACTCGACCGCCATGGCCTGGGTCCCGGTGCACTTCGACACGCTGCGTGCATTCCGCATCGATCAGGAGAGCGGGAGCCTGCGAGTCCAGGCGTGGATCGACGCCCAGGGCCACCTGGTCCGCTCGGCGAGCCCGCTCGGCTTCACGCTCCAGCGCTCGGCGTTCGAGATCGCCTACGAGAACTTCCGGCACCGCGACACGGTGCGCCTCGCCACCGCCAGTGCGACGAGCGTGGCGGGCGAGATCATCCCGGTCACGGTGCTCGCGGCGGGAGTGCGCCCGCGCGCAGGGGACGAGGCGCTGGCCCAGTTTCGCGTGCGCCTGGGCGGCGCAGGGGTTTCCCTCGACGGCTTCGCACTGGGGGGCGGCCGGCAGCGGGTGATCGGCGACACACTCGTGGTCCAGCGGGAAGGGCCGGCCCAGCTCGACGCCCGGTACCGGCTCCCGTCGCACGACACGGCGCTACAGGCGTTCCTCGGGCCCGAGCCGCTGATTCAGAGCGCCAATCCGCGCATCGAGGCGCAGGCGCGGCTGATCCTGAACGGAGCGCGAGAGCGCGACCCGGCCAAGGCGGCCGCGTTGCTCACCCATTGGGTGTACGGCCACGTCAAGAAGCAATCGAGCCCCGGCGCGCCGAACGCCGTGCAGGTGCTCGAGACCCTGCGGGGCGACTGCAACGAGCACACGGCGCTCTACGTTGCGCTGGCGCGTGCCGCCGGGTTGCCGGCGCGCACGGCGGCGGGCGTCGTGTATCGTAACGGTCGCTTCTACTATCACGCCTGGCCCGAGGTGTTTCTCGGCGACTGGGTCGCGGTGGATCCCATGTTCGACGAGTTCCCCGCCGATGCGGGCCACCTGCGGTTCACCATCGGCGGGCTGGCCCGCCAGGTCGAGCTGGCGCGGGTGATCGGGAAGCTCACGCTCGAGGCGCTATGATCCGGCTGGAGAACCTCACCAAACATTACGGCAGCTTCGTGGCCGTCGACGACATCTCGTTGCACGTGCCGCGGGGGGTGTTGTACGGGTTCTTGGGCCCCAACGGCGCCGGCAAGACGACCACGCTGCGCATGATCGCCGGCATCCTCCGGCCGACGCAGGGCCGCGTGCTGCTCGGCGGCGACGACATCCACCGCGACCCACTCGCGGCCAAAATGCGGCTCGGCTTCATTCCCGACCGGCCGTTCGTCTACGACAAGCTGACCGGCGCGGAGTTCCTGCGGTTCGTGGCCGGACTGTACGGCCAGGAAGGCGAGGCGGTGGAGCGACGCATCGCCGAGCTGCTCGAAGTGTTCGAGCTGACGAGCTGGAAGGACGAGCTGGTGGAGGCGTACAGCCACGGCATGCGCCAGAAGCTCATCATCTCGAGCGCGCTGATCCACCGGCCCGAGTGTATCGTCGTCGACGAGCCGATGGTCGGCCTCGACCCGAAGGCGGCGCGGCTGCTCAAGGACATCTTCCGGCAGTTCGTCACCAAGGGCGGCACGGTCCTGATGAGCACGCACACGCTCGAGGTGGCCGAAGCGATGTGCGACAGCATCGCGATCATCCAACACGGCAAGTTCGTCGCCGCGGGGACCGTGGCGGACGTGCGTCGCCAACACCAAGCCGGGGACGCGAGCCTGGAAGAGCTGTTCCTGAAGCTCACGGGCGGCGCGCACGTGAGGGCGCTGCTCGAAGTGCTGGGAGGAGGGCTGTGAAGCAGCCGTCGCTGCGGCACGTGCTGCAGCCCAAGTGGCGCACCGCGCTGCAGCGGATCCGCGAAGAGCGTGCCCGCGGGGGCCACGGCAAGCTGGTGATCCTCACGATCGTGGGCGCGGCGTTCTGGCTCGGGGTGTTCGGGGTGCTGTACAAGATCCTCAAGTACTTCCGGGGTGTGGAGGAGCTGGGCCCGCTGCTCGCCGGCAAGCTGCTCGGCCTGGCGCTGCTGTCGTTCATCTCGATCCTGATCCTGTCGAACGTGATCACGGCGCTGTCGAGCTTCTTCCTCGCCAAAGACCTGGACCTCCTCGTCTCGGCGCCGGTGGACTGGCTGCGCCTCTACCTCGCCAAGCTGGGTGAGACCCTGCTCCACTCTTCGTGGATGGTCGCCCTGATGGTCGTGCCGATCCTGGCGGCGTACGGCGTGATTTACCAGGGCGGGCTGCTGTTCATCCCGTATGCGGTGTTGGCGATCGTCCCGATGCTGGTGCTGCCGGCGGTGATCGGGAGCGCGGTCACCTTGATCCTGGTGAACGTGTTCCCGGCTCGACGCACGCGCGACCTGCTCTCGATCATCGCCCTGGGCGCGGCCGGCGGCGTCATCATGCTGTTCCGCATCATCCGTCCCGAGCAGCTGGCGCGCCCCGAGGGATTCCGCAATCTGCTCGACTTCATCACGGTACTGCGCACGCCGACGTCCCCGTTCCTGCCGAGCGAGTGGGCGACGAAGGCGATCATGGGATACCTGCGGCACAGCCTGGACCCGCTGCCGCTGGTGCTGCTGTGGACGACGGCGGCGGCGTTCGTGACGCTGGGGGCGCTGCTACATCGGGAGCTTTTCGCCCAGGGGTTCACCAAGGCGCAGGAAGGAGCGGAGCGGTTCATCCGCGGCGGTTTCTGGCGGTGGACGATCGGCGGGGTGCTCAAACCCCTCCCCGTGGCGAAGCGCGAGTTCGTGCTGAAGGACATCAAGCTGTTCTTCCGGGACACGACGCAGTGGAGCCAGCTGATCCTGCTCGCCGTGCTGGTGGTGGTGTACGTGTTCAACATCAAGGCGTTGCCGCTGCATCGCGGCGAGGAAGTCACGTTCTTCTACGTGACGCTGGTGTCCTTTCTGAACCTCGGTCTCGCCGGCTTCGTCCTGGCCTCGATCGCGGCGCGGTTCATCTTCCCCGCGGTGTCCCTCGAAGGCCGGCAGATGTGGCTGCTGCGGTCGTCGCCGCTCGACCTGCGGGCGCTGCTGTGGTCGAAGTACTGGGTGGGGACGATCCCGCTGCTGGTGCTGGCGCTGATCCTGACCGGCGTGACGAACGTGCTGCTCCAGGTGACGTCGTTCATGATGATCATGAGCATGGTGGCGATGGTCGCCCTGACGCTCGCGATCTCGGCGATGGCGCTCGGGTTCGGCGCGCTCTATCCCCAGTTCGAGACGGAGAACGCGGCCCAGATTCCGACGTCGTTCGGAGGCCTGGTGTTCATGATGGCGACTATCGCGGTGCTGGGAGCCGTCATCGTCGCGTTGTGGCAAGCCGTCCACGCCTACGTCCGGGCGGTGTTCGACAAGCAACCCGTGGTGATCGACGCGTGGATGATCGGCTGGTTCGCCGTCGCCGCCGTGATCTGTCTGGCGGCGACGGCGATCCCGCTGCGAGTCGGGCTGAAGAAGATGGAGAGCTTCGAGTTCTGACCTAGTGCCAGCTCATCCCACCCACGAGCTGGAACGCGCTGCCGTTCCCGACGATCAGCCGGGCCTCGAAATACGGAATCGCGTGGCGCCAGCGGCGCCCCTCCAGCCCTGTCAGGAGATTGAGGTTCGTGTTCGTGTTGCTGAATCCGCCCGCGCTGGCGTGGGAGAAGTTCACCCCGCCGCCGAGATAGAAATAGCCGCGCGGGGTCGGTGGATGGAACTTGACGTCCAGGTTCAACCCCCAGAACGAGCCCGGAGACACGAAGTAATAGTCGAACGTCGGATACAGCGCGAAGCGCGGGGTGATCGGGTAGGTCACTTGGGCGCCGAGCAACAGCTCGTCCACGTCGAAGTTGTAGCCCAGGTGGCCGCCGAAGCTCGGCCGCTCCACGGCCGCGACGGCGGCGGCGCGGGCCCGCGCGCGGCGCTGGGCCGGCGCCGCGGTCGCGACGGTCACGAGCGCCAACCCGACCATGAGACCCCGCAGTTGAGTCATTCTCACTCCGACACTCCTCGAAAGAGGGACGCCCACAGATAGGAAAGCGCCCCGGGAAAATCAAGCCCGCCGGCCCGGCAGCTCGATCTGTCCGGTGTGGAGGCGTTCTGGCAGGAGATCGCCAAGGGTGGCATCATCCTGCTGGCGGGGCTGTACGATGTCTGGACCAAACGGGGAACCGAGGGAGGGGGCCGAGCGCATGCGTAGACCAATCACCGTCGCCCTGCTGTGGGCAGGGCTTCTGGGCCTGACGGCGTGCGGCAAGCACGCCGGGGGCCGACCCCAGGTGGGCGTCACGTTGCTCACCGAATCCCACGGCTTCTATCAGGACTTGAGGCGCGGCATGCAGCAGGCCGCGGACAGCCTCGGCATCGACTTGCACATCGCCGCGGCGGAGTGGGACCTGGCGCGGCAGACCACGCAGGTCGAGACATTCATCACCCGCGGAATGGACGCGATCGTCGTCGCCCCGGTGAGCTCGAGCGGCATCGTGAGCGCGATCGAATCGGCGAACCGCGCGCGCATCCCCGTCTTCACCACCGACATTGCATCCGACGGCGGGCAGGTCGAGGGCCACGTGGCGAGCGACAACCGTCAAGGCGGGCGACTGCTCGGCGCTTACGTGGCCGCGCGGCTGCATGGAGGCGGGAACGTGGCGATCCTCGACCAACCGACGGTGGCCAGTGTCCGCGACCGCGTGTCCGGCTTCCGCCAAGCGCTCAGCGCCTTCCCCAACATCCGCATCGTCGCGACGCCCGCGGTGGAAGGTGGCCTGCGTGACGTGGCGAAGCAGAAGATGGACAACCTGCTCGCCACGGAGCAGCACATCGACGCGGTGTTCGGCACCAACGACGAGTGCGCGCTCGGAGCCCTGGCGGCGATTCAAGCAGCGGGCCGCGGGCAAGAGGGCATCTTCGTTGTCGGCTACGACGCGACGCCGGAAGCGCGCAGCGCCATCGCGCAGGGTACGGCGCTGGTGGTGGACGCGGTGCCGGATCCTGTCACCATCGGACGCCGCACGATCGAGGCGGTGGCGGCGAAGCTCCGCGGGCGGGCCGCGACGCCGGCGATCCCGGTCCCCGTTAACCTGGTGGACCGGGACTCGCTGGCGAAGCACTAACTCCGCTACTCGATGTGGAAGGGAATGCCGACGATGCTCGCGCGGTAGTTGTCCGCCCTGCCCAGGGCGAGCGTCGCCGCGTCGATGGCGTCCACGGCGAAGCGGTCGCGCCCGGTGCGGTGCGCCACCCAGCTCTGGGTGTATGTCCCGTCGCCGTTGTCGTGCATCAACACCCGCACCCAGCCGAAGTGGCTCCGATCCGCGTGGCGCACGTGCAGGAACACGAACGTGGGCGGCAGGAGCGAGCCGCCCGTGGTGTTGGCCACCGCGGCCACGACCTTGACCGTGTCGCCCATGTGGAACCGCGGGACGCGCTTGTGGAAGTCGTACAGCGAATCGGGGTTCTTGACGTCGAGCAGCAGCGTGTCGTTCCGGAAGATCTGCACGTCGGTGACGTGGACGGTCTGCCGGTCGGGGGCCGTCGGCTTCCAATCCTCCGGCGACAGCAGCACGGGATGCCAGTGATGCCGCGTAGTACCGTCGCGCACGAACACCGCTTGCTGCGTGAAGTACTCCTGGAGCGGCTTGGACGTAGGGTTGAACACGCCGTCGGCGCTGGTATCCACCAGGAAGATGCCCTGGAAGTGCACGGTGAGACTCGCCCGGGCCGTGTCGCCTACGATCGTGATGTTCTTCTCGATCACCGGCTTCGGACCGCCGCGCACGATGCGGAGGCGACCCCAAAAGCGCGGGACGCTCACCGAGTCGATGTCGGACGGGGAGAACGACGCGATCGCCGACGGCGGTGCGCCGGTGAACACGGCACCTTCCTCGCCGAACCCACTGTCGGTCATCATGTCGCCGAGCGAATCCTGGATGGCGGCGACGACCTGCGCCTGCTCCTCGGCGGTCGACGCGGTGACGGGCGACGCGTTGTCGCCGCACGCCTGGCCGGCGACGCCCGCGAGGGCGACGGCCACGAGAATGGAGAGATGCTCCCGCATGATCCTCTGCTCCTGTCGCAGGGCGTTCGATTCGATTCCGGTGTGAAGCTACGTCGTGCGAGAGGGAGACGGAACCGCGGGGCGCGTGTTAACGAGTGACGGAGATCACCAGGCAGCGGGTCGGGCGGCGTCTCACGCGGCGACGCGTGCCCCGCAAGTATTGCAGTAGGTCGCGTCATCCGCGAGGCGGGTGCCGCAGCGGGCGCAATAGCCGGGCGCGCTGCCCAGACGGCGGCCGCATTCGGAGCAGAATTCGGCGTCGGGCTCGGGCCGGAGGCCGTGGGTGGGACAGGCCGCAGTCTGGGTACGGGGGGCGGGGGGGGGGGTGGGTGACCCAGCAATAGCAGGCGCCCGCTGGGCGGCCGGAGCGGAGCCGCCGCCGCCAGCCGCGCCCGGCTCCGCCCGCAACGCCGCCAGCGCCTCGGCGGTGTACTTCGCTTTCAAGGAATCGTAATCGGCATCGGAGAGCTTGCCGGTCGCCCGGTCGAACTCGATTTCTCGAATCGCGCGCAGCGCAACGGCACTCGGACTTGCGTCCTCATCGGGATCCTCGCCGTCCCCGCCCTCCCCTGCACCGATATCCCCCGCTCCCGCCGCGTTCGGCCGGAGGATCGGCTGCAAAGTGAACCAGACCGCCCCCGCGGCGAGCAGCACCGCGATGACGAACTCGACGGCCGGACTCACGACTGGATCTGTTCCAGGTCGTGCCGCAGGCGCTCGAGCTCGGCGGGCGTCGCGTCGGGAACAGCCGGCGGCGGGACCTCGGCGGCCGCCACGCCAGCGCGCGTCCAGCGGCGCAGCACCATGGTGAGGATTACCGCCGCCACCAGCACGGCTGTGCCAGGCACGAAGTACCCGGCCAGGTTGAAGCCGCGCTTGGGTGGCGCCATGAGGGATTGTATGCCGTTGCGGCGCACGAAGTCGTCGATGATCTGCTGCGCTGAGCTCCCGGCCTCGTACTGCTTCAAGACTTCCTGGTGCAGCGCCGGGCTGTAGCTGCAGGAGAAGTCGGTGGTGCGGCAGGTGTAGATGTCGAGCCCGCAGCCACAGGTGCAGCGCAGCTGCTTCTCGATCGCCTGGATCGCCGCGAGGTTGTCGCGGGCGGTGACAGGCTCGATCGGCCGCCCGGCCCGCGCGGGGTCCCACAGCCGGCCGGCGGGACCCGTGCCGGGGAGGGAGTCGGGGGTCTGGGCGGATTGGCGGATCGGCGGATAGACGGATAGGAGGCCGCCACCGGCGAGGACGAGGAACTCGCGCCGCTTCACGTCTCCGCCACCAGTTTGACGGCGTACCCGGCCTGAGATCGCTTGACGGCCGGCGAGCCCCCGCCCGGCCACATCACGATGAGGCCGCCCAGGGCGACGATCATCCCGCCGTACCACACCCACCACACGAGCGGGTTGATGGTGAAGCGGTACACGGCCTGCTCGGTGCCGTTGACCACGCCGCCGAGCACGACGTAGAGGTCTTCCCGCATGTCGCTCCGGATACCGACCTCCGTGGACGGCTCGAAGGTGGGCCGCTTGAGCGCATCGACGTGCTGGCGCTTCTCGGTCGTCATGATGGTGAGCCGCTTGCCGTCGCGCGCGACCTCGACGGTCGCCGCGGTGACGAGCCGGTTGAGCGCGTCGTACTGCGAGATACCCAAGTGCGTGAACGTGTAGGTGTAACCGTAGGGACTCTTCAGGCTCACCGACTCGCCGGGCCGGAGGGTGGCCTCTGTCTCGGTCTTGAAGGCCATCCCGGTGAAGGCGACGAACAGGATGACCATGCCGGTATGGACGATGTAGCCGCCGTAGCGCCGCCGGTTGCGGGCCACGAGGCGGCCCAGCGCGAGGGCGTACACTTCGCCGTACTGGCGGTGGCGGGCGCGGGCCCCGCGCGCGAATTCCTGGACCACGGTGGCCGCCACGAAGCCACCGAGGGCGATCGCCATGATCGCGTAGAAGTCCCGCATCCCGGCCACGAGCAGCACGAGGAAGGTGAATGCCCCGGTGACCACCGGCACGACGAACTGCCGCCGCAGGTTGGGCACCGACGCGCGACGCCATGCGATGAGCGGCCCGATGCCCGTGAGCGCGAGCAGCGCGAGACCGAGGGGGACGTTTACCTGATTGAAGAACGGCGGCCCGACGGTGACCTTGGTGCCCTGCACCAGCTCGGACAGGATCGGGAACAGCGTGCCCCAGAGCACCGAAAACGCGATGCCGATGAACAGGAGGTTATTGAAGAGGAAGCTGGCCTCGCGGCTGACCATCGACTCGAGCTTGGCGTCGGGCTGGAGCAGCGCCAGCCGCCGGCCGTAGAGGGTGAAGCTCGCCACGGCTCCGAACACCAGGAACCCGAGGAAGAAGTAACCGACGCTCGACTGGGTGAACGAGTGGACCGAGGAGATAACCCCGGAGCGCGTGATGAAGGTGCCGAAGATCGAGAGCAGCCAGGAGCCGATGATGAGCGCGAGGTTCCACTTCTTCAGCATGCCGCGCTTTTCCTGGATCATCACGGAGTGGAGGAACGCCGTCATGGTGAGCCAGGGCAGCAGGGACGCGTTCTCGACCGGGTCCCACGCCCAGTAGCCGCCCCAGCCGAGCTCGACGTAGGCCCACCACATGCCGAGCACGATCCCGACCGACAGGAACAGCCAGGACAGCAGCGTCCACTTGCGAATCGCCACCAGCCAGTCGGCATCGAGCTTCTTCAGGAGCAGCGCCGACATGGCGAAGGCGAAGGGGATCGTGATCGAGATGTAGCCGAGGTAGAGCATCGGCGGGTGGAACACCATGCCCGGGTTCTGCAGCTGCGGGTTCATCCCCCGCCCGTCGACCGGCGTGTACGGCAACCGCTCGAACGGATTCGCCGAGAACAGCATCACGCTGATGAAGAACGCGGCCACCAGACAGGTGACCGCCGCGACGTATGGCAGGTACACGCGGTGGCGCCGTGCCGTCAACCACTGGGCGAGCGCGCCGAACAAGGAGAGCACCGTCGCCCAGAACAACAGGCTGCCCTTCTGGCCTGCGTACAGCGCGGACCAGGTATAGAAGGTCGGCAGGTTGCGGCTGGTGTAGGCGGCGACGTACTCGACGTTGAAGTCGTGGTGGAACAGCGCCCACTCGAGGGAGAACACCGCCGTGAACAGCAGCGCGCACATCGCGAACACCGCGTGGCGCGCGCTCTGCTGCAGATCGGGGCGGCCCGCGTGGCCGCCGGCGAAGCCAGCGATCGCACCCCAGAGCCCCAACAGGAACGCGATCCACAACGCCAGCGTGCCGAGAAGGGTCATCTACGCTTTCGGCACCGCTTCGTAGCGCGACCCGCACTTGGCGAGCACGTTGGTCGCGTGAATCACTCCGTCCCGTTGTAGCCGGCCCTCGACCACCACTTCGACGGAGTCGGTGAAGGTATCCGGGGGAAGGCCGTGGAACGTCACCGGATAGGAGGCGCTCCCATCCGTGATCCGGAAGGAGAGCGTCTGCGTCGCAACCTCGCGAGTGACGCTGCCCGGCACGACCCGCGCGCCGACTTTCATGCCAACGTCGACGAAGGAGGGATCACCCGCGACCTTCTGAGACAACTCACTTGGCGTGAGAAAGTACTGGCCCGTTTCCTTGATCCCGGAGGCCATCAACCAGCCGACCGAGCCAACGATCAGGACCGCACCGATGGCGAACTTCGCTCCAGCGTTCATGAAGGAATTATACCCCCTTTCCCCGGGGGAATATCCCCGGGCCTGCATGAAGGAATAGTGAGGCCCCGTCCCGTCTTCCTTCAAGCCCCCCCCTCCGCATGTCTGGCCCAATGCAGCGCCGTCGCGACCGCGCGCCGCCACTCTGGGAGCCGGCCACGTGCCGCCGCCGCTCCCTTGCCGGGCGCAAATCGCGTGTAGCGCCGCCCCGCGAGGAAGTCCTCCGGGCGCTTCCAGACGCCCGCCGCGAGCCCCGCGAGACCGGCGGCCCCGAGAGCGGTGACCTCGACCACATCGGGGCGGGCCACCGGGACGCCGAGCAGGTCGGCTTGGAACTGCATCAGCCAGTCGTTGGCCGCGGCGCCGCCGTCCACGCGCAGCGCCGCCAGGCGAAGGCCCGCATCGGCGGTCATGGCGTCAAGCACCTCTTTGGTGCTGAACGCCATCGCTTCGAGGGCTGCGCGGGCCAGGTGTGCCCGCATGGTGCCGCGCGTCAGGCCGACGATGGTGCCCCGCGCCCCAGCCGCCCAGTGGGGCGCACCGAGCCCGACGAACGCCGGGACGAACGTGACGCCGCCGGTGTCGGGAACGGCGCGCGCGAGAGCCTCGGTCTCGGCCGCGGTGCCGATGATCTGTAATCCGTCGCGCAACCACTGCACCGCCGCGCCGGCGATGAACACACTGCCCTCGAGCGCGTACACCGGCTCGCCGCGCGCGCCGCACGCGACGGTCGTGAGCAGCCCACGCCGGGACCTCGCCCGTTTCCGGCCGGTGTTGAGCAGCAAGAACGCACCGGTCCCATACGTGTTCTTCGCCTGTCCCGCCCGCCAGCAGCCCTGGCCGTACAGGGCGGCCTGCTGGTCGCCTGCGATGCCCGTGACTGGCACCTCGACCCCGAGGTGTTCGGCGGCGCACACACCGAACGGGCCGCTGGAGCGCCGGATCTCGGGCAGCGCGTCCCGGGACACGCCGAACAGCTCGAGCAGCCACCGATCCCACGCCCGCTCCGCGATGTTGTAGAGCATCGTGCGGGACGCGTTGGAGTGGTCGGTGGCGAACGTGCGGCCGTTGGTGAGGCGAAACAGCAGCCAGGCGTCCACCGTGCCGAACACCGCATCCCCCGCGGCGACGCGCGCCCGCAGGCCGGGGACGTGCTCGAGTAGCCATTCGATCTTGGTGGCCGAGAAATAGGGATCCAGCACCAGCCCGGTGCGCGCACGGATGCGCGGGCCCTGACGCGACTTCGCGAGCCGCGCGCAGCGCGCCGCCGTCCGCCGGTCCTGCCACACGATCGCGCGATGCAAGGGGCGGCCGGTGGCGCGCTCCCAGACGCACACCGTCTCGCGCTGGTTCGCGATGCCGAGGGCGACCGGCGTCACACGCGCCTGCGCCAGCGCCTCGCGCGCCGCGGCGACCGTCACCCGGAACATCTCCTCAGGATCGTGCTCCACTTCGCCTGGGGCGGGAAAATGCTGGGTGAACTCACGATACCCGCGCCCCAGCAATCGGCCGTCGGCTGCGACGACGATGGCCCGCGAGCCGGTCGTCCCTTGATCGATCGCCAGGACGGCGCTCATGCGGTGAACGGGGGGTGCACCAGCCCGCGGTCGGTCAGGTACGCGGTGACGTAGCGGGCGGGGGTCACGTCGAAGGCGAGGTTGAGCGCCGCGGCACCCGCCGGCGCGACCGGGCGCCCCGCCACGGTGGTCACTTCCTCGGCGGGGCGACGCTCGATCGGGATCCCGTCACCGTCGGGGAGCCGGGCGTCCACGGTCGACCACGGGGCGGCGCAGTAGAACGGCACGCCGTGATGGCGCGCGAGCACGGCGAGGCTGTAGGTCCCGATCTTGTTTGCGAAGTCGCCGTTGGCGGCAATCCGGTCGGCGCCGACGAGGACCAGGTCCACCTGGGCGGCCCGCATCAGCGCACCTGCCGCCGCGTCCGGGATCACCGTACAAGCGATCCCCTCGTGCTCGAGCTCCCAGGCGGTGAGCCGGCTGCCTTGCAGCACCGGGCGGGTCTCCCCCACGAAGACATGCAGGCTGCGGCCGGCCTCGTGCGCCAGATATATGGGGGCGAGCGCCGTCCCGATCCCTCCGGTCGCTAGCGCGCCCGCGTTGCAGTGCGTGAGCACCTTCGCCCCATCGGGTAGGAGCGCCAGCCCGTGCTCGCCGATGCGGCGGCACATCGCGCGGTCTTCTTCCCAGATGGCGGTGGCTTCGGCCTGGAGGCGCTCCCATACGGCGGCGCCGTCGCCGGGTGCGGCGTGCGCGACCTGGGTCATCCGATCCAGCGCCCAGCGCAGGTTCACGGCGGTGGGCCGCGCGGCGCCGAGCAGCGCCACGAGCGCGTCCAGGCGCGCCAGCATGCCGTCGCGCGAGCCGGCGCGCAGCTCGCGCAGCCCCGCCACGAGCCCCATCGCGGCCGCGATCCCGATCAGCGGCGCGCCCCGCACCTGCAGCGCTCGGATCGCATCGGCCACCTGCTCGGCCGTATCCAGGTCGCGCGTGACGTGGGCCTCCGGAAGCGCGCGCTGATCCACGATCCGCACGGCGCCGGACGGACTCCACGCGATGGCTTGGACGGACATTCGGGAGAAGCTACACCCTGCGGCGGAGTCCTGTTCGCCGCCCCGGCACGGGCCGCGATCGGAGGGCTAGAAGGCGAAGCCGATGCCGACGGCCACGTTGTGCCCGCTGTGATCGACTCCCACCGGGCCGAAGGGGGCGATCCCGTGCGTCTGGCTGTTTCCGAAGGAGCGCAGATCCGCTCGAGCCTCGAGAAACGTCGCCGTGGAGATCGGGATGACGTACGACACCTGCCCCAGGAACCCGACGACGCGCTCGCTCCAGTGGTCCGCGCCGAGGGCGGTGGAAATCCAGTCCTGGCCAGTCGAGCCCGGTACCTGGGTCAGCTGGTCGGCCGCGAGGCTCCAACTGTTCCACACCACTGCCGGTCCTGCCGCGAGCCGCAGGTTGCGCCACTCGTATCCTACGAGGAGCGCCGTCAGCGTCCCCGAGAAGATCGCGGTCACGTAGGTCGAATCCTGCGGGCGCCAGCCGGTGATCGTCGCCGTCTTGGGTGCCACCGCGATGAGCGCCTCGAGCGACGTCGCGCCGCGCACCCGCACGCGGACGCCCGATTCGGCGAACACCACGGTGGGCTCGTCGGTGGCGTTCCGGATCCCCGGGATCAGCCCGGGCCCGAAGCCCCGGGCGCGCAGCGCGGTTTCGAACGACCCGACCGTCTTCCAGGTCCCGGTGTGAAATGGCGTCGGCAGGAAGATCTGGACTCGTCGGCGCGCGAAGGGAGCCTGTGTAGAGGGACGCCCGCGCGTCGTATCGCCGGCGGCCTGAGCCGAGACCGGTTGCGAGGCACTGCGACCGAATGTCGCCGCGGCGATCAGGAGAATCGAGGAGCGCATGGCGCACGCGCAGGAGAAGGTGGAAACAATCTCGCCAGACCGGGCCCCCGACCGCAATCCGAGACACGCCCTTGGCGGGCACTTCTCCCGGCGGTAGCATTCGCCCCATGACCTTTCAGACCCTGCTCTTCGACGTCAGGGACGGCGTCGCCTTCGTCACGATCAACCGCCCCGACAAGCTCAACGCGCTGAACGACGAAGTGGTGGCCGAGCTCGGCCTGGCGGCCGAGCGCATCGCGACCGAAGACGCGATCAAGGGCGCCATTCTCACCGGCGCTGGCCCCAAGGCGTTCGTGGCGGGCGCCGACATCGCCGACCTCGCCAAGCAGGGGCCCTTCGACGGCAAGGCACGGGCGCTCCGCGGTCAGGCGGTGCTACGACGGCTGGAGACCTGCGGCAAACCGGTCATCGCGGCCATCAACGGCTTCGCCCTGGGCGGCGGCTGCGAGCTGGCCATGGCCTGCCACCTGCGCATCGCGAGCGAGACCGCCAAGTTCGGCCAACCCGAGGTGAAGCTGGGGATCGCCCCCGGCTACGGGGGAACCCAGCGCCTGCCGCGGCTCGTGGGCAAGGGCGTTGCCCTCCAGCTGATTCTCACCGGCGAGATGATCGATGCCCAGGAAGCCTACCGGATCGGACTCGTCAACAAGGTGGTCCCAGCCGCCCAGCTGCTCGCCGAATCCGAGAAGCTGCTCCGGGGTATTCTGGCCATGGGGCCCCTCGCGGTACGGCTCGCCCTGGAGGCGATTGACCAGGGCCTCGAAATGACGCTGGACGAGGGCTTGCTGCTCGAGGCCAACCACTTCGGCCTCCTGGCCGCCACGGCGGACATGAAGGAAGGACTCACCGCATTCCTGGAAAAACGACAGGCGCGGTTCGCGGGTCGCTGATCGCGGGGGCCGTCGGGGTCGCCGCGTTGGCGGGGTGTCTGGAGGATCGACCGCGTCCGGCACCCCCGACGCTGGAGATCACCCTCAGCAAGGACACCGTCCGATCCCCCGACACCCTCATCGTCACCGTGCGGGTCGACGACCCGGACGGCATCGACTCGGTGTGGGTCAGCGTGGACTCGGTCCTCAGGGGCGACGACGCCTTCTTCGAGCGCACGTACCAGTCCGCCATCCGCTTTACCATTCGCAACGGTCACGTACTGGGCGACCAGATCCCGGTGCGCCTCCAGGCCCGCGACGTGGTAGGGTTTACAGGGGTCCTGGAGAAGGTCGTAATCGTCCGCGGGCCATGACCGCGGATGCAAGTAAGTCTTGACCTGACAATAACTTCCGGCTAGTTTTACAGCGATGAGCGAGCGCAAATCGCGGCGTCCGGTGGCGGTCGGGGAGGCGTTGCAAGGCTACCTGGCCCGCACCGGCCTGGAGCGCCGCCTCGCCCAGGCGCAGGTGGTGCCGGAGTGGCCTCAGCTCGTCGGCCCACAGATCGCCGCGGTCACCGCGCCGGAGTCGGTGGCGGCGGACGGGACGCTGTTCGTGCGCGTGGCGACGAGCGCCTGGATGACCGAGCTCCAGCTCATGACCCCCGAGATCATGGCGCGCCTCAACGCGGGCCGCGGTCCTGGGCGCATCAAGACGATACGCTGGCTTCTCTCACACTAGAGCACCATGGCAAAAGGGAAACCTGAGCCGCCCAAGACGCCCAAGGGCAACGGCGGATACCAGGCGGACGCGATCCAGGTCTTGAAGGGCCTGGAGGCGGTGCGGCGCCGGCCCGCGATGTACATCGGGTCGGTGTCGGGTCGCGGCCTGCATCACTTGGTCTACGAAGTCGTGGACAACTCCGTGGACGAGGCCCTGGCGGGATACTGCACGCAGATCGACGTCACGATCCACGCCGAGAACGCGGTCACCGTGGTGGACAACGGCCGCGGCATTCCGGTCGATGTGCACAAGACGGAAAAGAAGCCCGGTGTCGAAGTCGCCCTCACGGTGTTACACGCCGGCGGGAAATTCGACAAGAACACCTACAAAGTCTCGGGCGGGCTGCACGGCGTGGGGGTGTCGGTGGTGAACGCGCTGTCGGAGAAGCTCGAGGTCTGGGTGGATCGCGACGGCAAGCGTCACCACATGGCGTTCCGCCGCGGCGAGACGACGCAGAAGCTCGAGGTGACGGGCAAGACCAAGGGGACCGGCACGACCGTCTGGTTCCAGCCCGACCCGGAGATCTTCACCGAGACGCGGTTCGACTTCGCGACGCTGGCGAACCGGCTGCGCGAGCTCGCCTTCCTCAACAAGGCCCTCACGATCACCCTGAAGGACGAGCGGAAGGGGCAGCAGAAGGAGGAGACGTACTTCTACAAGGGCGGGCTGGCCGAGTTCGTGCGCTGGCTGCTCGGCACGCGCAAGCCGCTGCACCAGAAGCCGATCGTGTTCGAGGCGTCGCGCGAGGGCGTGGAGATCGAGGGCGCCATTCAGTACGACGACCAGTACGCCGAGAACACGTTCACCTTCGTCAACAACATCAATACCCACGAGGGCGGCACGCACCTCACGGGGTTCAAGTCCGCGCTCACGCGCACCATCAACGAGTGGGCCAAGAAGGACGGGCTCCTCAAGAAGGAAGAGTTCACGCTGTCGGGCGACGACGTGCGCGAGGGACTGACGTCCGTCTTGCACGTGAAAGTGCGCGACCCGCAGTTCGAGGGTCAGACCAAGACCAAGCTCGGCAACTCCGAGGTCGAGGGCATCGTCAAGAGCGTCGTCAACGACGCGCTGGGGGCGTTCTTCGACAAGAACCCGGCCGTGGCGCGCGCGATCATTGCCAAGGCCCTCAGCGCCGCGCGGGCGCGCGAGGCGGCGCGCAAGGCGCGCGAGCTGGTGCGCCGCAAGAACGCTCTCGACGGCGGGCTGCTGCCGGGCAAGCTGGCCGACTGCTCGGTGTCCGACCCAACCCTGTGCGAGGTCTACCTGGTCGAGGGGGACTCGGCCGGCGGCTCCGCCAAGCAGGGGCGCGACCGCAGCTTCCAGGCGATTCTGCCGCTGCGCGGCAAGATCCTGAACGTGCAGAAGGCCCGCATCGACAAGATCCTCTCCAACGAAGAGATCCGGACGATGATCACGGCCATCGGGACCGGCATGGGCGAGGACTTCAAGATCGAAGACGCACGCTACCACAAGATCATCATCATGACCGACGCCGACGTGGACGGCGCCCACATCCGCACCCTGCTCCTCACCTTCTTCTACAAGGAGATGAAGCAGCTCTTCGACGCGGGCTATATCTACATCGCCCAACCCCCGCTGTACCGCGTCGCCAAGGGCAAGGAGGAGTACTACGCCTACGACGAGAAGGAGCGCGACGCCTACGTGAAGCGCCTCTCGAACGGCGCCGAAGGCCACGGCAACGTCATGATCCAGCGGTACAAAGGGCTGGGAGAGATGAATCCCGAGCAGCTCTGGAAGACCACGATGGATCCCAAGACGCGCACGGTCCTCAAGGTCGGCATGGAGGACGCGCTCGAAGCCTCGCGGCTGTTCGAGACGCTCATGGGAGATGAAGTGGAGCCGCGCCGCAAGTTCATCGAAGAAAACGCGAAGTTCGTCCGAAACCTCGACATCTGAGTGGTCCCGGCACTGATCCTGCTCGGCATCCTGGTGGCGATCGGCGCATGGCTGGTGTGGCCGCGCGACGACGCTCCCGAGCCCACCGCCCACCGTCATGTGCACGAAGACATCGACTACAGCGAGCTGGAGCAGGCCGAGCGCGAGGTCCAGGAGGCTCCCGACGAGGACAGCGTGCGCGACTGGGGGCCGGGAGCGCAGAAGCCGCCCATCGCTTGAGGCTCAGCGCTTCTTGCGGCCTCCTCCGCCAGCGCCCGCCTCGCGCTTGCCGCCAAGCTCTTCCACGCCGTCCTTCGTCACGCGGTGGGAAATCAGCGGCAGCGGCCGCTCGACCAGCCGATCGCCGACGATGATGGCGCGCTCGAGCGCCTCGAACCCGAGTTTCACCCCCGCGGCGTCCCGGGCGAATACGGACGCGATCGGCTCCCCCGCCAGGACCTTGTCCCCCGGCTTGACGGTGATCACGAACCCGACGGTGGGATCCACCACGTCTTCGACTTTCGTGCGCCCACCGCCCAGGCTCACCACGGCGCGCCCGATGATGCGCGGCTCTACGCGCGTCACGACGCCCGTCTGCTTCGACGCGTAGACCTCCACCGCCTGCGCCTGGGGGAGCACCGACGGATCTTCCAGCGTCTTGGGATTGCCCCCCTGAGCCTCGATCACCTGCTCGAACTTCTCGGCGGCGAGACCGGATCCCAGGGCATCCTCCAGACGTTTGCGCGCCTTGGCCGCCGACTTTTCCACGCCCGCGGCGAGCAGCATCTCGACGCCGAGCGCGTAGGTCACTTCCATCAGATCTTCGGGTCCCTCGCCGCGCAGCGCGAGGATCGCCTCTTCGGTTTCGAGGGCGTTGCCGCAGGCCCGGCCGAGCGGGCGGTCCATCGCGGTGAGGAGGGCCACGGTGGGGCAGCCGCGGTCTTCGCCCAACGCGATCATGGTGCGCGCCAGCTCCAACCCCAGCGCCGTCGGCGGCAGGAAGGCGCCGCTGCCATGCTTGACGTCGAGCACGAGCGCGTTGAGCCCTTCAGCGAGCTTCTTGGACATGATGCTCGCGGCGATGAGAGGAATCGCTTCGACCGTCCCGGTCACGTCGCGCAGGGCGTAGAGCTTCTTGTCGGCGGGAGCGATCTCGGGAGTCTGGCCGATGAGCACGCAGCCCAGCTTGAGGAGCTGGGCCTTGGCCTCCCCGAGGGACAGGGTGGTGCGGAATCCGGGGATGGCTTCGAGCTTGTCGAGTGTGCCGCCGGTGTGCCCCAGCCCGCGGCCGGACATCATGGGGACGGCGACGCCGCACGAGGCGACGAGCGGGGCGAGGACGAGGGAGACCTTGTCGCCGACGCCGCCGGTCGAGTGCTTGTCGACGCGGGGGGTCGCCCAGCCGTCGTAGCTCAGGCGCTGGCCGCTGGCCAGCATCGCATCGGTGAGCGCGGAGAGCTCCTGGCGCTCGAGCCCGCGCAGCACGACGGCCATGAGCAGCGCGGACATCTGATAATCGGGCACGCGGCCGTCGGTGTAGGCGGCGACGAGCGCCGACCACTCTTCAGGACTCAGCGCGCCGCCGTCCCGCTTGCGCTCGATGAGAGGCACGACGAACATTTACCCGCCCCTTCCAACCCGGAGACTTCGATGCGCTTCGCCCCACTCGCCGTGCTGCTCAGCGGCGCGGTCCTCCCGCTGGCGGGGCAGACACTCGCCGAGCACCTCACCCTGGGCGACAGCCTGCGTCACGCGCTGCAATCCGCGCCGGCGCTGCGCCACTACCAGGCGGCCCTCGCGCTCGCGCCGGGCAGCTACGAAGCGAACTGGAAGGCGGCTCGGGAAATCGCCGACGTCGCCAAGCAGCTGCTCGGCGACTCGCTGAAAGACCGCCGCGACAGCCTCTACACTTTGGGCCGCACGTACGCGGAAGCCGCCCTCAAGGTCGACTCGAGCGACGCCAACGGTCACTTCGCCCTCGCGCTCGTGCTGGGGCGCCTCTCCCGCACGCGCGGCGGGAAGGAGCGCGTCAAGTTCGCCAGGATCATCTACGACGAAGCCGCGCGGGCGGTGCAGCTCGATTCCCTGCACGACGGCGCCTGGCACATCCTCGGCGCCTGGAACGCGGAGGTGAGGCGGCTGTCGGGCTTCACCCGTTTCTTCGCCAAGGCGCTGTTCGGCGCCGGCTTCATGGACAAAGCCAACTGGGCCGATGCCGTGAAGGGCCTCGAGCGGGCCGTCGCGCTGAACCAGCGGCACGTGTACCATCGCCTCGAGCTCGCGGGAGTCTATCTGGACGTCGGAGAGACCGCAAAGGCCACCGAGCAGCTGCAAGTGCTCGAGGGACTGCCGGTCGGCGATCCGATGGACCCCTACTACCAGCGGCTCGGCGCCGCGGCGCTGCAGGACATCCGCAGCGGACACGCGGACGACGCCAAGGACCGGCTCCGTAAGGGCTAGCGCCGGCCCGCCCGCATCAGGCGCTCGATCTCGTCGGTGGCGCGCGGGGCCCCCGCCGACAGCCACTCCGCACCCGTCGCCGTCACGAGGACGTCGTCCTCGATCCGGACGCCGAGGCTCTCCTCGGGGAGATAGATCCCCGGCTCGATGGTGATCACCATCCCGGGCTCGAACTTCTGCCGTCCGGCCACACCCACGTCGTGCACGTCCATGCCGATCGGATGACCGAGCCCATGGATGAAGTAGGTATCGCAGGGCTGCTCGCCGCACAGCTTCCCCGAGTGGTCGCGCATGTAGGTTCGCGCGATGCGATTCAGATCGCCCATCGTCATGCCGGGTCGCACCGAGTCGAAGGTCGCCTGCTGCGTGGCGAGCACGAGGTCGTAGATCGCCTTCTGGCGCGGCGTGAACTTCCCGTTGACGGGCCAGGTGCGCGTGACGTCCGCGGTGTACTGACCCCATTCGGCCGCCGCGTCCACGACCACGAGATCCCCGTCCTGCGTCTGCCGGCGGCTCACGTCATAGTGGAGCGTGGTCGAGTTCGGGCCGCTCCCCACGATGGACGGGTACCCCACGCGATCGGCGCCGTGGCGCCGGAATGCCGCTTCGAGCACCGCCTCGATCTCGTACTCGTACATGCCGGGCCGGGCCGCTTGCATCGCCGCGATGTGGCCGGCGACGCTGATATCCACGGCCGTGCGGAGCCGCAGCAGCTCGTCGGCGTCTTTCACCGCGCGCATCGAGTCGGTGAGCTGGCGGAGGTTGCGTACGTCCCGCCCGCTGAAGACCAGGTCGACGATGCGCCGCTCGTCCCGGGTCGTCACGTCGAGCGGGACGTACACCGGCCCGCGGATGCCAAAGCGCGCGCCGCCCAGCCGGCGCTCGAGCGAATCGGTCGGGAGGACCGTCGCGATGCCGGAGAGCCGGGCGGCCACGCTGTCGGGCCCGAGCCGCAGGCCGGTCCAGCGCTCCTGCGCCGGCGTGCGCGGGGGCAGGAAGAGCACGGTCTCCAGGGAATCGGGGCCGCGGGCGGTGAGTAACAGCCAGGCGTCCTGCGTTTCCAGCTCGGTGAAGTAGAAGAAGGTGTTGCTCTGCCGGAAGTCGTTGTCCTGGATGTAGTCCTTCTCCAGGTCGCGCTCGTGCGCGGCGGGGATGAGCACGACGCCCCGGCCGATGCGGAGGAGCAAGGCGCGGCGGCGCGCGGCGGTGGCGGCGGTATCGACGGGGCGGCCCATCCCGGGCAGCTGCGGCACGGACGCCCATCGGCCGATCGGCCCGGGGGACGCGGCCGGGCGGCCCTGAGCCCGGAGAGACCCGACGGCGACGAGCGCGAGAAGAGCGAGCCGGCGCATGGGCTCCGAAGCTACCGTGGCTTGCGCCGCGTGGCAACGGCGCTCAAACTATGCGCCATGACCATCTCCTCGGCCCTGACCCACGCGGAAGGCGAACGGCTCGCCGCGCGGATCGCCGAACTCGAGCACGAGCGCAAACACCTCCTCGCCATCATCGAAATCCTCAAAGAAATCTCCGGCTCGCTGCATTTCATCGACATCCTGCAATCGATCGCACGCAAGCTGGGCGAGGCGTTCGGCCTCGACCGCTGCTCGATTTTCCTCGCCGAGCGCGGCGGCACGTCGGTCCGGCTCGTCGCCTCCTACGAAGACCCCACGATCCGCAACTACGTGGTCGACCTGGACCGCTATCCCGAGCTGCGTCGTGCGATCCAGGGCGGAGAGACGGTGTTCATCCCCGACGCGGCCAACGACCCCAGCCTGAAGCACGTACGCAGCGATCTGATCAACCGCCGGGTGAAATCCATCACCGTGGTGCCGATCAATTGGCGCAACGCGGCGATCGGCGCGATTTTCCTGCGCACCTTCCGCGACGGGCCCACCTTCTCCGATACCGACGTGCGCTTCGTGCAGGTCGTGGCCTCGCTCACGGCCCAGGCGCTGCGCAACGCACACCGCTACGAGCGGCTGGCCCAGCGCCAGCAGGAGACGGGGGAGCAGATCCGGCGCATGGAGCTGGAGCGCGTGGCGCTGCTGTCGTTCCTGCGCCGGCTGATGGAGGCGTTCGGCAAGCGTGAAGGGGCGTGGGCGGAAGGGCTGCTGCCCAAGGCCGGCGCCGACGAGCTCGACCGCCTGGTGGGCGTGGCCCTGGCCGTGATCCAGGAAGAAGCCAAAGGCCGGTGACGGACGTCGCCGCGCGGGCCGCCGAGCTGCGGCGGCTCCTCGAGCGAGCCAACTACGCGTACTATGTGGCCGATCGTCCGGAGATGTCGGACGCCGACTATGACCGTCTGTTCCGCGAGCTGCAAGCCCTCGAGGCCGCCCAGCCGGAGCTCCGCACCCCCGACTCCCCCACCCTGCGCGTCGGCGCCGAGCCGACGTCCGCCTTCACCAAGCACCGGCACCTGGTGCCGATGCTGTCGCTCGCCAACGCCTTCGACGCGGCGGAGCTGGCCGAGTGGGAGGCGCGCAATGCGCGACTCGCCTCGGAGGTGGGCCGGAGCGGCTACACCCTCGAGGTGAAGATCGACGGCGCGGCGGTGAGTCTCACGTACGCGGGCGGCGTGCTCGTCACCGGGACGACGCGCGGCAACGGCCTGGTCGGGGAAGACGTGACGCCCAACCTGCGCACCGTGCTCGACTTGCCGCTCCGCCTCCGAGGCGGCGGCTGGCCCGCGACGATGGAGGTGCGGGGCGAGGTCTATCTCTCCACCACGCAGTTCGACAAGGTCAACCGCGAGCGCGCGCGGACCGGCGAGCCGCTGTTCGCCAATCCGCGCAACGCGGCGGCGGGCGCATTGCGCCAGCACGACCCCAAGGTCACGCGCGCGCGGGGCCTGCGGGTGTTCGGCTTCCACGTCGAGGCTCCCGGGCAGAGCCTACCGTTCGATACCCAGCGCGCCCTGCTGGAGCGGCTGCAGGAGTGGGGCGTTCCCGTCGAGCCGCACCACCGCCTCGTGCCCGACCTCGCCACGGCGCAGCAGGAGATCGCACTGCTCGAGCAGCTCCTGCCGACGCTCGACTACGGCGCCGACGGCGTCGTCGTCAAGGTGAACGCACTCGCCTTACACGCCGAGCTGGGCACCGTGGGCGATCGCGAGCCGCGCTGGGCCATCGCCCGCAAGTTCGCGCCCGAGGTCCAGGTCACCAAACTGCTCGACATCGGCATCAACGTGGGGCGCACCGGCGCGCTCAACCCGTACGCCGTGCTCGAGCCGGTGGAGATCGGCGGCGTGGAGGTCAAGACCGCTTCGCTCCACAATGCCGACCTGGTCGCCGCAAAGGACCTCCGCATCGGCGACTGGGTCGAGGTGACGCGCGCCGGCGAAGTGATCCCCCAGGTGCTCGGCCCCGTGCGCGAGCGACGCACGGGCGCCGAACGGCCCTACGAGATGCCCGAGAAATGCCCGGTGTGCCGCTCCACCGTCGAGCATCCCCAGGACGAAGTGATGACGTATTGCCCCAACATCTCCTGTCCGGGGCGGGTGCTCGAGAGCATCGTCCACTTCGCCGGACGCAGCGCGATGGACATCCGGGGCCTGGGGTATGAGCGAGTGCGCGCGCTGCTCGACGCGAAACGCATCACGGACGTGGCCGACCTCTACGACCGACACGCGGTGAACCTGCTGGGACTGCTCTCCCTCGAGGGGTTCGCCGAGAAGTCGGCCAAGCAGCTGATCGACGCCATCGACGCCTCCAAGCGCCAGCCGCTCTCCACCCTGCTCTTCGCCCTCGGCATCCGGCACATCGGGGTCCAGGGGGCGAAGCTGCTCGCCCGGCACTTCGGCACGATGGCTGCCCTCGCCAAGGCCGCCCCGGAGGAAATCAACCAGGTCCGCGGGGTAGGCGAGGCGATCGCGGAGGCGGTAGCGGGCTTCTTCGCCGAGCCGCGCAACAAGGCGCTGGTGAAGCGACTCGAGAAGCTCGGCCTGACCATGACCGAGCCCACCGCAGCCGATGGCGAGGCAGCCGGGGGAGGACCCCTCGCCGGCCAGACCTTCGTCATCACCGGCACCCTCCCGACGCTCTCGCGCGTCCGGGCGGCGGAGCTGATCGAGCAAGCGGGAGGGCACGTGACCGACAACGTGTCCAAGAAGACCGCGGCGGTGGTGGCCGGTCCCAACGCGGGATCCAAGGCGGAGAAGGCCCGCGCGCTCGGCATCCCGGTCATCGACGAGGCGGAACTGTTGCGCCGCGTGGCCGGGACACCTTAACTTGGCGACCGCGATGAGCGCCCCCACTCCTCTGCCCACCCAGCTGCCCACCGGCGCCGCCGGAATCGTCATCGGGCGGAGCGCGCTGCGGCAGCTGCACCAGAGCCTGCTCACCCACGCCGCGGACCAGGCGATCACCATCCTCCAGGAAGCGGGCTACGCGGCGGGCGAGGGCATCCACCAAGCCTTCTGCGACTGGCTCCCGGGCCACGCTGGCGTGGACAAACCCGAGGACCTGGACGCGTCGCTCTTCAGTCAGGTGCTGGCCGAGTTCTTCCAGGCGAGCGGCTGGGGCACCCTGACCGTGACGCCGCTGGGCGCTGGGGCCTTGGCGCTGGACTCGGGCGACTGGGCCGAGGCCGAGCCCGGCGCGTCGCAGATGCCGATGTGCTTCTTCTCGTCGGGCATGCTGGCGGATTTCCTGGGACGCATCTCCGGCGAGACGCTCGCCTCCATGGAAGTCGAGTGCCGCAGCAAAGGGGACGGGCGCTGCCGCTTCCTCACGGCGACGCCGGAAGTGCTGCAGCGGGTGTACGAGGAGATGACCCAGGGCAAGAGCTACCTCGAGGCGCTCGGCGCGTAGGAGGCCCTCCGTCCGCCGCGGAGTGCACTCTGCACCATCACGGAACTCTCCTCGCCTTCCGGTAGTTACAAGAGTAAGCCCAACGAGGGAATTCCGATGCTCAGCCTGAATCTCGACGCCGGTGAGGCCGCGTTAGTGACGCGGATTCTCGATCTGTACCTGACGGAGCTGCGCGTGGCAGCCGCCGACGGGCGGGTCGAAGACTTCCGCACGCAATTCACGCGTGAGGCCCCATTGCTGAAGGACATCCTGGAGCAGCTGGTGGCGCAGCAGGCGGCGTAGCCTTCAGCGCCGGGCGACGCTCACTCCCTCGAGCAGCAGCGACGGCGCCCAGCGCGATCCGAGCCAGCGGCCGTCGTTTCCCAGCCCGCCGATCTTCTTTAGCAGCTCGTAAACGTTCCCCGCCACCGCGGCGTCCTTCACGCGACCCGTGATCTCACCCCCCTGCACCCGGTAGGCGAGCGCCACCGGATGACTGAACGCCCCGCCGATCGCGTTGCCCTGCCCCACCCCGATCAGATCGTCGACGACGAGGCCGTCGGCGATGCCGCTGAGCAGCCCTCCGCCGAGCTCACCATTCCCCGTAGCCCGCTCTCCGATCGTCCCCACCACCAGATTCGAGTATCCGATGTGCGGCTTGCCGAAGATCCCCCGGCTGCCGTGGCCGGTGCTGGCCGTGCCGGCGCGCGCCGCGGTCTCGAGATCGAAGACGAACCCGCGCACCACGCCGCGCTCGATCAGCGGCAGGACGCGCGAAGGGACGGCCTCGTCGTCGCACGGCCGGGACTGGGGGCGGCCGGGCACGAGCGGATCGTCGGTGAGCGAGAGACGCGGATCGAACATCTGGCGGCCGACCGCGTCACCGAGCTTCGACGTGCCTTGCACCACCGCCTTGCCCGACAGCGACAGCTCGAGCGGCAGCAGAATGGCCGAGAGGCCCGCCGGGGTGAAGACCACCGGGAGCGCGCCATGGGGGGGCTCCACGACCGTCAAGGCGCGCTCGAGCCGCGTCTCGATCGAGGCGACGAGGGCGTCGAGGTCGGCTCCGCCCGGCAGGTCCGCACCGGCGTACTGGTCGTACACCATCAGCACATCGTCGCCCGCGAACCGCAGCAGATCCGCCGAAACGCCCACAGCGGTCGTGCGGTAGCCGGCCGCAGCACCGGCGGTGTTGGCCACCAACGTCTCGCCCACCTCACGCTCGACCGAGACGTTCACCTGGCAGCCGTCGCGCGACAGCCGCTCGACGAGGGTGCGCCCCAATCGCGTCAGATCATCCAGCGACGCATTGGCGGCACGGTCGAAGTGCGTGGGGATGTGGGGAAGCTCGACCTTCCCGGGGAACGCCGGATCGAGCGCCTCGCCGAGCTCGGCCGACGCGAGTGCGCGGGACACGATCTCGTCGGGGGAGGCGTCGCCCGCGGTGGTGCCGGCGACGCCGACCCGGCCGCTCCGCACGACGCGGAGGTTGGTCCCCGCCTCTTCGCCGATGCCGGCGGCCTTCAGTCGTCCCGCCTCGAAGGCCACGCTGGTCCGCTCGGCGCGCCGCCACAGTGCGTCGCCCCCGCCATCCGCGCGCCGGCGCGCCGCGTCCAGCACTTTCTCCAGGGAGGTCGAGCTCACCCGGGGACGTCGCCGCCGACCAGCGCCTCCTCGATCCGCACGTGCGGCGCCCCTTCAGTCACCGGGAGCGGGAACTGGCCGCCTTTGCCGCATCCCCCGCCCATCTGGTTCCAGCGGAAGTCGCCGGCGATGTGGTCGATGCGGTCGAGCGTCTGGAACAGGCTCCCCGCGAGCACGACGTCCTTGACCAGCTCGGCCACGTGGCCGTCACGGATCATGTAGCCGTAGGCGGCGGTGAACGAGAAGTTCTCGAGCAGGGTCTGGCCCCCGAACGCCGAGCAGGCGTATACACCGAGCGGGAGGTCGCGGATCAGGTCCTCGAACGTGCCGCGCCCGTTGCCGATGTACGTGTTGGTCATGCGGACGATCGGTGGGTGGCGAAACGAAATGGCGCGGGCGTTGCCGGTGGGGCGCTCGCCGAGCCGCGCCGCGGTCTCCCGAGAGTGCAGCCGCCCCACGAGGATGCCGTCGGTGATGAGCGGGGTGTCCTGGGTCGGCGTGCCTTCGTCGTCGAACGGCAGCGTGCCGCGCAGGCCGGGCGCGGCGCCGTTGTCGCCGACGTTGAGCACGGGCTTTCCGAACCGGCGCCCGAGGGTCATCATCTCGCGGGCTTGCGGATTCTCGTAGACGAAGTCGGCCTCGGAGAGGTGGCCGAACGCTTCGTGGATGAACACGCCCGCGAGCTCGGGGTCGAGGATCACCGGGTACGTGCCGCCCTTCACCGTCGGTGCGTCGAGCAGCTCCACGGCGCGCTCGGCGGCGGTGCGGAAGCCCGCGGTGAAGCCGTGAACGCTGTTCCAGCCCTTTCGGAGACCGATCGATTCGAGGCCTTTCTCGATCGTCCCGTCCGCCCGCGCGATGGCCGTCCCCGACACCACGACCTCCGGCCGCCGCTCGTGGAGCAGCGCGCCCTCGGAATTCGCGTACCAGATCTCGCTCACCTCATCGTGGTAGCTCGCCTGCGTGTCCACGACGCGATCGGAGACGGCGAGCATCGCACCGTTGTAGGCCTCGAGCAGCGTCTTCTTCTCGGCGAGCGGGACGCCGCGCACGTCGCCGTCGAGATCGAGCAGGGCCTCGGCCTGGCGCGCGGTGACGTCCGCCAGGCGGATCGGCTCGGCCAGCCGCACGGCGCGGGACAGCTCGTACGCCCGGATCACCATGGCCGTCAGCCGGTCGAGCGAGGTGAACGAGGCGGTCCCCCAGCCACACCCCCGGTTGAGCGCGCGTACGAATCCGCCGACGTCTTCGCTGGCGGTGGCGGCCTCGAGCCGCCGTCCGCGGAAGGAGACGGCGGAGCTCCAGGTGTGTTCGAGTCGGATTTCGGTGTAGTCGGCGCGGGAGTGCTTCAGCGCTTCGGTCAGCCGGTCCTTCACGCCCCCAGCTCGCGCAACTTCTCGGCGTAGTCGGGGCGCACGACGATCTCGCCGTCCACGATGATCTCGCGGTCCCAGGGCAGGATGATGAAGCTCTCCGTCTCCAGCGCGTGGAAGTCGGGCTGGTAGGGGCCGGTGCGGAACGACACCGCGGTTTTCACCTCGGCCGGCTTCAACTCGCGCACCGCGCCGAGCGCCAGCTTCATCGTGTCGCCCGAGTCGCACGTTTCGTCCACGATGAGCACCCGCTTGCCGGTCACGAGCCGCGGCGGGCCGGCGATCACGGCCGGCCGGGCGCCCGTCTCCAGGCGTGTAATCGCGATCGACGCGAAGTCGCGCTGCATGATGCTCGCCACCACGGCGCCGGGAATCACGCCCGCCTTGGCGATGCCGATCACGACCTGCGGGTCGTAATCCCGGAACACCTTCAGGGCCAGCGCCCGGCACAGCTCGCCGAAGAACGGCCAGTCCACCTGGAGCACGCCCAGCGGCGACTGGCGGCCGGGACGGGACTTCCGGGGACCGGGGAACGGCGGCACGGTGGGCATAATGCGAGAAGCTACATTGCGGAGCGGAGAGGCCGCAAGCTATTTTCGGCGCATGGGTTTCTGGCGCCGCTTGTTCGGCGGCTCGTCGCCCGAAGAGCTCAAGCCCCAGCGCCTCGACTACCTCAACGAGGCGCTCGCGCTCGAGCGACAGGGCGATTACGATGCGGCGCTCACGTCGTACCGCTTGGCGCTGCGCGATCACCCCACCGATGCGCGCATTTTGCAGAACATGGCGATCGCGTTCACGAAGACCGGCCGAGTGGACGAAGCGATCCGCCACTACCGCCGGGCGCTCGAACTGGACACCGGCCTCGCCGGCGCGCATTACGGCCTGGCGTTCTTGCTGCTCAAGCGCGGCGATCCCGACGGCGCGGCACAGCATCTGAAAGCGTTCCTCGCCCAGCCGCCCAAAGGACCCGACGCGCAGAAGTGGGTCGAGCACGCGACCAAGGCACTGCAGGACATGGGAATCCCCGTGCCCCCTTCCCCCGCCCCAACTGCCACTCTGACGCCGGAGTCGCCCTGAGCCGGCTGCGGTCCGCCGGCGCGATCGTCTGGCTCACCCTGGGCGCGGCGGCGTGCGGCGCGCTCACGAGCGACCTGCACCAGGTGGTCGCCCTCGACATCTTCCCCCTTCCCGACAGCGGCCGGATCGAGGTAGGCGGCACGCTGCGTCCCCACGCGCGCGCCCTCGACGGGCAAGGGGACTCGGTCGCGGCCACCATTACCTGGGCGACACTCGACACAGCGATTCTGAGTGTGGACAGCGGGACCGGCGCGACCCTGGGGAAGGCCGCCGGTAACGGGCGGATTCAGGCGCACGCGGGCAACCTGCGCTCCAACCCGCTCAGCATCACCGTGCTGGCGGCGCTGGACTCGATCAGCGCCTCGGGAAGCACGGTGGACACCGTGACCGTCTCCACCCCTGATTCCCTCTCGGATTCCCTGTCGGTGGCCGCATGGGTGGGCAAGGTGGCCGCGGCGGGGCGGCGCGTGCGCTTTGTGGCGACCATCTATCCGGGGGGAGGCACGACGGTCACATTTGTGCCCGGGGACAGCGTGCCGACCAACAGCGTCGGCCTCGCAGTCGTCCAATTGCGCTACACCGGCGGCCCTCGTCCGGACTCGGTCGTGGTGCTCGCGAGCGCGCGCCACGGCGACGGAACAGCGGTCGCGGGGTCTCCGGTCCATTTCGTCGTGGGGTTCCGGCCATGAAAACAGGCACGCTCACGCAGCTGTTCTTCGAGGGGATCGACGCGCACGCGGCGCGGCGGCCGGCGGCCTATCGCGCGAAGATCGGCGGAGTCTGGAAGGCGATCACCCACCGCGAGGCGGAATCGCGCGTGAAGGCGATCTCGATCGGGCTGCGGGAGCTGGGCGTCCGCGCGGGGGACCGTGTGGCGATCCTCTCGGAGACGCGCCCCGAGTGGGCCCTGGCCGACTTCGCCTGCCTCTGCTCGCAGGCGATCGACGTGCCGATCTACCCGACGCTCACCGCCAAGCAGACCGAGTACATCCTCAACGATTCGGGCGCGATGGCGGTGTTCTGCTCGACCGCCGAGCAGGTGGCGAAGCTCCAGGAGATCCGCGGCCGGCTGCCCAGTCTGAAGCACGTCATCGCGTTCGAGGACCCAGGGAAGCGGGACGGCGTAATCACCCTCGCCGAGGTGGAAGCGCGTGGCCGCGGCGCCGACGGGCGTTATCCGCGGTTCCGCGAGGAGGCGCTCGCCGTGAAGCCGGATGCCCTCGCGACGCTGATCTACACCTCCGGGACGACGGGCGACCCCAAGGGGGTCATGCTCACGCATGACAACATCTGGAGCAACGTCCAGGCGACGCTGCAGATCCTGCCGATCACCGACCAGGACGAGTGTCTCGCGATGCTGCCGCTCAGCCACATCTTCGAGCGGATGGTGGACTATTTCCTGTGGACCGCGGGCGTCATCATCAACTACGCCGAATCGTTCGACAAGGTCGGACCGAACCTCCAGGAGGTGAAGCCGACGATCGTCGTGTCGGTGCCGCGGCTATACGAGAAGGTGTACGCCCGCGTGCTCGAGAACGCCCTCTCGGGTAGTGGGATCAAGCGCCGGATATTTTTCTGGGCCAAGAGCGTTGGCGACCGCTGGACGACCTACATGCTGGCCGGGCTCCCGGTGCCCGGCGGGCTCGCACTCCAGAAGGCCATCGCCGACCGGCTGGTGTTCTCGAAGCTCAAGGAGCGCACGGGCGGGCGGGTCAAGTTCTTCGTGTCGGGGAGCGCACCGTTGTCCGCGGAGATCGCGAAGTTCTTCTTCGGCGCCGGCCTCCCGGTTGTCGAAGGCTACGGCCTCACCGAGACCTCGCCGGTGCTCACGCTCAACCCGCTGAAGAAGCTCAAGCTCGGCAGCGTGGGTCCGGCGGTGCCCGGCGTGCAGCTCAAGATCGCCGCCGACGGCGAGGTGCTGGCCAAGGGCCCGTGCGTCATGAAGGGCTATTACAACAAGCCTGAGGCCACCGCCGAGGCGATCGACGCGGACGGCTGGTTCCATACCGGCGACATCGGCGAGCTCGACGCAGACGGCTACCTCAAGATCACCGATCGCAAGAAGGATCTGATCAAGACGGCGGGCGGCAAGTACGTCGCGCCGCAGCCGATCGAGAACCTCCTCAAGCTGAACAAGTTCGTCGCCAACGCGGTGGTGCTGGGGGACAAGCGCAAGTTCCCGATCGTGCTCGTCGTGCCCAACTACGAGACGCTGGAGAAGTGGGCCAAGGAGCGGAACCTCGCGTACGCCTCGCGGGCGCAGCTCATCGCCCTCGCCGACGCAAAAGCCAAGCTCGAGCGGGAGGTGATGGGCACACTGCGGGACCTGGCGAAGTTCGAGATGCCGAAGAAGGTGGTGCTCATCGAGAACGATTTCACGATCGAGTCGGGCGAGCTGACCCCGACGCTAAAGGTGAAGCGCCGCGTGGTGGAAAAACGCTACGCCGAGGTGATCGACAAGGCGTACACCGATGCCGATCCGATGGCCGCCGCAGTCGAGAGCTAGCGCTTCTCTCCCACCCAGAGCCCCTCGCCGACGGCCAGCTGCTTCACGCCTTCCGGCGTGACGCTTTCCCGCTCGACCACCAGCCGCCTGCCCGGCAGCAGCACGCGCCGGGCTTCGGGGATCCACGGCGCAATCGCCAGCTCGGCGCCGACGACGACCCCCCGCGCCATGGACTGACGCAGCGGGACGAGCCGGTCGCATTGGATGAGGCTGAGGATCGGCAGATCCTCCACGTCGGGCGGCGCGTTGATGCCGACGAAATGGACGCCCCCCATCAGCGCCGCGAGCCCCACCGCGTGGCGCGCGGCCGAGCCGAGCAGCACGACGAAGCCCCCCGGGCCGCCAAGGTCGAGGACCGCCTGGAGCGACAGGGGATCCACCACGACCGGCGACGGCGGGCTGGGCGTGCGGCGCACCGAGCGGGCCTGCGGCTTCCCGGTCACAACTTCGGTGAAATCCACGATTCCCTCGAGGATTTCGAAGTCCCGGTGGCATACCGGGCAGCCGACGACGCCGAACCACACCAGCCGGCCGTTCATCTCACTAGTCGAGAGCACGAGGAACTCCTCGCGGTGCTCCTCGGGGCAGCGCAGCAGCTCGATCAGCTCAATGTGCATCGGGACGGAACTCCACCCACGTGAGCTTGCCGGCCGCGACGCGAATGCGGCGGAAGACTTTCTTGCCTTCGATCTCGACGCCCAACGTGTACGCGCCGGGCGGCACGTCACCGATGGCGAAGTGCTCGTGGTAGACGGGATCGGAGTGGTTACGCGAGCCGTAGGTCTCGATGTAGGAGAAGGGCGTTTCCTGCGGCTCAGCCTTCACCAGGCCGTAGATGCGGACCTGCTGGACCGGTTGGCCTTTGGAGTCCCACACCTGGCCCGCCACGAGTCCCGTCCCAGGCAGCGGCTCGATCCACAATTCGGGGTTCGCGTTGAAGGGCGGGTATCGGACGTCGGGGTGGACAATCTTGCTCGAGTCGGTGGTCGGCGCGGCGTGGACTTCGAGGTGGAGGTGGTCGTTGGTGGCCCGGCCGGTGTTGCCGACGAGGGCGATGACGTCACCGGCTTTGACGCGGTTGCCGACCTGCTTCAGGAGACGGGTGTTGTGGTAGTAAGCAGAGAACAAGTACAGCCGTCGGCCGTCAGCCATCAGCGGTCTGTCATGCCGGATGGCGATCGTGTTCGCCCCGGCCTCCGCGGGCCCCGAGTACACCACGACGCCATCGCCGATGGCGTGCACGGGCGTCCCGTCGGGGTTATTGAACTCGACGCCCTGGTGGGCCTGGAAGTTGCCGCCCATGGTCGAGCCGAAGCGGTAGGTCTGGTCGATGTAGGGCTGGTCGGCGAGGGAAATGGGGCGCCGGAACCATGTGTGCCTCGCCTGGGTCGGCGCGTTTGTGCGGGGGGCTCTCGCCGCGCGCGGATCTGCGGCCAGCGCCCTTTGAAGGCCCGGCCTATCCTCGGCAAGAGACGGGACGGCCGTGTCTGTCTCCAGGGAGCGTCGCCGCCACCCGGAGCACTCAGACTCGCATGGCTCGTAATCGACGAATGCGCGCCAGGACCTTCCCCCGTCGACCGAGCGCTGCCTGCCGCGGAGGTGCCCGGCCCAAAGAGCTTCCGGGGAGACGCGAATGCCGAGCAAGTACTGACTCGAGATCATCCCCAGCAGGGAATCCTTGGCCGTCGCCGCCCCCGCCGAATCCGTGATCACCCGCCACGTCACGCCGTCGTCCCAGGAAACCTTGATGCCGTCGGCCGTCGCGATGTAGGTCGTGTCGCCGCGCGTGACGATCCCGTTCGGCGCCACATACTGCCACTCGGGGCCGAGCTGGCGGTACTCCCAGTTCTTCCAGGTCTTGCCGCCGTCCCGCGAGAGACCCCAGCCGTTGCCGACGGTGCCGTACCAGATCTCCCCCTTGGGCCCGAAGGCGAAGGCGTGTACGAAATCCCAGGAAATGGAATGGGTGGCGGTGTCGCTCGAATTGGCGATGCGCTCCCAGGCGGTGGCGCCCGGCCGCAGCACGAAGATGCCTTCGCCATAGGTGCCGACCCAGATGGAGCTATCTGGCGCCCGGGCGAGTGCGAGGACATGCACCCCCCACCCCGTCGAGTCCGGCAAGGGCGGAACTTGCTGCGCGGCGACCGAGCCCGCGCCGAGCGCGGAGAAAACCACGCACCACGCACCACGCACGGTCATCCCCTTGGCGTATAGACCGCCGGCATCAACCGGATCTCCGTGACGTCGACCCTGGCCGGCTGCGTTACCACCCACCGCACCGCCTCGGCCACATCCTCGGCCCGCAGCATGTCCTTGCGCTTGGTGAACCCGGGCTTGGAGTCGGGGTCCACGGCGTCCCAGACGTCGGTGTCCACCGGACCCGGCGAGACCAGGGTCGTGCGCACGCCGGTCCTCGCGACCTCGACGCGAATCACCTCGTGCATCCCCCGCAGGCCGAACTTGCTCGCCGCGTAGGCGGTCGATCCGGCCAACCCGACGTGGTCGGAGATTGAGCCGATGGTGACCAGATGCCCGCTGCCGCGCTTCACCATGTGCGGCACGAACGCGCGCGCGATGAGAAAAGGACCGGTGAGGTTGACGGCGATCGACTGGGCGAACTCGGCCGCACTCGTCTGCTCGAACGCCTTGATGAAGAAGGTCCCGGCGTTGTTCACGACGACGTCGGGGGCGCCGGTCTCTTTCAGGACTTTGTAGACCGCCCGATCGACGTCGGCGGGGACCGAAACGTCGCAGCGGATGTCCGTCTGGCGGTCGGCCGAGCCGTCGCTGAGGGAGCGGGCGAGCCGGATGACGTGGGCGCCGACGGCCCGCAGCTCGTCCGCCACGGCGAGGCCGATGCCGCGGGAGGCGCCGGTGACGAGCGCGATCTTGCCGGTGAGCGCGCCGCTCACGCCAGGCTGTTGCCCCCGTGCACGAGTCGCAGGAACTCATCCCGGGTTTTGCCGTCGTCGCGGAAGGCGCCACGCAAGGCGCTCGTGACCGTCTTGGAGTTCTGCTTCTCCACCCCGCGCATCATCATGCACAGGTGGTAGGCCTCGATCACCACGCCCACGCCGAGGGGCTTCAGGACGCGGCACAGGGCGTCGGCCACCTGATCGGTGAGACGCTCCTGCACCTGCAGCCGCCGGGCGAAGACTTCCACCACGCGCGGAATCTTGGAGAGGCCGACGATGCGCCCGTCGGGCAGATAGGCGACGTGCGCCTTGCCATAGAACGGCAGCATGTGGTGCTCGCACATCGAGTAGATCTCGATGTCGCGCACGCAGATCATGCTCTCGTGCTTTTCGTGGAAGATCGCGTCCCCGATCACGTCTTCGACGGACATCTGATAGCCGCGCGTCAGCCACTTGAGCGAGGCCTCGACGCGCGCGGGCGTTTGCGTCAGGCCCTCGCGGCGCGGGTCCTCGCCCAGCTGCTCGAGCATCTCCCGGACGATCGTCTCGAACGGGATGCGCACCGCGGTGGGCGGGGTGTGCGTCTCGTGAAAGCTGTGTTGGCTAGCCGACTTCATCTCGTCACGACCCATGGCTTGTAGTGCCTCCGGGGCGCGCCTATCTTCGGCGCCAGGTGAGACTCCTAAAGGTACTCGCCTCCCTGACCCAGGCGGGAGGCTCGGCCCTCTCGGCGCTGTGGACCTTTCCGAGCATGCTGCTGTCCGCGTTCCTCGTCGCGTGGGCCGCGGAAGCTGCGCAGTTCCTCATCTCCCAGGGCCTCGCACTCGCGCTGCTCGCCTGGCTCCAGACGCTCCCCGAATTCGCCGTCGAGGCGGTGATCGCCTGGGAGGCCGGGAAGGACCCCGAGCGCGCCCACCTCGCCATCGCGAATCTGACCGGCGCGATCCGGCTGCTGCTCGGACTCGGCTGGCCGATGATCTACGCCGTGTTCGCCTACTCGGGTCGCCGGGAGGCGACCGAGCGCCTGCCCACGATCAAGCTGGACCGTGAGCACGCGGTCGAAATCGTCGGGCTGCTGCCGCCGCTGCTGTATTTCATCGTCATCCTCGCCAAGTCCAGCTTCAGCTGGATCGACGCGCTGGTCCTGCTCGCACTGTATGCCGGCTATCTCTGGGTGCTGTTCCGCAATCCGCCGCACGACGTGGAGCGGTTGGACCAGGCGCCGGCGGTCGCGCGCTGGGCCTACCGGCAGCCGGGGTGGCGCCAGAAGGGGGCGATCATCGGCCTGTTCGCGGTGGGTGGCATCCTCCTGTACGTCACCGCACACCCATTTCTCGATTCGATCCTGGCTCTCGCGGGGACGCTCGGCGTGAGCCAGTTCGTCATGGTGCAGTGGGTGGCGCCGTTCCTCTCGGAGTTCCCGGAGAAAGTGTCGGCGTTCTACTGGGCGCGGCGCGTCACCCACGCGCCGATGGCGCTCATGAACATGGTCTCGAGCAACATCAACCAATGGACCGTGCTCGCCGCGATGATTCCGCTGGTGTTCGGCTACTCGCACTGGCGGCACACCGGCGTGTGGTTGGACTTCCACTTCGACGCTCCGCAGCGGCTCGAGATCGCGCTCACCCTGCTCCAGAGCGGCCTCGCCATGCTGTTGCTCTTCAACATGGAATTCGACTGGCTCGACGCGACGATCTTATTCGTGCTCTGGCTGGCGCAGTTCCTAGTGCCCCACTGGCGGGACGAAGTGGCGGTGGCCTACGGGATCTGGATCGTGATCCTGGGAATCGGATTCGTGGTGAAGGGGAAGCGCCTGCTCGCCCCACAGTACTTCTGGGAAACCGTGCGGCGGCGCTAGGGGCGGAAACGCCGATCGGCCGGCGCCGCTCAACGCGGACCGGCCGACCGGATACAACAGGAACGAAGAGGATTATTGAAGCCCGAAAGTAATGGCTGGTCCCTCACTAGGGCGTCTGTCTTCCCCCGCGAAGGGGCATGACATCGGTCGCAGTATCTGGGTCCACGATCGAGCTGTTGGCTCAATAATTAGACTCTCCGCTCCTATGACTACATTACTGTGCAGGGCCGAATCGTCAAGGAAGGGATCGTGAAGGCTCCGGGAGGATTCGCCATGAACGTGACATTGATCACCGCAATCGCCGCGATCGCCGCATGGATCGCGCTCGCCTTCGTTGCGCACGTGCCGAGCGGTTATCCACATCTACTGTACGCGGTAGGGGTCACGCTGCTGGCGCGCCGGGTGCTGATCGGAGCGCCGAAGTTCCTGTCCTGAGCCGCGCTCTGGCGAGCTCCCCGGGCCGTCCGTAGCTTTTCCACATGCTCACCGTGAAGCGCTGGGACCCTGCGCTCGGGCCCCTGCAGCTATCCACGCTCCGCAACGCGCTCCAGCACGAAGGCATGGTGACGGCCTGGTGGTCGGACGTCCCAGGTACCTGCACGAACGCCCACGTGCATCCGTTTCCCGAAACTCGGTGGGTGCTCTCCGGGTACCTGCGGATCACCGCGGGAGCCGTCGCCGTCGAGCTCGGCCCCGGTGACCGGCTCGACGTCCCGCCCGGCACGACTCACGTCACGGAAGTTCTGGGGCTGGCGCCCGCCATCTACGTCACCGGGACGACGGACCGCTCCGTACCTCCTGCGTTCGCTCTGGCGGGGCAGTAGCGGGCTACCGTAGCGCCACCAGCATCACCACGCCCCACGCGATCGTCAGCAGCGTCACCGGCACGCCCACTTTCGCGTATTCACCGAACCCCAGGTGTACCCCGCGGGACTCCGCCCGCTCGGCCACGATCAGGTTCGCCATCGAGCCGATCAGCAGCAGGTTGCCGGCGAAGGTCGAGCTCATCGCCACGACGCGCCACATCAGCGCCGGATCCGGGAGTTGTGGCACCGTGGAGCGCCACAGCATCACCGCTGGGACGTTGGAGATGAGATTGGACAGCGTCGCCATCACGCCGCTCACCACCGCGGCCGCGCTCCAGGAGGAGCCGTCCCGGATCAGCCCCAGCGCGTGACCGTCGATCCAGGCGAGGGCCCCGGTGCGCTCGAAGCCGCGCATCACCACGAACAGTGACGCGAAGAACAGCAGCAGTGACCACTCGACCCGGTCGATGGCGTAGGCCGGGTCACGCTGGGCCACCGCCACCATCAGCGCGCCGGCGGTGATGGCGACCAGCGGCAACGACCCGCCGGCGAGCCACGCGACGCATGCCACGCCGAACAGCGCGAGCCCTTTCGCCACGAGCGGGCGGTCGATCGCGACGGGCACCGGTGCGAGTGGCTCGCCGAACGGCTCGGCGAGCTCACGCGCAAACGCCCAGCGGAGGTAGCCGTAGGTGATCGCGAGCCCACCCAGGCCGACCGGCAGCATATGCCACAGGAATGCGCCGAACGACGCGCCGCTCCAGATCCCCACCAGCATGTTCTGCGGGTTGCCGGTGACGGAGAGGACCGAACCCACGTTGGCCCCCATGGCGAGGCCGATGAGGTAGGGCGTAGGCCGCACGCGGAGCGGGCCGAGCGCCGCAAGCAGAACGGGCGTGACGACCAGACAGATCGTGTCGTTCACGAACAGCGCGGACAGCAGCCCACCGCCGACGACGACGCCCAGCAGCAGCCGCGCGGGGGTGCGGGCGCGACGCAGCACCCATTCCGCCGTCCATTCGAAGAACCTGCCCACTTCGAGGTAGCCGACGATCAGCATCAGGCCGAGCAGGAAGACCAGAACGTCGAAGTCCACTGCGGCGTAGGCGTCCTGGAGCGTGAGCACGCCGGCGACGACCATCGCCACCGCACCGAGCAGGCTCGCGGCCGGCCGGTTGAGATGAATGAAGGGGAGCCGCTGAACCGCGATGAAGAGATAGGTGAGGGCGAAGATGAGAAGGCCGGCCGTCATATCTCCCAGTTCGAAAACAGCACGCCCTGCTCCGGCCGGCGCTCCGGGTGGCCTTCGTACGTCATCCGCAGATCGGTCCAGCGAACCCGGTAGCCGCGGGCGATGAGGTGGCGGTAGGCGGTCTCGTAGGCGGTCTGGCAGCGGAACGACACGCGGCGGATCCCGGCATGGGCGGCGGCGGCCTCCACAGCGGCCACCGCCGCCTCGAACGCGCCGGCATCGCGCGCCGCGAGCTTCAGCACGCGGACCTCGTCGCGCGGCCGCCCTTCAGCGAGCGGGGCGGAGTGCCACAGGACGAGGGCGTCGAGCGTGGCGTCGCCATCGAGCAGTACGGCGTCGCCGAGACCGAGCTCGGCGGAGAGGAGGATCTCGCGGGTGAAGTCGTAGCCCGGGGCGAGCGCGGCGACGAGTCCCCGCGCCGCTTCGAGGGCGGCATTCTGGGCATCGCCGCGACGCGCGGACAGCAGCGTCGGCGCCGCGCGGCGCCGGCTCCCGATGTCGCTGGTCATGGTCACGGTGAGGTGGCCGGGCGCGAACCCGAGGCGCGAATAGAAGCCGATGTTATCCACGGTTCGCGGCATCGTCTCGAGGCCGAGCGTCGCAACCCCCTGCGAGATCAGCCAGTCCGCCACGCTCTGGACGATCGTCTTGCCGGTCCCCTGGCCCTGACGGTCGGGACGGACGGCGAGGGGGCCCATCCACCCTTCGGTGCCCGAGCGGTGTCCGACGTTGAAGGCGGCCACCTGCCCTGACTCGTCGCGCCAGACCATTGCACCGTCGCCGGCGTCGAGGAGCGCGTACCGCCACACTAGCGGGTTCAGGTGCGGCACCCGGACGCCGACGAGCCCGTCGCGCCGATAGCGGTCGGTGAACGCGTCGGCGAAGACGCGGTTCAGACCCTCGATGTCCTGCTCGGTCGGGCGCTCGGGCCCGTGCACCTCGCGCTCAGGCAGCCACGCCCGCATCGGCCGTCCCCAGAGTCGCCGTCTCGTCGCGCACCACGCTAATGCCCCGTCCCGCGTCGTACTCCACCCGGATCACCCGGTCGAGCCCCTCCCGCACCTGCTCGATGTGCGTGATGAGAATGACCTGGGGGAACCGGTCGGCGAGCCGCCGCAGCAGCGCCAGCACGTGCGTCCGGCGCGCCTCGTCGAGCGAGCCGAAGATCTCATCCAGCACGAGCAGCGACAACGGCTGCCCCGCCCGCTCGGCGATCATCTGCGAGATGGCGAGCCGCAGCACCAGGGCGGTGAGGTCTTCTTCTCCGCCCGAGATCACCGGTTTCGGCACGCCCCCGTCGAGGATCGTCACCGTGTAGTCCTCGGTGAGGTCCACCTCGTCGTACCGGCCGTCCGTGAGGTCGGCGAGGAACGACGACGCGAGGTCGGCGATCTCGGGGCGCATCGCCGCGTTGAGGTCGGCCCGCAGATCGGAGAAGGCGCGGTCCAGCTCATTGTGCAGCCGCTGGCGGGCTTTGAGCTCGGCGATCTGCCGCTCGCGCGCCGCCCGCTCGGCTTCGCGGCGTTCCGTCTCCCGCACATCGCCCTCGGCGCGCAGCAGATCGCCTCGCGTTTCGGCGACGGCGATCTCGGCTTCGCGCAGCGCACCGGTGGCGCGGTCGAAGCGCTCCTTGGCGGCGCGGAACTGCTCCGCACTGAATCCCTCAGCCGCGACCGCGGCGGCGAGCTCCTGGGCCTTCCGCTCCCGCTCGCTCAGCGCCTGCTCGGCCAGCTCCGCCTCCCCCACCAGGATCTCCGCCCGCTCGGCCCGCGCCTCGAGCGCCGCCGCCTCCAGCGCCACCGGCTCGAGCTTCGTCAGATCCGCCCGGACGGCGTCGTGCCGCGCCACGTCATAGCCGGTCGGGCGCGCCGCGACCTGCGCTTCGAGCTCCCGGCCGCGGCGCCGCGCCGTCTCCAGCTCCGCCACCGCCCGCTCGCGTTCTTCTCCTTGGGCACGCAGCTTCCCCGCGTGTTCGCGCGCCCGGCGGACCGCCTCCCGCCGAGCGTCCCGCTCGGCCTCCGCCACCCCCACCGCCGGCGGCGGCTGGGTGAGCTGCTCCAACCGCTGGCGGAAGTACTTCCCGTCGTCCACGATCGCCTGCAGCTGCCGGTCGAGGATGCCGAGCACCGCCGCATGCTCCTCGCCCAGCGGCCGCCGGCACGTCGGGCACACGCCCTCCGGGCCCAGCTGCGCGATCCGGTCGCGCTGCTCCCTCACGTCGTCGTACTGCTTCAACAGCTCGGTGCGCTTGGTGCCGGCGTACTCCTTGTCCCGCTCCCACGCCGCCCGTTGCTCTTCCACCACCCCGTCCGCCGCCTCCGCGCGCGCTTCCAGGCTCACCGCCTCACGCTCGGCCTCCACCAGCGCTTCGGCCGCGTTGCCCAGCTCGGCGATGCGCCGTTCCCGCACGGCCACCGTCCGCGCCAGCTCGGCCAGCTGCGCCTGGTCCGCCCGGCGCGCCGCTTCCTCGCGCTGCAATCCCTCGAGCTCCGCCAATTCCCGCTTGAGCCGCTGGATCGGCGCGAGCTCGGGGGCGAGCCGCTTCAGCTGATTACGGGCGTCCACCGCGTCCCGCAGCTCCTTGTCGAGACGCTTGAACTCCTGCCGTGCCCCCTCGGCCGCCTGCTCGGCCATGCGCCGTTCGCCGTCGAGCGACAGCGTCCGCTCGCGCCGCGCCATCCATTCGTTCCAGCGCGGCTCCTCCCGCGCCAGCGCCTCCTGCGCCCCGGCCCGCGCCGCCTCCGCGCGCTGCGCCGCCGCGCGCGCCCCCGCCTGCCGTTCCTCGGCCAGGCGCCGCCCGCGCGCCAGCTCGGCCGCGTCGGGAAGCCCGGATTCCATGCCGCGCAGCTCGGCACCGAGCGTGTTCTTCACCTCCCGCACCCGCTCCTGCGCCAGCCGCAGCTTCTCGTACCCGAGCACCTGGGAGAGAAACGCCGCCCGCTCGCCCGGCTTCTTCGAGGCCAGCACCGCCAGCTGCTTCTGTCCCGCGAAGTACGTGTTGGAGAACTCCTCGTGCGTCATGCCGATGACCCGCTCGAGCCGCTCCGTCACCGCCCGTAAGGAGTTGGCGACCCGCTGGCCGTCCTGGAACAGCTCGGCGTCATGCAACCGACGGAGTACGCGGTATTCGTGACCGCCGAGCCGGAACTCGAGCTCCACTTCCACGCTCGCGCGGCCGGTGGCGGAGAGGCGTCGGATCGAATCGCGGTCGCCGCGCGCGGCCTGCGCGCCGTACAGCGCCCAGGCCATCGCCTCGAGCAGGGTGCTCTTCCCCGACCCGTTGGCCCCGAACACCCCGGTGAGCCCCGCGCCGAACTCGATGTCCGTCGATTCGTGCTGGCGGAAGTTGGCCAACCGCAGCCGCAGGAGCTCCATCAGGCGGTCGCTCCGCCCTCGTCCCCGCCGCCCGCCTGCTCGACGTATTCGACGCCGACGCGGACGAACGCGTCCCGGTCGAGGTCGGCATCGAGCGGGCGGCGGGTGAGGAAGTCGCGCACCGTTTCCGGTAGAGTCTGGCGGCGACCCGGTGCCCCCGAGGCCTCCACGTGGTGTTCCTCAGGGCGTCTCAGGTCGAGCAGGAAGTTGAGAGCGCGCGCCTTGTAGGCGCGGATCGCGGGGTGGTCCAGGTCCCGCGCGACCGCCCGCGGCACGTCCCACACGAGCAAGCGCACGATCTGATCGTCGATCGCCGGCTTGGCTTTGGCCACGCAGTCGGCGATGAGCGCGTCGAGGTCCTTGGCGGACAGGCCGGCGCCGTTGATCGGCGGAAGGTCGAGATGATGGCGCACGGGCGCGATCGGCCGGAACGTGACACGCGCCCCGGGCAGGTCGACGAGGAGATAGCCTTTGCCATGGCGCTTGCGCTCGGCCTCGTCCTGCAGCTGACCCCAGGGGTTCGGCGGGAAGTACTCCAGGCTCCCTGCATACCACGCGTTGGGCGCGACCTCGTACGCCACGTGGTAATGGCCGAGCGCGACGTAGTCCCACCTTTCCGGGGCCAGCACCTCGCGGGATACCAGCGCGCCCCCATACTCCAGCGTGCCCCGCGCCTCCCCCAGTCCCGGAGGGTTGCCGTGGGTCACCAGGACGTTGAAGGTCGGGCCGCCGCGCTCGGGTCGGAGCGCCGGCTGGTCCGCCTGCGCCAGCGCCTGGTGCGGGACCGCGAGGACGGCGCAGTCGAGTTTGGGCAACACGATGCGTCGCGGCGCCTCCACGGCGATCTCGACTCCCAGGGCCTCGTACAGCCGCAGGATGGTGCTGGTCTCCAGCGAGCGGGGGGTGTCGTGTTCGCCAGCGACGAGGACGACCGGCGCCTCGGGCAGCCCCACGCGCACGCGCTGCAGCTGCTGAAAGAAGAAGAGGATAGCGGAGTTCGTCGGGCGGACCGAGTGGAACACGTCTCCCGCGATCACGATCAGGTCGGGGCGCTGCTCGAGCAGGTCGTCCACGGCGCGGCGGAACGCCTCGGCGAGGTCGGCCTCGCGCTGGTTGCCGCCGCGCGGCGTCTGCCGGTCGAACTGCCGGAACCCGAGGTGCAGGTCGGCCAGGTGGGCGAGCTTCACCCGCTCACGACCCTCCGCCCGGCAGCAGCTTCAACGTGGTCTCCTGCCGCAGCGTGAGCGACATGCCCGCCGGCGCCCCCGGCATCGTCATCGCCATGTGCAGAGTGCCGGCCATGTGGCTGCCGAGCGCGGTGCCGCGGGTGAGGGAGAAGGTCTGCTCGCCGCTCAGCGTGCCCGTCATCGAAACGGTCGCGGTCTGGCCCTGGCGGGTGATCGTCACGGGCCGGTCGGGGAACCGGGTCTCGACCGCGATGACGACGATCGTGTCTCCGCCCGACGTCTGGACGTCCCTGAGGGTGAGCGTATTGTGCGCGCGGAGGCCGCCGGTCGCGCCCGGCAGCTGCATCGGCAAGTCGACCTCGGCGGTCCAGGAGTCGCCGGTGCCCACCGGGTCGGCGGGCAGGGGAAACGCCGTAACGGTGAGCCCGTTTTTCATCTGCTCGACCAGCGCCGGGACCGTCCCCTGGGCGTTCGAGTACCGGCTCGAGAGGGCGACCATGCGCTCATCGAACACGAACTCCCCGGTGAGGCCGCGCACGCCCGCGAGCTGGGCGTCCAGCATGCCCTCGGGCATGCCTGGCGCGGACATCGCCGCCGTGTCGATCACCACGCTGACGCTCGTTCCGCCGAGCGCGGGACCCGACACGCGCTGCGTGAACTCCAGGTGCAGCGTGATGTCCTGGGCTGGCGCGGCGGCGAACGGCCCCCCGTCGAACTTGAAGTTAGACGCCTGCTCCAGCGCGTAGCGGAACGCGCCCCCGGCCCGCGGATGGTAGCGGAGGGCGATCTTGCCGCCGCCGCCGCACCCGGCGGCGCTGAGCGCGAGGAGGAGGGCGAGCGGACGAAGCGCACGCATGGGCAGGCTCCGGTCAGTATGGGTCATCGGAAATCGGGTTGAGCGGCGGCACGACGGTGCGCGCGCGCGGCGTATCGGCGGTCACACGACTGCCCAGCGACTTCCGAAAGAAGCCGGCCACGTCCGCGGGCCTCGCCCGGCGGGTCGCGGCCACGGCGCGGCGCACGTCTTCTTCCTCGCGGCCCTCGATCAGATCCTTCACCTGGTTGGGCCGCACGCCCCGATCGAGCCGCACCAGCTGTCGCACCACGGCGTCCGCGAACGGCAAGTCGTCCGCCGGCCGGAAGCGCTCCACGCCGTCCCGGCCGCGCAGCACCGCGGGGCGTGGAAAGCGGACGAAAATCGGCTGCGTGAAATGTGGATGGCGGATCATCAGCTCGCCGGCGGGCAACGTCGCCAGCTTGATCTTCGTCGCCGGGGAGAGCACCTGGTAGCCAGGCGTGGCCAGCTCGTCCATGTCCATGCGCCCGAACAGCTGGGTGCCGGCGTTTCCGACCACGCGCCGGTGCACCTGGGAGCGGAACTGCTCGGCCCCGAACAGCACCAGGCCGAGGTAGCGGCCTCGCTCCGAAATGTCGAGGAGCATCTTCTTCACATACGTGTCCGGCCCATCCGCGGACGCGTACTTGTTCAGCTCGTCGACGAACACCACCACCGCGCCTACTCCCAGATCCCGGCGCTCGAGGTGCTCGCGCAGCTTGGACACGATCCGCGCGAAGACGAGATCCTGCCCCAGCGGGTCCACGTTGGCGAGGTCCACCACGTATACGGCGCGGTCCTCGAACGCTCCCCACGGCAGATCGCTCGACGCGCCGTCGTCGGCCACGAGCCCTTTGCAGCGCGTGGTGATGTTGGACAGCCGGTTGCGGACTTTGCGGATCGTCGCGATGTGATGCGTGCGCCACATGTCACCCCGCCCGCCGCTCTGGACTTCCAGCCCGTCGAAGATGGCGCGGAACAGCCGGTCGAGGTCGGCAAAGCTCTGCACCCGGTGCGTGCCGCCGAAGCCGTCGTCGAAGTCGCGCCCCAGCACGCGGTCGGCGAGGAAATCGATGAAGGCGTCGGCCTTGGCATCGATGTCGTCGCGGTTGAGCAGCACCTCCGCGTAGTCGAGCACCTCCGCGAGGCCCCACACGAGCGGCTCCACGGAGGAGGCGAGGTCGGGGTGGGTGCGCAGCGTGTTCACATTCACGCCGTCGGCTTTGTATGGCGCGTAGTAGCGCACCTCCGGGAACGGCTCGGGCGTCACGCCGAGGCGCTCGTAGCGGCGGCGATCCTCATCGGCCAGCGGCCCGGCTTGGTCGAGGAAGCAGAGGTCGGGTCCCTTCACGTTGAAGCACACCGCCGCGATTCTGCCTTTGTGGGCCGGGAAGTGCTGGAAGATCGAGGCGAGCAGGAACTCCACCGCGCTGGTCTTGGTGGCGAGGCCGGAGACGCCCGAGATATTGAGGTGGGCCGCCTCGGGGCCCAGGAGGAAATCGGCGTCGAGGTAGACGGGGGACTCGAGGCCGCCGGCGGTGTAGAGGCCGACGGGGATTCCCGTCGGAGTCGCGCCCGACAGATAGGCGTCCATCCGCAGCGCCGCGGCCACGTCGGCGTCGCTCGCCACGAACACCCGGCCGAGCGGCACGGGCTGCAGCGGCTCTTCGGGAATCTGGCGCAGCACCGCAGCCGTCCACAGCCGGATTTCCTGGCGCACGGTCGGCGCGTCGGCGGCGCGCGCGGGATCGCCCTCCGCCCCCACTACGTCGTGCAGCGGTGTGGCCAGATCGGAGTACGCAAACGCGTCCGTGACGACCCCGTAGACGATGCGCCCGGCCTGATCCCCGGTCCCTGGTCCCTCGACCTTGACGATCGCGCCGATCCCCATACTCGTCTCGGTCGCCGTCCAGAAATGGAATTGGTGCGGGGTAGCTGGCTTCAGCTCGGTCGCGACGACGCGGCCGACGAGAATGGGGGAAGGACTGGCGCGATCGATCACGTTCCCGTCTTCGGGAGTCGAGAGGCGGCGCCGGCGAGCAGGTCCCGGGGCGCGCGGCTCCGCAAGTAGGTCTCCACGTCATGTATAGGATACAGCAACCGGTCCCACCGCGCGTCGGGAGCGGCGAGCGGCGCGCGCTCGGCCAGCAGCCAGCCGCTCACTGCGGTCGCCGCCGCGACGGTCTCCGGGTGCGCGCGCGCTTCGATCCGCAGCAGCCCGAACAGGAGATCGTTCCCCTCCCAGGGCCAGAGCCGCAGATACCACGAATAGACTTCGTGTCGCGCCCGCCCCCGCGGGCGGAACACCGACGTGCGCGTGCCCGCGGGCGCGGTGAGCGCCGTTTGCTGCTCCATGCCCTCGAAGTACTGGGCACTGTGGCTCTTGATCACACCCAGCGTGCGGGCGTGGCCCGCCAACCGGGCCGACTCCGACAGCAGCCCGTCCACCACGAGCCACTCCCCCACCGCCAGGCGCTCGGCGACCGGCTCCGCCACCGCGATCTCGATCCGTACCCGCTCGGCGTTCACGGCTTGTTGGGCCGCCGCCAGCATGCGCCCCGGTTGGCCGGCGGCGTCCGCCCCCACGTCTACGACGGCGACGCCGCTCGCCTCGATCGCGCGGCGCACGCTCGCCCGCAGCAGGGTGAGCGGCGCAACCGCGAGCTCGCGCGCAGCCTCCCGTATGGTGCGCGGTCGCCGATCCCCGCCGCGGCGGCGCGCCGCCGCGGCGACGTATCCGCGCACGATCGGGACGACCCCGTCGTAGCCGACCACGGCCCATTGCTGGATGCCGTCGAGAAACGTCACGGCGGCGGGCGCCGGCCCCGGGAGGATCGCGTGCAGCGCCAGTGGCCCGTCCTCGACCAGCTCGGCGCCGGCGAACTCCTCGACGTCCGTCCGTCCGCCGCTCGCGGGAGGCACGAAGGCCGCGGGGACGGCGCCGGCGGCGACGATCCGCTCGGTCCAGTCCGAAAGGGAGGCGCTCACGACTTCCGGGCCCAGCCGATGTACGTCACGCTGCGGTCGTCGGTCAGGATACGACGGCCGCTACCTTCCTCGGCGCGTCCCAGACCCCGCACCTCCTGCACGGCGAGCCCCACGCGCGCGAGTCCGTCCGTGAGCTCGCCCGGCGTGATGAATCGCCGAAACTCGTGGAAGCCTTCGGGCATGGTGTGGTCCACATACTCCTCGGCCCAGATGAGCTGGAGGAAGGCGGCCGGCGTGCGGTTGTGCGTCAGGAACCCCAGCGCGCCACCCCCCCCCCCAGCGAGCAGGCGGGCGATGGCGGCGAGACTCCGCTCCAGGTCTTCCACGTGCTCCAGCACATCCACGGCGAAGACGAGATCGAAGGTCCCGGCGAACCCGGCCGCCGGCAGGTCTTCCGCCGTGCCCAGGCGGTACTCGATGGCGAGTCGCGACCCGGCCGCGTGGGCGCGCGCCGCCTCCAGCGACCTCGCCGACGGGTCGACGCCGGTCACGAGCGCGCCCTCGCGCGCCAGCGACTCGGCCAGAATGCCGCCGCCGCACCCGACGTCGAGCACGCGGCGGCCCGCGAAGCCGCCGCACACACCGCGGAAGTAGTCGACACGGGCGACGTTCAGTTCGTGCAGGCCGACAAACGGGCCGACTTCGCTCCACCAAACGTCCGGGTCGCGCTCAACCAGCCGCTCGTACTTGGCCGGCTCGGAGAGCCCTTCCAGTCGTGGCAGATCGTCGTTCATGGAGCTGTGCGGCCCGGGATGCGCCTAGGCGGTCGCCTCGACGTTGGGAAACGGCGGCACTTCGAGCAGCCACAAACCCGCCAGGCGCAGCTGCTTGTCCAACTCGACCAGCAGACAATCGGCGACGCGGACCGCGGTCGCCGGCCGCGTCCGGCCCACGCGGATATGGAACAGCGATTCGTTCGCGTTCTTGTCCACGGTGAGGGCGGTGTCCACCTCGACCGCCGCCACACCCGGCTGCGACTGGCGGCTCGGGAAGATCACACGCCCTTCCTTGGGCGCGTCCGGCGCGGCCAACGTGTCCACGGTGCGCACGTCGTCGGGCCAGGTGACTACGTCGAGCCCGCGCAACGTCCCGCCCGCGACGTCGAGCACCACAAAGGAGCCGTCGTCGCCCTCGAGGTCGACGGTGCCGTTCAAGCCGGTGGCCTTCCCCCCGCCCTTACAGACGACCGAGAGGATGTCCGTCTCCGGGTCCCAATGGTAGGTGACCTTGGGAAGCTTGCCATCGAGCGGCTCGATCCGTGCTTCGAAGTGCATGGGCGACTGCCTTCCGACATGTGCGTGGGGCGGGTAATATAGCGCGAGTCCCGAGAGGAGTCAGCACGTGGAGCGACGACAGTTCGTGGCGGCGGCGGGGGCGACAATGTTGACGGCGGTAGGGTGGAAGGACGCAATGGGTGCGACGGCGCCCGAGCCGGCCTCCGCGCTCCGTCCCATCCCCCCCTGGCCTCAGCAACCCGTGCTCGGCCCTGAGGTGTTCGCGCGGCGGCAGGAGCGGCTCCGCCAGGAGCTCATCACGCGCAAGCTCGATCTCTTCGTCGCGGCGCCGAGCACCAACTTCCAGTATCTGACGGGCTACAACCCGGGCCGCAGCGAGCGGCTCATCGCCCTGCTGGTGCCGGCCAAGGGCGCGCCGGTGATCGTCTGTCCCTCATTCGAGGTGGAGCGCATCAAGCAGAACACCTCCGTCCAGGACCTTCGCGGCTGGGCGGAGCAGGAGGACCCCTGGAAGCTGGTCGACAAGGCGCTGAATCAGATGAAGCCGTTGCACCGGCGTGGGGACATCGGCCTGGAGCAGACGTTCGACTACGCCTCGTACGTGCGGCTGGACGACGTGACCGGCTCGAACTGGCGCATCCAGACGGGGCAGCCGATCACCGAGCGCCTACGGATCATCAAGTATCCCGAAGAGGTCGCCCTCATCCGGCAGGCGATCGCCGTCACGGAAGCCTCGATCGCGGCCACCTTCGCCGCCCTCGCAGCCGGGATGACGGAGCGGGAAGTGGCGAGCCGACTGTCCGACGAGATGCGCTCGCGCGGCGCCCCGGGCGGCGGGCTGGTGCAGTTCGGGCCTTCGAGCGCCCTGCCGCACGGCGGCCCAGGCGGGCCCAAGCTCGAGCGCGAGATGGTCGTGTTGATCGACGCCGGCTCTCCGGTGACCGGCTACGAATCCGATATCACGCGGACGATCTGGTGGGGTGACGCGCCCTCCGAGGAATTCAAGAAGGTCTTCAACACCGTCCACGACGCCCAGACGGCGGCGCTGCAGTTCGGCAGGCCGTTCACCACGCTGTGCCAGGAGATGGACCGCACGGCGCGCAAGGTGATCACGGACGCGGGCTACGGGCAGTACTTCACCCACCGGCTGGGCCACGGCATGGGGATGGATGGACACGAGGTGCCCTATCTGGTCGAAGGCAACGAGACCCGGCTCGAGCCGGGGATGGTCTTCACGATCGAGCCCGGGATCTACCAGCTCGGCAAGTTCGGGGTGCGGATCGAAGACGACTTTCTCATGACGGAGAACGGAATCGAGGCGCTCTCACACAGAGTGGTGAAGCTCTAGTCTCCGAGCTTTTTCGCGAACCCCACGATCCGCTCCAGCGCGCGCTCGATGTCCGGCGTCGCGGCCGCATATGACAGCCGCACCCAGCGATCGTCCCCGAACGCCGCGCCCGGCACCAGCGCCACGCCGTGCTCGCCGACCAGCCGGGTGCAGAACTGCGTGCCGCTGATGCCCCCGAAGGAATCCACCCGGAAGAAGAAGTAGAAAGCGCCGAGCGGCTCGACGTACTCGACGCCGGGCAAGGCCTGGCGGAACCGCGCCACCACGAGGTCGCGGCGCTTGCGGAACTCGGTCACCATACGGCCCACGTCCTGCTCGACGCGCTCGTCGCCCAACGCGGCCGCAGCGGCGTACTGCGCGATGTGGTTCGCCCCGGTGGTGGTGTGCGACTGTAGCGCCGCCATCGCCTTGGCGACCGCCGCAGGCGCGAGGGCGAGCCCGATGCGCCAGCCCGTCATCGCGTACGCCTTGCTGACGCCGTAGATGATCACGACCCGCTCCAGCAGCTCGTCGGGCAGATCGAGGAACGAAGGCGCGGGCCCGGTCCCGTAGTGGATGCGCCGGTAGATCTCATCCGAGATGACCCAGACCTTGTGCTGTCGCGCCCATTGCGCGATGGCCTTGATCTCGGCGTGTGTGTACACCGAGCCCGTCGGGTTGCACGGCGAGCAGAGGATGAGCCCGGTGGCGGCGGGCAGCATGCGCTCGAGCTCACGCACGCTGACCTTGAGCCCCCATTCGGGATCGCCCGACACCAGGACCGGCCGCGCCCGCGTCAGGTGGACGATCTGCGGATAGGACACCCACGCGGGGGCCGGAATCGCGACGACGTCTCCCGGCCCGAAGACGCTGAAGCAGGCGTTGAACAGCGACTGCTTGGAGCCGTTGGAGACGACGATGTGGTCCGCGTTCACCGGCCGGCCGCCGGAGAGGAGGGCGAGGTGCGTGGCCGCGGCAGCGCGCAGCTCGAGGATGCCCTCGTTCGCCGGGTAGTGTGTCTTCCCCTCGCGGATCGCCTTGATGCCGGCGTCGGCAGGAAGCGAGGGCGTGGGGAAGTCGGGCTCGCCGGCGCCGAGGTCGATCACGTCCTGCCCTGCCGCCTTGCGGCGCTTGGCCTCCTGGGAAATCGCGATGGTGGCCGACGTCTCGAGGTGCTGCAGGTTGGGCGACAGGCCCTCGCTCATGGACGCGTGGCTCCGTGGCGTGTGCGGGTGGCGGCTGGGGCTTGCCGACTGCCCCCCCCGAAACTAGCATCCCGCACGACGATTCGCCGTTCGCCCTTTGACAATCGAGGCTCGTGTGACGGGACTGGATGACGCGCGGACCGCGCTGGAGCGCGGCCGCCACGTGGTGCTGGTGACGCCCCCGGGGGTAGAGCACGCGGCTGCCGTCTGGGCGTTGGCACCGATGCCGGCGTTGGTGGTCTGCGCGGACGCGGCCGCGGCGGCCGAGTGGGTCGCCGCTGGGCGGGCGGCGGCGCCCGGCCCGCCCCCGCCGGCGGGGGGCGCGCGGGG
>JBGOUQ010000023.1:0-62318 GCA_041477065.1 Gemmatimonadota bacterium
CAGGAGTGCCGCGACCCAGAGAAGCACCACGGCACTCGACGCAGAACCAGATGGTCGCATCCGAGCCTCCTCGTGGTCGCACCGGCGTTGCTGCGCTAGCGCCGAACTCCCCGTGAGCCGCCTAACGGTCAGCGCATAAGCTGCGGGCCGGGGCCGCCGCCATCAAGCAGACCTCTTCCCTACTTCCGCGGCGGCCACGGCCCGCCAGCTTCATGCGCTTGTTAGGCGGCACGGCACCCTCATCCCTTCAGCCTCATTGTTCTGGCACGCCGTTGAGGAAACTGCCGACTCGTTGGGATACCTCCACAACCGCTTGGAGCATTGCGTCGAGCTGAACGCGCCGCCAGGTGCCCGCGTCGTCGAAATCCCCGCGTTGATGTTGAGTCACCGCGGTTCGGGTGATGACGCCTGAGAACGGAATAACGCCTGACCGTGTGTCGAGCACGACCGCCTCAATCGTGCAATCGCTGCGATACTGAGCAGACCCGACAAAGGGTTGCCTCTCGAATAGCCGACAGCTCGGGCGATACACGAGAAGCAGGTCGGCCTGGAGGCGTGCCGCGCCTTCGCGTAGGGACGCCACGGTTGGTTGGTCGCCGACGAGGAGCGCAGGAAGTACACCCGCTCGGCCGACTCTAGTGGCGCGTGAGAGACTCGCGACAGCCGAGTCTGCAAGGGCTTGGGTCAACTCATTCGCTTCAGTCGTCAGGAGCCATGAGCGACGGGCTCGAGTGCCAGGAAGGTGGAGGATCCCAACGGTCACGTGAGCGGGGAGTGTAAGGCGATGAGTGAGGAGCGTGGTGATGATCGAGTCGGTAACCTCCCCGGGCGAAAGTCCAAGGTCAGCAGCGAGGGGCTCATCGTCGACCAGGAAGGATTCCGACCGGGCCATGCTCGCGCTAGCGACGGGCCTCCATGGGCGCTCAGAGGTCGGAGCCGCAGCCGTTTGGGGTGGCGGCGTGTTACAGGAGACAGCAGCGAAGAGAATCCAAGTCCACCGCAGCATTATCGTCTGCTCGCGACTATAGGCGGGACAGCGCCCACAAAGCGACAGCCAATCAGAGATTAGATGCACGAGTGGTGAATTGGGTTGCACGCCGTGCCGCCTAACGGACCGCGCATAAGCTGCGGGCCGGGGCCGCCGCAATCAAGACAGACCCTTCCCTACTTACGCGGCGGCCACGGCCCGTCGGCTTCATGCGCTTGTTAGGCGCCATCGCTCTGGCCGGATGCACGGCGTGCTGCGACAGCGGCCTCACCTTTCGCGAGTGCTCGATAGTACTCGACGACGTTTTCCTTGCCAAACAGGTACCAGCCCACCAGGACCAGGGCAAGCAAGAGAGATGCGACTGCTCCTGCAGCACCTGCAACTCCCGAGTCGCTCCAGCCCGTGCCGAGCGCACCGGCTAACTGAGCTAGCCAGAAGGCCATGATGGCCCAGCGACTCCATGAGTGCTCTTTCCAGATCGCGTAGGCCGCGGCCAGAGCCGTGGCGCCCAGGGCTATGAACAGGAGCCCGGCGTGCTTTAGGAACTCCAGCCCAGTGACGACCTCACCATTGAGGGTGTAGTGACCGACATTCAGCGGAGCGAGGAGCGTGAACAGCAGGACAAATCCCCCGAACGTCGGAGCAACATACATGCCGATGGTGAGTAAGAGGGGACGGCCGATCTTCTCACGCGCGAGAGCTGCCTCGGCGGAGAGTCGCAGGGCCTCAGGAAAGGCGGCTTGACAATTGTGGCAAACGGAGACCGGCGCCCGGTGGATGGTGACGGGCGTGCCGCAGCTGGGGCAAATGAGGCTCACGCTCATTGTGCGATGGCGCCTAACGGACCGCGTGCGATGGCGCCTAACGGACCGCGCATAAGCTGCGGGCCGGGGCCGCCGCAATCAAGCAGATGCCTTCCTTACTCACGCGGCGGCCACGGCCCGCCAGCTTCATGCGCTTGTTAGGCACCGCGCTATTGGAGCGTCGCATACCTGACGTGGACTCCTTGCTCCACGAGCACCTGGCGGTGGATCTCAACTCCCGAAGCGTAACTCACGAGAAGGCTGTCGGCACCCAGCCAACGTACCTCCACGCGAGGGCCGCCAATTCTGTTCCTGAGGACCGTGTTGAACGGAGGTTCATCGACCAAGAAGATGCTCCCGGCTTCGTCTCCGATATTGTCACCGGCCGATAGAACGGAGACGTTGGTTCCATAGCGCGTCGTCGCGCCACAGTTGCGGACGAAGACGATCGCCTGCCGGAGCCCCCCAGGAGCTGGGGCGGTGGAAATGACGTCGTTGCTGCAAAAGCCGGCGTCGAGAATGCGAACGCCAAGGTGAGCCAGGATGGCAAGGCCCCCGAGGCAAGCGAAGCCAGCCAGGATGGCGACGACCCAACGGGGAATCAACATGATGAGCGGAGTCCGCGCGCGGTGCCTAACGGACCGCGCATAAGCTGCGGGCCGGGGCCGCCGCAATCAAGACAGACCCTTCCCTACTTACGCGGCGGCCACGGCCCGCCAGCTTCATGCGCTTGTTAGACAGCACGCTCATCACAGTTCCTCCCCGTACACTTCCGAACTCTTGGGGCGAGCGTTGAGCATGGACTGGAACTGAGGACTCCCCTCGACGACCGAGGCGAATTCCGCCAGGGTCGGAAAGTCGTGCGTCCAGATCTCGATTGAGGCTCCAGGGGGAAGACCAGTTAGCCCATAGTGGAACTCGATGACAACTCGCCGGATCCCGACATCTTTGTCGTCCCCCCATTCCGAGAACTGCCGCACGAAGATGACGCTGAGCGCGGAGCCGTCCTCGGGGTCATCGAAGCGCCCGAACTGGAAGGACGCAGAATCGTAGACGTCGGCATCTACCGGAGCCTGGAGGTACGCTTTGAACACTTTCCAGGTCTCCCAGGCGTCCAGGGAGGTGGGCTCGAGCCCCGCCGCCTCGAGGCGGCGACGGAGCTCGGTGTCTGCGGTAGCGATTTGCATGCAGAAGGTCGCGTGCTGTCTAACGGACCGCGCATAAGCTGCGGCGCGACGCTGTAGTCAACACAAACATACGTTTCCTCAGGAGGCCGGCGCCGACGGCTTCATGCGCTTGTTAGGCTGCGCCCGCACATGTTCTGGGCGCTCCCCGTCTCGCTGTCGGAGCGGACTCGCCTCGCGGGCCATAGTCCCCTACTCCGCGCCGGCACCTGGCGAACAAAGAATCGCCCCGTGTCCTGGCGAGCGAACTTCTGGCGTCAGCCTAACGGACCGCGCATAAGCTGCGGCGCGACGCTGTAGTCAACACAAACATACGATTCCTCAGAAGGCAGGCGCCGACGGCTTCATGCGCTTGTTAGGCTGCGCCTGCACATGTTCTCGGCGCTCCCCGTCTCGCTGTCGGGGCGGGCTGGCCTCGCGGGCCGTAGTCCCCTACTCCGTACCGGCACCTGGCGAACAAACAATCGCCCTGTGTCCTGGCGATCGAACTTCTGGCGTCAGCCTAACTCATAATAGGTCTTTGAGCGGCCATCCGAGTCCCTCGGCAAACGGGCACGGTCAGCGACCTAATCCTCGGAGAAAGCACTTCAACCGCCTTGGCCGATGTCACCTGGAATATGCGTGTTGCGCGCGGCGCTCGGCCAGTCGGCATTGCGGGAAAAACCTGCACGGGGCGCGACCTAATCCTCCGGCGAGCGCCGGAGTGGACACTAGAGCGCGTCCGCTGGACTTCGTACCCCGAGACGCCCCCGGTTGAGCACGTGGGTGTAGATCATCGTGGTCCGCACATCCCGATGCCCCAACAACTCCTGCACCGTCCGGATGTCATACCCCGCCTCCAGGAGGTGGGTCGCGAATGAATGACGAAAGGTGTGACAGCTGACCCGCTTGGCGATCCCCGCCACCACGGCGGCGTCGTGCACCGCCCGCTGCACCGCGGAATCATGAAGATGATGACGGCCGACCGGGGACGTGGTCCCCTCCACCGCCGGTAGCCGCACGCCCGGGAACACCCACTGCCACACCCACGCTCGGCTCGCGAACGGCGCCTTGCGGACGAACGCCCCCGGCAGCTCCACCACCCCAGCACCCGCTAACAGATCGTGACGATGCTGACTGCGCACCGATCGCAAGTGCTCCACCAACTCCTCTCGGCCACTCACCGGTAACATGGTGACCCGGTCCTTGCCCCCCTTGCCACGCCGCACGAGCACCTCGCTGCGGTTGAAATCGATGTCCTTGACCCGCAAGCTCAACGCCTCGAGCAGCCGCAACCCGGAACCGTACAAGAGCCGCGCGACCAACAGATGCACGCCCTTGAGCCGCGCCAACACGGCGCTCACTTCCTCGGCCGTCAACACCACCGGCAGCCGGCTCGGCTCCTTGGCCCGCACCATGCCGGCCGGGCGCCGAAATGGGCGGTGCAATACCTCCAGGTACAAGAACTGAATCGCACTCGCCGCCTGGTTCTGGGTCGACGCCGCCACCCCCCCCTCCTCGGCGAGGCTGCTCAGAAACGCCTCGACCTCGGCGTCCCCCACTTCGGTCGGATGCCGCAAGCCGCAAAAGCGCACAAACCGCCGCACCCAGAAGACGTACGCCTCCTCGGTGCGGCGGCTGTAATGCCTGACCCGAATGGCACGGCGGACTTGACCCAGCAGCCGGGGCGGCCGACCACCCAACGTCGCAGTCACAATCACCCTCCGACACTACGTCACATCACCGCCTCCACAACGGCGAAACTATCCCGCGCGAATCATTTCACCGCGCCGGCGGCATGGACCACGGCGGCACAATGCCGTTGGTACGCGCATACGCGATCAGCTGGCCCAGATGCTCGTGGACATGGCTGACCTCGGTGAGATACACGTTGCGCATCGTGGTCCGCTCGCCGAACATCGTGACCGGCTTGTCCATGTCGGCATCCTTCGCCGCCGCGATGGCGGCGCGCACATGGGCGTGCGAGCGCTGCAGCAGCGCGATGATCTGGGCGCGCGCCGTGATGGTGGTGTCGCCGGTCTCATTCGTCCCCGGCGGCGCCGTCACCCCAGCGAAGCTGAGGAGGAAATAGTCGCTGGCGGCGAGGTGCAAGAGCACCTGACTGACCGACCGAACCCCCGCCCCGGGCCGCCAGGTGTACTTCTCCTGCGGAAACGCCTGCGCGAGCTGCAACACCTTGCCGGCGGCTTGGTCGAACTGGACGAGCATGTCCCCGCGTAACCCCGTGGGGGCGGGCCCAGCGGCCGCGCCCTGCGCCGCTAGGGGACCCGCCAACATCAGACCGAGCGTGCCGAGAGTGAATAAGCGTCTCATGAAGTGACTCCGTGGTGAAAGGGTAACCGTCAAACGCCGAACTGCCGCAGATGATGCTCCGCATGCCGATAGCTCAACACGCCCCACGCGTGCCCGGAGAGCGGCCCGAACGCCGGATGGACCGGCCACTGGCGCTGCTCGCGCCGCGCCGGAAACCGCGCCACCAACTGCCCGAACGCCGTGACTTCCGCCGCCCAGGCACCGGGCGACCGCGCGAGCAGCTCGGGAGAGGTGGGGACTCCCTTGGGGAACGGCAATACGTACACGACCAGCTGCTTCAATACGGGATAGCGTAGCGGCGTGCGCCTGAGCACGGTGGGGAGCTCACCCAGCGCCATGCGGAGCTGATCGTTGACGTGCGCCAGCATCTTGGGGCAGGAGAACTTCCCCCACAAAGCTACCCGGTCGGGCGTCAGCGCGCCGACCCGGTGTATCAGCTGCGCCCGAGCCTCATCCTGGAATAGCGTGCGCATCGGTCTCAGCCCCTGGGATGAAACTGCTTGTGCACCGTCCTCAGATACTCCCGATCCACGTGCGTGTACAGCTGCGTCGTGGACAGATCGACGTGGCCCAGCATCTCCTGGACCGCCCGCAGGTCCGCCCCCCCCTCGAGCAGATGCGTGGCGAAGGTGTGACGCAGCGTGTGCGGCGTGACTCGCTTGGCAATCCCGGCCCGCCGCGCTGCCTGCTTGATCACCCCCCACGCCCCCACCCGCGACAACGGCCGCCCCCGCGCGTTGAGAAACAAGGTGCCGCGCCCCTGACCCTTGTCGAGCGTGGGCCGGATCTCGCGCCCGTACAACGCCACCGCGCCCAGCGCCCGGCGCCCAACCGGCACGACCCGCTCCTTGGACCCTTTGCCGAACAGCCGCGCGATACCGTCTTCGAAAAAGATGTCCTGTTGCTTGACCCCCACCAGCTCCGACACCCGCGCCCCGGTGGCGTAGGCCAACTCGAGCAGCGCGTGATCCCGGATGCCGAGTGGGGTGTCGGTGTTGGGCGCGGCGATGAGCTTCTCCACCTCGGCGACGGTGAGCACCGTCGGCAGCGTGCGCCACCGCTTGGGCGACTCGATCCGCTCGCTCGGGTCGCGCGCCGCATGCCCCTCCCCCACCAAGAACTTGTAGTAGGTGCGGATCGCGGAGATCTGGCGGCGGATGGTCGCGGGCGCGAGCCCGGCGTCCTTCAAGTGATAGATGAACTCGCGCAGCTGCACCGCGGTGATGGCGTCCGGCCCGTTCGCGCCGCCGCCCACCGCCCAATTGGCCAGGCGGGTGAGGTCGCGCACGTAGTTCTCCACCGTGTGCGGGCTGTTCCCCGCCTCGAGCGCGAGGTAGTCACGGAACTGCTCCAGGAGAAACGGCGCTAGATCCAGCGGCGCACCCGGGCGGTGTAGGCGCGGTAGGCGTCCCCGAACTTGGTCTCGAGATAGCGCTCCTCGCGCGCGATCACGAACTGGCTCATGGCCACGATGACGAACGGGAACAGCACCAGCGGCCACATCGTGTCGAATAGGCCGGTGAGACCGAGGTAGAGCGCGGCGAGCGAGAGGTACATCGGGTTGCGCGTGAACCGATACGGTCCGGCGATCACGAACGCGGTCGTCGGCCTGGTCGGAATCATGCTCGTGCCGGCGCGCCGAAACCGGAAGATGGCGGCGGCGGACAGCCCGACCCACGCCGCGACGAGCGCCCAGCCAACCACCCGCAGGACCGCATACGACGTCGGGAACGGCAGCGGGACCACGCGCCCGAACAGCCACGCCGCGGTCCACGGCAGCGCGTACACCAACGGCGGCGGGAAGCGGACCCCGGAATTGTCGGTCGGCGCGGGCGCGATCATGCCTTGAGTTTCTCCAGATAGTGTTGGCGCAGCTTCGCCACCTTCGGCGCGATCACCGCCCGGCAGTAGCCCTGCGCGGGATTGCGCCGGTAGTAGTCGCGGTGATACTCCTCGGCGGGATAGAACGCGGGGCTTGGGACCAGCTCCGTCACGATCGGGTCGTCCCACACCTTCTCCGCGGTCAGCTCGGCGATCACCGCCTGGGCGGTGCGCTGCTGCTCCGGCGAGTGATAGTAGATCGCCGAGCGGTACTGCGTGCCGACGTCGGCGCCCTGCTGGTTCGGCGTGGTGGGGTCGTGAATCAGAAAGAAGACCGCGAGCAGGTCGCGATAGGTCACCGCCGCCGGATCGAACTCGACCTGCACGACCTCGGCGTGGCCGGTGCGGCCGCCGCACACCGCCTCGTAGCTCGGATTGGGCACGCTGCCGCCGGCGTACCCGGACGTCACCTTGCTCACGCCCTTGAGCTGCTGGAAGACGGCCTCGAGACACCAGAAGCAGCCGCCGGCGAGCGTCGCGACTTCCATCACCGCTTGAGCCTCCGTTGCAACCACACGCCGACCGCGACCACTAGAACGAGGGCGGCGACGCCGAGGATCACGTTCACCCGGCGGAGCGCGGCCAGCACCGCCTCGAAGTTGTCCCCGAGAGCGGCGACGAGGAAGACGATGCCGCCATACCACAGCCCGGAGGCCACCGCCATCGGCACGAGCGCCCGCGCCGGCGGCACCCGCGCGATCCCGGCGAACGGCGGCACCACCGCGCGCCACACCGGCAGCAGCCGCGAGACGAAGATGCCCCAGGTGCCGTGCGTGGCGTAGGCGGCGGAGATGTGCTCGAGCACGTGGGGCGGCACGAGCTTGCGGCCGATCGGCCCCGCGAAGAAGGGCGGCCCATAGCGGCGCGCCACGGCATACACGCCGGCCGCCGACCCCACGTTGGCCACCCAGGTGACCGCGAACACGACCCAGACGTCGAGCGTGCCGCGCCCGGCGAGAAAGCCGCCCAACGCGACGGCGGTGTCGGCGGGAATCGGAGGAAAAATGTTCTCGACGGCGGCGAGCAGCCCGATCAGAGCGTAGAGCGGGCCGGGAGGAAGAGATTCGAGCGCGGCGAGGACGTCGGTCAGAGCTCGATCCCCGTGAGCCCGGCGCTCCCCCGGGGCAGCGTGGGCTCGGCCACGAGGGCGACCGCAATCACCGCGATCCCTTCCCCGCGGCCGATCCAGCCCATCCCCTCGTTGGTCTTCGCCTTGACGGAGACGCTGGACGCGGGTGCGACGAGCGCCTCGGCGAGCCGCGCCTGCATCCGCTCAACGTGTGGCGCCAGCTTGGGCTGCTCGGCGATCACCGTGATGTCGGCCTGCACGAACGCGTACCCGCTCTCGACCACCTTGAGATGGGCCTTGGTGAGGAGCTGGATCGAGTCGGCGTTCCTCCAGCGGGGATCGGTGTTCGGAAACAGCCGGCCAATGTCGCCCAACCCCGCGGCGCCGAGGATGGCGTCGGTGAGGGCGTGGGCTACGGCGTCGGCGTCGGAATAGCCCTCGAGCCCTCTGGTGTTTGGGATCTCGATCCCACCGAGGATCAGCTTGCGGTTCGCCGCCGCGGCGAATCGGTGCGAGTCGTACCCAATGCCGACCCGCACGTCAGCCCTTGAGGATCCGGACGGCGAGGTGGGCGGCGTTCTTGGGGTTGTCGATGCCCACCGTAGCGACGGGCACGCCGGGCGGGACCTGCACCGTCGCGAGCAGGGCGTCGAGCCCGTTGAGCGGCCCCACCGCGAACGGCACGCCGATCACGGGAAGGTCGGAAAGGGAGGCGGCATAACCAGGAAGTGCGGCCGACAGTCCCGCGCCCGCGATGATCACCTTGAACCCCTGACCCCGGGCTCCGGACACCAGCTTCGCCGTCTGCTCCGGCTGGCGGTGCGCCGAGGAGACGTGGAACTCGTAGGTCACGCCCGCCTTGGTGAGGATCTCGAACGCCGGCTCGATGCGGGGCTTGTCGGACTCCGAGCCGACGAGAATCAGGACGTCCGCCACGCTCAGGCCGCGTCCTCGAGCAGGGTGTAGTCCTGCTTGCGCTGGCGCGGCGTGTACCCGGCGTCGGCGATGAGGCGCTGCATCTCGGCGAGGCTGGTGCGGTTGGTCGTGCCGGCGGCGGAGACGACGTTCTCTTCCATCATCAGGGAGCCGAAGTCGTTGGCGCCGAAGCGCAGCGCCACCTGCCCCACCTTCATCCCCATCGTGACCCAGGAGGCCTGGATGTTGGGGACGTTGTCGAGCACGATGCGCGCGATGGCCTGCGTGCGCAGATAGGTCACCGCGTCGGTCTTGGGCAGGTGCGCCAGCTCGGAGTTCTCGGGCTGGAGCGGCCAACAGATAAAGGCCGTGAAGCCCCGAGTACGCTGCTGCACCGCCTTCACCCGGAACAGGTGCTCGATGCGGTCGGCGGGCGACTCGCCCAGGCCGTACATCATCGTCACCGAGGTCTTGAGCCCCAGCCGGTGCGCGACTTCCATCACCTCGAGCCAGCGGTCGGCGCCCGCCTTCTTCTTCGCGACCCGGTCGCGCACATCCTGTACCAGGATCTCGCCCCCGCCGCCGGGAATGGAGTCGAGCCCGGCCGCGACCAGCTCGCGGATCACTTCCTCGATGGTCATGCCGAAGCGCCCCGCGAAGAAATCCACCTCCGAAGGGGAGAAGCCATGGATGTGGATCGGGTGGTGGCGCTTGATGTAGCGCAGCAGCTCCAGATACCAGGCGAACGGGACGTAGGGGTTGTGCCCCCCCTGCATCAGGATCTGCACGCCGCCGAGTGCTTTCAGCTCTTCGATCTTGCGGCCGATCTCCTCGAAGGAGAGGAGGTAGCCTTCGGCGTGCTTGGGCCGCCGGTAAAACGCGCAGAACTTGCAGTCGGCGACGCACACGTTCGTGTAGTTGATGTTGCGGTCGATGATGTAGGTGACGACGTGCTCGGGGTGCAGCCGCCAGCGGGCCGCGTCGGCGAGCGCGCCCAGCTCGAGCAGCGAGGCGCGCTCATACAGCTCGAGCGCGGCGCGGAAGTCCGGCGCGGCGCGGTCGATGCGATCGGGGGGGGCGTGCGCGGGCATCATCAGGCCACGTGCAGGAACTGGAGCGAGCCGGCGGGCACGATGCCATCCACCACGAGCCGCCGGAAGAACTCGGTGAGGCCGGCGAGGTGCTTGGAGGTCAGCGCGTAATCGAGCCCGGCGAAATACTGGTGACACGCCCGCACGTCGATGCCGGCGACGCGGGCCGCTTCGGTCGCCAGCTCGCCCAAGTGGTCGATCCCCCAGGCACGGGAGGCGAGCAGTGCGGCGTGGCTCCGGTACACCCCGCCGGGATCGGCGGTGCGGCGCGAGGCCCAGACGGCGAACACGAACGGCAGCCCGGTCCACCGCTTCCATTCCTCGCCCAGGTCGTAGCGGTACGCGTAGGTCTGGCGCGCGGTGAGCAGCAGCGCCGAATCGCCGATCACGAGCACGGCGTCGTGCGGCAGCTCGGCGAGGTGGTCGAGGTCGGCCGCCTCCGCCCGCGCCTCGGCGAAGCGGGGGCTGATCTTCCAGACTTCGCGGCACAGCAGCTCGAGCAGTGCCACCGAGGTCCGGGACGACGCGGTGAGGAGCACGGCGCGACCGTCCAACTGGGCCACGGGGATTTTGCTGTAGAGCCCCACGCTGCGCACCGGCCCGTCGCACGAGATGGCGAGGTCGGGGAGCAGCACCAGGGCCTTGGCGTGGCGCGCGTACTCGATGGCGCTTATCACGCTCACGTCCAGCTCCCCGGCGACGAGCAGCTCGTTCAGCTCGGCGGGCGTCCCGGTCACCAGCTCGCCGGGCGGGGGCACGATGCCGCGGTCGATCGCCCCGTAGATGGGATAGCAGTTGATGTAGCCGATGCGGCCGAGTCTCATTCGGCACCATCCACGGCGCTCGACAACACCGGCAGCTTCCGGCCTCCCCGGGCTTGCGCCCGGGGTCGGTGGGCGATCTCGAAGGTGGTGCCCTCGGGCCCCTGAGAGCGGACGGACGTGTTTCCCGGCACCCAGTCCTCGAACGTCCGCACCGTCTGGTAGAGCGAGTCGCGCTCCACGGGCTCCTTCCCCGCCCCGCGGATCAGCTCCACGATCTGGTCGTAGGAGAGCCACATCGGCGTCCCGGCGCCCGCCTCGTGATAGACCCGCTCGAACACCACCGTACCCTCGAGGTCGTCGCAGCCGAAGGTGAGGGCGATCTGCGAGATGAACGGCGTCACCATGGGCCAGTGGGTCTTGACGTGCGGGATGTTGTCGAGCACGAGGCGGCCCACGGCGATGTTCTTCAGGTCGTCGAAACCGGTGGTGGCGGTGCCGGTGCGGCCCAGCGCCTCACCCAGCTCGTTGTGGTCGGGGTGGTAGGCGAGCGGGATGTAGGTGAGGAAACCGCCGGTCTCATCCTGCAGGGCGCGCAGCGCCAGCAGGTGATCCACCCGATCCGCCGTGGTCTCCACGTGGCCGTACAGCATGGTGCAGTTGGAGGGGAGGCCGAGAGCATGGGCCTCGCGGTGCACGGCGAGCCATTCGTCCCCGGTGAGCTTCTTGTCGGCGATGGCGGCACGCGCGGCGGGGCTGAACACCTCGGCCCCACCCCCCGGCAGGCTCGTCACGCCGGCGCCCTTCATCGCCACGAGCACCTCGCGAATGCTGAGCTTCTCGATGCGCGCCAGGTGGGCGACCTCGACCGCCGTGAGCGCCTTGATGTGCACGCCGGGGTGACGCTGCTTCAGGCCGCGAAACATGTCCAGATAGTAGGAGAGCCTGAGCTTGGGGTGCAGGCCGCCGACGATGTGAAACTCGCGGGTCGGGTTGTCGCGCGCGGCGTCCGCTTCGGCAAACACGTCGTCGAGGCTGCGGGTGTAGGCGCCGTCCTCCTGCGGCATGCGCGCGAATGAGCAGAAGATGCACGTGTTGCGCAGGATGCAGACGTTGGTCGGGTTCAGGTGCTGGTTCGCGGCGAACAGCACGCGGTCGCCGTTCTTGCGGCGGTTAGCGGCGTCGGCGAGCCGGCCGATGGTGAGGAGGTCGGCGGAAGCAAAAAGGGCGAGGGCATCGTTGCGCTCGAGCCGCTCGCCGCGTTCCAGCTTTCCGGTGACCGGCTCGAGCGAGGGATCGCGCCCGCCGCCGCCGCCCGTCATCCGGCCACCTTGCGCAGCGCCAGCGTCACGTTGTGGCCGCCGAAGCCGAACGAGTTCGATAGCGCAACCTCGAGCTGGCGGTGCACCCGCTTGTTGGGCGCCGAGTTGAGGTCGCAGGCGGGATCGGGCGTGAACTGGTTGATGGTCGGCGGGATGACGCCGTGCGTCAGCGCCAGGGCGCACACCCCGCCCTCGAGCGCGCCCGCCGCGCCGAGCAGGTGCCCCGTCATGGACTTGGTGGAGCCGAAGATGAGCTTCTTGGCGTGGTCGCCGAAGACGGTCTTCACCGCGGCGGTCTCGGCGGCGTCGCCGTGCGGCGTCGAAGTGCCGTGGGCGTTGATGTAGCCGACCTGCTCGGGCCGGATGCCGCCGTCCTCCATCGCGAGCCGCATCGCCCGCTGCGCGCCATCCCCATCGGGCGCGGGCGCGGTGATGTGATAGGCATCCGAGGTCATGCCGTAGCCGACCATCTCGGCGTAGATCTTGGCGCCGCGCCGCTTGGCGTGGTCCCACTCTTCGAGAATCACCACCGCCGCGCCGTCGCCCATCACGAAGCCGTCGCGATCCTTGTCGAACGGCCGGCTCGCGGTGGCGGGATCGTCGTTGCGGAACGACAGCGCCTTCATGTTGGAGAAGCTGGCGAGCGCGAGCGGCGTGATGGCGGCCTCGGAGCCGCCGGCGATCATGACGTCCGCCGTGTCGTGCTGGATCAGGCGGAACGCTTCGCCCAGCGAGTGCCCCGATGTGGCGCACGCCGAGACGGTGCAGTAGTTCGGCCCCTTGGCCCCGTAACGCATCGAGACGACCGCGGAGGCGACGTTGGGCATGAACATGGGGACGAAGAAAGGAGAAACGCGGTCGGGCCCCTTCTCGAGGTACACGCGGCACTGCTCCTCGAAGGTGGCGATGCCGCCGGTGCCGGTGCCGATGATGACTCCCACCCGCTCGAGCGCCAACTTGTTCCAGCTCTGCTCGAGGCAGGAATCGGCGACGGCCTGGACCGCGGCGCCCATGGCGAACTGGGTGAACAGGTCGAAGCGGCGGGCTTCCTTCTTGTCGAGATACAACCCGGCGTCGAAGTTCTTCACCTCGCATGCGAACTTGACCGCCAGCCGCGCGGGATCGAAGCGCGTGATCGGGCCAGCCCCCGAGCGGCCGGCCAACATGGCCTCCCAGGTCGCCGCCGCCGTCGTGCCCAAAGGTGTCACGAACCCGAGGCCCGTGACCGCGACGCGGCGCTTCACGGGTCCTTACTTCCCCATCTTGTCGTGCAGGTACTGCAGCGCCGCGCCGACGGTGCGGAGCTTCTCGGCCTCCTCGTCAGGGATGTCGATGTCGAATTCCTTCTCGAAGGCCATGACGAGCTCGACGGTGTCGAGGCTGTCGGCGCCGAGGTCCTCCATGAAGCTCGCGTCGGCCTTGAGCTTCTCGCGCTCGACCCCCAGCTCTTCGACGATGATGTCCTTGACCTTCTCTTCGAGCTGCTTCATGTCCATTGCCATGTTGACCCTCAGCGAAGGGAAGAAAGGTTGACGGTCACATCACCATCCCGCCGTCCACCACCAGGACCTGCCCCGTAATGTAGCTGGCCCAGTCGGAGGCGAGAAAGAGGACGGCGCCCGCGATATCCGCGGCCTGCCCGAGCCGTCCCAGCGGAATGTGGTCCAGCAGGAACTGCTTGCTTTCCGGGCTGATTCCGCGCGTCAGCTCGGTATCGATATAGCCCGGCGCGACAGCGTTGACCAGCACGTTGCGCGAGGCCAGGTCCTTCGCTACCGACTTGGTGAAGCCGATCAGCCCCGCCTTGGCGGCGGAGTAGTTGGACTGGCCCTTGTTGCCGTTCAGGCCGACGACGCTGGTGATGTTGATGACCCGCCCCCAGCGCCGCTTGATCATGCCGCGGGCGGCCTGCTTGGTCATCAGGAACGCCCCCTTCAGGTTCGTGTCCATCACGGAATCCCAGTCGGCCTCGCTGATGCGGAACAGGAGGTTGTCACGGGTGAAGCCCGCGTTGTTGACCAGGACGTCGATCCGGCCGAAGTCCTTTTCGACCGCCTCGACCAAGGTCTCGACCTGGGCGGCAATCCCCACGTCGCAGCAGTAGCCGCGGGTGCCGGCGCCGAGCGTGGCGGCGACCTCCTGCGCCTTGGCGCCGTCGCGCGAGCACAACGCGACCGTCGCGCCCGCCACGATCAGCTCCTGGCAGATCGAGAGGCCGATCCCCCGCGTGCCGCCCGTCACCAGCGCGATCTTGCCCGGCAGCTCAATCTTCACGACACGCCCCCTCTATTCCGCGCTCCGCGCTCGAATGCGGAGTGCGGAATTCGGAATGCGGAATGGACGGCGGGACGTTCGGACCTCGCCCCCTCTATTCCGCAATCCGCATTCCACATTCCGCACTCGCATTCAGGCCGCCTCCAGGAACCTCGTCACCTCATCCGCACTTCCCAGACTCACGACATTCGCCCCCGCCACGATCCGCTTCACCAAGCCCGCGAGCACCGCGCCGGGTCCGATCTCGATGAATCGGGACCCCGTGCCGCCCAGCTCGGCGGCGCGCTGCGCACACGCCACCCAGCGCACCGGCGCCGTCAGCTGCTCGGCGAGCAGGGCCCGCGCCCGCGCCGCCTCGCGCACCGGCTCCGCGGTGGCGTTGGCGATCACCGGGAACGCCGGCTTGCGCCACGGCGCCTCCGCCAGCGCCGCCCGGAGCGCCGCCGCCGCCGGCGCCATCAGCGGCGAATGAAACGCCCCGCTCACCTTGAGCGGCAGCACGCGCTTGGCGCCGCGCGCCTTGCACCCCTCGCCCGCCCGGGACACCGCCGCCGGGTCGCCCGAAATTACCGTTTGGTCGGGCGTGTTGAGGTTCGCCGCCACTACGACTTCGCCGGCGCTTGCGTCGCGGCAGGCCGCTTCGACCTCCGCCGTCGCGAGCCCGAGCACCGCTGCCATCGTGCCCGGCCGCGCGGCGCCCGCCTGGTGCATCAGCTCGCCGCGGCGACGCACCAACCGGGCGGCGGCGGGGGCGGCCAGCGCGCCCGCGGTGACATACGCCGTGTACTCGCCGAGCGAGTGCCCCGCGGCGGCGACGGCGGGCACCGCGGCGTCCCGCACCACGGCGAACACGGCAGCGCTGTGCGCGAGAATGGCGGGCTGGGCGTTGTGGGTCGCCGTGAGCTGGTCCTCCGGTCCGTCGAACATCAGCCGGCTGAGGGCGACGCCGAGTGCGTCGTCCACGGCCTGAAAAGTCTCGCGTGCGGCAGGAAACCGCTCCGCGAGGTCTTTGCCCATCCCGACTCTTTGCGCACCTTGCCCGGGGCAGAGCCAGATCGTCGGCGCTGCTACCACCGAACGACCATGCTCGCCCACGTGAACCCCGCGCCGAACGCCACGAACATCACCGTCATCCCCGCCTTCAGCCGGCCCGTCTGCACCGCCTCGTCGAGGGCGATGGCGATCGACGCCGCCGAGGTGTTGCCGAACCGGTCCACGTTGACGTACACCTTGTCCATCGGAACGCCGGCGTGCTTCGCGGTCGCTTCGATGATCCGGATGTTAGCCTGGTGGGGGATGAGCAGGTCGATGTCATTGGGCGTGAGCCCCGCCTTCTTGAGCGCCTGCTCGCAGGCGTCGGCCATCGAGAGCACGGCTGCCTTGAACACTTCCCGGCCCGCCATCTTGATGTAGTAGCTGTGGTCCTTGAGCAGCTCCTCGCTGGGCGGGTGGGACGCGCCGCCCCCCGGCCGGTACAGCAGCTCGGCCAGGGTGCCGTCGGATTTCATGTAGGAGGAGAGGATCCCGCGCTCGCCGGCGCACCGCCGGACCAGCGTGGCCCCCGCCCCGTCCCCGAACAGCACCGCCGTCGTGCGGTCCGACCAGTCCATGATGCTGGTGAGCTTTTCGGCGGCGATCACCAGCACGCGCTCCGCCTGCTGCGCCGCCACCAGCCCTTCGGCCACGTTCAGGGCGTAGATGAACCCCGAGCAAGCCGCCCCGACGTCGAACGCCGCGGCGTTCTTGGCGCCGAGGATCGCCTGGAGGTCGCACGCCTGGGACGGGAGCAGCCGGTCGGGCGACGCCGTGGCGTACACGATGGCGTCGAGGTCGAGGGGCGTGAGGTGGTTGCGCTCCAGCACCTGCAGCGCCGCGGCCTTCCCCATGCACGCGTTGGTCTCGGCCGCGCTCGACACCCGCCGCTCGCGGATGCCGGTGCGGTCGCGGATCCACTGGTCCGACGTGTCGAGGATCTTGCTGAACTCGTCGTTCGTCATCACCCGCGCGGGCGCGTAGCTCCCCGTGGCCGACAGCTCCGCAAAGGGGCGTTTCATGCGACCGCGCCGCCCTCGGCGGCGAACTCGGCCCCGATGTCCTGGCTCAAGTGGCTGTCCACCATCTGGACGGCCACGCGCACCGCGTTGCGGATCGCCTTGGCGGGCGAGGAGCCGTGGCAAATGATCGCCACGCCCTGCACTCCCAGCAGCGGCGCCCCGCCGTAGGTCGAGTAGTCGAGGACTCGCAGCACGTTGGCCATCTCGGGCCGCGTCAGAATGTCGGGCGCCTCGCGCTTGATCAGGGAGACGAACACGCGCGCCGCGGATTCGTAGAACTTGAGCACTACGTTGCCGACGAACCCGTCGCACACGACCACGTCGAGCGGCTGCTTCCCCTCGCGCGTCTCGCCGGCCGGGATGTCGCGCCCCTCGACGTTGCCGATGTAGTGGAGACCGGTGGCGCTCTTGAGGAGCTGATGCGCCTCCTTGACGACGGCGTTCCCCTTCTCGTCCTCCTCGCCGATGTTGAGCAGGCCGATGGCGGGCTTGGGCCGGCCCAGCACGTCGCGCGCGTACACCGAGCCCAGGTGCGCGAAGCCCACCAGCTCGCGGGCGTCGCAGTCCACGTTGGCCCCGGCGTCGAGCACGAGCACCGGCTGGCGCCCCGTGGGAAAGAGCGCGCCGATCGCCGTGCGCTGCACCCCGGGGTGGAGGCGCAGCAGCAGCGTGCTCGCGGCCATCACGGCGCCGGTGTTGCCGGCGGAGATGAAGGCGTCGGACTTCCTTTTCTTCTGGAGCCCGAGCCCCACGGCGATGGACGAGTTGGGCTTGCCCTTCACCGCTGCCAGCGGCTTTTCGCCCATGCCCACCACTTGCGGCGCCTCCACGATCTCCAGGCGGCCGCGGTCGATGGTGGGAACGGCGCGCAGCGCGGCCTCGATGTCGGCCGTGCGCCCCACCAGCTGGATGCGGAAGGTCGGGGGGAGGTCCCGCAGCGCCTGCGCGGCGCCCTCAACCTCCACCTGCGGAGCGTTGTCGCCCCCCATCGCGTCCAGCGCGATGCGGATCACGTCAGACGTCCTCGACCTCGACCCGCTGCTCGCCCTTGTAATAGCCGCACGTGGGACACACGTGATGGGGGCGCTTCTGATCGCCGCACCGCGGGCACGGCTGCAGCGTGGGGCGCTGGGCCTTGTAATGCGTGCGCCGCGCCCGCTTCTTGCGCTTCGACGTTCTGCGCTTGGGTACCGCCATGGATCGTCCTCGTCAGTCTCGGGGCTTGTCTTTGAGGGCGGCGAGCGCCTGCCACCGGGGATCGGCGGCCGGCGTGCACCCGCAGGGGCCCGCGTTCAGGTCTTGGCCACACCGCGGGCAGAGCCCGCGACAGTCATCACGGCACAACACGTACGCCGGCACCGCGAGCAGCAGCTCTTCCCGCACCGCCGGGGAAACGTCGAGCAGCATGGCGTCCCGCGGCAGCGGATAGGTGTCCGGGTCGTCCTCGCCCTCGGGGTCTTGGGTGAAGAGCGCGCCGACGTCCGCCGCCACCGGCAACGTCACGGGCACGAGGCAGCGGCGGCACGCCGCCAGCACACTCGTGTGGAGCGATCCGTGCCAAAAGAATCGCCCTTCTCCGGTCGCCTGCAACCGGCCGCCGACGACGACCGGCTGGCCGAGCGTGACGCCCAACCCGGTGAACAGGGGGTCGTCGGCCGCGAGCGTGCCCGAAATGCCGATCGGTCCCCGGGCCAGCTCCCGCAGGTCGACTTGCAACATGGACAGCGAAGCTAAACCGTTGTGGCACTTGCGTCAAGCGAACTTCACACAAGTCCTTCTGGGAAGAAAAACGCCACCTCCCGCGTCGCGTTGTCCGCGCTGTCGGAGGCGTGGATCGCGTTCCGCTCCTTGGACTGCGCGTACAGCTTGCGCACGGTCCCGAGCTTCGCCTCGGCGGGGTCGGTCGCCCCGATGACGTCGCGCAGGGACGCCACCGCGTTGTCCCGCTCGAGCGCCAGCGCCAGCGCGGGGCCGGACGTCATGAACGCGACGAGCGGGCGGAAGAACGGCCGCTCGCGATGCACCGCGTAGAAGGCTTCGGCCTGGGAGGGAGTGAGCCGGACCAGGCGCGCGGCGCGCACGCGGAAGCCCTCGCGCTCCAAGTGGGCGAGGATGTTCCCGGCGTTGGCGCTCTGGACGGCGTCGGGCTTGATGATTGCTAGAGTGAGCATAGAGGCTTAGGGGCTTAGGGGCACAGAGCTAAGGGGCGGCGATCAAGCGGCGGATCAGGTCGGCGCGGGTGAGGAATCCTACCACCATGCCCTCGCGCACGACGGGAAAGCGGTCGACGTCTTTGCTGTTCATCAGATTCGCGACCTCGGAGAGGGTCTGGTCCTCCGAGAGGCACAATACGCTGCGGGACATGGCCTCCTTGACCGGCAGCTGCCGTGGGTCGCTGCCGCGCGCGGCGGGCGCCTGAGAGACGGCGCGGAACTCGCCGGTCTTGCTGCGCTGCAAGTAGCCCGGGATCATGTGCCGCAGCAGCTCGCGGTGCGTGACGATGCCCACCAGGGCGCCGGACTCGTCCACCACCGGGAGCGCGCGGATGTCGTGCTCCAGCATGAACGCCGCGACCTCGCCCAGCAGCTGCTCGGGCTTGGCGGTGTACACGTGGGGGGTCATCAGGTCGCGCACGGTGAGGTGGCTGGGCAGCTCGATCGCCTCGAGCGCGCTGAGGCGCACGACCTGCTCCGGTGTTTTGGCCGCGAGCAGCGCGAGAACCGTCGCGGGGTCGCCGAGGGTGCGGGCGAACGCGCCGACCACCTGGAGGTAGATCGCCGTTTCGCGCGGCGGGGCGACGATCAGGATCACGACGCGCGCCGTGCGGTGCGGGTCCTTCTCCCAGCGGATCGGCGTGGGTGCCACTCCCACCGCCGCGACGAGATGGCGCACCGCCTCGGTGCGGAAATGCGGCAGAAACGCATGCTCTCCCACGCTCACCATGTCCTCGGGCCAGGTGTGGGTGATCACCGCCGTGAGCCGCTGCGGCTCGGCGACCGCTCCCGCGGCGATCAGCCGCTCGGCGAGCTGCTCCGTCGCTTGCTTCACCGTGGCGGCCAGCAGCGGCACCACGACGTGCTCGGGCTTGAGGACGTCGCCGAGCTTCACAGCCGCTCTCGCAGGAGCGGGACGACGTCGGCGGGACGCTGCATCACGCCGATGCCCGCCGCGGCGAGCGCTTGCATTTTCTCGGCGGCGGTGCCGCTCGAGCCCGAGATGATCGCCCCGGCGTGCCCCATCCGGCGCCCCGGCGGCGCGGTCTGGCCGGCGATGAAGCCGACCACCGGCTTGGTCATCCCCGCCTTCACGAACTCGGCGGCCTGCTGCTCGTCGGTGCCGCCGATCTCGCCGATCATCACGACCGCGTCGGTCTCGGGATCGGCCTGGAACGCCGAGAGGCAGTGGATGAAGCTCGTGCCGATGATCGGGTCGCCGCCGATCCCGACGCAGGTGGACTGGCCGTAGCCCTGGGTGGAGAGCTGGTGGATGATCTCGTAGGTGAGGGTGCCGCTGCGCGAGACGACGCCGATCCGGCCGGGCGCGCAGATGTTGCCGGGGATGATCCCGACCTTGCTCTGTCCCGGCGAAATGAGCCCCGGGCAGTTCGGTCCGATGAGCCGCGCGCCGCGCTCGTGCAGGAACGGCATGACCTTCGTCATATCGAGCACCGCCAGCCCTTCGGTGATGCACACGATCAGCGCGATCCCGGCGTCCGCCGCCTCGAAGATGGCCGACGCGGCGACCGCCGCCGGCACGTAGATGATCGCGGTGTTCGCCTTGGTCTCCGCCACCCCCTGCGCCACGGTGTCGTACACCGGCACCAGGCCTTCGAACAGCTGCCCGCCCTTTCCCGGCGTCACGCCGGCCACGACCTTGGTGCCGTAGCCGAGCATCTGCTTGGTGTGAAACGAGCCGTCCCGTCCAGTGATCCCCTGCACCAGCAGCCGGGTGTCCTTATTGATGAAGATGCTCATACCAGGGCCACGGCCTGCTTGACCGCCTCGTCCATGTCGGTGAGGGCGGAATAGCCGGCTTTGGTGAGGATCTGCACGGCTTCCTTCTCGTTGGTGCCGGTGAGCCGGATCACCATCGGGACTTTCAGCGGGAACTGGCTCGTGGCCTGGACGATGCCGTTGGCGACGTCGTCGCAGCGGGTGATGCCGCCGAAAATATTGAAGAGGATCGCCTTCACGTGGGGATCGGCGGTGATGATCTTGAGCGCGCTCACCACCTTCTGCGGATTGGAGCTGCCGCCGATATCGAGAAAGTTGGCGGGGGCGCCGCCGTAGTACTTCACCAGGTCCATCGTCGCCATCGCGAGCCCGGCGCCGTTCACGCAGCAGCCGACGCTGCCCTCGAGCTTGATGAACGTGAGCCCCGCCTCCCGGGCGGCGACCTCGGAGGGCGCCTCGGCGGTGGCGTCGCGCAGCGCCGCGATCTCGGGGCGCCGGTCCAGCTCGTTGTCGTCCACCACCACCTTCGCGTCGAGGGCCAGCACTCTTCCGTCCGGCGTGGTGACCAGCGGATTGATCTCGGCGAGCGAGGCGCCCACCGCATACACCGCGGCGTAGAGCTTCTGCATGATGTCCGCGGCGGCGCGGGCCTGGGCCACGTCCTTGTAGAGCCGGAAGCCGAGGCCGAGGGCCTGATGCGCGAGCAGTCCAAAGCGGGGGTCGATCGCCAGGCGGTGGATTTTCTCCGGCGTCTTCGCCGCGACTTCCTCGATGTCGATGCCGCCCGCCGGGCTCACCATCAGGACGGGACGCTGCGAGGCGCGGTCCACGATGATGCCGACGTAACTCTCGGAGGCGATGTCGGCCGCGGGAGCCACCAGTACGCGGTGCACCACCAGGCCCTTGATCGTCATGCCGAGGATGGCTTTGGCGTGCACCGCCGCCTCGGCCGCATCCTTGGCGAGCTTGACGCCGCCCGCTTTGCCGCGCCCCCCCGCGTGCACCTGCGCCTTGACGACCACCCGGCCTCCTAGCCGGGTCGCGATGGCGCGCGCTTCCTCGGCGGTCGAGGCCACGGCGGCGTCGGGCATGGCGATGCCGCAGCGCTGCAGGATCTCCCGGGCCTGATACTCGTGCAGATTCACCCGCGCTCCTTCGTGATGGTCGTGCCCGTCTGGCCCTGGAGCGCGGCCAGCCCCTGCGACAAGTCGGCAATCACCGCGCGCTCACCACCCGCGCGCACGAAATCCGCCGCCGCCTCGACTTTGGGGCGCATGCTGCCTGTGCCCAGGTCCGTGCCCGCCAGCAGCTGATCGGCTTCGGCGAGGCTCAGCGTGCGCACGGCGGCCTGCTGCGGCGTGCCGTAGCCGCGGTACACCGCGTCCACGTTGGTCAGGATCAGCAGCACGCTGGCGCCGATCTCGCGGCCCAGGATCGCGGCCACGCGGTCCTTGTCGGCCACGGCGTCGATCCCTTCGAGCCGCCCCCCTCCTTCTCCTCCGCCTCCCCATCCCCCTCTCACGCCACTCTCCCGGTTCTTGGCTCGGCGATCCACGTACACCGGCGCGCCGCCGCCGCCGCACGCGATCACGATGTGCCCGGCGGCGACGAGGTGGAGGATCGTGTCCCGCTCGACGATCCCCTGCGGCACCGGGCTCGCCGTGAGCCGCCGCCACTGTCCCGGCTTCTCCTCGCGCACCGGCACGCCGCGGGCTTCGAGCCGCGCCACCTGCTCGCGGGTCAACGGATGGCCGACCGGCTTGGTCGCGATCCGCAGGTTCGGGTCGGCCGCGTCGCACAGCGTCTGCGTGATCAGCGTGACGACCGTGCGCGTCACACCCGCTCGGGCGAGGGCGTTCTGAAGCGACTGCTGGATCATGTACCCCATCCACCCCGCTGTCGCCGCGACGAGCACGCCGAGGGGCAGCGGCTCCACCTGATCGGCGGCCAGCTCGTTGCGCGCCAGGTCGTCGCCCACCTGGGGCCCGTTGCCGTGCACCAGGGTGATCTGCCATCCCTCGCGCGCCAGCTCCACGATCGGCACCAGGCTCGCGCGGGTGTGCCGGAACTGGTTGGCGATGGTCGGCCGCTCGCCCGGTGGGGCGACGGCGTTTCCGCCGAGAGCGACGACGATCGACCCGGGTTTCACGCGCGCGCAACCTAGCCGGGACAGGAGGTCGGAGCAAGCTTGCGCCGGCCCAGCAGCTCCGACAGGCGGCGGTACAGGTTGGCGAACGTCGCCAGATCGCCTTTGGCCAGCGCGGCGTCGGCCCGGGCAGCCAGACACCGGGCTTCCCGCCAGCGGCCCGGGAGGGTCGTATCGCTCGGCGCGCCCGGGATCTCTCCCGTGAGGAGATGCTGGAGGGCGGCGAGCGGGGTGGCCCCCTCACCGGCGCGATCGCCCAGCGTGACGTACGCGCGGAACACCCGCGGGACGCGGTCGCTGTCCATCGGCTGGGTGAACTTGGTCTGGGTGGCGAGGAGCGCGCCGCTTGCCGGCCAGAGACGCAGCACCCCGGGTTTCGTCTCTGCATCGCCCAGCAGCAGCGGCAGATGCTCGGGATGCCGCCACAGAAACAGCCGCGGTCCGGTGGGAGTCTCCGTGGCCGCGAGCAGCGCCTCGAAGCGGGTCGGCCGCGTCGTGCCCGACTCGAACCCCTGCGCCGTCCAGAGTGCGAGCCCAGGTGGAATCGCGGCATCCGCGCCGGGCGCGGCGAGCTCGAACGGATCCGACGGCCGCAATGTCCACGCGGGTGTGTCGGCCTCTAACCGCGCGAATGCGACAGCGGCCACGCGGAACGCGTCGGGTGGATAGGGCAGCTGCACGCGCAGGACGGCCGGCACGCTGTCGAGCGGTTGCACTAGCGGGGCGAACAGCCTCGCCCACGCCGCGGTGAGCGAATCCACCCCCGGGGCGAACCAGAGACGCGTTTCCCCCGTGACCGCGTTGACGCCGCCGAGCACGCCGGCGCGGCGATAGGCGACGGTGCGGCCATCCCGGCGGAGGGGCCGCACCAGCGGGAACGCCTCGCTCTCCACGTAGCCGTAGGCGAGCCACCACAGCTCGGTTACCGCCACCGCCGGCGTCGGCGGGTCGAAGTCGGCGAAGGGAGCGAGGCGGGAGAGTCGTTCCGTCACGTCGCGACGCCACAGCAGCAGCGCGCCATCGGTGCCGGCGCGGGCGAGCTCGGGGCTTTGCAGCCCCCACGCGAGTGCGAGGCGGCGCCAACGCCCACGCAGCGGAATTCCTGCCGCGCGGAGGCCGGGAACCCGGCCGTCTCCCGAGTCCACGACCGCGAACTGTCCGAACCCCGGGCCGAACCACGTCTCCGCCGGCGCGGGGAGCGGCTCGAGTGCGAGCCCGGTGTCGGTTTCCACCGCCGCGAGCGGCGGGCCGGTGTGGGCCGCGGGCCCGCGATGCACGTCGTTCCAGCCAGGCTGCGGCTGGAGCCGCAGCAGCGACGAATCATCGGGCGCGGGCCCCACGATCCAGCGGCGCGGACCGGCCAGCGCTACGCCCCCCACCGTGGTGCGCGCGCCGAGCCGGTGACTCGCCCCCACCACCGCCGCCACTTGTAGGGGGCCCCATTGCGGCAACGCCGCGACGGCCTGCACGAGCCCCGCGAATTCCGGTGGGGCGCGCTCCTCGACCCCCTCGGCGCCGAACGCCAACCGCTCCAGCCGCGCGCGCTCGGAAGCGTAGGGCACCGCCTGCGTGGTGTGGTCCGTCCGGGCGATCGCGGGCAGCAGGCCATACGCGGCGATCAGCGCCACCAGCAGCACCGCCCAGACCGCTCCGAGCAGCCTGGTGCGATCGCGCCAGCCCCACGCGAGACTCACCGCCGCGGTCACCACCGCCAGCCCGGCGACCACCCGCGCGCCGGGCAGTCGCACGCTGAGGACCGCGCGGTCCACCACGCCATGCAAGCCTGCCACCACCTCGGCGGGATCGAGCCACGCGCCCCAGGCGAGCGCCAGCGCCACGCAAGCGAGCAGCACGCCGAGATGCCCGCGCGCATGCGGGCTCGCCACGGGGCGGCCGCGCGTGAAGCGCAGCGAACCGATCCCCAGATAGAGCAGCGCCACCACCACGGTGGCCAGCACCGCGGCCAGCAGGCAGAACTGCTGGCGCATGTCCGCCCACGGCAGCTCGCCCACGTAGTAGCCCATGTCCCGGTGCAGCACCGGGTCGGCGATCCCGAAGTGCGGCGGCGCGGTGGCCAGCGTCGCGGCCCGCCACCACTCTCCTCCCCCCGTCCCCCAGGTGAGGCCGATGCCGAACACCAGCCCACTGGCGAGGGTCGCGGCGAGCAGCAGGCGCTGCGGCACGGCTTCGACGATCTCGAGGTTGCCGAGGCGGCGCGGCATCTGCACCGACCCGATGGCGCGGTACACGAAGTAGATGTGAATGGTGCCCCAGGCGATGGACAGCAGCAGCAGGGCGAGGCGTACGACGCGGGCGAGGGCCCGCGCGTCGAGATAGACGCTGCCGCCGGTCAGTGTTGCGGCCCATGCCCGCTCGACCGTCTCCAGCGCGAGCCAGCGGCCGCCGACGAGCACGAGGACCAGCAGCACCGCCGCGGCGATGACGCTCCAGCGGCCCCGGCGCGCAGCGGCGGTCACACGGCCACGCCGTTTGCCGCGAGCCAGCCCTCCACCTCGGCGCGGTAGGCGGCGAGCGCCGTGGCGGACGTCGCCTCGAAGCGCAGCACCAGCACCGGCTGGGTGTTGGAGGCGCGGAGCAGGCCCCACCCGTCCGCGAAGGTGATGCGCACCCCGTCCAGCGTGAACACCGGATATTTCGCCGCGAAGTGGGCCGCGGCGCGCTCCACGACGGCGAACTTGCGCTCGTCGGCGCAGTCGACGCGCAGCTCCGGCGTGGACACCGTCGGCGGCAGGTCGGCGAGCAGGCGCGACAGCGGTCCGCCTTCGCGCGCCACGTAGTGGAGCAGCCGCGCGGCCGCGAACAGCGCGTCGTCGAAGCCGTACCAATCGCCGCCGAAGAACACGTGGCCGCTCATCTCGCCGGCAAGCGGAGCGCCGGTCTCTTTCATCTTCTGCTTGATGAGCGAGTGGCCGGTCTTCCACATGATCGGCACCAGGCCGGCCAGCTTCAGCATCCGGGGCAGCACCTCGGAGCACTTCACGTCGAAGATCACCGGCTTCCCCGCTCCGAACCGCCGGGCCAGGTCGCGGCCGAACAACACGAGCAGCTGGTCGCCGAATACCGGCGTGCCCCGCTCGTCCACCGCTCCGATCCGGTCGCCGTCGCCGTCGAAGGCGATGCCCAGCTCGGCCCGCTCCCGCACGACAGCGGCCTGGAGGTCCTTCAGGTTCTCGAGCACCGTCGGGTCGGGATGGTGGTTCGGGAAGGTGCCGTCCGACTCGGCAAACAGCGGCACCACCTCGGCGCCGAGCCGGCGCAGGGCGTCGATCGCGATCAGGCTGGAAACTCCGTTGCCGCAGTCCACCACGACCTTGACCGGGCGGGCGAGCGGAGCGTTGCGCGTCACGATCGCGTCGCGGTAGGCCGTGAGCAGCGCGCCGTGCGGCCGCTGTCCGCCGCCCGTGCGCGTCTCGGTGCGGTTGTCCTCGATCATCTCCCGCAGGCTCTGCAGCTCGTCGCCGAACACCGCTTCGCCTCCGAGCACGATCTTGAAGCCGTTGAACTCGGGCGGGTTGTGCGAGCCGGTGACCTGGATGCCGCCGTCCACGTCGAGGGTGTGGGTGGCGAAGTAGAGCGCGGGGGTGGGGCACTCGCCCACGTCCAGGGCGGTGCCGCCAGTGGACGCTATCCCATCGCGCACGGCGCGCGCCAGGTCACCGCCCGACGGGCGGTTGTCGCGGCCCACGGCGAGCCGCGGCGCCCGGTGCAGGCGCTCCCGGCCGTGCGTGGCCACCGCGGCGCCGATGGCGCGCGCTACGTCGGCGGTGAGCTGGTCGCCCACGGTGCCGCGAATGTCGTACTGGCGGAAGATGGCGGCGGGAACGTGCATGGAGGAACGTTGGGGCGTGTGGAGGAGGAGGCTTCCCTCCCCTCCCCGCCGGCGGATCAGGGTCCCGGTGCGGGCGCCGGCGTCGCGACGGCACTCACGGCGGCAGCGTGCTGGAAGCTCGCCCCGCCGGTCTTGGACAGGTCGAGGAGCCGATTGGGCCAGACGCCGAAAAACAGCAGGGCGGCGACCGAGACGGCCAGCGCGAGTCGCCCGAAGCCGTCGAACTGAACGCCGGCGTGGGACTCGAGCGAAGGCGCGGGCTTCATGTACATGGCCATGATCACGGGCAGATAATAGCCTGCCGACACGACGCTGGTGAGCACCAGCAGCGCCGCGAGCCAGCCCCGGCCGCTACCCACCGCGGCGATCAGGATGTACCACTTGCCGATGAAGCCGGCGGTGCCCGGGAACCCGAGCAGCGAGAGCATACAGACGGCGAGGGCGAAGGCGAGCCAGGGCCGCTGGGTGGCGAGGCCCGCGAGGTCGTCGATGCGCACGTCGCTCTCGCCGCCGCGCCCCTTGGCCGCGAGCAGCGCGAAGGCGGCGAGCGTGGTGAGGCTGTAGGCGACCAGGTAGAACAGGAAGGCTGCCGAGCCCGGCGCCGAGCCGGTGGCAACGGCCACGAGCAGGTAGCCGGCGTGGGCCACCGACGAGTAGGCGAGCATGCGCTTGAGCGAGCGCTGGGCGAGGGCGACCAGGTTGCCGGCGATCATGGTGGCGATCGCGAGGGCGGTCACGATCTCCCGCCACGCCCCGGCGGCGGCGAGCGCCTCGCCCACGATGCGGAACAGCGCGGCGAAGGCGGCCGCCTTTACCGCGGTCGCCATGAAGCCCGCGACGGGCGTGGGCGAGCCGTCGTACACGTCGGGTGCCCACATGTGGAACGGCACCGCCGCCACCTTGAAGCCGAACCCCACCAGCAGCAGCGCGATGCCGGCGAGCAGGAGCCCGTTGTGCCCGAGGTCGAGCGTGGCGACCTGCACGCCGACGAGCGAGAGGTTGGTGGTGCCCGTCGCGCCGTACAGCAGCGCGATGCCGTACAGCAGGAACGCCGAGGCGAACGCGCCCAGCAGGAAGTACTTGAGGGCCGCTTCGGCCGAGCGCGGGCTGCGGCGGTCGAGGCCGGCCAGCGCGTACACGCCGATGGACATCAGCTCGAGGCCGAGGAAGATCACCATCAGGTCTTCCCCGCCGCCCATCAGCATCATGCCCAGCGTGGCGAACACCAGCAGCAGGTAGAACTCGGGCGCGAGCAGCTGCTCCCGCTCGAGGTAGCGGACGGAGAACAGCACGGTGAGCAGCGCGGCGCCCAGGAAGATCCAGTCGGAAACGAAGCGGAAGTCGTCCACCGCGATCATGGAGCTGAACCCATCCACGTGCGCGCGGTTCCACCACAGCCACCACACCGCCCCGGCCGTCGAGAGCAGCGCGGCGGCCGTCAGCCATCCGGCGAGACGCAGGTCGCGCACGGTGTGGTGCCGCCAGGCGACGACCAGCAGCAGGACCAGGGCCCAGGCCGTCAGCACCAGCTCCGGGAGCAGGGCCCGCAGCATGTCGGCGTAGACGGACAGGTCGAGGCTCATCGCGCGGCCGGCCGGACCGATTGGATGAACGCGCGGGCGGAGGGCTCCATCCGGTCGAGGATCGGCTTCGGGTACACCCCGATCCACACGATCCCGACGAGCAGCGGCACCAGCACCGCCAGCTCCCGCAGCGACAGGTCGGGGAGCTTCTCGTTCTCGTGCTTGTCGAGCGGGTTGTAGATCACTCGCTGCAGCGCGCCGAGCAGGTACATCGCGGCGACGATCACCCCGATCGTCGCCAGGACCGCCGCGACCGGGTGCGTCTGGTAGGTGCCGATGAGGATCAGGAACTCGCCGACGAAGCCGTTCGTGCCCGGCAGTCCGATGGAAGAGAGCGACACGATCGTGAGCACGGCGGCGAGCAGCGGGACGACCTTCGCGATGCCGCCGAACGCGGCAATCAACCGGCTGTGGCGTCGCTCGTACAGCATGCCCGCCAGGAAGAACAGCGCGCCGGTCGAGATGCCGTGGTTGATCATCACCAGGAGGGCGCCCTGCACGCTCTGCAGGGTGAGCGCCCAGATGCCGAGCATCACGAAGCCGAGGTGCGCTACCGAGGAGTAGGCGATCAGCTTCTTGAAGTCGGGCTGCACCATGGCGACGAGGCCGCCGTACAGGATCCCGATCAGCGACAGCGCCACGATCACCGTGGTGACGGCCGGGTGGAGCGCGACCGCCGGGAAGAACGGCAGCGCGAACCGCAAGAAGCCGTAGGTCCCCATCTTCAGCAGCACCCCGGCGAGGAGCACCGAGCCCGCCGTCGGCGCCTCCACGTGGGCGTCGGGCAGCCAGGTGTGGAACGGGAACACCGGCACCTTGATGGCGAACGCGAGGAAGAAGGCGCCGAAGAACCACCACGCCGCGGGCCCGAGGGGGCCGACGTTGGCCAGGATATGCGCGTAGTCGAACGAATACTGTCCGGTGCGCGCGCCGACCGTCACGTACAAGCCGAGGATCGCCACCAGCATCAGCAGCGAGCCGAGCATCGTGTACACGAAGAACTTGATCGCCGCGTAGAGGCGATTGTCGCCGCCCCACACCCCGATGATGAAGTACATCGGGATGAGCATCACTTCCCACATCACGTAGAAAAGGAAGAGGTCGAGGGCGACGAACACCCCGATCATCCCCGTCGTGAGCACCAGCAGCAGCGCGTAGAAGGAGCGCTCACGCTTGGTGATGTAGCGGTAGCTGCCGAGCACCGACAGCGGAACGAGGAAGGTCGTGAGCAGCACCAGGAAGAGCGAGATGCCGTCCACGCCCACCGTGTACGCGATGCCCCAGGCGGGAATCCACGGGAACATCTGGGTGAGCTGCATCCCCGCCGCCGGCACGAACGTCCACCACAGCGGGATCGAGAGGGCGAGCTCGACCAGGCTCGCGGACAGCGCCAGGTGCTTGGCCAGGCGCTCCGGGGCAAGCCAAATCACCACCGCCGCGAAGAGCGGCCAGGCGAGCAGCGCGGTGAGGACCCAGTGGGCGTACATCGGTCAGCGCGCCGCCAGCCGCAGGACGACCAGCACGCCGGCCACGAACACCGCCACGTAGAAGCCCACCTGGCCGGTCTGCAGCTTGGAGCCGATCCAGCCGAGGGCGCGCGAGGTGGCGGCGGCGCCGTTTACCCCCGCCCCGTCCACGAGGCGCACGTCCACGATCTTCCACAGCACCTCGCGGGACAGCCACTGGATGGGCCGCACGATCACGGCGTCGTACAGCTCATCCACATACCACTTCCGCCACAGCACGCGGGCGAAGCCGGTCTCGGCGGGGGCAAGCCGCGCCGGCAGCAGTGCCTCCGGCTGGAGCAGGCGGAACGCCCCCACCATGCCGGCGAGCGCCACCGCCACGGCGACGCCGATCAGGGCCCACTCCGTGCCGCGCGACGCCTCGTGCGCCGGCAGCAACGCGGCGCCTGCCTCCGTGACCGGCGCGAGCCAGTGCTCGAGGCGAGCGCCGCCGCCCACCAGCGCCGGCAGGTTCAGCACGCCCCCCAGGGCCGAGAGCGCGCCGAGTGCGAGCAAGGGTCCCGTCATCACCCAGGGCGCCTCGTGCAAGTGCGGGCGCGCCGGCTCACCGGTGCGATTGGGGCCGTGGAAGGTGTAGCGCATCAGGCGGGTCATGTAGAACGCGGTGAGCAGCGCCGAGGCGAGGCCCAACGCCCAGAACAGATACCAGACCGGCTGCACGCCGCCGCGCGCGAACGCCGCGCCGAGGATCTCGTCCTTGGAGAAGAAGCCCGAGAGCGGCGGCACGCCGGCAATGGCGAGCGTCGCGATCCACATCAACACCCAGGTCCACGGCAGATAATCCTTGAGTCCGCCCATGTTGCGCATGTCCTGGGCGTCTTCGTGGGAGTGGATGGCGTGGTAGGCGTGGTGCATCGCGTAGATCACGCTGCCCGAGCCGAGGAACAGCAGCGCCTTGAAGAAGGCGTGCGTCGCGAGGTGGAAGATCCCCGCCACCGTGGCGCCGGTCCCGACGCCCAGGAACATGTAGCCGAGCTGGGAGACGGTGGAGTACGCCAGGACGCGCTTGATGTCCCACTGCTTCAGGGCGATCGTCGCCGCGAACAGCGCCGTGAGCGCGCCTATCCCCGCCACCACGGCGCTCGAGATCGGCGCCAGCGCGAACAGCAGGTTGCAGCGGGCCACGAGGTAGACGCCCGCTGTGACCATCGTGGCGGCGTGGATCAGCGCCGAGACGGGGGTCGGGCCCTGCATCGCGTCGGGGAGCCAGGTATACAGAGGGATCTGCGCCGACTTCCCGGTGCAGCCCAGGAACAGGAAGAGCGTGATCGCGGTGATCACCGGGCCGCCCGCGCGGAACACGGTCGGCGCGGTGCCGAACACGCTTGTGAAGTCGAGCGAGCCGGCGTGCTGGAACAGCAGCAGCATGGCGACGAGGAAGCCGAAGTCGCCGATGCGGTTGACGATGAACGCCTTCTTACCGGCGTCGGCGTTGATCTGCTCGTTGAACCAGAACCCGATCAGTAAGTAGGAGCAGAGCCCCACCCCTTCCCAGCCGACGAACATCACCGGGAAGCTCGCCCCCAGGACCAGGGTGAGCATGAAAAACACGAACAGGTTCAGGCAGGCGAAGTAGCGCGCGTAGCCGGCGTCCTCGCGCATATAGCCGACGCTGAAGATGTGGATGAGCGAGCCGACGCCCGTCACCACGAGCAGCATCACCGCCGAGAGCGGGTCCACCTGGAGCGCGGCGTTGACCTGGAGCGTGCCGACGGGCATCCACTGCCAGTAGGTGAACACCACGGGCGCCGCGGGATGCGCGGCGACGAGGGCGCGGACCACCACGACCGCGACGGCGAACGCGGCGACCAGCACGCTCACCCCGATCACGGACACGGCGGTCTTGGCCGCCGGCCGCACCAGCGCGAGCGTCCCGTTCAGCACGAACCCCAGCAGCGGCAGGATGGGGATCAGCCAGACGAGGTCCATCGCGGTATGCGTCATCACCCCTTGAGCAGGTTGATGTCGCGGAGGTCGATCGACTCCCGATGGCGGTAGATCGCGAGGATGATCGCGAGCCCGACGGCGGCCTCGGCGGCCGCCACCGCCATCACGAAGAAGACGAAGATCTGCCCCGCGACCCCGAGCCGCTGGGCGAAGGCGATGAACGTCAGATTCACGGCGTTGAGCATCAGCTCCACGCACATGAAGATCACGATCGCGTTGCGCCGGATCAGCACGCCGGCGACGCCGATCGCGAACAGCACCGCCGCCACGGCGAGGGAGGGTCCGAGCAGCATCAGAGCTTCCGCTTGGCCAGCACCACCGCGCCGACGATCGCGGCGAGGAGGAGCAGGCTGGTGATCTCGAAGGGGACCAGGTACGCCTCGAACAGCGGCCGGGCGACCGCCCCGACCAGCCCTTGCTGCACCTGTTGGGCGGCCATGGCGCCGGCGGGCAGGGCGATCGCGGCCGGCGGCTCCAGATGCCGCAGCACCGAGAGCTGGAGCAGTAGCAGCGCCGCCAGGGCCACGCCGACCCCCGTGCCCGCCGCGCCCTTGAAGTCGTGGGGCCCACCCCGCCCCAGGTTCAGGAGCATGATCACGAACAGGAACAGCACCATGATGGCGCCGGCGTACACCAGCACCTGCAACACGGCGAGGAACTGGGCGTCGAGCACCACGAACAGCGCGGCGAGCTGGAACATCGTGACCACGAGCCACAAGGCGCTCGCGACGGGGCTGCGCCGCGTCACGCACAGCAGGGCGCTCCCCACGGCGATGGCGGCGAACACCCAGAAAATCCCCGCGGTCATCGCCTCATTCGCCTTTGGGATCGGAGGGGTCCCACAGCGTCGACACCGGGTGCGTCTGGGCGCAGAGGCGCTCCAGGTCGTACACGAACCGGTCGCGCGAGTACTCGGCGTTCTCGTAGTGCACGCCGACGTGGATCGCCTCCTCGGGGCACACCTCCTGGCAGTAGCCGCAGAACACGCAGCGGAACTCGTCGATCTCGTAGATCAGCGGGTAGCGGTTGCCCTGCTCGTCCTCCCCCGGGACCAGCTTGATGCAGTTGGCCGGGCAGATCTGGGGGCACAGCCCGCACGCCACGCACTTGGCGCGTCCCTGCTCGTCGGTGAGCATCCGGTGCGTGCCGCGCCACCGGCCGGAGAGCGTCCAATCCGCGGTGCTGCGCTCCTCGGGGTACTGCATCGTGACCTTGGGGCGGAAGATGTGCCGCAGCGTGAGCGCCATCCCCTGGAGCGTCGCCCGCACATAGGAGGTCTGCTCCGTGGGCCGCTTCATCACCTTCACGCGGATCGCCATCAGACCACCTTCCGCTCGACCGAGCCGCTGACGATCCGGCCGCGGTCCAGCAGCCAGATGAGCGGCACCGCCAACACCACGTTGAGCGCGAACAGCGCCAGGGCGAACCGCGTGTCGTACGCCCAGCCGAGCTGCGCGTGCAGGTACCAGATCGCCGAGGCGAGCACCGTGAGATACACTAGCGCGAGCGGCAGCATCACTTTCCAGCCGAGGGCCATGAGCTGGTCGTAGCGGAACCGCGGCACGGTCCAGCGCACCCAGATGAAGAGGAAGAGGAAGCCGGCGACCTTCACGATGAACGTCCCCAGCGTCAGGATCGTCTTGAGCGGCGTCCACGGCGGGAGGTTGTCCCAGGTGGTGAACGGGATGTCCCAGCCGCCGAAGAACAGGGTCGCCATCAGCGCCGAGGCGGTCACCATGTTGGAGTACTCCGCGATGTAGAACATGGAGAACTTCATCGCGCTGTACTCCGTGTGATAGCCCGCGATCAGCTCCGCTTCGGCCTCCGGCAGGTCGAACGGCAGCCGGTTGGTCTCGGCGAACGCGGCGACGATGAAAATGAAAAACGCCAGCGCAAGCGGAAATGCGTTCCACTGGAACACCGAGCCGCCCACCGACTGCTTCGCCACCACCTCCGACAGCGTCACGTTCCCGGCGAGCAGCAGGACCGCCACCGTGGACAGCCCCATCGCGATCTCGTAGGAGATCATCTGGGCGCTGGCGCGCAGGCCGCCCAGCAGCGCGTACTTGTTGTTGGACGACCAGCCCGCCAGTACGATGCCGTACACACCGAGCGAGCTGATCGCCAGGATGTAGAGGAATCCGACCGGCAGATCAGCCACCACCATCGGCACGGTGCCCCACGGCGTCGGCAGCGGCGCGGCGAAGGGGATCACCGCGAAAGTGAGCAGCGCCGGCGTGAACGACATCGCCGGCGCCAGCACGAACATCCAGAAATCGGCCTGAGCGGGATACGTCTCTTCCTTGAGGAGGTTTTTGAGCCCGTCGGCGGCGGGCTGGAGGATTCCCTGCGGGCCGACCCGGTTGGGGCCGAGGCGGTCCTGCATCCACGCGCAGATGCGCCGCTCGGCCAGCGTGAGCAGCGCCACGCCCACCATGATCGCCGTGAACACCACGACGATCTTGACGATCGACGCGAGCAGGAAGAAGCTCACACCGGCACTCCGGCCGCCTGGCCGATCTTGCGTCCCGCCGCGCCGAGCGTGGCGTAGGAGAGTCCGGCGAACGCTTCCACGGCGCCGGCCATCAGATCGAACGCCTGCGCCGCGCTGCCGGGCCGGTCCCCCGCCTCCAGCAGCTCTCCCAACGCCCACCACGCGGGGCGCGCCATTCCGGGCGCGGGCTTCGCCGGGAAATAGCGCTGGACGCGGAGATCCCTATTCACGAAGGTGCCGTCCTCTTCGGCCACGTTGGCGATCGGCAGCACGACCGCCGCGCCCCGGGCGCTGTCGGGGAGCACGGTCCCCAAGTAGATCAGCGCGCCCGCCGTCGGCACCGCCAAGTCGGGCTCGTCCAGCACCAGGACGACGCCGGCCGACTCCGCGGCCCGCAGGGCAGACTCCACACCGTTGGTGTAGCCGAGCAGCTCCGCGCCCGCCACGTTGGGGGCGCGCTCGGCGCGCAGCGCGAGGTTCGGCACGCCGGCGAGCGGGGCCTGCTCCCCCATCGTCACCTCGAACGCGCCCGTCCAGTCGAGGCCGCCGAGGACGCGGCGGGCGAGGAACAGTGCTTCGGTCGAGGCTTTGGGCGACACGATGGCCACGGCTCGGCCGCCCGCGCCGCGCAGCAGGCCGCGGGCGCGGTCCAGCGCCTCATCCCAGTCCACCGCGCGCAGCTCCCCGTCCTGCTTGACCAGGGGGGCTTCGATCCGGTCGCCGCGGTTCAGCCACCGGTAGTTGTTGCGGCCGTGGTCGCAAATGAAATACTGGTTGACCTCGAGATTGGGCCGGGGCCGCACGCGCACCACCACGTTTTCGCGCGTGTCGAGCGTCACGTTGCACCCCTGGGTGCAGCCGGTGCACACCGACGCCGACTTGTCGAGCTCCCAGGCGCGCGCTTTGTGCAGAAAATCCTTGGAGAGCAAGGAGCCCACCGGGCAGAGGTCCACCACGTTCCCGGCCCAGGGATGGTCGAGCCGTGCGTCGGGGTGGATGCCGATGGTGGCGCGGTCGCCGCGCTCGGAGACGTTGAGCACCGGCTCCTGCGCCACGTCTTCCATGAAGCGCACGCACCGCGTGCACAGGATGCAGCGGTTCGGCACGTACAGCACGTCGGGACCGAAGTCTTCGACCGGATTGAAGCGCTTGGCGTACTCGGCGTAGCGGGTGGCGGCCTGCCCTTCCTGAAACACGAAATCCTGCAGCTCGCACTCGCCCGCCTGGTCGCAGATCGGGCAATCGAGCGGGTGATTGATCAGGAGGAACTCGAGCACGCTCTGGCGGGCGTCTTTGGCCTGGGGGCTCTGCGTCTTCACTACCATCCCCTCGGTCACCTGCGTGGCGCAGGCGATCTGGAGCTTGGGCGCCTTCTCGATTTCCACCAGGCACATGCGGCACACGCCGGCCACCGGCAGGCCCGGGTGGTAGCAGTAGTGGGGCACCAGGACGCCGGCTTGCTTGGCGGCTTCGATCACCAGCGTCCCCGGGGGGACGCTGATCGCCACCCCGTCGATGGTGAGGGTGATCACGCCGCCACCACGGGACGCTTCTTCCCGGTGATGTAGGCCTCGAACTCGCTCTTGAACTTCTTGATGCCGCTCACGACCGGCGCCGCGCACGAGTCCGACAGCACGCAGATCGTCTTTCCCGTCATGTTCTCCGAGAGGTCGAGCAGCAGGTCGAGGTCTTTCATCGCGCCCTGCCCCGCGAGGATGCGCTCCAGAATCTTGGTGGTCCAAGCGGTGCCCTCGCGGCACTGGGTGCACTGCGCGCACGACTCGTGGGCGTAGAACCGCGCCAGCCGCATGATCTGATAGACCATGTCGGCCGAGTCGTCGAACACGATCACGCCCCCCGAGCCGAGCATCGAGCCCTTCTCGACCACGCCCTCGTAGTCGAGCAGGCAGGCCTCGGTCTCTTCCCGGGTCAGGATCGGCACGGAAGAGCCGCCCGGAATGCACGCCTTGAGGGTGCGCCCCGGCCGCATCCCGCCACTCAGGTCGTACAGCAGGTCTTTGAGCGGGAAGCCCATGGTGACTTCGTAGTTGCCGGGCTTCTGCACGTGGCCGCATACCGAGAAGAGCTTGGTGCCCGTGCTCTTCGGGTTGGAGAGGCACAGGCCTTTGTACCAGGCGGCGCCGTTCTTGAGGATGAGGGGCACGGCGGCGAGCGTCTCGACGTTGTTGATCGTCGTGGGCATGCCGAACACGCCGGCCGCCGCCGGGAACGGCGGCTTGATGCGCGGATTGCCCCGCTTGCCCTCGATCGAGTTCATCAGGGCGGTCTCTTCGCCGCAGATGTAGGCGCCGGCGCCGCGGTGCACGTAGATCTTGATGGCGCCGAACACGCCCGCGGCGCTCGCGTCGGCGATCGCCTTCTCCATGATGGCGAGGGGCTCGGTGAACTCCCCGCGGATGTAGATGTAGGCCACTTCGGCGCGGATCGCGTGCGCCGCGATCGCCGTGCCCTCGAGCAGGGCGTGGGGCGTCCAGCGCATGATCTCGCGGTCCTTGAACGTGCCCGGCTCGGACTCGTCGGCGTTCACGCACAGGTAGTGGGGCTTCTTCTTCTCCTGCGGCATGAACGACCACTTGAGCCCCGTGGGGAATCCGGCGCCTCCCCGGCCGCGTAGGCCGGAGGCCTTCACCTCTTCGATGAGCGCCGCCGGGTCGGTCGCAAGCGCCTGCTTCAGCGCCTCGTAACCGCCACGCTTCACCCAGCCCTTGTAGCTGCGCGCCTCGGCGTCCCCGAAGTGCTTCGAGAGGACGAGGGTCTCTTTGGGATGGGGCTTGTGAGGGTAGCCCACTTACCGCTCCACGAGAATGCGGAGTGCGGAATCCGGAATGCGGAATGCTGCAAGCGAGTTCGCTACCCGATTCCTGGCCCGGGGCTCGAACGTGGTGCGGTCGATTCCGCATTCCGCACTCCGCATTCCGCACTCGGACTTCATCGGTACTTCCTCACGAGCTCGGCGACCTTGTCCGGCGTGACGCTTTCAATGAAGTCGTCGTTGATCATGATAGGCGTCGCGAAGCCGCAGGCGCCCAGGCACTCCACCTCGATCACCGTCCACCCGCCGTCGGGGCTGGTGGCGCCGAGGTCCTTGGCGCCGGTGTGCTCCAGCAGCGCCCGCACCACGTCCTCGGCGCCGCAGATGTTGCACGGCGACGTGGTGCACACCTGCACGAAGTTCCGGCCCACCGGGTGCTGGTGGTACATGGTGTAGAACGTGACCACGCCCTTCACGTACGCCGGCGTGATCCCGAGCACCTCGGCCACCTCGGTCATGTTGCGGTCGGAGATCCAGCCGCGCTCGCGCTGCACCAGCCACAGCGCCGGCAGCAGCGCCGCCTGCTTGGTCGGATAGCGGCCCAGGATCGCGTCCAGTTGCGTCCGCACCGCGCCCGTGAAAACCGCCTGGTATTCCTGGGTGGTCTCGGCGCTCATCGGTCCACCTCGCCCATCACGATGTCCACCGATGCGTTGATCGCGATCAAGTCGGAAAGCAAGTGCCCCTGGGCCATCTTCGAGATCGAGGCCAAGTTGATGAACGACGGCGGCCGGATCCGCCACCGCACCGGCTTGGCCGAGCCGTCGGACACGAAGTAGTTGCCCAGCTCGCCCTTGGGGTTCTCGATGCCCACGTACGCCTCCCCCACCGGCGCCCGCACTCCCTCCATCACCTGCTTGAAGTGGAAGATCATCGCTTCCATGTCGCTCATCGCGCGCGACTTGGACGGCAGGATCACGCGCGGGTCGTCCACGTTGATCGGACCGTCCGGCAGGCGGGCCAGGGCCTGCTCCAGGATGCGGTTCGACTGGTGGCACTCCTCGAGCCGCACCAGGTAGCGGTCGTACACGTCGCCATGCTCGCCGACCGGGACCTCGAAGTCGTAGCTGTCGTAGTCGAGGTAGGGCTGGTCCTTGCGCAGGTCCCAGGGGACGCCGCTGGCCCGCAGCATCGGGCCCGAGAGCGAGTAGTTGATCGCTTCCGGCGCCGTCATCACGCCGATGCCCTGGGTGCGGCCGGCCCACACCGCATTGCGGGTCAGCACCTTGTCGATCTCGTTCAGCGTCTTGGGATAGGTCTTCGTGAACTCGCGCAGCCCCTCGACGAACCCGTCGGGGATGTCGGCCATCAGGCCGCCCACCCGTGTGAGGCTGGTCGTGAGCCGGGCGCCGGTCCACATCTCCTGCAGGTTGTAGATCCGCTCGCGCTCCTGGAACGCCCACAGGAACGGGGTGAACGCGCCAAGGTCGATCGAAGTCGTGCCCAGCCACACCATGTGCGAGATAATGCGGCTCATCTCGCAGGCGATCACGCGCAGCACCGTGCAGCGCGGCGTAATCCCGATCCCCAGCAGCTTCTCGGCGGCCATGGCCATGCCGACGTTGTTTGCCATCGGCGAGAGGTAGTCGGTGCGGTCCGTGAGCGGGACGATCTGGTTGTAGTGGCGGTATTCGCCCAGCTTCTCGAAGCCCGAGTGCAGGTAGCCGACGTGGGGAATCACCCGGATCACGGTCTCCCCGTCGAGCTCGACCACGAGGCGCAGCACGCCGTGGGTGGCCGGATGCTGCGGGCCGATGTTGATGAGCAGGTGCTCGCCTCCCACTTCGGGGGCCGGGCCGAGAGGCACCCGGGTGGGAGCACCCCGGGCGTCCAGACCCGGCGTGGCGAGCTCGAGCTCGACAGTGCGCGTACTCATTCGGAGTGCGGAATGGTCCCGCGCTCACCCCGGCGGAGGCGCTCGCGCATGTCCGCGGGCAGCTCCTCAGCCGCCTCGGCGATGGAGAGCTCCTCGATCGAGTAGTGGGCTTCGGGGTTAGCGTTCAGCGCTTGCCGCACCTGCTCGGCGCGGGAGAAGCGCCCCCGCAAGGGGAAGTCCTTTCGCAGCGGGTATCCTTCGGCATAGGTCTCCCACATCAGGATGCGCCGCAGGTCGGGATGCCCGGCGAACACGATCCCGAACATGTCGTACACCTCGCGCTCCAGCCAATCCGCGCCGGCCCACAGCGAGGTCGCGGAGTCCACGGTCAGTTCGCCCCCCGGGTCGAGCTCCACTTTCACGCGGAGATTCGCCTGGCGCTCGAGCGCGCGTAGGAAGTAGACGACTTCGAGCGGGCGTTCGCGGTCGCGGTACTCGACGGCGGTGAGATCCACGAGGTAGTCGTAGCGCTGGCCGGGGGTGTCCCGGAGCCAGCGCAACACCGCGCCGAGGGCGGGGCGCTGCACGACCACGATGGTGTCCCCGCACGATTCCGCCGCGCGGCCGATGGCGGGGCCGAACGTCGCCCGGAGCGCCTCGACGGATGGGTTCACGCCGAGCGGAATTGGTGGACGGAGTTGCCGAACGGCTCCGAGATCTCGTCGATCTGCTCGGGCGGGAGCCGCAGGCCATTCTTGTCGAGTGGGTGCTCGTCCCGGCGCCGCTCGGCGTCGAACAACGACTCGCCCTTGATCTTCTTGTGGAGGAGCAGGATGCCGTAGAGCAGGCCCTCGGGCCGCGGCGGGCAGCCCGGGACATAGACGTCCACCGGGACGATCGTGTCGATGCCCTGCACCATGGCGTAGTTGTCGAAGATGCCGCCGGTCGAGGCACAGGCCCCCATCGAGATCACCCACTTGGGCTGGGGCATCTGGTCGTAGACCTTGCGGATCACCGGGGCGAGCTTGAACGGCAGCCGGCCGGCGCAGATCAGCACGTCGGCCTGGCGCGGCGAGAACGCCTGGCGCTCCATGCCGAAGCGCGCGAAGTCGTAGCGGCTCGCGGCGGTGGCCATGAATTCGATGGCGCAGCAGGCGGTGCCGAACGGCATCGGCCACAGCGAGTTGGCCCGGGAGGAGTTCACCGCCCAGTCCACCAACGACTGGAACTTGGTGGTGAGCCAGTTGGGGCTGCCGCTGACTTCCTTGGTCTCGAGGACGCGCTTCATTGCCACCTCATAAAAGCGCCGAACAACTGCGTCGAACAACACGTCCGACGCCTGCGTTCGACGTCTTTGTTTGACGCCTTTGTTCGACGTTCTTGCCGCGTGCCGTCAATCCCACTGGAACGCCCCCCGCTTCCACACATACACATATCCCACGAACAGAATCAGCAGGAAGATCAGCATCTCGACCAGCAGGAACCCCATGCCCGGCCCGCCGGACCCCGCCCCACCGAAGAAGATCGTCCCCCACGGGATCAGAAACACGGTCTCGATGTCGAACAGAATGAAGAGCATCGCGACGAGGTAGAACTTGACCGAGAAGCGCTCGCGGGCGCTGCCCAGGGGCGGCATGCCGCTCTCGTAGGGCGAGCTTTTCTCCCGGGTCGGCCGCCGCGGGGCCGCGAAGTGGGAGAGGACGATCATCAGCACCGCCGTCCCGGCGGCGACGGCGAGCAGCATCAGGAAGGGGAGATAGGGTTGCAGCATTTGAGTTCGTGAAAAATTTCACGATGAAGCTATCCGAGCCAGGGGTGCAAGTCAACCGAGCCGAGTGGCGTAAGTCAAGGCAGCGCCGTTACATTGCGCCCCCATGTCCATCAAGTCCGATCGCTGGATCCGGCGCATGGCCGAAGCCCACCGCATGATCGAGCCGTTCGCCGACCGCCAGGTCCGCGCGGGAGTGATCTCCTTCGGCGTCTCCTCCTACGGCTACGACATGCGGGTGGCGCCCGAGTTCAAGATCTTCACCAACGTCCTCTCGGCCGTGGTGGATCCGAAGCACTTCGATCCCAAGTCGCTCGTCGAGTTCATCGGCGACGTGTGCATCGTGCCGCCCAATTCCTTCGCCCTGGCGCGATCGGTGGAGTATTTCCGCATTCCCCGCAACGTGCTCACGCTGTGTGTGGGCAAGAGCACCTACGCCCGCTGCGGCATCATCACCAACGTCACGCCGTTCGAGCCCGAGTGGGAAGGCTTCGTGACGCTCGAGATCTCCAACACCACGCCGCTACCCGCCAAGATCTACGCCAACGAGGGCATCGCCCAGGTCCTCTTCTTCACGGCGGACGAAGGCGACGAGTGCGAGTCGAGCTACGCCGACAAGAAGGGGAAGTACCAGGCGCAGCAGGGCATCACGTTGCCGAAGCTTTAGTCGATCCGTACAGCGTGGCTGCCGCCGCCGCCGCGGCGAGGATCAGGAGGTCGGGGGCCCGTCCCAATTCCGTGTTGGGCACCACCATCCACACGAGGTTGATCGCGAAATCGAAGAGACCGATCATCACGCCGAGCAGGGCCGTCTTCTCCAGCCCCCGGCCGAGACGCGCCAGCACGCCCCCCGTCACGAGCACCACCACCCCCTGCCCCGCCGCGATCGCCCCCGCCGCCTCCAGATCTTCCACCAGCCAGGCGTGGTAGCTGAATAGCCACGAGTGGAGCAGCGTGACTACGATGCACCCCGCGGCGGCGCAGATCGTCGCCCAGACGGCGTAGTACCCCAGGACTCGAATCCGCTCGCTGTGTGCGCCGGCCATGAGCGCTCCTCACCCCCGGGTTACGACACGACCTGCCCGGTCACCTTCGCCACCCATAGCCGCAGCTCGCCGCTCACTTCGAGGACCCGCCACCAGGGCATCACGTTGCCGAGGCTTTAGCCGACCCGTACAGCGTGGCCGCCGCCGCCGCCGCCGCGAGGATCAGGAGGTCGGGGGCCCATCCCAATTCGGTCTGGGGCGCCACCATCTGCAGGAAGTTGATCGCGAAATCGAACAGACCGATCAGGAGGCCAAGGAGAACCGTCTTCTCCAGTCCGCGGCCGAGACGCGCCAGCACGCTTCCCGTCACGAGCACCACCGCCCCCTGCCCCGCCGCGATCGCCACCGCCACCTCCAGATCTTCCACCAGAATGTGCAGCAGGTCCGATCGACCGACGTGGTAGCTGAAGAAGAATGTGTGCAGCAGCGCGACCGCAATGCCTCCCGCAGCGGCGCAGATCGTCGCCCAGATGGCGTAGTACACCACGACTCGAATTCGCTCGCTGTATTCGCCGGGCATGAACGCTCCTGATGCTCCGAGTCGAAAGGCTGCGGCTTAATGTGCGCCGTTCGGACGGACCCCGCCAGCGTGCTTCGAACCCGTCACGACCCGGACCGGCGGGAAGATCAGGAAGTGCAGTCTCGAGCGCGCGGCGTCGGGGAGGCCGTTGTCGCGCAGCACGCTCGCATACTCGGCGGTGTGCCGGAAATCGACCACGCACGCCTGACCGCCGGGCTTCAGGACTCGCGCGATTTCGCGCACCGCCTGGTCCCGGCCCGTCCGGTCGCCGATGTTGTGGATGACGAGACTCGACACGACGGCGTCGAAGCTGGCATCGGGGAACGGCAGCTGTCGGGCGTCGCCGTCGTGCAGCTCGACCCGGTCCGCGACGCCCTCGGCGAAGGCGTTGACCAGCGTGGCCTCGCGGCGGTTCCCCGATTGGTCGGCCCTCCGCCAGAGGTCCACGCCGACGGCGCGCCCGTGAGGAAGGCGTTTCGCGGCGCCGAGCAGCAGCAGGCCGCGGCCGCAGCCGACGTCCAGCACGCGCTCGTTGCCCCGCAGGCCCAGCCCGTCGAGCAGATCGTCGCGCGCGATGAGCTTGCCGACGTAGCTGCTCCAGCACATCAACAGCACCTCCACGCCCAGCACCCACGTGGGCCAGAGGAGCCAGTGCGCGGCGGGAAGGGCGAAAGCGAGCGCGGCGCAGCCGGCCGCCGCCAGAGCGAGGTTGCGCACGACGGGCGGAGCGTCGAGGCCGTATCGCGGGCGTGTCACCGCAGCGCCGCGGCCGCCTGCTCCAGCGCCTCGCGCGCGTGGTCGATGTGGTCGGCGAGGTCCTGCAGCTCCCGCTCGGTTACGGTCGCGTCGGCGTAGCGGATTGCCTCGTTCACCGTCGGGAACGGCATCGTGGCGTAGCCGTTGTCGATGTCCGAAACGAACTGCAGGCTGCGCATCCAGGAGCGGCTCGTGAGCCCCTGCGGTCGCGTCAGCCGGCGCTCGACCTCACGCAGCGCCTGATTGACCCGGACGAGGCGTGTTGCTTCTACCCCCGATCCTGCCCCGAGGCTGCTGTCCCGGACCGTCGCGAACGCCCGCGCGGCCTCCGTGAAGCGGCCCAGCGCGTAGCGCAGCGGCTCCGTGCTCACGCTCCAATGCTTCTGGAGGATCCCGTTGTCGAGCCCCGCGACGAGCCCCGTCATCTCGGTGCCGAAGGCGACGTAGTCGAGCGGCACGACCTCCGCGTTGGCGAGCCGGGCGAGGATCACCGCGACGAGCTGGGCGGCCGCGCGGTGGGCTCGGTACTGCGGATCGCCGAAGGCGGTCATCCAATGGTAGGAATCGTACATCGAGTGGTACGTTCCGCCCGGCCCGCCGAACCCGATCGCCCCGGACGGAATGCCGAGATGGTGCGAGAACCCGGCGAAGTCCGAGCCGCCGCCCAGATTGCCCAGCGTCAACTGGGTCGTGTCACCCCGGAGCCGGCGCAGCCAGACGGCGTACACGCTGCCGGTGGCACCGCCCCCCCCTCCTCCTGATGTGGGGTCGGGCACGACCTGCGTGGCGGCGCGGATCAGAGACTTGAGCGAGGGCGAGCCCGACCCCCCGAACTGCATCCCGGTGGCCACGTCGTCTTCGTTGATGTAGGCCACGACCTTGGCCCGCAGGCTGTCTGCCATCTCCTCCACCCACTCGGTGGAGCCGATGAGCCCCCATTCCTCGGCGTCCCAGGTCGCAAAGATCAGCGTGCGGGCGGGCCGGATCCCCTGTCGGGCCAGCTCGGCGAAGGCGCGCGCCGCTTCGAGCACGACGACGGTCCCGCTGATGTTGTCCGCGGCCCCGGGCGACCAGGCGTCCCGGTGGCCGCCGACGATCACCCATTCGTCCGGCGCGCGCGTGCCGCGAATCATGCCGAAGGTGTCCCAGATCGGGTGCAGCGCCCGCGCGCCGCGCTCCGTCTTCACTTTGAGTCGCGCGCGCACCGGCCCGGGGCCGACGTGATAACGGAACGGCAGGCCTCCCTGCCACGCCTGCGGCACCGAACCACCCGCGATCCGCTCGAGAAAGCGTTGCGCGTTGCCGTAGCCCATGGGGACGACGGGGATGTGCGGGATGGGGAGTGATTCTTCCGGCACGCGGCGCACGCCCGGGAGCGATGCGGAGTCGGGGGTGGTGGGGTCGCCGTTGACGTTCATGACGCTGCCCCGTTGGATCCCGCCGGGGGGCCGCATGGGCCCCTTGGGATAGACCTCGCCCTGGAAATAGCCGTCCTCTTGCGGATCGGAGTAGATGATCAGCCCCACGGCGCCGTGCCGCTCCGCTTCGCGCGCCTTGATGCCGCGGAAGGAGCGTCCGTAGCGCGCCATCGCGATCTTGCCGCGGACGCTTACGCCGAGCGAGTCGAGCGTCCGGTAGTCCTCGATCAGCCCGTAGTTGACGTAGACGACCTCGGCCGTGACGTCCCCGTCGCCGGTGTAGCCGTTGAATGGGGGGATCTGGGGGCCGCGCGTCGTCGAGTCCGATGGCACGGCCGGCTCGCGCAGCGAGAGCGGCTGCGGCGGCGCGGCGCCGGTGGGACCGAGCAGCCAGGCGCCGACGGTGTCGGGCCAGGGGATGTACACGCGGTACTCCTTGGTCCACGTTTCCAGGCCCCAGCTTTTCATCTTGCCCACGACGTAGTCGCGCGTCGCCGCCTGTTCGGGCCGTCCGGCCACGTGCGGGCGACCGGCCAGGTCGCGGGTCATCAGCCGGGCGCTTTGGGTGTCGGGGACCGCGAGCAGCGCGCGCTCGATCGAGTCTTGGCGGGCGGCGGCGGCGGGGGTGAAGCCAGGTTGCTGCAGGGCGAGGAGAGCGAGGAGTGAAGGGATCATGGGAGCAAAGGATACGTCAAACGAAAGCGTCTAACAAATACGTCGAACGAACACGTATTTGTTAGACGCCTTTGTTAGACGCTTTTTCAGCTTCTCGGGTTGAATATCCTCTCGATCCGCGCCTGCAAGTCCACCACGTGGGCGCGGGTGGTCCGATCCGTCACCCGCACGAGCGCCGTCCGCAAGATCCCCTGGAGATCTTGCAGCTCGAGGCGCGCCAGCGCGCGCGCATCGCCCGGCCGCGGCGGCGGCGGCACAAAGCCCGGGAATTGCCCGAAGCCCGGCGGCACCGGGGTCACGAGCGGGGTGCTGATCAGGCGGTCCATCTGGTCCACGAACGCCCGCTGGAGATTGCGACGGTAGGCGTCCACCGCGGGCCGTGGAGCGCTGAGCTCGGCGAACACCCCGCGACGCACGTCCCCGAACAGATCGGCCAGGGTGTACGCGGTGCCGGCGGGGAGCGTGCCGCCCTGCTCGGCCAGGCGCGACAGCCGCGCGTCCTGGAACAGCGTGTTGAGCAGCGCGGTCTGGCGCAGGCGGATCCGCTCCACGAACCCCGTCGGCTCGATGCGCCGCAACACCTGGGGATCGAGGAAGTACAGCGGAGTCGTGAAGGCGTTCTCGTTCAGGAACCGCACCGCGTCGGCCTGGCGCGCGCGCGGCACCGCGGTGTGGATCACGCCCGCCTGGTCCGGATACTTTTCCTGCCGCCACACGCCGCCGATCACCACGGCCACGTGGTTCATCTCGAGCGCCCATTGCCCGACCAGCTGGCTGTAGAAGTCGTCGAGCAGCGAGTAATCGTCGAGCCGGTCGGTCGTCGTCGCCGGGAGCAGCATCGGCACCAGCCGCTTGATGTTCGCGACGCCGTAGCGCGTGGCCTTGACCGGATCATCTCCCAGCGCCTCGGTCTGAGTGCGCGGGTCGATCCCGTCGGGGTTGCCGAACCGCAGCCACGGCATGGAATCCTGCAGGCGGGCGAGCGAATCGAGCACGGGGCGCTCGGCGTCGGGGGTGGACACGCCGGGAATCCGGCGGTACCCCCAATTGATGACGTAGTAGTCCCATGAGCCGATTTTCGGCATCAGCTGCACGTCGTCGCCCGGCTGGGCCACGTAGTTGTTCCGGGCGTAATCCATGATCGAGTACGACGTGCCGTTGCGCCGCGAGTACGTCGGACTCCGCAGCGAATCCACCGGGTAGTAGCCCGACGAGAGCTGGTTGTGTGGCAGGCCCAGCGTGTGCCCGACCTCGTGGGTGGCCACGTACGCCACCATCTGTCCCATGAGCGAGTCGGGGAGCGGCAGGTGCCGGGCCCGCGGGTCCACGGCCCCGACTTGCACCCACCACCAGGATTCGAGCAGGCTGGTGATGTTGTGGAACCATCCGATGTTCGATTGCAGGATCTCCCCGGTCCGCGGGTCGCTGGTGTGCGGCCCGTAGGCGTTCTCGATCTGGGAGGGGAGCCAGCGGATCGTCGAGTAGCGCGCGTCGTCCAGGTCGAACTCCGGATCCTCCTGCGGTGTCGGCGCGCGGCGCGCCGTGATGGCGTTGGAGAACCCGGCGGCGCGGAACACCGGCTCCCACGCCTCGACGCCCTTGATGAGCCAGGGGACCCATTTATCGGGCGTCGCGGGGTCGAGGTAAAACACGATCGGCTTGATCGGGTCGCTGACCGCCGCGCTGGGGTCTTTGGGCTCGAGCCGCCAGCGCGCGATGTAGCAGCGCTCGGCGACGCGGTTGCCGTCGCGGCCGTAGTCGATCTGATTCACCGAGAAGAACCCCACGCGATTGTCGCACATCCGCAAGGCCATGGGGCGCGCGGGCAGCAGCACCATCGAATAGTGCATCTCGAAGGACATCGTGCCGAGCCCGCGGTCGCCCGGCACGGAGTCGTTCTCGAACGTGTGCAGCGACTTCACGTCGATGTTCGTCGGAAAGGAGCGGGCCGTTTCGACGAAGGACCGGGCCGGATCGAGCCGCCGCAGCCGAAACGCGCGCCGCGCCGAAAGCTCGGGAACGTCCGTCGTGAACAGCTTCGTCACCTCGATCACCAGATTCGAGTCGGCGTTGGGGCTGAAGGCGGCGACATCGAAGGCCATCAGCACCGGCTCGAGGTTTGAGAGGCGCACCGCCCGGGACACGGGCGCGGTGCTGTCGGCGACCACGTCGTAGCTCACGCTGCGCAGCAGCACGCGGTTGGCCATACGCTGCCAGCGTACCACCCGGTTATCCTGGTTCTCGCCACCGTACCGCGTCCCCTCGGGGGTCGCGGCATAATCGGTGACCAGCAGGAACTCTTTCTCGAGCTGGGCGCGCGGGATCTCGTAGAACAGCTTGTCGTTCAGCCGGTGCACGATGAAGACGCCCGAATCGGTCGTGGCCGCCCGCGTGATGACCTCGGCGTAGGGCTTCGGCCCCTCCGTCGCTCCCGCCCCGCCCTGACGCGGGCGAGTGGTGTCGGGGCGCGCGGGCGCCGCTGGGGCGGTCGGTTGTTGGGCGGTGGCGGGACGGGAGACGGCGGCCGCAAGGCCGGCAAGCGCCAGCAGAACGGGAAGAGCGCGCATGGATCGGGGACCTGTGAAGTTGGGGTGGTGATGAAATAGGCTTCCGAGGACGATACGTCCAGTACGGCCGGATCGCTGCGTTGCGCCGCGCGGAGTCGCCCGGCACATTCCTCAGGTGCCGCGCCGACCTGTCTCGGTCTTTCTCCCGCCGGCCGCCGTCTTCGCCAGCCGTGCCCGCGCTCGCCCCGGACCGACGGTTTGTACGGCGCTCGCCGCGCTCTTGGTGGTCTCCGCGGCGTGCACTCGGCGCTCCTCCCCGGCGGTGATCGGCTACGCGTTCTCCATCACCGGCACGAGGACCGTCGACGTGGCACGTGACCAGATCGCCTCGTGGCCGGGGGGGCGCCAGCCGTCGATCCGGATCGCCTACGACAGCGTGGCACAGGGCGATACGCCGGATCTCGAAGTACAACGCGCGGTGCGGCTCGCGCAGCTGCCCGGCATCGTGACGGTCGTCGGGCATGGCGGCAGCCGCGGGTCGCTTGCCGCGGCCCCAGTCTACAACGAAGCGCGCCTGCCGCAGATCGTGCCGACCAGCACGAGCCGGCTGCTGAGAAAGGCCGGCCCTTGGACGTTCATGCTGCCGCCGAACGATTCCGTCGAAGGGGCGTTCATGGGGGCGTTCGCGCTGGAGGTCCTGCACGCCCGGCGGGTGAGCATCCTCTATTTCAACGACGAGTACGGCGCTGGGCTGCGAGACGGCATCGTTGGCGCGCTCGCGGGACGGGCCGCGCGGGTGCTGGATCAGGCGAGCTTCGACCTCACCAGCGACCTCCCCACCATCGTCGCCGCCTCCATGCATCGCGGAGTGCCGGACGTGCTGTTTGTCGCCGGCCGGCAGCGCCAGACGGGGACGATCGCCCGACTCGCCCGGGGGCACGCGCCGGGGGTACGAATCCTGGCTGGGGACGGTGCCCTGGTGCTACCCACGCTCGCCGACAGCGCCGGGGCGGCGGCGGAGTCGCTGTACGTGGTGGCGTTCTGGCTGCCGGATTCGCCGGATTCGCTGTCACGGGCGTTCGTCGAGCGATTCCGCCGCGTCGCGGGCCACGACCCGTTGTCCACGGATGCCATGACGCACGACGCGCTCATGCTGGCGGCGACCGCCATCCGCGCCGTGGGCGCCGACCGTGGCGCGGTGCGCGGGTACCTGGAGTCCCTCGGGCGCTCCCGCCCGCCGTTCCCAGGCATCACCGGTCCGATCACCTTCCTTCCCGACCGCCCCGCCCGGCTGGTCATGGCGCGACTGCAGCGGGGAATGCCCCTCCGGGTGAATCCGCCGTGAGCGCGCCTCCCCCCACTCCCACAGCGCCTCTGCGCGGGCTCAGCCTGCGGACGCTGCTGGTGCTGTTGGTGGTGGGGGCGAGCCTCTATGCCGGAGTGATTTCGCTGTACCTCGCCGTTCGCGTCGGCTCGCCCGCATTCGCGCTGGGAACCGGTGCGGAGGCGATCGTGGCGCTGTTGAAGGACCTCGATCGGCGACACAACGCGCTCGACCGGGCCCATGGCTACGCGCGAACGCTGGTCGCCCAGGGGCCCTCCCCTGCGGTGGAACAGCGGCTCGCCACTCTGTCGAGGATCGGGAGCGTGCGCGCCGCGCCGCAGCCCTACGCGCGCATCAATCCCCAGCTCCGGGTGCTCTTGGGGCGCACCGACGAGGAGATGTCGCTCCTGGGAAACGCCCTCACCGAAATCGGGGCGCTGGTCGAGCTGGGCCGGACGGCCGACGCCCGCCGGCGGCTCGACCACGTCGATTCGCTGCACAGCGTGGTCGATCTCGCGCTGTCGGAGGCGGCATCGACCGGTCGTTCCGAGCTGATCGATCGCCAGCACGATTTCGAAGCAGCCGCGCGCGAGGCGGCACGGGATGCGGTGCTCTGGCTGCTCTCCGGCGCCTGCCTGGTGCCGATCGTCGTGTTGGTCGTCCGGCGCCGCGTCTGGCGGCCTCTCGCGAGCCTCGAGCAGGGGCTGAGCCGGGTCTCCGAGGGTGATCTCACGACGCAGATCCCGGTCGCGCGCGACGACGAGTTCGGCAAGTTGGCGAGTCACTTCAACTCGATGACCCGCGTGCTGCGGGACCGCGCCGAGGAGCAGGGCCGCTTCGCGGCGGCGGGGGAGCTGCTGGCGGGAATCGCCCACGAGGTGAACAACCCGCTGATGGCGATCGCCGCCCACGCGGAGGTGCGCATCGCCGAGCTCGGCGTGGACGGTGAGCCGCGCGCCGAGATGCAGCAGATCCTACGGCAGGCGCAGCGCGCCGCCAAGCTGCTCCGCGGTCTCCTGCGCTTCGTGCGCGCCGGCGAGCGCCGTGTGGCGGCCGTCAACGGCAACGAGGTGGTGCGCGGCGCCCTGGACCTCGTCTCCTACCGGTTCGGAGTGGACGAGATCACCGTCGGCGGCCGCCTGGACCCCACCCTGCCCCCCGTCGATGCCGACGCCAACCGGCTCGAGCAGGTGCTGGTCAACCTACTCAGTAACGCGATCGATGCCCTGCGCACGGTCCCGCCCCCGCGTCTGCTGACGGTGGATTCGTGGCTCGAGCAGGGCCGCGTACTCATCGCGGTGCGGGATAACGGGCCGGGCATCGCGCCGGAGATCGGCGGGCGCTTGTTCCACCCGTTTGCCAGCACCAAAGGTCGGCGCGGCACGGGTCTGGGACTCTACATCTCCCGCCAGCTCGTCCGGGAGGTGGGTGGCGAGCTCACGGTCACGTCCCGACCGGGCGATGGCGCGCGCTTCGTCGTATCACTGCCGCTGGGGACGCTCGCCCCCGCCCTCGCCCCCCCCCCGGTGCCCGAGCCGGCGCTGCCGGTTGCCGCGTTGGCCCGGTCGCTCGCGGGAGTGCGGGTGCTGTTGGTGGATGACGAGGAGCCGATCCGCCGTCCCATCGCACGATTCCTCTCGCGGCGCGGTGCCGTTGTGATCGAGGCCGCCGATGGCGTAGAGGCGCTCGAGCGGCTCGACGACGATGTGGACGTGGTGCTCACCGACCTCCGCATGCCCCGGATGGACGGAGCGGAGCTGCACGCGCGCCTCCAGGCTGCACGACCGGCCCTCGCCGAGCGCGTCATCTTCCTGTCGGGGGACATCACGCAGCTCGCGGGGCGCGGGCTCGCCCCGGTCGCACGGGAGCGCGTGTTGGTCAAGCCGGTGGAGTTGGCCGAGCTGGAGCAGCGGATCTGGGAGGTCGTGGACAGCGAGGGAAAAGGTGGGAGGAGGGGGGAGGCCGGCGGATGCTGATCGTGGGCGTGCTGCTGGCCACCGTGCTGCTGCGGTTCATGCTCATCGTCATCGCCGTGTACTACCTGCTGCCGCGCGGCACCCGATGCCCGACGTGCCAGACCGAGATGCTCCCCATCCGCCACCCGTTGCTCGACCGGCTGTGTCCGGTGCTGCAGCGCCGGTGGTGCCTGGAATGCGGCTGGAACGGAGTGGTGCGACGCGAGCCGCCGGCACCGCACGAGCGCGCGCCCCGGCGGAGGCCGTCTCGGCCGCTCAGTCGGGTGTGATGATCCGCACGCCCCGCTCGTAGAAGAAGTAGTCCCACGCCCAATTGATCAGCACGAACAGCTTGTTGCGGAAGCCGATCAGCTGGATGAGGTGGACCACCAGCCACACCACCCACGCGACGAAACCCCGGAACGCGAACCCCCGGATGTAAGCCACCGCCGAGTTCCGCCCGATCGTCGCCAGGGATCCGGGATCCCGGTAGCGGAAGGATTGAGGCGGCTCGTTTCGCAGCGCGCGCAGCACATTTCCCGCCGCCGTGTCCGCCATCTGGATCGCCACAGGGGCCATCATCGGGAGTGGCCGGCCGTCGGATTCGAGGTAGGCGGCGTCCCCGACGACGGATACCTCTGCGTGTCCGGGCACGCGCAGCGTCGGCTCGACCACGACTCGTCCCTGTCGTCCCGTCGCCAGGCCGAGCCGCCGGGCGAGGCCCGCCGCCTGCACGCCCGCCGCCCAGATCAGGGTGCGCGCCGGGAGGATCTCCCCGCCTTTCAGCCGGACCTGCCGTCCATCGAAATCCTCTACCGCGGCGCCCAAGCGCACGTCCACGTGCTTCTTGCGGAGCGTCGCGGCGGCCGCCGCCCGCAGCTTCTCCGGCATGGGAGCGAGCAGGGCGTCCGCCGCTTCGAGCAGCACGACGTGGACGTCGGTGAAGTTGAGCCGCGGGTAATCCTTTACCAGGACGAGCCGGATCAGCTCCGAGAGGGCGCCCGCCATCTCGACGCCCGTCGGGCCCCCGCCGACGACGACGAACGTGAGGAGCGCCCGGCGGCGCTCCAACACCGCCTCGTGCACCGCGTGCTCGAAGCACTCGAGGACCTGATTGCGGATCGCGACCGCCTCGGGGATGTCTTTGAGGCCGATGCCGTGGCGCGCGACGCCCTCCATCCCGAAGAAGTTCGTCTCGCCGCCGAGCGCCAGGATGAGGTGGTCGTAGGGCACCGGGCCGGCCTCGGTCGCGACGCGGCGCGCGTCGAAGTCGACGCCGGTCACCTCGGTCATCCGGAACTCGAGGTTGCGCTGGCCGCGCAGGATGCCGCGGACCGGCTGGGCGATCTGCTCGGGCTCGAGGCCCGCCGTCGCCACCTGATAGAGGAGCGGCTGGAAGAGGTGGTAGTTGTGCCGGTCGATCAGGAGCACGTCGACCGGGGCGCGCCGCAAGACACGCGCCGCCCGCAGGCCGCCGAATCCCGCTCCCACGATGACGACGCTGGGCCGGCTCACGGGCGCGGTCCGGACCGCTACTCCAGCACCACCGCGGTGCCGTAGCACAGCACCTCGGTGGACGCGCTGCGGCCGCCGCCGACGTCGGAGGCGTCGTAGCGGACGCCGAGGATGGCGTTGGCCCCCATCTGCTGGGCGTGCTGCACCATGAGATCGTACGCCGTCTGCCGCGCCTGCTCGCACATCTCGGTGTAGGCGCCGATCTGGCCGCCCACGATGGATTTCAAGCCGCCGAGAATGCCCTGGCTGATGGTGGGCGCGCGCACGATGATGCCCCGCACCAGCCCCTTGTAGTCCCGGACGCGCCGGCCCTGGATGTCGAATGTGGTGGACACGAGCATCGCCGACGGGATCGCCATGTAGTCTCCTTAGGGGGTTCGGGGGAAAGCTAACGGCGCGTTGCCTTGCTCGCGGCCCCGCCCCGCGTGTATCATCTTGACCGGTTGCCCGACGCCCACTCGGAGAGGTGATGCCCGCATTGCCGCTCGCCCGCTCGCTGGTCGGCCGGAAGATCCTCATGGCCGTCACGGGCGTCATCCTGTTTCTCTTCGTGGTGGGCCATCTCCTCGGCAATCTGAAGATCTTTCAAGGACCGGAGCACTTCAACGCGTACGCGGAAGGGCTCCGGACCATCGGCGCCCCCTTCTTCGGGCGCGGTCAGGTGCTGTGGGTGGCGCGCGTCATTCTCCTGATCTCGGTGTTCACACACATCTGGGCGGCGATCACGGTCACCTGGGCCAGCTGGAAGGCCCGCCCGATCGGCTACCATGGGCTGCACCTGGTCGAGACGACCTACGCGGCCCGCACCATGCGCTGGGGCGGGTTGATCATCACGGTGTACGTGATCTACCATCTGCTCGATTTCACGTTCGGGCGCGTCAACCCGAGCTACGTCCCCGGTGACGTATACCACAACGTGCTGGCGAGCTTCCACTCCTGGAGCGTCTCGGCGGGCTACGTGGCGTGCCTGTTGGTGGTCGGCCTGCACATCTACCACGGGCTCTGGAGCGCGTTCCAGACGCTGGGGCTGCACCGGCCGCCGGTGGACCGCTGGCGGCGCGGGCTGGCCGGAGCGATCGCCCTCCTCATCACGGCGGGCTACGTGGCGATCCCCGTGGCCGTGCTCGGCGGACTGGTGCGCTGACCATGGAGCTGCGCGCGAAGGTGCCCGGTGGACCGGTCGATCGGAAGTGGGACACGCACCGCTTCGAGATGAAGCTCGTGAATCCCGCCAACAAGCGGAAGTATCACGTGATCGTCGTGGGGTCGGGACTCGCCGGGGCGTCGGCCGCGGCGTCACTCGCCGAGCTGGGGTACGCCGTCTCCTGCTTCTGCTTCCAGGACAGCCCGCGCCGCGCTCACAGCATTGCCGCGCAGGGCGGGATCAACGCCGCCAAGAACTATCAAAACGACGGCGACAGTGTGTGGCGGCTGTTCTACGATACGGTGAAAGGCGGCGACTTCCGCTCCCGCGAGGCCAACGTCCACCGCCTCGCGCAGATCAGCGTGGCGATCATCGACCAGTGCGTGGCGCAGGGCGTGCCGTTCGCGCGCGAGTACGGCGGCCTGCTCGCCAACCGCTCGTTCGGCGGGGCGCAGGTCTCGCGCACCTTCTACGCCCGCGGGCAGACCGGTCAGCAGCTGCTGCTCGGCGCGTATCAGGCGCTCGAGCGGCAGATCGGGTTGGGCACGGTGCGCATGTACCCGCGCGCCGAGATGCTCGACGTGGTGCTGATCGACGGGCGCGCCCGCGGCATCGTGGTGCGGGATCTGGTGACCGGGCGGATCAGCTCGCACGCGGCCGAGGCCGTCGTGCTGGCGACCGGCGGCTACAGCAACGTCTACTACCTGTCCACCAACGCCAAGGGGTGCAACGTCACCGCCACCTGGCGCGCGCACAAGCGCGGCGCGGCGTTCGCCAATCCCTGCTTCACCCAGATCCACCCGACCTGCATCCCGGCCGCGGGTGAGCACCAGTCCAAGCTCACCCTGATGAGCGAGTCGTTGCGCAACGACGGCCGCATCTGGGTGCCCACGCGCAAGGGCGACACACGCGGCCCCGACGCGATCCCCGCGGGGGAGCGCGACTACTACCTCGAGCGGATGTATCCGAGCTTCGGCAACCTCGTGCCTCGCGACGTGGCCTCGCGGCGCGCCAAGGACATGTGCGATGCCGGCTTCGGCGTCGGCCCGGGCGCCCACGGCGTGTACCTCGATTTCCGCGACGCCGTCGAGCGCCTGGGGCGCGCCGGCGTCGGGGAGCGGTACGGCAACCTGTTCGAGATGTACGAGCGCATCACCGGGGAGAATCCCTACGACGTCCCCATGCGCATCTACCCCGCCCCGCACTACACCATGGGCGGGCTGTGGGTGGACTACAACCTGATGAGCACCATCGACGGCCTGCACGTGATCGGCGAAGCCAATTTCTCCGACCACGGCGCCAACCGGCTCGGCGCCAGCGCGCTGATGCAGGGTCTCGCCGACGGGTACTTCATCCTTCCCTACACCATCGGCGACTACCTCGCGCAGGCGAAGCTCGCGAAGGTCGAGGCGAGCCACGCCGCGTTCCGGCAGGTGGAGCGGGAGGTGACCGATCGCGTGACGCGGCTGCTCGCCGTGAACGGCGCCCGCACCGTGGACAGCTTCCATCGCGAGCTCGGGCGCCTGATGTGGGACCGGTGCGGCATGTCACGCACGCGCGAGGGGCTCGAGCGGGCGCTCGAGGAGGTGCGCGCGCTGCGCGAGCGGTTCTGGAAAGACGTGCGGGTCGTGGGCGCGGGCGAGGACTTCAACCAGTCGCTCGAAAAGGCGGGCCGCGTGGCCGACTTCTTCGAGTTCGCCGAGCTGATGTGCGAGGACGCGGTGCACCGCGAAGAGTCGTGCGGCGCGCACTTCCGCGAAGAATATCAGACGCCCGAGGGCGAAGCCAGGCGGGATGACGGGCGCTTTTCGTACGTGGCAGCGTGGGAGTACACCGGCGTCGACAGTCCCCCTCGGCTGCACAAAGAGCCGCTCGCGTTCGAATCGGTCCACTTGGCGCAACGGAGCTACACGTGAACCTCGTCCTCCACGTGTGGCGGCAGGCGAACGGCGCGGCCTCCGGCGGGTTCACGCGCTACGAGGTGGCCGAGGTCGGCCCCGACATGTCGTTCCTCGAGGTGCTGGATGTCTTGAACGAGGGGCTGATCGGTCGGGGGGAGGAGCCGGTCGCCTTCGACCACGACTGCCGTGAGGGCATCTGCGGCTCCTGCGGCATGGTGATCAATGGACGGCCGCACGGCCCGAATGCGGCCACCACCGCCTGCCAGCTGCACATGCGGCACTTCCACGACGGGCAGGAGATCTGGGTCGAGCCGTGGCGGGCGCGCGCCTTCCCGGTGATCAAGGATCTCGTCGTGGACCGCGGCGGATTCGACCGGATCATCCAGGCGGGCGGGTTCATCACGGTGCGCACCGGCAGTGCGCCCGAGGCCAACGCCATCCCCGTGCCCAAGGCCGCGGCTGATCTCGCCATGGACGCGGCCCAGTGCATCGGCTGCGGAGCGTGCGTCGCCGCGTGCCCCAATGCCTCGGCGATGCTGTTCGTCGCGGCCAAGGTCTCGCACCTGGGGCTGTTGCCGCAGGGACAGCCCGAGCGCGCCGCGCGCGTGGTGAAGATGGTGGAGATGATGGATGCGGCCGGGTTCGGCGCCTGCACCAATCACGGCGAGTGCATGGCCGCCTGCCCCAAGGAGATCAGCATCGATTTCATTGCGCGGTTGAATCGGGACTTCATAAAGGCAGTCATCAGCGGTCAGCCATCAGACGTCAGTAGAGCCGAGCAAGGAGTCGGGTGAAGACTGACGGCTGACGGCTGATGGCTGATGGCTACAAGGTCACCGCCGCCATCGTCTCCTTCACCGCGCTCGCCGACTTGCCGAGCGCCGCCTGCTCCTCGGCCGAGAGCTTCACCTGGATGATCTTCTCCAGGCCCTTCCGCCCCAGCTTGCACGGCACGCCGCAGTAGATCCCCGACAGCCCGTATTCCCCCTCCAGCCACGCGGCGCAGGGCAGCACCCGCTTCTTGTCCAGCGCGATGGCTTCGGCCATCTGGACCGCCGCGGCCGAGGGCGCGTAGTAGGCCGAGCCGGTCTTCAGATACTGCACGATCTCGGCGCCGCCGTTGCGCGTACGGTCCACGACGGCCTTCAGCGTCGCCTCATCGAGCAGCTGCGTCACCGGGATGCCGGAGACGGTGGTGTAGGAGATGAGGGGCACCATCGTGTCCCCGTGCCCGCCCAGCACCATCGCCTGGATGTCTTCGACCGAGACGTCGAGCGCCTCGGCGAGAAACGACCGATAGCGGGCCGTGTCGAGCACGCCCGCCATGCCGATCACCCGCTCGCGCGGGAAGCCGGTCACCTGCTTGGTCACCCAGCACATCACGTCGAGCGGATTCGACACGACGATCACGATCGCCTGCGGCGACGCCCGTTTGAGTTGCTCGGAGACCTGCTTCACGATGTCGGCGTTGGTGCGCACCAGGTCGTCCCGGCTCATCCCCGGCTTCCGGGCGATGCCCGCCGTGACGATGAACAGCTCGCTCCCCTGCGCCGGTCCGTAGTCGTTGCTCCCCACGACGCGGGTGTCGAAGCCCTCGATCGGCGCCGACTCCCACTGATCGAGCCCCTTGCCCTGCGGCACCCCCTCGACGACGTCCACCAGGACGACGGTACGGGCGAGGCTCTTCTCGGCGAGGCGCTGCGCCGCCGTGGCGCCCACGTTCCCCGCACCGACCACCGTGATCTTGTTCAGCATGGAATGGCGTCGAGTTGTTGGAGGTGCTGAAAGCTAACGTCAGCCGCCGCGCGTGTGCATCTCACGATGGGGATCGGCGCGCAGCGCCTCGCGTGGGTACAGCGAGCCGCGACGCTCCAGGACCAGGCGCTCCTCGGCCCCACGGTCGGCGCGCCGGCGCCAGGTGGACGCGATCAGCTCTTCGAGCTCCGCGTCGCTCGCGCCTGCGCGCAACGGTGCGCGCAGGTCGACGCCTTGAGCGGCGTACAGACACAGGAACCACGTGCCGTCCGCCGTGAGGCGGCTGCGGTCGCAGCTCCGGCAGAACGGCGCCGTGACCGACGCGATCACCCCGAACGTCGTCCCGTCGGGAAGGCGGAACCGCTCGGCAGGAGTGGCGGGCGCATCGCGCGCCGGCAGCGGCTCGATGGACCCGTAGCGCTGGCTGAGGGTGTCGAGAATCTGGCCTTGCGACACCACCTGGTCGCGCGACCAGCCCGTCGCTCCACCCACGTCCATGTACTCGATGAACCGCACTTCGGCCTCGTTGGCGCGGCCGAACTCGATCAAGTCCGCCAGCTCGTCGTCGTTGAACCCGCGGATCACCACGGTGTTGAGCTTCACGCGCTGGAACTGAGCCGCGCGCGCCGCCACGATCCCCGCCAGCACGTCCGCGTGATGCGCGCTGCGGGCGAATGCCTGCATGCGATCCGGGTGGAGCGTATCGAGACTCACCGTCACGCGTCGCAGTCCGGCGCGGCGCAGGGGCTCCGCCCAGGTGGCGAGCAGCAGGCCGTTGGTGGTCATGGCGAGGTCGCTGAGGTCGAGCGCGCCGAGCATGCCCACCAGCGTCGGCAGATCGTGCCGCAGCAGCGGCTCGCCGCCGGTCAGCCGAACCTTGGTGGCGCCCAGGCCTGCGAACAAGCGGACCAGCCGGGTGGTCTCTTCAAAGGTGAGGATCGAAGACCGGGGCAGCCAAACGTACTCGTCTTCCGGCATGCAGTAACGGCAGCGCATGTTGCAGCGGTCCGTCACCGACACGCGCAGGCTGCCGAGGGGGCGCGCCAGCGTGTCGCGCGGCTGGTCGCTCATTCGGGGCCCACCACGGCCGGACGACCCTGCGGATCCACCCACAAGGCCGACCCGTCGGCGCGGAGCTCCTTCTTCCAGACGGGGAGACGCTGCTTCACCGCTTCGATCACATAGCGGCACGCGTCGAAGGCGTCGGTGCGGTGCGGCGCCGCTGCTGCAATGGCGATGCTCGCTTCCTCGGTCTCGACCAGTCCCAGGCGGTGCCGCACCGCGATCCGGCTCTCCGGCCAGCGCGCCCGCGCCTCGACCAGGATGCGGTCGAACTCCGCGTCCGCCATCGCTTCGTAACCTGAGTACTCGATTCCCGTCACCCCGCCGTCGCCGGGCGCGTCCCGCACCGTGCCGAGAAACACGCACGTCCCCCCTCGCTCCGGCCCCGACACCTCCTGGAGCAGCTGGTCTAGCGCGATGGGACCGCGGGTCAAGTGTGTCATGGGAGGTCAGCCACCGGCCAGCGGCGGCAGGAATGCCACCTCGTCCCCGGCGCTCACCGGCGCCTCGAGTTTGACGTGCCGCAGGTTGACCGCGGTGAGCGGGCGGTCGGGAATCGACCGGGCGCCGGGGAACCGCGCGCGCACCTGGCGGACGACGTCGCCGACGGTCGCCGGGAGCGGCAGCTCGACCGACCCGCTGTCGCACCCCGCGAGCTCCGCGTAGCTCGCGAAAAAGCGCACCCTGATCACGCTCATCGGCGGAGTATAGCCGCCGTCAGCTCCCCGTGGTACCCGTGGCCAGTCCGCGCCAGATCTTCGCTTGTTTCGCCGTGGGGTTCGGAAGCAACGTCACGCTGAACGTCGCCGACTGCCGTTCCTTCACGTGCGTGCTCAGGGCGAGCACCTGGCCGCCGCGGTGCACGGTGATCACGAGCGGCGCGCCCGCCTTGCCCTGATACTCCTGACGGAACGCACCCGACCAGTCTTGGCCGGGGGTGACCGCCACGTCTCCCACTTTGACGAGGACGTCACCCGGCTCGAGCCCTGCCTCGGCGGCGGCGCTGCCGGGGGTTACCGACTGGACCACCATGTGTCCGTCCGGCGTCACCGCGGGCAACACGCCCACGAACGGCGTTGATTCGACCTGGCGCGCGAACGCGATGCCGGCCTTGGCGAGCACCACCTGGTAGGGCAGCGAGTCGCGGCCGTTGACGTGGCGCTGGTAGAAGCCGTCGGCGTCCGGCATTCCCATTTCCCGCAGCAGACCGAGCAGGTCGGCCGTGCGGAAGCCCTTTCCCTGTTTGTAATACCGGGTGAACAGCGCCCGCATCACATCGTCGAGTCCGTGCGCGTTGTCGGTGGCATCGCGAATCGAGATGTCGAGCAGCAGCCCGGTGAGCGATCCTTTGGGATAGTAGAGCTGCGAGCTGTTGACGTAGACCTCGTTGATCCACGTCGCCACACTGCCGTCCTCCTCGCTCCACGGCTCGGGCGCCGACTCGACGGTGGTGACGTTCTGCTCGACGTTGTGGGAGAACTGCTCGGGGGTCCACAATCCGGCGCGCAGATTGGTCAGGTCGGCGTAATAGTCGGTGACGCCCTCCGACCACCACAGCAGCGGCGTGTACTGCTCGGCGTGGTAGTCGTAGGGCCACATCTCGGTAGGGCGGATCCGCTTCACGTTCCACAGGTGGAAGAATTCGTGGGACAGGAGCGGCACGATGAAGTCGCCGAAGTTGCCCGCGGCGTCCGCGAAGGCGTTCGCCGGCATGATGTCGAACTGCGAGGCGAGGTGCTCGAGGCCGCCCCCGAAGTTGATCGGCTCGTGAATGACGTTGAAGAAGATGGTGTAGGTGTCGTACGGCGGCCCGCCCATCAGCTGATCCTGCACGGTCGCCATCTTCTCGACGCTCGCGCGCAGGTTGCGCGCGACGGCGGGCGCGTAGTCCGCGGCCGGCCACAGGGCGATCCGGATCCAGTGCCCTTGCACCTGGATGGAGTCGACGCTGTGCTTCCCGACGAAGGTCATCGCGTCGGCGAGCTCGTCGTACGTGGAGGCGGTGTACGGCCCGCCTGCCACGGAGGGCGGCCGCAGCGCCGTCGTCACACGCCAGCCCGCGGGCAGGGCGAATCGCACGTCGGCGGGCCGCCCGAGCTGCCCTTCTTCATAGAGAAAGAGGTTCGTGCCCAGGAACTGCCCGAAATCGCCCGTGATCCGCGCCAGCGACAGGTCGATCGTGTCGGCGAGAAAGTCGAACGCCACGGTGACGCGGTCGCTCTTCCCCGTCACCACCCGCCAGGTGTCCTTGTCCAGCCGGTCCCAGAACAGCGGCCGGCCTGCCGGCGACGAGGCGGTGAAGTGGCGCACATAGCGCGCGTAGTTCTGGATCTCGTAGGCCCCGGGGCTCCATGCCGGCAGGGACAGGAACAGCGTGTCCTTCCCCGTGGCGGGGAAGTCCGCCTTGACGTGAAACAGGCGGTCGGCGGGAGACGGGACCGAGACTTCGTACTTCACCGTCTGGGCGCCGGCGGCCGCGGCCGGTGTGAGCAACGCGAGGATGATCAGATGGCGGCGCAACAGCGTTCGCATCGGGGCTCCGGAAAGCGAGAGAAGGAGCCGGGAAAGATAGCCGCCCTCACCTCACGTCGTACTTGAGAAAACGCGCGAACGCCAGCAGGAATGCTACCGCGGCGTACAGCGCGAGGATCACGAGGTCGGGCACGGCCCGTCCGAGGGCGTCGCCGAACGACTCCTGGGCCGGCGCGAACGCCGGAAACGCCGACAGGTCGAGCCGGGCGTCCTCGGCCCGGGGGCCGAACTGGAGCCCGCCCCCGCTGGTGGGCCCCGGGCCGGTGCTCATCCTCACCTTGATCGTGAACCCGTCGGTCTGAACCCCCTTCTCCTTGAGGAAGGCGCGCATCTGGTCGCGAAACGCGCGCAAGCCGTCCCGCCAGCGCCGGTCGACCTCGAAATCCGTGCCGGACAACACCTCCCCCGCGTGGCTGACGGCGGCGGCCGGTGAAAACCGCGCCAGGAACAGGGCCAGCCGCGTGAAGCCGTCCTGCCGGTTGCGGTATCCCTCATCGAGCCGGGCGGTCTTGGCCTGGAGATCGGCGCTCAGGGAGTCGCGGGTGGCGGCCATGAGCGAGTCCAGCAAGTGCTGGCGCGCGTCGGATTCCGCGGCGCTCGCCGCCGGCGCGTCCATGCGGGCTGCCGCGAACGCCGCTTGCATACCGCGGAACTGCGCCTGCTGGAACTCGTTCTGTAGCCGGTCACGCTCCGACTGCATCGCGGTGAAGTCCGGCGCGGGCCGGAACTGGCGCGCGATCATCGGGCTCACTTTCGGGATCACCTCGACGAATCCGACCCACACCAGCAGCAGCATCAGGAACGCCACCGCGCTGCGGGTCGTGAGAGTGGAGACGAGGAGCCCGAGCGCGAAGACGGCGAGGAGGTAGACCAGGAAGGTGAGCTGCATCGCCACGAGCCGCGTCCAGTCGCCCCCGTCGAACGTGATCCCGAACCCGACCTTCATGATGAGCAGCCCGAGCACGGTGGGCACCACGGTCGCCGCCACGAGCGTGCCGTACAGCCCCAGCGCCTTCCCCAACAGCAAGCGGGCCCGCGGCACCGGGTTCGACAGCATCGCCTTGAGCGTGCCGTTCTCCTTCTCGCCCGCGATCGCGTCGAAGGTGAGGAGCAGGGCGAACAGCGAGAGGAACACGCGGACCACGGCGTTCAGGTCGAGCTGGCCCAGCACCGCGAGGACCGGGGTCTCGGACACCGGCGCCGGAGAGAACTCGGGTTCCCCGCCGGGGCGCACGCGCGCCGATCGGCCCAGGGCGGGCTCCACCCCCGCCGCGACGGTGGACAGCGGCGCCGGGGCCCGCGCCACCTTGACGCCGAATCGCACGATCTCGTTCCAATCCTTTCGGTTCTCGGCCTCCCGCCGCGCCAGCGTGGCGGTCGCGTTGTACTCGGCCCGGGCGGCGACGTAGGCGGCGCTGCCGGTGTAGAGCGAGAGCACGATCAGCGCGGTCGCGACGCTGAAAAGCACGATGAACTTCACGCTGGAGAGCTGGTCGAGCAGCTCTTTCATCGCGAGGATGCGGATCATTGACTGCTCCCGGCCGGGAAGCGGGTCTTGGCCCCGCTCGCGCCGCGGGCCACGAGCTCGATCTGCCCGGCGGGGGGGGGGGGGGGGGCGGCGGCGGCGCGGGCGGGGC
>JBGOUQ010000024.1:0-53385 GCA_041477065.1 Gemmatimonadota bacterium
AAGGGCTTCACGCTGATCGAGCTGTTGATCGTGGTGGTTATCATCGGCATTCTCGCCGCCATCGCGATCCCGAAGTTCGCCAACACGAAGGAAAAGGCGTATCTGGCCTCGATGAAGTCCGACCTGCGTAACCTGGTGACGGCCGAAGAGGCCTACTTCGCCGATTCGGTGAAGTACACCACCGCCCTGGGCACGGCGTTTTCGACGACCAGCGGCGTGGTCGGTCCCACGATCGCCACGACCGCCGACGGCTGGACGGCATGGGTGAGCCATACCACCACGACCAAGACGTGCGCGATTTACGTCGGGTCGACCGCCTTGGCCCCGGCGAACAAGGAAGGCGAGCCGAAGTGCTTGTAGTAGGCTAGACGCACAGACGTACAGACGCATAGAGGCACAGAGGCGCAGTACTCACCTCTGTGCCTCTGTGCTACTGCGCGCCTAGATGTTCTTCTCTTCCAGCAGCTGCAGGAATTCTGCGGATGTGTTGAGCTTTGCCAGGCGATCGGGGACGTCTGCCTCCTTGGCGAACTGAGCGATCTTGCCAAGCACCGGCAGGTACTGGTTGGACACCTCGAGGGGCGGCGCGACGATCAGGAAGAAATAGTGGACCGGCTTGTCGTCGATCGCTTTGAAGTCGATCCCCTCGAGCTTGCGGCCGAACGCCACCCGCAGCCGATTGACCACCAGGGAGCGACAGTGCGGGATGGCGATCGACTGGCCGATCCCGGTGGAGCCCAGGGTCTCCCGCCGCTTCAGCATCTTGCAGAGCATGCCGTCGGACTTCTCGTCGAGCTTGAGCAGCCCCACGAGCTCCTTCAGGACCGCGTCCTTGGAGGTGCTCAGGAGCTGGAGAGTGATCGCATCTTCGGAGAAAAACTCGCGCAGCCGCACGGGCGGGTGGCTCCAGTGGGTGTCGGGCGCGTAACGTAACGGCTGGTTGCTCCGGGCGCAACGCGCCATTACGTTGTCCTTCATGCAGTTCCCGTACCCAGTGACCCACGAGGTCCCACTCATCCTCGCCCCGATGTCCGGGGTGTCGGAGTCGCCGTTCCGGCTGCTGTGCCGCCGGTTCGGGGCGGATGCCGTGGTGTCGGAGTTCATCTCGGCGGTGGGGATCGCGCGCGGGATCGACCGGGTGCTGGAGGACGGGAAGTTCCAGCCGGACGAGCGGCCTTACGGCATTCAGATCTACGGGGCCGAGGCGGGCGTGATGGCCAGGGCGGCGGCGCTCGTAACCGAGCTATTTCACCCCGATTTCCTCGACATCAATTTCGGCTGCCCCGTCAAGAAGGTAGTCCGCAACAACGGCGGCTCGGGGTGCCTGAAGGACCTGACGCTGGTGCAGGGGATCATCCGGGCGGTGCGGGCCGCGACGGACGTGCCGGTGACGGTGAAGATCCGCAGCGGCTGGGACGAGTCGCAGCGCGACCCCGTGGCGATTGCGCTGCGGTGCCGCGAGGCGGGCGCACAGGCTATCACCCTGCACGCGCGGTCGCGAACGCAGATGTTCTCCGGTGCGGCCGATTGGGACGAGATCGCCCGGGTCGTCGAGGCCCTCGACATCCCGGTGATCGGCAACGGGGACGTCCAGACGCCCGAGGACATCCTCGCGATGCGGCGCCGGACCGGGTGCGCCGGGATCATGATCGCCCGGGGCTCGTTCGGAAATCCGTGGATTTTCGCTCAGGGACGGGATCTCCTCGCAGGACGCCCCAAGCGGCCCGACCCGACTCCGGCCGAGCGGTTCGCCGTGGCCTTGCAGCACGCGCGGCTGGCGCTGCGGCTCCAGGGTGACACGCGCACGACTGCCCTCGAATTCCGCAAGCACTTCGGCTGGTACACGCGGGGGGTGCCCGGCGCGGCGGCGTTGCGGGAGCGTCTGTTCCAGATCGAGTCCATGGCCGAGGCGGAAGCGATCTTCGCCGCCTACCTCGAGGAGGGCGCCGTGGAGGCCGTCGCATGAACCCGGACGACTTCGGCCGGCTGGCCGAGCGGCTCTCGTTCGCCACGATCGATCACCTCCGGCCCGTCACGCAGGGGCATCAGGAGGTGATTTTTTGTGCGGGCAAGACATCGGGCCAGGTCGTGGCGATCGCCGAACGGCTCGAAGCGAAGGGCGGGACCTTCCTCGCGACCCGGATCGAGCCGACGCAGCGTGAGGCACTCGCGGCGCGGTTCCCGCGGGTGGAGCTGAACGAGCTGGGGCGAACCGCGTACCTGGCCCCCGACCCCGCCCCCGTGCCCACGGGGCGCGGGACGGTTCTCATCGTCACCGCGGGCACGAGCGATCTGCCCGTCGCCGAGGAGGCCGCGGTCACCGCGCGGGCGCTGCGCAACCGGGTGGAGCGGCTCACCGACGTCGGCGTGGCCGGCCTGCATCGCCTCCTGACCCAGACCGACGCGTTGCGCAGCGCGGCAGTCATCATCGTTGTGGCAGGGATGGAGGGGGCGCTGCCGAGCGTCGTGGGAGGCCTCGTGAAGGTGCCCGTCATTGCGGTGCCGACGAGCGTGGGGTACGGCGCCTCCTTCGGCGGGCTCGCCGCGCTGCTCGGCATGCTCAACTCGTGCGCGTCGGGCGTCACCGTGGTCAACATCGACAACGGGTTCGGCGCCGCCGTCGCCGCGAGTCGCATCAACCAGACGTGACACGGGGGTCGGGACCGGGGGAGAGCATGGGAGGCGTCGGCTGGATCGGTCGCGCACTTCTCCTAATCGGCCTGGCCACGGCGGCCGTGGCTGTCACGCGTGGCCGGTCCTGGGCGGCGGTAGCGGCCGTCGGCGGATTCGTGACCGGACTCGGTCTGGCGGCTCTTGCCTTCCCGCTCGCCTCCCGGCGGGTCCGCACGCCGGCGCGCGCACTCGCCGGGTCGACTCAACTCGCCCACACCCTCGATCTGCTGCGCCGGGCGCATGCGGCGCGCATCGCCTGGGCGGTGGGCCTTCCGGGGGGTGACATCGAGGTGAGTGATGAGGGCGGGGTGCCCCACGAGGTTCGGAACCGTGGGGCGGCCCTGGTCCAGCTCGCCTCGGCCGACAGCCGGGCTCACGTGGCCCAGGACCCGGCCGGCACCCTTGTGGCCGTCGGCGATTTCCCGTTCGCTGCCGGCGCCCTCCTGACGCATCCCGCCACGACCCTGAAATCGGCGACTGCGCTGACTGCGGATCTCCGGCGCATGCTCGCCGCGATCCGGCTGGCGGACGCCGACGGGGAGGGGGGATGGGGGGGGGGGCGCTCGCGGGCGCAGGCGGACCTGGTCGCCCGACAAGTGGCGGCCCTGGCCGGTGGCGCGCAGACGGTTGAAGGGCTGGCCAAAGCCGGCGTCGAGCTTGCGGAGCGGCTGTGTCAGCGCGGGGCGATCATCGTCCTGCGGCAGGGGGAGGGAGGAGAGACGGCGGCTGGAGGAATCACCCGAATCGTGGCGGTCTCCCCGGCGGCCGATAAGCGACTCAGCGGTCTGCGCATCACGCCGGAGGCCCCCGTGATGCGCGCGATTCAGGCCGGCCTGCCGGTCGTCACCCAGGACGGCGAGGACGTGTTCGGGGCCGATGTGCCAGAGCGTCGCCGGCGCGAGCGGGAGGGGACCGCCTATCCGCTCGTGGATGGGAGCCGTGCGGTCGGGGCGCTGGTGGTGGTTGGTCCCCCGCTGCCCCGCGACGATCCCAAGATCGAGCAGGTGGGTCGGCTGGTCGCTGAGCTGGGACCCCGGCTGGCGGCGGCGGAGGCGGTGTACGAGGCGGAGCAACGGGCGGTGCAGGACCCGTTGACCGGACTGGTTAACCGTCGGGAGTTCGAGCGACGGCTCGCCATGTTCCATGCCCAAGCGGCGTCGGGCGGGCTCGCGGCCACGCTGATCTACGTGGACCTCGATTACTTCAAGCAGCTCAACGACACTCATGGCCACGCCGCCGGTGACGCCGCGCTCAAGAATGTGGCCGGCGTGCTGTTGTCTCAGATCCGTGAGGGCGATCTGGTGGCGCGGATCGGCGGCGAGGAGTTTGCGGTGTGGTTGCCCCGGACGCCGCCGCGCGAAGGCGTCGAGGTCGCGGAGCGGATCCGGCGGGCGATCGAGACGGCCGCGTGGCGGTGGAGCGGCCTGCCGGTGCCGCTCACGGCCTCGTGCGGCGTGGCCTGCTATCCGGAGCCGGTGGGGGATTTCGACAATCTCCGGGCGCTGGCCGACGCGGCGCTGTACCGGGCGAAGCGGGCGGGGCGGAACCGAGTTGAAATCGCGACGGCGGGTGGCTAGGTTCCGGCTGAGGGGGCGACAGGTTTCGACGGGTTTGACGAGGGAATCGATGCGTGCCCAGGGTCTCAGTCACCTGGCTAATCCACTGGGAACTTTACAACTGCCAATTCAAACCTGGCAATGGCTGCGTAAGCTTCGGCTTCACGCACCTGCGTGAGTGGCAGCCCGCCTGAGGCGGCGCTCACGTATCGCAAAGTCGGGCTGGCGTGATCTGGGACCTCAACGGGTCACGTAAGAGCTTGCAGAGGCTTGTTACTGCCGAGGCCGGCGAGGCGCCGAGGCGGTGAGACCACTAAGCGTCGCCTACGCACGTAGGAGCGGTTTCGGAGTCTGGCTCGGACCGGGGTTCGATTCCCCGCGCCTCCATGAGAGCAGAATACAGGACTGGGGAACAGGGCTGGTGCTCTGTTCCCCTTCTTGTTTGTACGCTACCGCCGGCGCGGCGGATACCCGCGTGGCGTCACACTCGGCGTCGCAGTGGCCGTCGTCATGTGGCTGCGCTGCACGTTGAAGCTCCACAGATTCGCCTGCGCCGAGGGAGGCGGCTCGCGCCGCGGCTCGATGCGCCGGCGATGCGCGAAGACCGGCACGTAGTAGGGCACGGAGTACGTCGGGGCGGGCGGGTTCTCCACGACGTTGGTCACCACGTTCGTCACCACGTTGGTGACCCGGTTGTCCACCACCCCGCACACGGAATTCGTGATGACCGAGCTGGAGCAGTCGACCATGTTGGACTGATTGATGACGGTCGACACCTGCGGGGTGACCGACACCACCGGATAACCGCTGCGCGGCACGTAGGGCTGAGCTGACTCGAGCGCGGGACTGATGAACAGCTGGCCCCGGGCCAGCCGCCGTAGCGGGGGTGCGCCGCGCGTCCGATACAGCGCGACATCGTACGTGTAAGGGCTGCCGGCGGTGATGCGATCGGCGATGTCGAGCGCGGCCGCCTCCGGGTCTCCCGCCGTCGGCTGCAACAGCAAGGCGTGCGCGTAGTCCCACCTCGGGCCGTCGCGCAGTGCGTCGAACCGGAGCGGGCGGCTCGACCGTATCGCCACCACCAGTCCGGTCCCTTCATCTTGCGGTAGCGCGAAATCCGCTTGCTCCTGGGGATCCGCGGGGACCGGGATGTTCACGCCACCGGGCACCAGCGCGTCGTCGTTCGGGGCGGGCGGGAACAGCACTCGAATTCGGCCGCCGGCGTCGACGTGCAGCACGGCCGCGTAGCCCTCACTGGCCAACCGCATGGAGACCGCCGGCCCCCCCTCCCCCCGTCCACCCGGCCGGACGGTCGTGTCGGACAGCCAGACGCGGACGGCGCTAGCGGCAGGCTGGGGGGCACGGGTTGGTGAGGCGGGAGGCGTGGTCTCGGAGAGAGCGGCCGCCTGAGTCAGCAGGGCGAGCGTGATGCCGAGCAGGGGAGTCATGGCGTCTTTCCTAGACTACCCCCGCGGAACGGAAAAGGTCAAGTCGGCGCGGGGCTCGTAGTTGCCTTGGACTTAGCGAGGTATATTGGGGGCGCCCGTGGACGGGCGGAAGCGAACCGACAACGACTTCTTTCGGGGAGGCGCGATGGGTGCGGCGCTGGATCTATTCAACCTGCTGTTCGAGCCGACGGCCGTCTTCGAGCGGGTGCGGGAGAAACCGCGGTTCTGGCAACCGTATCTCGTCGTCGCGATCATCGTCGTGACCGTGCAGGTGCTGATGCTGCCCTACTCGAAAGCGGCACTGGCACCGATGTACCAGCAAATGGCCCAGCAGAACCCGGCCGCCGCCGAAGCCGCGCAGAAATTTGCCTTCGTCGGTGTGATCGCCTGGCCGATCGTCCTGGCCATCCTCCTGCTCCTCAACGCCCTCGTGCTCTGGGTGCTCGTCTCGGTGGTCGGCGGGGAGGGGAAGTTCAGCCTGCTCCTCAGCGTCGCGACGTACACGTCGGTCACCTTCGCCCTGGTCCAGATCATCTCCCTGCTCGTGCTGGTGGTGAAGGGCAAGGAAGGTCTCACCTCCCCGGAGGACCTGCAGCCGGCGATCGGCCTCGACCTGCTCATTTCCGGAGGAGGGCGGTTCCTGACGGCGTTCCTGAAGACCGTGAATCCGCTTTCAATTTGGGGCGTGGTCCTCACGGCCATCGGGATAGGCACGACGCACCGGCTATCCAAGGGCTCGGCCTATACCGTGGCGATCCTCGGCTTCCTGATCGCGGCACTGATCGGCGCCACGCTCGCCGCCACCTGCGCGCCGCGGACGAGCTAGACGGTCGCTTTGGTGCGGTTGATGACGCCCGCCTCTTCGAGCGCGGCCTGCGCCGCGGCAAGGCGAGCGATCGGTACGCGGAACGGGGAGCACGAGACGTAGTTCATCCCGACGTGGTGGCAGAACTTCACCGAGCTCGGCTCGCCGCCGTGCTCGCCGCAGATACCGATTTTGAGGTCGGGCCGGGCGCCACGGCCCAGACGCACCGCCAGCTCGATCAGCTTCCCGACCCCTTCCTGGTCTAGGACCTGGAAGGGGTCGTCTTTCAAGATCCCGGCCTCTACATAGAACGGGAGGAATCGCCCGGCGTCGTCGCGGGAGAGCCCGAACGTGGTCTGGGTGAGGTCGTTGGTGCCGAAGGAGAAGAACTCCGCTTCCTTGGCGATGTCGTCGGCCGTGAGCGCGGCGCGCGGCAGCTCGATCATCGTGCCGACCAGGTAGGGCACCGCCCGGCCTTCGGCCTGGAACACCTCCTGCGCAACGCGCCGGATGATCGCCGCCTGGCGGCGCAGCTCCTCCGCCAGCGCCACCAGCGGCACCATCACTTCGACCACCACCTTCTTGCCCCGCGCCACGACTCGGCAGGCCGCCTCGAAAATGGCCCGCGCCTGCATTTCGGTGATCTCGGGGTAAGTGATGCCGAGCCGGCAGCCGCGATGCCCGAGCATCGGGTTCGCCTCCACCAGATTGTCGATGATCCGTTGCAGACGCGCGGGCGGCAGCTGCATCGCCTTCGCGAGCCCGGCCACTTCGGCGCGGGTGTGCGGCAGGAACTCGTGCAGCGGAGGGTCGAGCAGCCGGATCGTCACCGGGAACCCGGCCATCGCTTCGAAGATGCCCTCGAAGTCCGAGCGTTGCATCGGAAGCAGGGTCGCGAGCGCCTGGCGACGGCCGGCCTCGTCGGTCGCGACGATCATCTCCCGCATCGCGGTGATGCGGTCGCCCTCGAAGAACATGTGCTCGGTGCGGCACAGGCCGATGCCCTCGGCCCCGAACTCCCGGGCGCGCCGCGCGTCCGCCGGAGTGTCGGCGTTGCCGCGCACCCGCTGGCGGCGGCGCGCATCCGCCCAGCTCATCAGCTTCTGGTAATGGGCTCCCACCTTGGGCAGCGCGAGCTTCGCCTGTCCCAGGATCACCCGGCCCGTTGTGCCGTCCACTGTGAGCCACTGGCCCTTCTTCACGACACGACCGTTGGCCCGGAAGCGGCCGGCCTTCGGGTCCACGTCGAGGTCCTTGGCTCCCACGACGCACGTCTTGCCCATGCCTCGGGCCACGACGGCCGCGTGGCTGGTCATGCCGCCGCGCGCGGTGAGGACGGCCTGGGCTGCGACGATCCCGTGAAAATCATCGGGGGACGTCTCGGGGCGCACCAGGATGACCTTGCGTCCCTTCTTGGCGAGGGCCTCGGCCTCATCGGCGTCGAATACCACCTCTCCGATCGCCGCGCCGGGAGAAGCGGGGAGACCCTTGGCCACCACCGTGACCGGCGCGTGTGGGTCCACCATCGGATGGAACAGCTGGTCCAGGTCGCCGGGCGGCACCCGCTGCACGGCTTCGTCGGGGGAGATGAGCCCCTCATCCACCATCTCCACGGCGGTGCGGACGGCGGCCAGCCCGGTGCGCTGGGCGCGGCGGGTCTGGAGCATGTAGAGCTTGCCGTGCTCGAAGGTGAACTCGATGTCCTGCACGTCCTTGAAGTGTTGCTCGAGCTTGTGGCCGATGCGCTCGAGCTCGCGATACACCTTGGCGAGCTTTCCTTTCTTCATGCGATCGATCGAGAGCGGCGTGCGGCCGCCGGAGACGACGTCCTCACCCTGGGCGTTGGTGAGGTAGTCGCCGTTCAGCACGCTCGCCCCGGTGCTGCAGTTCCGTGTGAACGCGACGCCCGTGCCGCAATCGTCGCCCATGTTGCCGTACACCATGGCGACGACGCTCACCGCCGTGCCGAGGTCGTCCGGGATCCCGTGGACCTTACGGTAGTCCGTCGCGCGCCGTGTGTTCCAGCTCTTGAATACCGCCTCGATCGCACCCCACAGCTGTTCCTGGGGATCGTCGGGAAAAGGGGCGCCCCGTTTGGCTTGCACGATCGCCTTGAACTCGGCCACGAGGGCCTTGAGGTCGTCGGCGGGGAGGTCGATGTCGCGCTCGACCTTGCGGCGCCGCTTGTATTCCCGCAGCACCTCCTCGAAGGGCTCCTTGCCGAGGTCGTAGACCACGTCGCCGTACATCTGGACGAAGCGGCGGTAGGAGTCATAGGCGAAGCGCGGGTTCTTGGAGCCGTGGATCAGCCCCTGCACGGTCGCCTCGTTGAGGCCGAGGTTCAGAATCGTCTCCATCATCCCGGGCATGGAGACCGCCGCGCCGGAGCGGACCGAAACCAGCAAGGGGTTGGTCGGGCTGCCCATCTTCTTGCCGGCCGCCTGCTCGAGCTGCTTGAGGTGACGCCCCACCTCTTCCGTGAGATCGGGCGGGAAGCTGCCCTGCTCGAGCGAGGTGATGCAGACCTTGGCGGAGATGGTGAAGCCGGGCGGGACGGGAAGGCCGAGGTTCGCCATTTCGGCGAGCCCGGCGCCCTTGCCGCCGAGGACGTCCCGCATGGCGGCGGAGCCGTCGGCCCGGCCTGGCCCGAAGGAGTAGACGTAGCGCTCGAGCGACGGCACTGGAGGAGCCTAGATGGGGAGGGCGGCGGCGAGGGGCGCGGCGTGCCGCGCGGCAGCCAGATCCTCGGGGATCGCGGTCGGATACTGCCCGGAGAAGCAGGCGTGGCAGAATTCGGAGGGGTCGCCCGCGGCCGCGCGGAGCATGCCGTCCAGGGACAGGTAGCCCAACGTGTCGACGCCCAGGTGCCGGCGGATCTCCTCGACGTCATGGGTCGCGGCGATCAGCTCCGACTTAGTCGGAGTGTCGATGCCGTAGTAGCACGGCCCGGTGATCGGCGGCGAGGCCACGCGGAAATGCACCTCGACCGCGCCCGCCTGACGGATCATCTGCACGAGCCCGCGGCTGGTCGTGCCACGCACCAGTGAGTCGTCGACGACCACGACCTTCTTTCCGAGCAGCACTTCCCGCACCGGGTTGAACTTGATCTTGACGTTGGAGGTGCGGACCGCCTGGGCGGGATGGATGAACGTCCGCCCGACGTAGTGGTTGCGGATCAGGGCGTGCTCGAGCTTGATCCCGGCTTGCTCCGCAAAGCCCAAGGCCATGGCGTTGGAGCTGTCGGGAACGCTGAAGACGCAGTCGGTGCCCGGCGCCGGGTGCTCGCGGGCGAGCTCGCGGCCAAGGGCGCGCCGCACGCGGTCGACCGAGCGGCCGAAGATGGTGCTGTCCGGGCGTGAGAAGTACACCAGCTCGAACACGCAGCGGCGGTGCGCTTTGGGCGCCAGCGACGGGAGTGTGTCGACCTCACCCTCGTGGATGCGGATAAACTCGCCCGGCCGCAGCTCGCGCACCGGTGTCGCGCCGATCAGGTCGAGCGCGCAGGTCTCCGAAGCCACGACGTGTCCCTTGCCGAGTCGGCCGAGCCACAGGGGCCGGAAGCCGCGGGCGTCCACGATCGCGTACAGCGTGCGCCCGATCGTGATCACGAGGGAATACGCGCCCTCGACCCGCTCGAAGGCGTCCATCAGCTGGTCCTCGGGCTCGCGCGCTTCGGAGCGGGCGATCAAGTGCACCAGGACTTCGCTGTCGGACGAGGTCTGGAAGATCGAGCCTTTGGCGACGAGGTCGGCGCGCAGCAGCGCGGCGTTGGTGAGGTTGCCGTTGTGGCCGAGGGCGAGCGGGCCTTCACGGTAGCGGGCGAGCACCGGCTGGGCGTTCGCGAGGACGGACGTGCCGGCGGTCGAGTAGCGCGTGTGGCCGATCGCCACGTCGCCCGGGAGGCCGGCGAGGATCTGGTCGCCGAACACGTCGGCCACGAGCCCCATGCCGCGATGCGAGCGCGCCACCCCCTCGCCGTCGACGGCGACGATGCCGGCCGACTCCTGACCGCGATGCTGCAGGCTGTAGAGCCCCAGGTAGGCGAGGCGCGCCGCGTCGGGAACGCCCGAGACACCTATGATGCCACACATGCCGCCGTCAGTCTCCCATGCGTCGAGGGATCGCCGCGAAATATACCTCGCGGAGGTGCCCGACGCGGTGCTCGAGGCGAGCCTCGCGCAAGCGCACGCGCACCACGTCGTCCAGTTGGCCGACGGCGCCGGCCCGGAAGGCGGGGACGCCGAGCTCCTGAGCCAACGCGATGACCGCCGCCACGCGATCGGGCGCGCACGTGATCACCGCTCGGGCGTGGGACTCGCTGTAGAGCAGCTCGTGCGCGGTGAGTGGCGCGCCGTAGGCGCTGAGGTCCACATCGAGGCCGAAGCCCGCCCGCTGGTATGGCCCGCCCACCGCCACCTCCGCCAAGGCCACGCCGAGCCCGCCCTGGGAGCAGTCGTGGGCCGACCGCCATAGCCCTCGCTCGGCACCGGCGACGAGGAGATCGACCAGCCGCCGCTCGGCCGGCAGGTCCACGTGCGGGGGCCGGCCGCCGACGAACCCGCACACGGCCTCCCAGAACGCCGACCCACCGAGCTCGGCCCGGGTCTTGCCCAACACGAAGACTACGTCTCCAGCCGCCTGAGCATGGCTTGGCACCGCCTGATCGGCGCGCCGGAGCAGGCCGACCATCCCGATCACCGGCGTCGGATCGACGGCACCAGTCGGGCCCTCGTTGTAGAACGACACGTTGCCACCGGTGACCGGCGTGTCGAGCGCGCGGCACGCGTCGGCAATGCCGCGACAGGCCTCCTGAAACTGCCAGAAGACGGCGGGGCGCTCGGGACTCCCGAAGTTGAGGCAGTCGGTGATGCCGAGGGGGCGGGCACCGCTGCAGGCGATGTTGCGCGCCGCTTCGGCGACGGCCGCCTTGCCGCCCTCGTAGGGCTCGAGCCGCACGTAGCGCGCATTGCAGTCGGTCGTGACGGCGATGCCGAACTCTTCGCCCCGGATCCGGATCACGCCGGCGTCCCCACCCGGGGCGATGACTGTGCTCGCCTGGACCGTGGAGTCGTATTGCTCGAAGACCCAGCGTTTGGACGCAACGGCGGGGTGATCCAGCAGCCGGAGCAGTGCCGTTTCGGGATCCGAGACCCGGGGCTCGGGGCTGGGGCGCTCCGAACGCAGCTGGACGATCGCCGGATCCTCCGCGGCCTCCGGATGATAGACCGGACAGTCGTCGATCAGGCGCTGGCCCGGGATCTCGACTACGACCTGTTTCCCCCAGGTGGCGCGGTACATCCCGTCGCCGGTGACGTGTCCGATCGGTGTCGCGTCGAGCTCCCACTTGGCGGCGATCGCCTGGATGTCCGTCACCCGGTCCGCCTTCGCGACGAGCAGCATCCGCTCCTGCGACTCCGAGAGCAGGATCTCGTAGGGCGTCATTCCCGGTTCGCGGGTGGGGACGCGTGCCAGGTCGATCTCCACCCCCACGCCGCCGCGCGCGGCCATCTCGGCCGAGGAGGACGTGAGGCCGGCCGCGCCCATGTCTTGGATGGCGACGACGTGGCCGGAGGCGATGAGCTCGAGACTCGCTTCCAGCAGCAGCTTCTCGGTGAACGGATCGCCCACCTGCACCTGGGGACGGCGCCGCTCACTCTCCTGCGTCAGCTCCTCGGAGGCGAACGACGCCCCGTGAATCCCGTCGCGCCCGGTGCGCGAGCCCACGGCGAGCAGCAGGTTGCCGACGCCGTGCGCGGCGGCCCGGATCAGATCCTTCTCCTTGAGGAGCCCGACGCACATCGCGTTGACGAGTGGGTTGCCGCTGTAGCCGGGCGCGAAGTCCACCTCGCCCCCCAGAGTGGGGACGCCGACGCAGTTGCCGTAGTTGCCGATGCCGCGCACCACGCCGGCGAAGAGGTAGCGGTTCCGCGCGTTTTCGAGCGGCCCGAAGCGCAGGCTATTGAGCAGCGCCACGGGCCGCGCGCCCATCGTGAAGACGTCGCGGAGAATGCCGCCGGCGCCGGTGGCGGCTCCCTGGTAGGGCTCCACGGCCGATGGGTGGTTGTGGGACTCGATCTTGAAGGCCACGGCCCAGCCACCCGGAAGGCGAAGCACACCGGCATTCTCCCCCGGGCCCTGCACGACCTGCGGGCCGGTGGTGGGGAAGGTCTTCAAGACGTGCCGGGAGTGTTTGTAGGAGCAGTGCTCGCTCCACAGTGCCGAGAAGATGCCGAGCTCCGCGAACGTGGGTGCGCGACCCAGCATCACCTCGATGCGACGGTATTCCTCTTCGGTGAGATTGTGCTCGCGGACGAGCGCCGGCGTGATCGGGGGGTCGCCAGGGAAGGGGGTGGCCCCGCTCACGTGTCCGACGCCCGGGCTCCCGAGACACCGCGCATCACCGCGCGGAACACCCGACCGAACATGGTCGGCTCGGGGTGCTTCACCAGCGCGTCAGCCTCCCCGGCGTCGAGCCAGAGGCCGTGACAATGGGTGCACTGATCGATCTGGATGCCGTGCCAATCCCCGGTGAGGAGGTCGTAGCCGCACTTGGGGCACTTCATGTAGTGCGATTTGCGCTCGGCCTCGGTGGCGGCGCGCTGCGCGGTTTCCCGCTGCTGGCGCAGCAGCTCGGCATCACGCTTGGCGAAATACTCGTCCTCGTTCTGGCTCGGTTTGTGCGTCGTCATGGGTTGGGGGGCGGGGTCGTGGTGTCACCGCCCCGCGACGGTCCATGATGGCGACCCGGCGGCGAGGAAGACTGCCCGCTGTAGCCGTGACCCTCCCAGCGGACGATGGCGTCCACGACCTGACCGTTCTGGAGCGTGACCAGGTCCATCGTGCCGCAGGTGCGCTCGCAGGCGTTCCGGAAGAAGAGGTAGGTGTACTCACCCGAGCGGCGCACCGCGAGCGGCGCTCCCCAGAGGGCGTACACGTCTCGCTCGCTCATGCCCGGCGCCACGGTGCCGGTGTCGGGCGAGTCGTAGGGGGTGTCCTGCGCGGGGCGCGGGGGGTTCACCGCCACGGGTGGCGGGGGCGCCGCCGCGGCCGGGGCAGGGCGTTTGGTCGTGTCACCAGGCGGAGTCGCCGTGTGCGTCGGCGTCGCCGGAGTGCGGTTCACTCCCCGGCGCTTGTCGATCGCCTGCTTGATCTTGTCACACCCGAGAGTGCTGAGTGCCAACAGCGCGCACAGAGTCAGCGTGCGGCGTCGCATGACGGGCCTCCATGGAGTGAAAGACGCGGGCTCCATCCTGGCCGCCCAAGACCGGGGCGTTGCGACGCTCCGGGTGCGGCATGATTCCTACCACGTTGCGGCCGGCGTTGCAGACGCCGGCGATGTCGTGCGTCGAGCCGTTCGGGTTGTCCCCGACGTAGCGCCACACCACCTGGCCCGCGGCCTCGAGCTCAGCCGCGGTGGATGCGTCGGCAACATAGCGCCCGTCGCCATGAGCGATCGGCATCGTCAGCTCCTCGCCCGGGTGGTACAGGCAGGTGAACGGTGTGCCGGTCGCTTCGACCCGGACTCGCACCGGCCGCGACAAGAACTTGAGCCGGGCGTTGCGCATGAGCCCGCCTGGCAGCAGCCCGGCCTCGCACAGGATCTGGAAGCCGTTGCAGATGCCGAGCACTGGACCGCCCGCCTGGGCATGCGCTTTCACGGCGCGCATGATCGGCGAAAACCGGGCGATGGCCCCCGAACGCAGGTAGTCGCCGTAGCTGAAGCCGCCGGGGAGGATCACCACGTCGGCCTGACGCAGATCGGCGTCGCGGTGCCACACAAAGTAGGCGTCCGAGCCGGCGTCCCGCGCCGCCGCCAGCGTCTCGGCGTCGCAGTTGGAGCCCGGAAACACGACCACAGCCACGCGGCGCATCAGGTGCTCACCACGGCCACGTCGTAGTCCTCTGTCACCGGGTTGGCGAGCAGCCGGTCGCACATGGTGCGGACGCGCGCGGTCGCTTCATCGCGGCTCGCGGCGTCGACCTCGAGCACGAGGTGCTTGCCCACCCGCACGGGGCCGACGTCGGCGAAGCCGAGGGCGTGCAGCGCGTGCTGCACCGCCTGTCCCTGAGGATCGAGCAGCGCGGCGCGCGGCATGACGCGGACCTCCACCCGGAAAGCACCCATCACATGCCCCCACGGGGCGAGATGCCGCGTCGGGGCTCCCCGTAGGCGTCGGTCACGCGGTCGGTGTCCCCGATGACGATGGGCCCGGCGATCTCGGCCTCCTCGTCCTCTTCGGGGGTGGAGATCAACCCCAGCAAGGCCGCGCGCAGCACGCCGTACGCCATGTACGCGACTCCGAGCGGGAAGAAGAACTCGTCGTGCTGCCAGATCCCGAAGACGAGGACGCTCAGAATGAGCAGGAGCCCCAGGACGCCCCGAATCGAGCGGAACCCGGCCCGCGGGATCGTGGCGTAGCGCACGTTGCTCACCATCAGGATGGTGAGCAGGATCATCAGCAACGAGAGCAACAACTGCCAGGGCAGGTGGGCGAACCGGGCCTGGTACATCGTGGTGAGGGTAAACGGGTAATAGGTCGCCAGGGTCATGCCGGCCGCGGGCGAGGGCAACCCGACGAACGCGGTCTTGGCGCGGCCGGCCTGCGTGAGGTTGAAGCGCGCCAGCCGGATCGCCGCGCCCATCACGTAGAAGTAGCAGAACACCCACGCGCCGGCGCCCATCCCGGCGAAATTCAGCTCGTACATCAGGAAGGCGGGGGCCACCCCGAAGCTCACGATGTCCACCAGGCTGTCCAGCTCCGCCCCGAACCGGGTTCCCGTGTTCGACATCCGCGCCAGGCGTCCGTCGAGGGAGTCGAGGATGCCGGCGAACACGATGAACCAGCTGGCGCGATAGAACTCCCCCCGCGACGCCAGTACCATCGACCAGATGCCGAAGAACAGGTTGAACAGCGTGAACAGGCTCGGCACGATGATGACCACGCGCCGCACGTTGCTGCGGAAAGGAGGCGGTCTCATGAGCCGTACTCGGCCAGGACGGTCGCGCCGGCGCGCACACGGTCCCCGGGCTTCACGTGGATCGCCGGTCGGCCGGAGAGGGGAAGAAAGACATCGACGCGCGAGCCGAACCGGATCATCCCGAGCCGCGCGGCCTGCGTGGCGCTGTCCCCGACCTTCCCGTCGGTCACGATGCGCCGGGCGATCAGCCCCGCGATTTGCCGCACCAAGAGGGGCCCGCGCAAGCCGCGGACGCCGATGGAGGCCTGCTCGTTGTCGAGGCTCGCCTTGTCGTCGGCCGCGTGCAGGAACCGGCCGGGGTTGTAGCGCACCAGCTCGACGCGCCCCGTCACCGGGTAGCGGTTCACGTGGACGTCGAACACGCTCATGAAGATCGAGATCCGCTGCGCCCGAGCCCGCAGGTACATCGGTTCGTCGATCTCGACCACACTCACCACCTGGCCGTCCGCCGGGGCGATCACCACGTCGTCGCCCCGCGGGCCGGTGCGCCGGGGATCGCGAAAGAACACCAGCAGCCAGAGCGACACGACCAGCCACGGTCCGGTTGCGACCCACCACCACGGGCTCACGCGCAGCGCCGCCCAGGCGCCGAGAATCGCCAGCCCCCAGCCGACGGCGATGAACGGCCAACCTTCGGGGGCCATTCTCATCACGCCGTCTCCAGCGATCGACCGGTGAGACGCCGGTACGCCTCGAGGTAGCGGGCGCTGGTTGCCGCGACGACCTCATCGGGCAGGGGCGGGGGCGGCGCCTCGCCGTTCCAGGTGCCGCGCCGCTTCAAACCGGCGAGGTAGTCGCGCAGCGGCTGCTTGTCGAAGCTCGGCTGGCTCTGGCCGGGCGCGTAGCGGTCGGCGGGCCAGAAGCGGGAGGAGTCGGGGGTCAATACCTCGTCGATCAGCAGCAGGGCGCCGTCGGCCGCGCTGCCGAATTCGAACTTGGTGTCGGCGATGATGATGCCGCGCTCGGCCGCGTACGCGCGGCCCGCTGAATAGACCTCGAGGCTGGCCCGCTTGAGTCGCTCCGCCGGAAGATGCCCGAGCGCTTCCCCCAGGCGGCCGAAGGTCACGTTCTCGTCGTGGCCGGTCTCCGCTTTGGTCGCGGGGGAGAAGATCGGCGGGTCGAGCTTGGCACTCTCGACGAGGGCGCGCGGGAGCGGCTCACCGGCAAGGGTGCCGGCGCGCTGGTACTCCGCCCACGCCGAGCCCGCCAGGTAACCCCGCACCACGCACTCGAACGGAATCGGCGTGGAGCGGCGCACCAGCATCGCCCGGCTCGCGAGCTGGTCGCGATGGCCGTCCAGCGCGGGCACGCGCGCCATGATCTCGTCCGCGTCGGCGGTGACCAGGTGATTGGCGACGATCCCCACGAGGCGCCGGAACCAGAACGCCGACAGCTGCGTGAGCACTGCGCCCTTGTACGGCACCGACTCCCGCATCACGACGTCGAAGGCGCTCACCCGATCGCTCGCCACCATTAGGAGCGTGTCGGCGTCCACCTCGTACATCTCGCGCACCTTGCCGCGTCGCACCAGCGGTAAGGGCAGCCGGCTCTCGAGGACTGGAGTCGTCATACCGTGACCGCGGCGGCCGCGGCGGCGGGAGCGGCAGCGTCGATGCGGCGGAGCACGGGGGGGATCACCTCGTCCAGGAATTCGTCCACTTGGGAGGGGGCGCGGCCGACATAGGCTGCTGGAGCGAGCTCCTCGGCCCGCACCGTCACTCCGAGACGGTGGAACGCGGGGTCGGCGCCCAGCCGCTCGAGCAGATCATTGGGGCCGCCCCGGTCGGCAAGGGTCTGGGCGACGTCGCGGCTGTGCGTGCGGATCACCTCGTGGAGCGTCTGGCGGTCTCCCCCCGCTTTCACGCCGCGCATCAGCAGCCGCTCGGTGGCGAGGAACGGCATCGCGTCCTGCACGTGCCGCGCGATCGCCGGCTCGCGCACTTCGAGTCCGGCGGCGACGTTGGTCGCCAACACGAGAATCGCGTCCGTGGCGAGGAACGCCTCCGGCAGTACCAGCCGGCGGTTGGCGCTGTCGTCCAGGGTGCGCTCGAGCCACTGCGCCGCGGCGGTATGCCACGCGTTTCCCTCCAGCTCGATCACGAATCGGGCGAGGCTGGTCATTCGCTCGGCGCGCATCGGATTGCGCTTGTACGCCATGGCGCTCGAGCCCACCTGCTCGCTCTCGATGGGCTCCAGAATCTCACCTTCGTGCTGGAGCAGCCGCAGGTCGGTGGCGAACTTGGCGGCCGAGGCCGCGATGCCCGACAGTGCGGCGAGCACTTGCGCGTCGAGCTTCCGGGGGTACGTCTGGCCGGTGACCGGAAACACGCTGGCGAATCCCATCTTCCCCGCGACGCGCGTCTCCAGCTCCCGGACCTTCGCGCCGTCGCCCTCGAACAGGTCGAGAAAACTCGCTTGTGTACCGGTCGTGCCCTTGACGCCGCGGAGTCGCAGCGTCTCGAGGCGGTGCAGGATCTCCTCGGCGTCGAGCGCGAAGTCCTGCATCCAGAGGGTGATGCGCTTGCCGACCGTCGTGAGCTGGGCCGCCTGGAAGTGCGTGTAGGCGAGGCAGGGGAGCGCGCGGTGCTTGCGGGCGAGCTTGCCGAACGCGACCAGCACTGCCGCGAGCCGGCCCAGCAACAGCCGCAGTCCCTCGCGCATGAGCACGACGTCGGCGTTGTCGGTGACGTAGGCGCTGGTGGCGCCCAGGTGGAGGAAGGGGCGCGCGGCAGGCGCCTGCTCGCCGAGGACGTGAATGTGCGCCATCACGTCGTGGCGCAGCCGCTTCTCGTGCTCGGCGGCCCGGTCGAGGTCCGCATCGTCGAGATGGGCCCGCACCTGCGCCAGCGCTTCGGCGGGAATCGCCAGCCCGAGCTCCTGCTGCCCTTCCATCAGCGCGAGCCAGAGCCGGCGCCACAGCCCGACCCGGCGGCGCTCGCTCCACAGCGCCTGCATCGCCGGGGAGGCGTACCGCGTCGACAGCGGCGAGGACCAAGTCAAATGGACGCCCTCGCCCGCGCGGCGAGCTTGCTCCAGTCGCTCAGGAATTGGTCCAGCCCGCGATCGGTCAGCGGGTGCAGCAGCAGCTTGCGGAGCACCTCCGGTGGCAGCGTCGCCACGTCGGCACCGATCATCGCCGCTTCCACCACGTGGCGGGGGTGGCGGATCGAGGCCGCCAGGATCTCCGTCTCGATGCCGTAGTTGTCGAAGATGACCCGCGCCTCGCGGATCACGTCCATCCCCTCCTGCCCGACGTCGTCGAGCCGCCCGATGAAGGGGCTCACGTACGCGGCCCCCGCCTTCGCCGCGATGAGGCACTGCGGGCTCGAAAAACAGAGAGTGACGTTGGTCCGGATCCCTTCGGCCGCGAGGCGCCGCACCGCGACCATCCCCTCTTCCAGCATGGGGATTTTCACGACGATGTTGTCCGCGATCTTGGCGAGGGCGGTGCCTTCCGAGACCATCCCCTCGGCATCGACGGCGACCACCTCCGCCGACACCGGTCCCTCGACGAGGGAGCAGATCTCCTTCAGCACGTCGCGCGGGTCGAGGTCACCCGCCTGTTTCGCGAGGAGCGTCGGATTCGTCGTGATGCCGTCGATGAGCCCCGCCTGCGTGGCCCAGGTGATGTCCTTGAGGCTGGCGGTGTCGAGGAAGAACTTCATGACTCAGGCCTCCCCCCCTCCGCGGCGTAGAGGTCAGCGGGATATCGCACCGCGACCAGGTAGAGACCCTGGGGCGGGGCGGGCGGACTGGCCGCCTGGTTGTCGGTCGCGGCGAGCAAACGAGGCAAGTCCGACAGCGGGCGCCGCCCGAGGGCGATGTCGACCATCACGCCCACCAGGAAGCGCACCATGCGGTGCAGGAACCGATCCGCTTCGATCGTAAACGTCACACCCGCTCCGTCCGTTCGCGGCGCCCACTCGGCGAGAGCCACGCGGCTTCGGTAGTCGGGCGTCGCGGCGCCCGCGGCGGCCAGGCCGCGGAACTCGTGCTCCCCGTTCAGCATCTCGGCCGCGCGGGCGAGCAGGGCGACGTCGAGCGCCCCTACTCCTCCCAGGGCCCATTCGTACGGGCGCCGGAACGGGGACCGGGCGCCTTCATCGGTCCCAATCACGTAGCGGTAGCGACGCGCCATCGCGCTCCGCCGCGCATCGAACCCCGGTCGCATCGCGTGCAGTCGCTCCACCCAGACATCGCGCGGCAACAGGGCGTTCAGCGCGCTGCGCAGCGGGGTGACGTCGCTACTGGCCCAGCGCTCCGGCGCCGTGAACCCGACGCCCTGGCCGAGCGCATGGACGCCGGTGTCGGTTCGTCCCGCACCGGTGGCCGTCGTCTTCATGCCGAACAGCCGCTCCAACACGGCCTCGACCTCAGCCTGGACCGTGCGACCCTGCGGTTGCCGTTGCCACCCCACGAACTGAGCCCCGTCGTAGTGCACCACCGCGAGGAAGGGCCGGCTCGTCACAAGTCGTAAAATAGGGACGGGGGGAGGGCCAATCAAGGCGCGCAACCCATTGTCCCGTTTGACAAAAGGCGATTTTTCGGGGTAGCTTTGGGGACCCCCAACACCCCCATGTCCGACGTCTCCTCGCCCCTGCAGCAGGCGATTGCCGCGCTGTCAAACCGCCAGTCGCTGAGCGAGCGCCTGGCGGCCGAAGCATTTGGTGTCGTCATGCGGGGCGAGGCGTCCCCGGCCCAGACGGCCGCCCTCCTGATGGGCCTGCGGGTCAAGGGTGAAACCCCGGACGAGGTCGCCGGCGCGGCCCGGGCGCTGCGCGGGGCCATGGTGCGGGTCGAGACCAATGCACCGTATCTCGTGGACACCTGTGGCACAGGCGGCGGGACCGTCACGACGTTCAACATCTCGACCGCGGCCGCGTTCGTGGCAGCCGGGGCCGGGGCTACGGTGGCCAAGCACGGCAACCGGTCGTTTACGTCGAAGTGTGGGTCGGCGGACGTGCTTGAGGCGCTCGGAATCGCGATCGGCCAGGACGGGGCCGCCGCGGCCCGACTGCTGCGGGAAGCGCGCATGGCCTTCCTGTTCGCACCCAACTTCCATCCCGCCATGCGCCACGTCGGACCTGTGCGGCGCGAGCTCGGGATCACGTCGGTGATGAACTTGCTCGGCCCGCTCGCCAACCCGGCCGGTGCGCAGCGTCAGGTCGTGGGGGTGGCCGACCGGGACCGTGCCCCCCTGATGGCGCAGGCCCTGGCCCGACTCGGGGCCGAGCATGCGATGGTGGTGCACGGACGCGTGGGGATGGACGAAGTCTCCCCACAAGGGGTCACCGATGTCTGGGAGATCCGGGATGGTCGGGTGACGACCTGGGAGCTTGACCCGGCGGCCTACGGTCTGGCGATCTCGGATGGCGGCGCGCTGCGGGGAGGAGAGCCCGCCGCCAACGCCGGGCGCCTCGAGCGGATTCTGGCGGGTAGCGCGGACGATGCCTCGGGACGCGCCGCGGTGCTGCTCAATGCGGGCGCGGCGGTGTATGTGGCGGGGTTGGCCGTGAGCTACGCGGAAGGGGTGCGGCGGGCCGCGGCAGCCGTGGATTCGGGAGCGGGGCGCGCGGCGCTAGAGCGCTTGCGGCGCGCGAGTCCTAGTACTTCCGGATGACCCCGACCACGACGCCTTGCAGCACCACGTCACGCTCGTTGACGCGGATCGGCGTCATGGCGGGGTTCGCGGGCTGGAGCCGGATCCACCCGCCCGGCTCGCGATAGTACTTCTTGACGGTGGCATTGTGGCCGTCCACCAAGGCGATCACGGTCTCGCCGTTGTCCGCCTGGTTGCGCTCGTGCACGACGACGTAGTCACCGTCTTTGATGTGCTCGTCGATCATCGAGCTGCCGCGGACCCGGAGCACGTAGCTGCGGCCGCGCCGGGGCAGGATCTCGTCGGGAACGGCGATGGTATCGGTACCGCTGATCGCCTCGATCGGCTCCCCGGCGGCCACGAGGCCGAGCAGAGGGACTTCGGTCGCCCCGGTCTGACCCTTGGGGGGAACGATCTCGATCGCCCGACTCTCGTTGTGGGTGCGCCGGATGCAACCCTTTCGCTCGAGATTGGTGAGGTGCTCATGGACGGTCGCGAGCGAGTGAAAGCTGAATCGCTGAGCGATTTCCTCGAAGCTGGGCGCATAGCCGTTGTCGGCGATGTAGCCCTGCAAGTAGTCGAGTATCTCGCGCTGGCGGCGAGTGAGTGGCATCCGGCCTCCCGAACATTGCCCGAAACGTAATGTACCCGAAAATCGACCGAACGCAAGGATGACCCGCCCCTCACTGGAGGGAATCCTCGCGGTCACCCGGCAGCGTGTGAGCGCCCTCGGGCCCCGGGCGCGCGAGCTTGAGCGGGCGGCCGCGCAGGCGGCAGTGCCACCCCGGTTCGACCTCGCCTTGCGGCAGGGGGGGGGGGGGGGGGCAGTCGGCGTGATCGCTGAGATCAAACGGCGCTCACCCTCGGCGGGAGTGATCCGCGAGGAGCTGGACCCAGTGGAGCTCGCGCGGGCGTACGCGGCGGGAGGGGCCATCGCCGTGTCGGTGCTCACCGACGCGCCCCACTTCGGGGGCTCGCTGGACGACCTGGCGAGAGTGACGCGAGCCGTGGCGGTCCCAGCGTTGCGCAAGGACTTCATCCTGGACGAGCTTCAACTGCTGGAAGCGCGGGTCGCGGGCGCCAGTGCGGTCCTGTTGATCGCTCGGATCTTGGACGCGAAGCGCCTGGCGGTGCTGGCCGGTGAGGCGCGACGGATGGAGCTTGGCGTGCTGGTTGAGATACACAACGCGGCCGAGCTCGATTGGGGACTTTCCGTGAAACCGACGGCGGTAGGCGTGAATAGCCGCGACTTGGACTCGTTCGCTGTGGATTTTGGTGTGGCGGAAGCGTTGCTCCCGCTGGTGCCAGCGGATCTTCCGGCGGTCGCCGAAAGCGGGATCGAGACGCGGGCGGACATCGAGCGGCTGGCCCGGGCAGGGGCGGACGCCGTCCTGGTGGGGACGTCGCTGGCCCGCGCCGACGATCCGGCGGCGGCGGTCCGGGCGCTGTGCGGCGTCCCCCGTCGCGGTCGTGGAAGGAGCTGAAATGGCGGTGGATCCGCATATGGTGGGAGGGGGGGGGGGAGGAGGGGGGCGCTTCGGCGTCTACGGGGGCCGCTACGTCCCGGAGACGCTGATGGCGGCGCTCGAGGAGCTGGAGCACGTGTACGCCGAAGCGCAGGGCGATCCACTGTTCCGTTCGGAGCTCGACGGCCTGCTGCGTGACTACGTCGGGCGACCGACGCCGCTGACGGAGGTGGCGCGGCTTGCGGGGGAGGTGGGTGGAGGAGTGCGGGTGGTCCTGAAGCGTGAGGACTTGAATCACACCGGCGCTCACAAGATCAACAACACGCTGGGCCAAGGACTCCTGGCGCGGCGCATGGGGAAGCGCCGCATTATCGCGGAGACGGGCGCGGGCCAGCATGGCGTCGCGACCGCGACGGTGTGCGCCCGCTTCGGCCTGGAGTGCGTCGTGTACATGGGCGAAGCGGACATGCGACGCCAGCGGCTCAACGTGTACCGCATGGAGCTGATGGGGGCGCGCGTCGTTCCCGTCACCTCCGGGACCCGCACGCTCAAGGACGCGACCAACGAGGCACTGCGCGACTGGGTGACCAACGTGACGACCACCCATTACATCATCGGCTCGGTAGTTGGACCCGACCCGTTCCCGCGCATCGTGCGAGATTTCCAGGCGGTGATTGGGCACGAGTGCCGGCGGCAGATGCTGGAACGCTTCGGCCGGCTGCCGCGGGCCGTGGTGGCGTGTGTGGGGGGCGGGTCGAACGCCATGGGGATCTTCACCGCCTTCCTCGAAGACCGGGAAGTGGAGCTGGTGGGGGTGGAAGCGGCTGGGGAAGGGCTCGGCACGGCACGGCACTCAGCCTCGCTGGCCCGCGGGCGCCCCGGGGTGTTTCACGGGAGCCTGTCCTACCTGCTCCAGGACGCCGACGGGCAGGTGCAGCCGGCGCATTCGGTGTCGGCGGGACTCGACTACCCAGGGGTGGGGCCTGAACACGCTTACTTGAAAGACGCCGGCCGCGTATTGTATCAATCGGTCACGGACCGGCAGGCTCTGGAGGCGTTCGCCGGGCTTAGCCGGTTGGAGGGGATTCTCCCGGCCCTTGAGAGCGCCCACGCCGTGGCCTGGGTGCTGGCGCAGCGGGCTACCAACCGCTGGCAGGACGGAGACGTGGTCGTGGTCAACTTGAGCGGCCGCGGCGACAAGGACGTCGCCATGGTCGCTGAACTCACCGGAGCCTCGATCTGAACGACGCCCCGTCCTCCCCCCCGGTCCCCGAGCTGGCCCTCCCGGCGTCGCAGGTCGAGGAGCTGATGACGCTCATCAGCAAGGGCATGCGGGCGACGCAGCTCTACCTTCCGAACAACCCGGTCTATCAGCGCTCGGTCGAGAACGTGCGCGGGGCATTCCGCCAGATCTGGCAGGCGACGGACGACCTCCTGTTCGACGTGACCGAGGCCGACCTGTCCTGGGAAGACACCGTCGTCTATCACCAGGAGCAGAAGAACGAGAGCATCGCCTGGACGCTGTTCAAGGATGGGGTCCGTTCGTTGTCGTTCAAGCCGGGGGTCGAGGATCAAGAGATCGTCCGCTTCCTGCGCGTGCTCCATCTGGCCAAGAACCTGCAGTCAGACGCCGCCGACGACCTGTTGACCCTGCTGTGGCAGGAGGACTTCCAGCTCATCGCCTACACGTTCCGCGAGCTCGCCACCGAGAACGCGGTGCCGATCGAGGCCGGGGAGACGATCCCGGCCGCCACGCCGAGCGACGTGCGGCAAGCCGTGCAGGCGGAGGCGCCGCCCAAGCGTGAGGGGTTGGTCTCGATCGAGGACTTCGACACCACGCTCTACTTCCTGGACGAGAAGGAAGTCGATTACCTCCACCGCGAGGTCGAGCGCGAGTATGCGCAGGACCTGCGCCACAACGTGCTGGCGATGCTGTACGACCTGCTCGAGCTGCAGACCTACGGCACGGTCCGGGCCGAGCTGATCTCGATCGTCGAGAATCTCATCCCCTACCTGCTGGGCGCGGGCGATTTCCGGTCGGTGGCGTTCATCCTTCGCGAATCGCGGACCATCCTGCAGCGCGCCCGCGAGCTCATCGTCGAGCACCGGCAGGCGCTCGAAGGCTTGCCGGGACGCTTGTCCCAATCGGAGGCGCTCTCGCAGCTGCTGCAATCCCTCGACGAAGCGACGGTGCACCCCACCGAAGAGGAGCTGGGCGAGCTGTTTCAGGAGCTTCGCGCCGATGCGCTCTTCACGCTGATGACGTGGATTCCCAAGCTCAGCAACGAGCAGGTGCGGGAGCTGGTGCAGAGAGCGGCGGAGCGGCTGGCCCAGTCGAACGCCACGGAGGTACTGAAGGCGCTGGCCAGCGAAGACTCGGCCGCCCAGCTCGAGATGGTCCGGCTGGCCGGCCGTCTCAAGCTGCCGGGAGCGCCGGAGGGGATGGGCAAGCTGTTCGAAACCGGCGACCGCACCCTGAAGGTGGCGGTGGTGGAGGCCCTGACGGCGATCGGGAGTCCGAGCGCGATGCGGCTGCTCGAAAAGGCGGTGGAGGACAGTGAGCGGGACGTGCGGATCGCCGCCGTCAAGTTCCTCGCCGCCCGGGGCCACCGCAATGCGTTTCAGCGGATCGAGTCGGCCGTGATCGGCGGCAAGCTCAAGAACGCGGACCTCACCGAGAAGATGACCTTCTTTGAAGGATACGGCGCGCTGGTCGGCGCGGCCGGCATCCCGGTGCTGGAGCGGGTGCTGATCCCCAAGGGTTTGCTCGGCAAGAAAGTGGATCCGGAAACGCGTGCCTGTGCCGCGATGGCGTTGGGGAAGATCCGCTCGCCGGAGGCTCGGGCCGTGCTGGAGCGTGCCGCGCAGGACAAGGAGCCACTGGTGCGCAACGCCGTGAGCCGGGCGCTGCGGGAGTCGGGCGCGTGAGCGATCCCGGCGCCGCCCGCCGCGGCTCGATCGTCGACACCGTCCAGACGACGGACGGCTTCCTGCGGCTGGCCGGCCGGGAGTTCCTGGTCGTGCTGTACACGGCGTTCCGCTCCCTCAAGCTCTACCCGCTCGAGAACGCCCAAGTGCAGAAGGCGCTCGACGAGCTGACCGCCGGCACCAAACACCTCCTCGACGTCGAACGCGAGCTGGAGCTGCGGCTGCAGGGCGAGTTCATCTTCGTCAACTCGACCCGGCTGCGGCTCGATCTCGACAACTACGCGTCGTTCTCCCACATCCTCGGCCTGTTCCGGCAGTGCGGGGTCGGGGCGGTGCGGATCGACGAGGGCGTGGATCGCCGCCAGCTCCAGATCTTCGTGTCGCTACTGCTGTCGCTTGCCGTCAAGGATGTCAATCCCAACAAGGTCTTCGAGCTCGCCCAGAAGCTCACCGACGGCGGCGTCACCCACATCACCGTCGAGGCCCCGCTCGATACCGACGAGGATGTCGAGGACGTCGAGCGCCTGAAGGAGGCCGCCAAGCGCACCTACGCGCGCTCGGTCGCGGTGACGAAGGAGGTCATCAGCAGCCTGCGGATGGGACGCTCGGCCAACGTGAAGAAGGTCAAGCGCGCCGTGCAGGCGATCGTGGACCAGGTGCTGAACAACGAATCCTCCCTGATGGGGCTGACCACGCTCCGCGACTATGACGAGTACACGTTCACGCATTCCGTCAACGTGTGCATCTTCTCCGTCGCCCTGGGCCGCAAGCTGGGGCTCTCCAAGCTGCAGCTCTACGACCTGGGGATGGCCGCACTGTTCCATGACGTCGGGAAGTCGCGCGTGCCGCTCGAAGTGCTGAACAAGGAAGGCGGGCTCACCGACGAGGAATGGCGGATCCTGCAGGCGCACCCGTGGCTGGGCGTGCTGACGCTGTTCGGGCTGCGCGGCTACGGCGAGATTCCCTACCGCGGCATGATCGTCGCCTACGAGCACCACATGAAGGTGGATCTGACGGGCTATCCCAAGTCGGTCCGGCCCCGGGAGCTGTCGATCTTCTCCAAGGTGGTGGCGGTCGCCGACGGGTTCGATGCGGCCACCAGCCGGCGCGTCTACCAAACCGTGCCGATCCAGCCGGACCAGGTCCTGAAGGAGATGTGGGAGAACCCCCGCCGCGGCTACGACTCCGTGGTCGTCAAGGCGTTCATCAACCTCATCGGCATCTACCCCGTCGGCACCTGCATCATCCTCGACAGCTACGAGGTGGGCATCGTGCACGCCGCCAACCCCGATGTGAGCCAGGTGCACCGGCCGATGGTCCGGATCGTGGCGTCCCCGGACGGCGCGTTGCAGCACCCCGGTGTCCTGATCGATCTGGCCCTGAAAGACGAGGCCGGCAACTTCCCGCGTACCATCGTCAAAGTCACCGATCCGGAGAAGTACGGCATCAAGGTCAGCGACTACTTTGTCTGACCACCTCTCTCCGATCGCGCGGCGCTGGCGCACCGTTCAGGGCCAGCGCCGCGCCGCGTTGATTCCGTACTTCACGGCGGGGTATCCGACCCCTCCGACCTGCGTGGCCGCGCTGCGGCTGGCCGCGGCGGCGGGCGCGGACTTTGTGGAAGTGGGCGTGCCCTTCAGCGATCCGCTGGCCGACGGCCCCACCATCCAGCGATCCACCCAGGCCGCGCTCGAGCAAGGGGTCACGGTGGCCCGCGTCCTCGATCTGGTGTCCGAGGCCGGCCTCGACGTCCCCGTCGTCCTCATGACCTACGTGAACCCGGTGCTCGCGTACGGCTTCCCGCGCTTCCTCGCCGACGCCCACGCCGCCGGAGTCTCGGGCCTGCTCCTGACCGACTTTCCGGCGGGGAGCGACCCGACCATCGAGCGCGCGGTGGCCGACAGTCCGCTCTCGCTCATCCGGCTGATCGCTCCGACCACCTCCGACGAGCGGCTGGCTCGTGCGCTGCCGGGGGCGAGCGGCTTCATCTACTTCATCTCTCGGCTCGGCGTGACGGGGGCGCGCGCCGAAGCGCCGCCCGACCTCGCGCCACAGGTCCGGCGCATTCGCGCCGCGACGCCGCTCCCCGTCGTCGTGGGATTCGGCATCAGCACGCCCGCGCAGGCCGCGGCCGCCGCGCGGGTGGCCGATGGAGTCGTGGTGGGGAGCGCCCTGGTGGATGCCCTCGGTACGGGGGAGGGGCTCGCGGCGGCGGGACGGCTCTTGGAAGCGCTCTCGGCGGCCGTGCGAACCGGAGCCGGGAACGGCGAGGATCAGGGGCGCGCCCGATGACCGTCCAGCGATTCGTCAACTGGTACACGGATTCCCTCGCGTACGGCGGGCTCGCGCTGCTCGCCGCCGTCCTGGCCGCGGACGCGCGCTGGCTGGGACAGCTTCCCGAAATCCTGGTGATGCTGGCGATGTGCGTCGTGCTGCGCGGTCAGGCGGTGCCGCTCAGTAAGTATTCCTACCTCACCCAGACGGGGCTCGTCGCCCTGGCCGGCAGTCTGCTGGTCGGCGTGCCCGCGGCGGCTCTGGCGGTGGCTGGGGGCACGGTGGGGGCGGACTGGGTGTGGCAGCGCAAGCCGTTGCGCGTGGCGTGGATCAACCTGGGTCGGGAAGTCATCGCGCTCGTGGCGGCGTTCGGGGCGTACGCGGCGATTCTCCGGGTGTCGGACATCGCCGCCCCCGGCATCGGCGTCTCCACGATTCCCGCCCTGTTTTTTTACCTGCTGGCGTACTTCGTCGTGAGCCGGCTGCTCTTCTACTTCTCGCTCATCGTCCGCGCCAAGCTCGAGCAGGACGAGCAGCTGCTGATCGTCCGCTACGAGTGCATCGCCTTCTTCGCCACCGTAGTGGCTACCGCGACGGTGGTGGCGACGGTGGTGGCGTGGCCGCCGCTCGCCTGGGTGTTCGTGGCCGCCGCGCTGGGCGCGCTGGGCTTGCTGCTCAAGCGGATGCTGGAGGAAGCGATCTCCGCCGAAGAGCTGAACAAGATCCATGCGATGGAGGCGGTGATCACGAGCAACCTCAGTCTCGAGGACTCCTTCCGACGGATCGAGCGCCTGGCCCACCGACTGGTGGACTGGGGGGATTTTCGCATCTATCGCAGCCTGGAGAGTCAGCTCTCACTGGTCTATCGCAGCGCGATCGGGCGCCCGGATCGCGGGGAGCCTTCCTCGGACACGGCGGCCGTTCGCGCCACCGTGGTCGCCTCCGGACTGCCGGAAGTGATCGACGACGTCACGCGCGACAAGCGCGTGGCGGATGCCCCGGAGGACGTCCAGAGCCTGGTGGTCGTCCCCCTCAAGTTCGGTGACCAGGTGATCGGGACGCTCGAGCTCGAGCACCACAAGAAACGGGTGTACCGCCGCAAGGACATCCTGACCATCTCCACGTTCGCCAACCAGCTCGCGACCGCCATCCACATCACGGAGCTGCGGCGGCCGCTGGTCGAGACGGTGGAGCGGATGACGCGGCAGCTGGGGACGCTGACGCACGCTGCGATGGGTTTGCGCGAGGCCGCGAGTGCGGTGGCGGTCTCGACCGAGGCGATCCGCTCCGGCGTAGCGAGCGAAGAAGGCGAGGTGTCGGGCGGGCTCGAAGCGACCGAGACATTGTCCCAGGTGTCGCGCCGCGTGTCGGATGACGGTGCGGAGGCGGCGCGGGCGTCCAGCTCCGCGAGCGAGGTCGCCGCCAAGAACCGCCAGCGCATCCGCGACGCGATCGAGCGGTTGGTCGCGCTGAAGACATTCGTGGGAGAGAGCTCGGTCAAGGTGCAGCGCTTGGGGGAAGTGAGCCGGCGGATCACGGGGTTCATCGCATCGATCCGCGAGCTCGCCGACATGACGAATCTGCTGGCGTTGAACGCGGCGATCGAGGCGGCGCGGGCCGGGAAGCACGGCAAGGGATTTGCCGTGGTCTCCGAGGAGGTGCGCCGCCTGGCCGAGCAGAGCGCCTCGGCGGCGGCCGACGCGGCGCAGCTGGTCGAGGACATTCACCGGCAGGTGGGCGAGGTCGTGGAGCAAATGCGCCGCGGGCAGGTGAACGTCGGCGGCGTCGAGGAGCTGTCGGCCGGGGCGCTCGAAGCGTTGGACGCCATCGTCGCGGCGACGGCGGATGCCACGACGCACGCGCAGCGGATCGCCACCGCGGCGGGAGAGCAGGACGACGCGTTCGCGCGGCTGCGGCAGCGGATTCACGCGGTGGCCGCCATCGCCGGGAAAAACCGCACGGAAGTGGATGACGTAGCCACGCGGGCGGGCGAGGCCGCGCGCGGACTCTCCGAGCTCGAGCGGGCCACCCGCGAGCTCGAGGAAGTGGCCGCGATGCTGCGCGAGCTGACGCGCGGCTTTGCCAGCGTCGCCTGAGCGTCTAGGTTTCCGGGGTGCGCGCGCACGAGCGGGTGTACGTGGCCCTCGGGTCGAACGTCGGCGACCGCGCCGCGCATCTGGCGCACGCTGTGGCCCGGCTGGCCCGGCTGGCCGAGTCGCGGCTCGTGGCGGTCTCGCGCATCGAGGAAACCGCCCCGCTCGGCCCCGTCCCCCAGGGCCCCTACTTGAACCAGATGGTGCTGCTCGAGACCGGCCTCGCGCCCCTCGTGCTGCTGCGGGAATGCCGGGCGATCGAGGCCGAACGCGGCCGCGAGCGCCGCGTGCGGTGGGGCCCCCGGACGTTGGACCTCGACCTCGTGCGCTTCGGCGACCGGACCATCCACGAGCCCGAGCTCACCCTCCCGCACCCCGAACTCCAGAACCGCGCCTTCTGGCTCCGCGAAATCGCCGAGCTCGAGGCGCTGGCGGTGGCCCATGGCTGACGCACCGAAGCCGGTGACCACGTACGCACTCCTCCACATGAAAACGCAGGGGGAGCGCATCGTGATGCTGACCTGCTACGACGCTCTGTTCGCACGGCTCCTCGACTCGGCCGGCGTGGACGTCCTGCTCGTCGGGGACTCCGTCAATCAGGTCCTGGCGGGCGCCGAGACGACGCTCTCGGCGACGCTCGACCAGATGATCTACCACACCACGATCGTGCGGCGCGGGGCCCAACGGGCGATGGTGGTCTGCGACATGCCCTACCTCACCTACCAGATCACCAGGGAGGAGGCGATCCGGAACTGCGGCCGCGTCATGGCCGTCTCCGGATGTCACGGCGTGAAGGTGGAAGGCGGCACACCCCTCGCGCCGACGGTCCGCGCGCTGGTGGACGTGGGGATTCCCGTCATGGGGCACATCGGTCTGACGCCGCAGTCGGTGCACGCCCTCGGCGGCTACCGGGTGCAAGGGCGCGACGACGTCACCGCGCAGCGGCTGAAGAACGACGCCAAGGCGCTGGAAGACGCGGGCGCGTTCGCGATCGTGCTCGAGCTGGTCCCGGCCCCGCTCGCCTCCGAAATCACCCGGTCGCTCACCATCCCCACCATCGGCATCGGCGCGGGCCCCGCCTGCGACGGCCAGGTGCTGGTGCTGCACGACATGCTGGGGCTGAACGATCGCTTCAGCGCCAAGTTCATCAAGAAATACGCCTCGCTCGCGGAGGACGTACGGGACGCGGTGCGACGCTACACGGCCGAGGTGCGCGAAGGACGGTATCCGGGGCCGGAGCACTCGTTCGGGAAGTAGATCTCCCCTCATGCTCGAGCTCTCCGGTCTGCCCGAGATGCGCACCTGGAGCCGCGCCGAGCGCGCGCGTGGCCATCGCCTTGGCTTCGTGCCCACGATGGGCTACCTGCACGAAGGCCATCTCCGCCTCGTGGACCGCGCCCGCGAGCGTGTCGATCGCGTCGTCCTGAGCATCTTCGTCAACCCGCTGCAATTCGGGCCGGGCGAGGACTTCGTGAAGTACCCGCGCGATCTCGCGCGCGACCGCGCACTCGCCGATGCGCGGGGCGTGGACTGCCTGTTCGTCCCGGACGCAAGCGCGATGTACCCGGCCGATTCCACCGTGCGCGTCACGCCCGGCCCCATGGGGGACGTCCTTGAGGGCGCGGTTCGGCCCGGCCACTTCATCGGGGTGCTGACGGTGGTCGCCAAACTCTTCCACGTGGTGGACGCCGACGTGGCGGTGTTCGGTCGCAAGGACTACCAGCAGGCCGCGTTGATCCGGCGCATGGCGGCCGATCTCGACTTCCCGATCGAGATCGACGTAGCGCCGACGACCCGCGAGCTCGACGGCCTCGCGTTGTCGTCCCGCAACGCCTACCTCTCCGCCGACCAGCGCCGGGCCGCCCTGGCTCTGTCCCGAGCGCTGCGCGCGGTCGAGCAGGCGTGGCGGGGCGGGGAGGCGGACGCCGAACGACTGCGACGGCGGGGCCTCGAAGTGCTCGGAGCGCCGGGCGTCGTCCCGGACTACCTCGCGCTGGTGGACGAGGCGGTGCAGCCGGTGCCGCGCGCGACCGCGAAGACGGTCGTGGTTGTCGCGGCACGGATCGGAAGCACCCGGCTTATCGACAACGTCGTCCTGGGTGATGGGGTCGCGGCGGACCCGGCGGTGCGGGTGTGATGGGGCTCCCGCCATGGGCGATCGTCTCGACGGAGCGGCGCGGGCACATCGAGCGCGTGGTGGGACTGGTGACGGAGTGGGGGAGCGCCATGCGCGTGCGGCCGGACGAGCGCGCGCGCTGGATCCGGGCCGCCTGGCTGCACGACGCGCTGCGTGACGCGCCCGCGCCGGACGAGCTGGCGCACGGCCCGATGGCGGCCGACCGAGCGGCCCAGGACGGGGAGGCCGATCGCGGCGTGCTCGACGCGCTCCGCTTTCATTCGGTCGGCTACGCCGGCTGGGACGACGTCGGGAGGATGCTCTACCTCGCCGACTTCCTCGAGCCCGGGCGGCCGTTCGACCAAGCCGAGCGGGGCGCCCTGGCGGCGCGCGTCCCTGGCGAGCGAGACGCGGTGCTGCGAGAAGTGGCCCGGCGCCGGATCGCCTGGGCGGTGCGCTCGGGGTGGCCCCTGCCGCCCGAGACGGTCGGCTTCTGGAATGGACTCCTGAGGTGAGCGTGGGATGGTGGGGGAGTCCGGTGGCCGGCCTGGTCCTGCTCGTGGCGGCAGGCGGGTGCGGAGGCCGTGATCAACCTCGGGCGTTCCCAATCCCCGGGGATTCGGGCGACCGGATCATCGTCGAAGTGTTGAACGCGAGCGGCAAGCCCGGGCTGGCGCGGGCGGGCACACGCATCCTGCGGCAGGCGGGAATCGACGTGGTGAGCTTCGGGAATGCGCCCGCGGGGACCGGGCCGGTCGACTCGACGCGCATCGTGATTCGACGCGGCCCGGCGTCCGTCGGGGCGCGCATCCGCGCGGCGCTGAAGGTGGGGAGGGTGGTCTTCGAGCCGGACTCCACGCGGTTACTCGACGCCAGCGTGCTCCTGGGCGGGGACTTTCGGGTGCGGACCGAGCTCCACCCGTAGCTGTCCGCACGCGGCGCTGATGTCCAGGCCGCGGCTGCGCCGCAGTACCGCCTCCACCCCGTGACTCCGCAGCCGCCGCTCGAACGCCAGCATCTGCTGGTGCGAGCTGGGGGCGAGTCCCTCCGCCCCACCCGGGTGCAGGGGCAGCAGGTTGACGAGTGCGCCGAGCGGTCGGGCCAGCGCGGCCAGCGCGTCGGCCGCCTCGAGGGAATCGTTCTGCCCGCCGATCAGCACGTACTCCAGGGTGACCCGCCGTCGGAACTGCCGGACGGCCTCCAGTACATGGGACAGCGTGTATTTCTTCTCGATCGGCATCAGCGCGAGACGAGTCGCCGGCGTCGCGCCGTGCAGCGAGACAGCGAGCCGGAATTGCTCGGGCCGCTTGGCGAACTTGGCCAGGTTCGGCAGGATGCCGACGGTCGACACGGTAATGTGGCGCGCCCCGATCCCGAATCCCTCGGCGTGGTTCAGGATCGTGAGCGTCGTGTCCACGTGCTCCCAGTTGAGCAGCGGTTCGCCCATCCCCATGAACACGACGTTGGTCGGCTTCAGGGCCGGTCCCCTCAGCACCACCTCCCGCACCTGTCCCGCGATCTCGGCGGGGGAGAGGTTGCGACGCCACCCCATGCGCCCGGTGGCGCAGAACACACAGCCCAACGCGCACCCCACCTGCGAAGAGATGCACAGCGTGCGGCGCTTGCCTTCGGGGATGAGCACCGACTCGATGGCTTCACCGTCCGCGAGTCTCCACAGGAACTTCTCGGTTCCGTCCCTGGACACTTGATGGGCGGCGAGCTCGAGGCGGGCGAGGGGAAACGCCGCATCCAGCGCCGTACGGAGCCCCGCCGGCAGCTCGGTGGCATCGGCCCAGGAGGACGCGGGCCGCTCCCACAGGCGGGGCATGATCTGTCGCAGCCGGTAGGCAGGCTCGTTCTGCGCGGCCAGCCACTCGGTCAGGATCGCGCGCGCGGCGTCGGGGGTGAGGGTGAGGAGATCCGCAGTCACCGCAGGCGCGTCTCCAGGCCGACGCGGACCGCCGAACCAAGGCCCTCCACCCCGCCATCGCGCGCGAAGCTCAGACGGTAACGACCCACTCTCACGCGCAAGCCCGCCACCGCCCGCCACGTCGCTCCGGCGTAGCCACCGTCGCGCGCCGCCATAAGGTCGAAGGCGACGGCATCACCGAACTCGATCCCGGCACCGAGCTGGTGATCGGCACCAAAGCCGTGGGCGAACACGAGGCCGTACCGGGCGCGGATACTGGAGGACACCCCACCGCTCCACAGTGGTCCGCGAAACACGCGGTACTCGATGCCGCCGTAAATGTCCTGACCCGGATCGGTGGAGGAGGCGCGCGAGAAGAAGTGTGTGGCCGCTGCCACCCGGAGCACGTCGTTAATGCGTCGATCGATCCCTGCATCGAGCGTCCAGTTCGCGACGTCCGTTCGGTCGAGCCGCGTCTCATGGAAGGCCACGGTGGCGCCGAAGGTCGTCGCCCCGTGCACGAACGCGGCGGTGGTGCCGAGGGTGTGCGTGAAGAACGGGACCGTCCCTTGGTCCGGGTCGGGGCTGACATACGTACGGACGAGACCATCCAGCTGCATGCGTCCATAGACCAGGCCGAGGTGCATTCCTCCCTCTCCCACCCCGTCCAGCGTGCCACGACCTCCCACTCGAACTCGCAAGGCAGCGAGAAACCCCGAGGCGTCGATGGCGTCCGGGGTTTGGATCGCTTCGACGCCGAGCAGGGCGCGCGCCCCGTCGTCGCGCTGCGCCGGATTCCAAAACGCTGCCGCGGCCCCCGTGGCGAGCGCCTGGGGGACCGGCACGGTGGCGGCGGCGAGCCGCCACAACTCCGTTCCGGCGCTCTGCTGGGGGGTCAGCCGAGCAGGCAGCAACCCCGGAATGGCGCAGGCGGCGAGCCTCAGGTAGCGGCGTAGCATTGCTGGCTCAACTTAACTAGATTCAATCGCTTACACCACTTGGGCCGAGCATTGCGCCTGTCCGAGCTGCTTACACCGAACCGCATCCGGGTCCCCCTCCGCGCGACCGACAAGGAGGGGGTCCTGAGGGAGCTTGTGGACCTGGCGGTGGCCGGCAATGGGGTCGCCGCCGAGGAGGTGCTCGGGGCCATTCTCGAGCGCGAGCGGCAATTCCCGACCGGGATCGGCTACGGCGTCGCGGTGCCGCACGGCAAGACGCCCGGATTGAGCGCGCTGGCGGTCGTGGCGGGGACCACGGAGCAGCCGGTGCCCTATGAAACGATCGACGGGGAGCCGGTCAGACTGTTTTTCCTGCTGGCGGGCCCCGAGTCGTTGGCGGGGGCGCACGTCAAGGCGCTGAGCCGCATTTCTCGCCTGGTGCGCCAAGAGCCGTTGCGCGCACGCCTGTTGGCCGCCAAGACGCCGGAGGAATTTTACCGCACCCTGTGCGTGGCAGAGGGAGCGTAACATCGTGAGTCGGACCAGCTGGCGGACGCATCGGTGTGGAGCGCTGCGCGCGGAGCACGCGGGCCAGCGGGTGCGCCTGGGGGGGTGGGTGCATCGGCGCCGGGACCTGGGCGGGATCGTCTTTCTCGACCTGCGCGATCGGGACGGCATCGTCCAAGTGGCGGTCGGCCCAGCGTGGGCGGAGGCGGACGTGCTGGCGCGGGCCGGCGCGCTGGGTGGCGAAACGGTTGTGGTCGTCGAGGGCGAGGTGGTCCCGCGCCCGCCGAACATGAAAAACGCCGAGCTGGCGACCGGTGAGGTGGAGGTCCACGCGACGGCACTCACGGTCGTGGGGCCGGCGGAGACGCCGGCGATTCCGGTCGCGCGTGGCAAGGGCGAGGAGCTGCCCGCCGAGGAGCTGCGGCTCAAGTACCGCCACCTCGACCTGCGGCGTCCGGAGCTCCAGGCCAACCTCATCCTGCGCCACCGCCTGTTGCAGCGCGCGCGGCGCACCCTCTCGGATCTCGAATTCCTCGAGATCGAGACTCCGATCCTGACCAAGCCCACCCCGGAGGGAGCCCGCGATTACCTCGTCCCCTCGCGGGTGCACCCGGGGGAGTTCTACGCCCTGCCACAATCGCCGCAGATCTACAAGCAGCTGTTGATGGTGTCGGGGTTCGACCGCTACTTCCAGCTGGCGCGCTGCTTCCGGGACGAAGACTCGCGCTACGACCGCCAGCCGGAGTTCACGCAGATCGACATCGAAGCATCGTTCGTCGGACCGGAGGACGTCCAAGGGTTCGTCGAGGCGGTGCTCGTGGCGCTGTGGCAGGAGGCGGGGCACACCGTCGAGCGCCCCTTCCGGCGGATCACCTGGCACGAGGCCATGGAGCGGTACGGCACCGACAAGCCGGACCTGCGCTACGAGGCCTTCACCCTCGCCGACTGGACGGCGCACGTGAGGCCGCTCGGCGTGCCGTTCTTCGAGGGGCCGCTCAAGCAGGGCGCGCGTGTGCGCGGACTCGCGGTCAGGGGCGGCGCCGCGCTGTCGCGCAAAGACCTGGACCACCTGGCTGAAATGGTCAAGCAGCTGGGCGGCGCCGGCCTCGCCTGGGTCAAGCGCCAGGGTGACCAGCTCTCCGGGTCGGTGGCCAAGCAGTTCAGCGTCGCGGTGCTGGAGCAGCTGGGCGTGTCTGACGGGGACGCGGCGCTCATGACCGTCGGCCCCGACCGGATCACGTCACCCATCCTCGACCGGGTGCGCCAGGAAGTGATCCGCCGGCTCGCGCCGCCTGCCGCGCGCGCCCATGCCTTCTGTTGGGTGGTGGATTTTCCGCTGTTCGAGCCGGACCCCGAGAACGGCCGTCCGGTGTTCGCCCATCATCCGTTCACGGCGCCGCACCCTGAGGACGTGGACAAGCTCGATCGCGAGCCGTTCGCCTGCCGGGCGCAGCACTACGACGCGGTGTATAACGGGAACGAGCTCGGGTCCGGATCGATCCGGATCACCGATCCGGCGGTGCAACGCATTGTGTTTCGGCATCTCGGGCTCTCGTCGCAGGACGTGGAGGCCCGGTTCGGGTTTCTCTTGTCGGCGCTGGCGGCGGGTGCGCCGCCTCACGGCGGCTTCGCGGTGGGCTTTGATCGCGTGACGATGCTGCTGGCCGGGGCGAGCTCGCTGCGCGACGTGATCGCGTTTCCCAAGACGACCACGGCACGGGCGCTGTTCGAGGGCGCGCCGGCGCCCGCGCGCGCCGAGGACATCGCGGCGCTGCATATCCAGGTGACGGCATGAGCGACGACATCACACACCGGCTCATGGTGGACGGGGTGGATCCCCTTGCCCTCGCGGGGGTCAACGACGGCAACCTGATCGAGCTGACCAAGCGGCTCGGCGTCCGCGTGTCGATGCGTGGCGACGCGCTCACGCTGCAGGGATCGCTCGCCGCGGTGGAGCGGGCGACGCCCGTGGTCCAGGCGATGGTGGATCTGGCCCGCATGGGCGAAGAGCTCGACGTGCACGACGTGGAGCGCCTGGTGGTGGAAGACCAGGCAGGCGCGCTGGGAGCATCGGGCGCCGGTGGAGTGGTGGGAGAGCTGAGGATCATCCTGCCCGGGCTGCGGCGGGTGATCCAGCCCAAGACGGCGGGGCAGCGCGAGTACCTCCAGGCGGTTCTGCAGAACGACATCGTCATCGGCATCGGCCCGGCCGGCACCGGGAAGACTTACCTCGCGGTGGCCGCCGCCGTGGACGCGTTGGCGCGCAAGCGCGTGCGGCGCATCATCCTGGCCCGGCCGGCGGTGGAGGCCGGGGAGAGTCTCGGGTTTCTCCCCGGGGACCTGCAGGACAAGGTCGACCCGTACCTGCGGCCGCTGTACGACGCGCTCGAGGACATGATGCCGCGCGACCGCGTGCAGAAGGCGCTCGAAACGCGCGTGATCGAGATCGCTCCGCTCGCCTATATGCGAGGCCGCACGCTGTCGGACGCGTTCGTCATCCTGGACGAAGCGCAGAACGCGACCGGGATGCAGATGAAGATGTTCCTGACGCGGCTCGGCGTGAACTCGCGCGCCGTCATTACCGGCGACAAGACCCAGGTGGACTTGGCCAACCGGGAAGATTCCGGACTGTTGCAGGTCGAGCGGATCCTCCCCGGCATCGAAGGCATCGGATTCTGCTACCTCACCGACACCGACGTCGTGCGGCACCGGCTGGTGCGGGACATCATCCGCGCGTATGCCGAGGACGCGCAGGGCTGATATGCGGCGGCCGTCCGCGGCGGAGCTGCGCATGCACGGGCCGCGTTGGGCCTGGGTCCTGGGCCTGGCGGTCCTGGCCTATGCCGCGTTCCCCTCGAGCGCGACGGATCTCGCGCCGCTGCTGAAGATCGGCGCGCTGGCCGACCGCGACGTGGTGGCGCCGTTCGACTTCGTCGTCAACAAGACCGCTGAGGAGATCAAGGGTGAGGCCGAGGAGCTGGCCAGCTCCGCGAAGCCGATCTACCAGTTCCAGCAACGGGCGTATGATAGCGCGACGACGGCGCTGCACGCCTTCTTCGATCGCTTGGGCGCGGCACCCGGCGGAGCGGCGGGGATCATCCGGGTGGCCCACGACGCCGGTGTCACGCTCACGGGGGGCGAAGCCGCCTACCTCACTAAAGGCAACAAGCGACGGGCCTTGGCTCGCGCCCTCGACGACCTGTTCGCCCAGACCCTCGCCCAAGGGGTGACGGTGCAGGGCGGGCTCCAGGGCGAGTCGGCCCCGCAGCTGATCGTGCGGCGCGGCGCCACGGAGCTGCCGGTGATGCGCGATCAGGTGCTCACCTACAATCAATACCTGCTGCGCTCACGGGCGTTGCACCCCGACCCGGGGTCGAGCGTCGGCGACGTCGTCTACCTCAAGCTGGTGCGGAAGTTCTTCCGGCCTACCCTGACGCGGAACGAGGCCGAGACGACGCGTCGGCGCACGGAGCTGATGGGGAGTGTGGAGCCGAGCAAGTACGTCGTGCGCCAGGGCGAGCGGATCGTCTCGGCGCGCGAGATCGTCACGGCGCCGGCATACGAGAGGCTCGCGGCGCTGCACAACGAGCTGGTGCGGCGCGGGGCCGCCACCAGCAGCTCGGTGGGCGGTGTCCTGGGACCGATCCTCCGGGACGCCCTGATCCTTGCCGTGTTCTGGGTGCTGATGGTGTTTTACCGTCGCGAGACCTACCGCGACCAGCGGCAGGTGGCGATCGTGGCGCTGCTGTTTGCGGCCACGCTGCTGGGGGGCGCGGCGGTCGCGCGCACCCGCGCGATCGACCACCCCGAGCTCATCCCACTGCCGTTCCTGGCGATGATGCTCACCGTGCTGTTCAACGGCCGGGTCTCGATGATCGGGGCGATGATCATTTCGGCGGTGATCGGGATCCAGCCGGTGTTCCACGACACTCCGGCGCTGTTCCTGTGCCTGATCGGTGGTGTGACCGCGGCGCTCTCGGTGCGGTCGCTGCGGCGCCGCAGTCACCTCTACACGGCGGTGCTGATCACCGGAGCCGGTTACCTCGCGGGCGCCCTCGCGCTCGGCCTTGCCGGGAGCTGGCGCGTTTCCGAGATCGCGTGGACTGCGGTGTTCGGCATGGCCAACGGGCTCGTGTCGGCATCGCTCACGATCCTGCTACTGCCTCTGGCCGAGTCGTTCACGCACGTCACGACCGACCTCACCCTGCTCGAGCTGTCCGACCCGAGCCGCCCGCTGCTGCGCCGCCTCTCGCTCGAGGCTCCGGGGACCTACGCGCATAGCGTCGCCATGGCCAACCTCGTGGAGGCGGCGTGCAACCGTATCGGGGCCAACGGCCTGCTCGGCCGCGTGGGCTGCTACTACCACGACATCGGGAAGCTGGGCAACCCGCAGTACTTCGTGGAGAACCAGACCCGCGGCGGTAATCCGCACGATCGCATCCCGCCGTCGCAGTCAGCCGAGATCATCAAGCGGCACGTGTCGTTCGGGCTGGAGCTGGCGGCGGAGGCGAAGATCCCCGACGTGGTCACCGCCTTCATCCCCGAGCATCATGGGACCACCGAGATCACCTACTTCTTCGACCGAGCCAAGAAGCAGGGGGACGGCCAGCCGATCCGGGAGGACTATCGCTACCCGGGGCCGCGCCCGCGCTCCATGGAGACGGCGATCACGATGCTCGCCGATTCGGTGGAAGCAGCCCTGCGGGTGATCGACGAGCTGACCCCCGAGAAGATCAGCGGGGTGATCGAGCAGATCGTGAAGGGCAAACTCGCCGCGGGCCAGCTCGACGAGGCTCCGATGACGCTGCAACAGCTCGACCAGGTGAAGGCCGAGTTCATTCGCGTGCTCACCGGCATGTACCACAACCGCATCGACTACCCGGAGGCCAGTGGCGGGATCACGAAGGCCTGGCAGCCCACCCAGCCGGCCTCCAGCCGCTGAACGGGACCTCGCCCGCGTGGCTCGGCGCGTGCTGACCTGGGAGCGGGCGAGCCGCGCCCGCATCGAGCTCACCCTGCTCGACGGGGACGCCATGCGGCGGCTCAACCGGCGCGCCTTCGGCCGCCGGCGGCTCACCGACGTCATCGCTTTCGCCCTGCCGCAGGTTGACGGCTCGCTGCTGGGCGATGTGTACATCTGTCCGGAGGTCGCCGTGCGGTTCGTCGGGAACGGGAGACGGGGGGCAGAAGGCAGTGATACTGAACGCGTGCGTGAAGAGATGATCCGGCTGGCGGTGCACGGGACCCTTCACGTGCTCGGATACGACCATCCGGAGGGCCGCGGCCGCACCCGCTCGGCCATGTGGCGTCGCCAGGAGCGCTACCTGCGGCGCCTGCTTCCGGGGGGGGGAGGAGGGAGTCGCCGCTGATGCTGGGCGAAACCCTGATCGGCTGGCTCGGCGTCCTCGCCGCGCTGGGCGCCGTGTTGTGGGCCGGACTGCTGGCGCTCGGCGAGGAGGCGGCGGTCGGCGAGGCGCTGCACACCCTCGGCGACGCTCCACCGGCGGCCGCGCGGGGCCGGGTGCCGCTGCACCGCGCCATGCACATCGCGCGCCTGGCCCTGCTCGTGCTCGGTGCCGTCGCCGCCGCGCACGCCCTGGGATGGTGGCAGCGCCCGCTGGCGGAGGGCCTGGGGACCCTCGGCCTTGCTGCGCTGTTCCTGTTCGTGCTGGGTGATGCCTTGCCCCGCAGCATCGTGCGGGTCGCGCCCGAGCTGGCCGAGGATGCGCTGCCGCTGGCGCGGCGCACGCTGCCGCCGTTCGGTCCGCTGCTGGTGCTGCTCGGGTGGGTGGACCGCGGCCTCCATGGACTCATCTCGACCCCGCAGCCCCTGCAACCGGACCTGGGTCCCGCCCAACGGGAGATGCTGCTCGGGATCTTCACGCTCGCCGATGCGACGGTGGACGAGGTGATGACGTCACGGCTGGACATGGTGGGCGTAGATGTCTCCGCCACCGGGCCCGAGGTGCTCGACGTATTTCGACGCACGGAGCACACTCGGCTCCCGGTGTACGACGGGACGCCGGACAGCCTGGTCGGAATCCTGTACGTGAAGGACCTGATTCCCCTGGTCATGGGCCTGCCGGCTGGGGGAGGGGAGAAGGAGCGCCGGTGGCAGGAGCTGGTGCGACCAGCGGCGATCGTGCCCGAGACCAAGACACTCGACGCGCAGCTGCGGGACTTTCAGCGGGGCCCGTCGCACATCGCCATCGTGGTGGATGAATTCGGCGGCACGTCGGGGCTGATCACGCTCGAGGATGTGCTCGAGGAGATCGTGGGGGAGATACGGGACGAGCACGACCTCGAGGCGCCCGCCGCGATCCGGCAGGAAGGTGAGCGGTTTTGGGTGGACGGGCGCGTTGGCCTGACAGAGCTGTCCGCGGCTCTGGGGAGCGCGTTCGAGCACCCGGATGTGTCCACCGTCGGCGGGCTCATCTATTCGATTCTAGGACGCGTGCCGCGCGCGGGCGAAGAGCTGATGCTCGACGGCTTCCGCGTCGTGGTCGAGCGCGTGGACCGCCGCCGCGTGACCCGCGTCTACTTCGAGCGCCAGGCATGATCCCGCCGCTGCTGATTCTGCTGCTGGGGCTCGGGATCGCGGGGACCGCGGCCGCGATCGGTGTCGCGGCGGCGGCGGTGAGCCAGATCGAGCTGACGCGGTGGGTGTCGTACAAGCTGCGCGGCGCGGCCGCGGCCGCCCGGCTGCTGGAGAACCCCGGCATGGTGCTCGCTACCGGGAACGCGCTGACGACGTTGGGGATCATTCTCGCGGCCGGGGCGGTGCCCGCGCTCCTGGCCCGCACGACGGCGACCTTCCTCGGCGTCCTCACCGTCACCGCGATCGTGCCGCTGTTCGTTTCCGCCGCCTATCTGGTGCCTCGCGTGGTGGGGCGCCGCTGGGCGGAGCCGATTGTGTCCCGGGCGGTGCCGTGGATGGAAGGGGTGGGCTGGTTGCTGGCGCCGTTCATTCCTCGCCGCGAGCCCTCCACACGGACGACGCTCGCGGCGGTCCTTTCCGGAGCGGACACGGACGCCCTGGCCGCAGCCGACGAGATCGAGGTCGTTTCGGGCGTGCTGGCGTTCGCCGATCGACCGGTGCGGGAGCTGATGACGCCGCGGACGGCGATCGTGGCGATCCCCGAGGGCATGGCGGCCGCCGAGGCAGCACACGTGTTTTCGCAGGCGGGCTACAGCCGCTACCCCGTGCACCGCGGCACCCTCGACGAAATCGCCGGCGTGGCCCACGCCTTCGATCTGCTGCAGCTGCAGCCCGAGGATCCGGTCCCGGTGCGGCCGGTGCTGAGCGTGCCCGGCACCCTGCGCGCCGCCGACCTGATGCTCGCGATGCAGAAGGGCCAGGGGCACCTCGCAGTGGTACTGGACGAGTACGGTGGCACGGCGGGCCTGGTCACCTTCGAGGACCTACTGAAAGCGCTGGTGCGCGAAGTGTTCGAGACCACCGAACCGGCCGCCGCAGGCGGCGCAACTCCGCGGCTCATGGAGCTGGAGGGAAACGCCCCGGCCGCACAGCTCGAGGCGGCCTTCGGCATGAACGCCGACACGCGCGGGGCGCAGACGGTGGGCGGCCTGCTGGTCCAGGCGCTCGGGCGGATTCCACGCCCGGGCGAGCGCTTCCTCTTGAAGGGGCTCGAGTTCGACGTGCTGGCCGCAAGCTCGACGCGCGTGGAGCGGGTCGCCGTGCGCCCTGGACCGACGCGCGCCATCTCCCTCGATCGGCCGGAGGAACGGACGTGACCCCCGCCGCGCGGGGCGAAGCGCGGGTTATCTTTGAGGACACATGAGCACGGACGGCATCCTGGACGGTCTCGAGCGCGGGGATACCGCCGCCCTCGCTCGTGCCATCAGTCTGGTCGAAAACCAGCGCGACGGATACGAGCGGGTGCTCGCGCACGTGCACGGCCGGGTAGGCCGGCGGGGGGCCCGGCGCATCGGGTTGACGGGTCCGCCGGGCGCGGGCAAGAGCACCCTCGCCGAGCGTCTGGTACAGCACTACCGGAGCGAGGGGAGAACGGTGGCGGTGGTGGCGGTGGACCCGACCAGTCCGTTCACGGGCGGGGCGCTGCTGGGCGATCGCATCCGGATGGAATCGGTGAGCCTCGACCCCGGCGTGTTCATCCGGTCGATGGCGACCCGGGGCTCGCTCGGGGGCCTGGCAACGACCACTGAGGAGGTGGCCGACGTGCTGGACGCGTTCGGGTTCGACCGGATCCTGATCGAAACGGTGGGCGTCGGGCAGACTGAGCTCGATATCGCGCGCACCGCCGAGTCGACGGTGTTGGTGCTCGTGCCCGAATCCGGGGACGGGATTCAGACGCTCAAGGCCGGTGTCATGGAGATCGCGGACGTGTACGTGGTCAACAAGAGCGACCGGCCGGGCGCCGACAAGCTGCGGCAGGAAGTGGAGATCATGCTGGGCATCCGGCGGGGGAATGCGTTCCGCAACGTCCCCGCCCACCACCGCCCGAAGGTCCCCCTCACCCCCCCGGATGGGGGCGGGAAGGCCATCCTCTGGGAGCCACCGGTTCTCGCGGCCGTCGCGGTGAAAGGAGAAGGGATCGCCGAGCTGGCAGAGGCGCTCGAGCGTCACCGAGCGTTCCTCGAGGCGGGCGGCCGGCTCGAAGCACGGCGACGGGACCGACTGGCGGAGCGGACGCGCGCGGTAGTCAACCGGACGCTGCGCCGGTGGCTGTGGGATGAGACGCCGGCGACGGAGCTGTTGGGACAGGCCCTGGACGACATGGCGGCCGGTCGCCGCAGTCCCTACGACGTCGCCGCCGAGATCCTCGACCACGTGAAAAGCGGGGCCCCACGATGAGCATCGATCGGAAGCCGGTGTACGGCCCGGCTGACCTGGCGGGCTTTGACCCGGCGCGGCAGCTCGGGGAGCCCGGCCAGTTCCCGTTCACGCGGGGCATCCACCCGTCGATGTACCGCGGCCGGCTGTGGACGATGCGGCAGTTCTCCGGCTTCGGGACGGCGGAGGACACAAACCAGCGCTACAAATTCCTGCTGGCGCACGGGCAGACGGGTCTGTCGGTCGCGTTCGACTTTCCCACCCTGATGGGCTACGACTCCGACCATGCGCGCGCGGAAGGAGAGGTGGGCAAGTGCGGCGTGGCGATCTCGAGCCTCGCCGACATGGAGAACCTGTTCCGCGGCATTCCGCTCGATCAGGTTTCCACCTCGATGACGATCAACGGGCCCGCCGCCATCCTGTTCTGCTTTTACGTGGCCGCGGCCGAGAAGCAAGGGGTGTCGAGCGAGAAGCTTCGTGGCACCATTCAGAACGACATCCTGAAGGAGTACATGGCCCAGCACGCCTGGGTCTACCCGGTGGAGCCGGCCCTCAAGATCATCGTGGACGTGTTCGAGTGGGCGGCGCGCCACGCGCCGCAGTGGAATACGATCTCGATCTCCGGTTACCACATTCGCGAAGCGGGCGCGACCGCCGCGCAGGAGCTGGCGTTCACGTTGGCGAACGGGTTCACCTACGTGGAGCGCGGGGTGGCGCGGGGGCTCGACGTGGACGAGTTCGCCCCCCGGCTCTCCTTCTTCTGGGACATCCACAACGACTTCTTCGAGGAGATCGCGAAGCTGCGGGCGGCACGGCGGATCTGGGCGCGCCACATGCGCGGGCGCTACGGCGCGAAGGATCCCCGCTCCTGGACGATGCGGTTCCATTCGCAGACGGCCGGCGTCACGCTCACGGCGCAGCAGCCGCTGAACAACATCGTGCGGGTGGCCTACCAGGCGCTCGCGGCGGTGCTCGGAGGCACGCAGTCGCTGCACACCAACTCGCTCGACGAAACGCTCGCGCTGCCGACCGAGCAGGCGGTGCAGGTGGCCCTGCGCACGCAGCAGATCCTGGCCCACGAGACCGGCATGGCCGACGTGATCGACCCGCTGGGCGGCTCCTACTACGTCGAGGCTCTCACCGACCAGCTGGAACGGGAAGCCGAAGCGCTGTTCGCCGAGATCCACTCGATCGGCGGTGTTGTGCGCGGCATCGACAATGGCTGGTTCCAGCGCCAGATCGCGCAATCGGCGGCGGAGTTCCAGCGCGGCGTCGAGGCGGGCAGCCACGTCTTGGTCGGGGTCAACGAATTCCTGTCCGACGACGACCACCCAGTCGAGATTCTGAAGATCTCCAACGACGCCGAGGAGGGCCAACGCGGCCGGCTGGCCCAGCTGCGCCGCGAGCGGGACAACGCCCGCGTCGCGGAGTGCCTGACGGCGCTGCGCCAAGCGGCGGAGCAGGACCGCAACGTAATCGCGCCGATGCTCGAATGTGCGCGCGCCTACGCCACCCTGTACGAGATTCGGCACGCTCTGGAGCGCGTCTACGGCGCCTACCGCGAACCGGTCTTCTTTTGAGATGACCGCGCACCCCGCCGCTTCCCTCGACGCCGTCCGCGACGTCCTGCGTCGTCTCGCCGAGATTCCCCCCGGGTCCTATCGGGTGGTCTCGTGCTACCTGAAGCTCGAGCCGCGCGACAAGACACGCGGGAAGTACCTCATCAAGATGAAGAACCGGGTGAAGCAGGCGGTCGCGAGCCTCGCCCGGCAGCCGCTCGAGCACGCCGTGCGCGAGACGACCGCCGCGGACCTGGAACGGGTGCTCCGGTTCTTCGACGAGCCCGGGCGTTTGCCGCCGGCCCGTGGCATTGCGGTTTTCGCCTGCTCGGCGCTTGGGCTGTTCGATGTGCTGCCGCTGCCGCACGTCCACCGCTCCCGACTTGCCGTGGAGCCGACGCCGCTGGTGCGCGAGCTGGCAGCGCTGGAGCAGGAATTCGGGACCATCCTGGTGGCGGCCTGCGATCGGACCGGCGCCCGGTTCTTCGAGGTGACGGCGTTCGATACCGTGGAGCAGACCGGGCTCGCCGCCGCGCCCGCCTCGCGCGGCGGGCGCTTTCACGGGGAACGCCAGGCGGTCCACGCGGGCATGCCGGCCGGCGGCTCCGGAGAGCGCAACTACCACATGCGCATCCGCGAGGAGAAGCACCGCCACTACGCACGCGTCGCGGATCACATTTTTCAGATCCATACCCAACGCCCCTTGGCGGGCATCGTCGTGGCCGGGGTCGGCGTGGACGCGGGGGCGCTGCTGCCGCACCTGCATACCTACCTCCACGACCTCGTGCTCGGCGTGGTGCGGCTAAACCCCAAGATGGTGAGCCCTGCGGAAGTGCGTGAGGCGGCCCTCGCCCTGCGCGACGAGCGGGAGCGGGCCTGGGAGCGTACCCATGCCGAGGCGGTGCGGGACGGCGTCGGCTCGGGATGGGCGGTCAACGGGATCGAGGCCTCGCTCAAGGCGCTGCGCCGCGGGCAGGTGCGCACGCTGCTCGCGGACGGACAGGACGACGACCCTCGCCTCGACGAGGCCGTGGAGGAAGCGCTGCGGCAGCGGGCGCAGGTGGACGTGCTGTACGATCCGCGGGCGCGCCGTGCGGTAGACGGGCTGGCCGCCCTGCTGCGGTTCCGTCGCTGATGCCGGCGTCGCGCAAGCGCCCGATCCGGGTGCTCGTCGCCAAGCCGGGGCTCGACGGCCACGATCGCGGGGCCAAGGTCGTGGCGGCCGCGCTGCGCGATGCCGGTATGGAGGTGATCTACACCGGGCTGCATCAGACGCCCGAGATGATCGCCCAGGCCGCGATCCAGGAGGACGTGGACGTGGTGGGCCTGTCGGTCCTCTCGGGCGCACACCTGACGCTGTTCCCGCGCGTGAAGAAACTGCTCGACGCCGCGGGCCGGGGCGACGTCCTCGTCACCGGCGGCGGGATCATCCCGCCCGAGGACATGACGGCGCTCGAGCGCCAGGGGATTGGTCGCCTGTTCGGGCCCGGCACGCCGACCACCGAGCTCATCAAGTACATCCAGGAGTGGGCCGCCGAGCATGTGGCGGTGTAGCCTGCGATGAGCCGCCTCAAGACGCTGTCCGCGGAATATCGGGAGCTCCGCACCCGCCTGGAGCAAGGCGGCGGCGCGGACAAGGTCCGCCGCCAGCACGAGCAAGGGAAGCTCACGGCCCGCGAGCGCGTGGCCAAGCTCCTCGATCCACACGGCGACTGGGTCGAGATCGGACTGCTCGTCGCCCACGACCAGTACGACGGGCAGGCACCCGCGGCGGGGGTCGTGACGGGAGTGGGGCGCGTCGTCGGGCGGCCGGCGGTCATCGTGGCGAACGACGCCACCGTGAAGGCAGGATCGTGGTGGCCGGAGACGATCAAGAAGATCCTCCGAGCGCAGGAGATCGCGATGCGCCAACGCATCCCGATCATCTACCTGGTCGACTCCGCGGGCGTGAATCTCCCCTATCAGGGCGGCGTCTTCCCTGGCCAGTACGGAGCCGCGCGGATCTTCTATTACAACTCGATCATGCGGCGTTTCCTGAAGGTGCCGCAGATCAGCGCCGTGATGGGGCCGTGCATCGCGGGGGGCGCGTACCTGCCGGCGCTCTCCGATGTGATCTTCATGGTCGAAGGGACGTCGTTCATGGGCCTCGGAGGCCCGAACCTCGTCAAGGGAGCGACGGGCCAGATCGTGGATGGGGAGACGCTCGGTGGGGCGAAGACCCACACGACGGTCAGCGCCGTGGCGCACTACCGAGCCAAAGACGATGCGGAGTGCCTCGTCCGCATCCGCGACTATCTCGGGCGCCTGCCGGATTCCGCCGCCCAGGGAGGGCCGCCGCGCGCCGGGACTCCGTCCGCGAAGCGCGATCCTGCGGACCTGTACGATCTGCTCCCGGTGGACCACCGGATGAGCTACGACGTGCGCGCCGTGCTCGATTGCCTGCTCGATGCCGGTCGGCTGGACGAGTTTCAACCCGAGGTCGCCCCGGAGATGATCTGTGGCCACGGCGCCATCGAAGGGCGCCCCGTCGCCCTGATCGCGAACTCGCGCCATTTGATCAAGGGCAAGAAGGGCGAGCCGCCCAAGATCGGCGGGATCATCTATACGGAGAGCGCCGAGAAAGTGGCCTACTTCATCGAAAACGCCGACCGCGAGCGGCTGCCGCTGCTGTTCGTGCAGGACGTATCCGGGTTCATGGTGGGCACGGAGGCGGAGCATTCGGGGATCATCCGCGCCGGCGCACGCTTCGTCGAGGCGATGGCGACGGCGACCGTGCCGAAACTGGTGCTCACGATGAACCACGCGTCGGGCGCGGGCTACTACGCCATGGCGGGTCAGGGCTTCGACCCCGACTTCATCCTCAGCTGGCCCACCGGCCGGATGGGCGTCATGGAAGGGGAATCGGCCGTCCAGGCCGTCTTCGGGACCGGCCTCGCCAAGCCGGAGAACGCCGCGGCGGTGGACGCGATGCGCGCGGACTACGAGCACCAGCTCGACGCCCGGTTCGCCGGTGCGCGTGGGTTCGTCGACGCCATCGTCCTCCCGGAAGAAACGCGTGACACCTTGGCGTTCCTGCTCGAAGCCACCGCCGCCTTCACCGGGCCCCACATTGGACCGTTCGTGCTGCCGAGCCATCCATGATCCTCTGCCGTTCCGCATCGAGTGTGATCCTCGGAGTGTTGACTGCGGCCTGTGCCGCGGGCCCACGCCCGGCAGCCCCGCCGCCGCCCGCAGGCGCCTCCACCGCGGGGACGGCCGCGCCAGCACCCGCCGATGCCGTCGTCGCGACCCGGGCGACACCGATCGCGCCACCCGCCGAAGCCTTCGTGTCTGGGTTGATGCCGCTGTCCTCGACCGGCGTGGACAGGTTCCAGCTCGCGCATCCGACCTACGATGGGCGCGGCGTGCTGATCGGCATCCTCGACTCCGGGGTGGATCCAGGAGTGGAAGGCCTCATCGTGACCAGCGAGGGCGCCCCGAAGATCCTGGACCTTCGGGATTTTTCCGGGGAAGGCCGGATCGCGCTCTCCCCGGTCACTCCCACGGGCGACACGGTGAAGGTGGGGGGCACGCCCCTGCGGGGTGCCGGGCGCATCGCGCGGCTGGCGACGGGGACGGCCTGGTACGCCGGGGTGTTTCGCGAGCTGCCGCTCGGCAAGCTGCCCGCCGCCGACGTCAACGGGGATGGCGACAACACTGACGCCTTCCCGGTCGTCGTGGTGAAGGCCGTCGATGGCTGGGTCGTGTACCTCGACTCCAATCTCAATGGCTCCTTCGAGGACGAGCAGCCACTCCACGACTACCGCCAGGGGCGCCAGACGATCGCCCTCGGCACCAAGCCGCTGACCCTCGCCGCGAATTTCGCCGAGGAGCGCGGGGTCCCGGTGCTCGACCTCATCTTCGACACGTACGGGCACGGCACGCACGTGGCCGGGATCGCGGCAGGGCACAACCTGTACGCTATCGCGGGGTTCGACGGGGTGGCACCGGGGGCCCAGCTGCTGGGGCTCAAGATCGCCAACGACGCACGCGGAGGCATCACGGTCCACGGCAGCGTGCAGCGCGCGCTGGACTACGCGGCCCGGTTCGCCGCCGAGCGCAATCTGCCGCTGGTCCTGAGCATGAGCTTCGGCGTCGGGAACGAGCTCGAGGGTCGTGCGGTGATGGACTCGATTGTGAACGAGTTCCTGCGGGGGCATCCTGACATCCTGTTCACGATCAGCGCCGGCAACGACGGCCCCGGCCTCTCGACGATGGGATTCCCGGCATCAGCCGACTTGGCCCTCGCGGTCGGCGCGCTGTTTCCGGGACAGTTCCTCCGTCGTCCCAGCGCGAGCCTCCCGCCCGCTCCTGACGTGCTGGCGTGGTTCAGCTCGCGCGGCGCCGAAACCGCGAAGCCGGACGTGGTGGCGCCAGGGGTGGCGTATTCCACGGTGCCGCGCTGGAACACCGGCGAAGAGGAGAAGGCCGGCACCAGCATGGCCGCCCCGCACGTCGCGGGCATGGCCGCGCGGCTGATCTCCGGCCTGGGGCAGGAGAACCGGCGGGTGAGCGCGGCGGATCTCGGGCAGGCGCTCCGCGTGTCCGCCGTGGAGGTGGCGGGATCGAGCGTCCTCGACGACGGCGCTGGTGTACCGCAGCTCGAGCGGGCCTACCGATGGCTGCGCGCGGCCCGCCAAGGCTCAGCCTACGTGGTTCGAGCGGGGGACGGCTCCGCCGCGTTCCGGCGTGACGGACTGCTCGGACCGGGGGACACCCTCCAGTTGTTCCACGTCCGCCACGCCGGGGGCCTGCGCGCCGCGGAGTTTACCTTGAGCAGCGACGTTCCCTGGCTGAACGCGCCGGCGGCGATCACGCCCGGCCCGCTGACGACGGAGATCCCCGTGGTCTATAACGCGGCGGCGCTCGTCGGCCCCGGGGTGTTCACCGGCAGCGTGATCGCGCGGAACCCGAGCGATACGCTCGCGGGACCGCTGTTCGAACTCGTGAACACCGTCGTCATTCCCTACGATCTCGCCGCGAAGCCCCTGGAGGATCTGCGCCGGGTCATCGCGCCTGCCCAGGTGCGGCGTTATTTCTTGCGCGCCTCCACCCCCGGTTCCACGCTGGGCGTCACGGTGAGCATCCCCGACTCCCTGAGCCAGCGCGCCCTGGTGAAGCTGTACGAACCGAACGGCCAACCGTTCCGCGACCTTGGGGACGCCGACGTGCCCGTGGGCGAAGGAGGGGACGGCACAGTGCGGCTCCAGGTGCGCGCCGAGGACTTCGTCCCGGGGGTCTACGAGCTGGACGTCGTCGCGCCAGCGCTCGCGGGGGTGACCGCGACGGTTCGTGCCGCCCAGGCGCCGGTCGCGCTGACCGCTGCACCTGGCGGACTCGAAGCCACCAACCCCGGGAGCGCGAGCGCCCCCCTACGAGCCGGGACTACCCTGGTCGGCGCGGAGCGTCGGGTCGAAGTGAATGGTCGGGGCCTGCCGACGGAAAGCCTCACGGTGCGCGTGCCCTCCTGGGCCGCCAGCGCCGAGATCGACGTGGCGATGCCGCGAGAGCAGTGGGGCTGGTTCACCGACTTCGGGGTGACCGTCTACGACTCCAGCGGCCAGCAGGTGAGCACGGAGCCGCAGAACTACGCCGTGGGGCGCCAGCACATCAGCGTGAAAAAAGAGATGGCCGGGCAGTCGTGGACCATCGAGCTGTTTCCGGCGTTCGCCCGTGCGGGAGCCTCACCGGCGTGGCACGCGACCATTCAGGTGCGGTTTCTCCTCGAGGCGCCGCGCCCCCTCGGGACCCCGAGCGACGTGAGCGTGGTCGCGGGCGGGCGGGCCGTTGTACCGGTGGCCGCGCCCCCCCCCCCCTCGGCGCTCACGTTGCCGGAGCGATTCCTGCCGCTCCTGGAGGTCACCGCCGTTCCCACCACAGGCGGCGGCCCGGCCGCGGTGCGCCGGGAGCCGCCTCCATGACCGCCGCCGTCAAGATCGCGGGGGGACAGGGGTTCTGGGGCGACTGGCTCGAGGCGCCATACCGCCAGGTCACCCGCGGGTCGGTCGACTACCTCATGATGGACTACCTCGCCGAGGTCACGATGTCCATCCTGCAGAAGCAGAAGTCGCGCGACCCGACGGGGGGGGGGGGCTACGCGAAAGACTTCATTCCGCTGATCGAGCGCATTCTGCCGGTCCTCGCCCAACGCCGCATCAAAGTCACCACGAACGCGGGAGGCGTGAACCCGGGCGGCTGCGCCGAGGCGGTGGCCGCGGCAGCGCGCACGCTCGGCCTCGGAGGCAAGCTCACGATCGGGGTCGTCACCGGCGATGATCTGCTGGGCCGCCTGGACGACCTGCTCGCCCGCGGACACCCCTTGCGGAACCTGGACACCGGCCGGCCCCTCAGCGACGTGCGCGACCGGGTGTTGTCGGCGAATGCCTACCTCGGCGCCGATGCGGTGGTCCAGGCGCTGCGCCGCGGTGCCGACATCGTCATCACCGGACGCGTCACCGACACGGGGCTGACTCTCGGGCCGATGATGCACGCGTTCGGGTGGGCGGCCGACGCCTGGGACCGCCTGGCGGCCGGCACCGTGGCGGGGCATATCATCGAATGCGGCGCGCAGGCGAGCGGCGGCAACTGCCTGATCGACTGGGAGCGGATCCCGGACCTCGCCAACGTCGGCTACCCGATCGTCGAGGCGTACCCAGACGGGACGTTCGACGTCACGAAGCACGCGGGGACCGGTGGGCGGGTCTCGGTGGCCGGCGTGACGGAGCAGCTCGTGTACGAGATGGGGGACCCGGCGGCCTACATCACCCCCGACTGCGTCGCCGACTTCACCACGATCCGGCTGAAGCAGCAGGGGAAAGACCGGGTGCGGGTGTCTGGGATCAAGGGCCGGCCGGCCACCGACAAGCTCAAGGTGTCACTCGCCTACTTCTATGGGTATAAGGCCGTTGGCACGCTGGTGTACGCTTGGCCCGACGCCTACCGCAAGGCCCAGGCAGCGGATGCCATTCTGCGCGAACGACTCAAGGACCTGGGATTGAAATTCGAGACGATCTTGACCGAGTTCCTCGGGGTGGATGCGACGCATGGGCGGCTGGCGACGGCCGACGGGGTGTCCTCCGACATCCCGGAGGTCCAGCTGCGCGTGGGCGTGCGGGCGCGGGACAAGGCGCCAGTGGAGCGCTTCACGCGGGAGATCGCCCCGCTGATCCTGAATGGGCCGCCCAGCGTGACCGGGTTCGCCGGGGGCCGACCCAAGCCGGAGGAGATCGTGGCCTACTGGCCGGCGTTGATCGACAAACGCGAGGTACAAACGTGCGTCGAGCTCGTGCGGGTGTGAGCAAGAAGGCGCCTGCGCGCCCAGCCGCCACGCGCGTTCGGCTGGTCGAGCTCGCGCACGCCCGGTCCGGCGACAAGGGCGACACGGCCAACGTCGGGCTGATCGCCCGGAATCCCCGTGACTATCCGCTGCTGGTTCGGGAGGTGACGGCGGCGCGGGTGGCGCGGCATTTTCGGGGGATGATCGCCGGCCCCGTGGAGCGGTACGAGCTGCCCAACCTGTACGCCCTCAATTTCCTGCTGCACGGCGCGCTGGACGGCGGTGGCACGATCTCCCTCAAGACCGACGCACAGGGCAAGGTGCTCTCGACGGCACTGCTCCGGATGGAAATCCGGGCAGGGCGGGGGGGCAGGGGAGGGGGGGGGGGGGGGGGCCGGCCCACCC
>JBGOUQ010000025.1:0-51641 GCA_041477065.1 Gemmatimonadota bacterium
CTTTCGAAAGCGTAGCGGCCGGCCGGGGGGGGGGGGGGCCAGGGGGGGGGGCCCCCCGGGCGGCCGCCCCACCCCAACCCCCAGGGGGCCGGAACCCACCCGGCGACGGGGGGGCCCCCCCCACCCCCCCCCCCCCCCCCCCCCCCCCCCCCCCACGGCCTTGTTGCCGAGCATGGCGGCGACCTGGGCAACGAGTTTCTTGGGACTGAACGGCTTGGTCAGGAGGGCCGCCCCAAGCCGCTCGGCCTGGTCGAGAATCACCTGCTCTCCCTCGGCCGTCAGCACGATCACCGGCAGGTGGCGCGTGCGCGGCTCGGCCCGGAGGTCGCGGAGCAGGTCGAGACCTGACCCGTCGGGCAAATGCAGGTCGAGGATGACGCCGATCGGGGCCGGGGCAGGGGCGGCGGCGGCGAGCGCGGTGCGGGCCTCGGCAAGCGTGCGGGCGAGGCTCACGTCGTAGCCGATCGCTTCGAAGTAGGGACGCAACAACAACCCGATGTGTGGTTCATCGTCGATCACGAGCAGCCGCGGGCGCGCCGTGGGAAGCGGGGCGGGGTGGGGCGCAGGGGTCGGGGTCACCCACCGCTCCCGCTCAGAGTAGGCCGGCGATGGCCGAACGATGGCGACGGAGGTCGAACAGCAACCCGCCCACATTGGTGGACGGCTGAACGAGTACAACCAGCAGCGCGTCGGCGGTGAGCACCGACACCACGGCGAGTCCGCTTCCGAACTCCAGCACGGCGGTGCCGAAGTCTCCGCGCGCGCCCGCCCCGCCCAGCTGGTGCATCGCGGTCACGGCAGCCGGGAGCAACGCCGCGACGCTCTCGGCGTCGATGCCGTTCCCCGTGTGGGAGTCGATGGGCAGGCCGTCGCGGCCGACGACCACGACCGCATCGACGCCGCTGCGCCGGCTGAGCGCCTCCACGACGTCCCGAATGCTCGCCATACGGCGGCCAAGCTAGGACTGGACGGGGCCGAAGTCAAGCAGTGACCGAGGGTTGACCCACTTCGCTGCGCGCCAGTATCTTCCCGGCACTCATGCGATCCACGCGCCGGCCGCTCCTCGCCCTTCCCCTGTTGGGCGCCCTCGCCACCCTCGCGGCCTGCGGCAACTCCAGCGGCCTGCCTACCGCCCACATCCCCAACGAAGTCGACACGGTGTCGCTGGCCGCACTCGACGGCACGCCGATCACGTCACCCTCCGCCTACAACATTCAAACGGTCCCCCCCCAGCGGGTGCGTACCGACGTGACGACGGCGTGGGACTTCGCCTTCAATCTCGATGCCGCGGGCAAGGCGGTGTTGCTTCCAACGGGCGCCCTCGGTCTGGGAAAGCAGTCCGGGGTGCTCGTTTCGGCCACGCCGTTCGGCGCTATTGGAGATGCCCCGTCCAACGGGTACGACGATTCGACCGCGGTCCAGGTCGACAGCGGTACTGTCGTCGTCATCCGGTCCCGGCAAACCACGTGCAGTTTCGGGATCACCGTATTCCTGTACGCGAAGCTCCAAGTGTTGAAAATCGACCCCGCCGCCCGTCGTCTGGACTTCCAGATCCTCGTGAATCAGAACTGCGGTTACCGCAACCTGCAGCCGGGCATCCCGTCGCGGTAGCACCGTGATCGATCTGCGGCTGTTGCGCACGTCGCCCGACCAAGTGCGGGCGGCGCTGGCGCGCCGGGGCGACCCGGCGATCCTCGTCCTGCTCGATGAGCTGCAGCGGCTCGACGCCCAGCGGCGCACGCTGACCGGACAGCTCGACCAGCTCAAGGCCGAGCGCAACGCGTTCGCCGTCGCCGACGCCCAGCACGTCAAGCAGCACGGCACGCTGTCCCCAGACGTGGTGGAGCAACGGCGCCAGCACGGCCAGCGGATCAACACGGTCGAAAGCGAGCTTCGCAACATCGAGACCGTACTCACGGCCAAGGGCTTGTTTGTGCCGAACGCCCCGCTACCGGAGGTGCCGGACGGAGGCGAGTCGGCCAGCCGGCTGTTGCGGAGCTGGGGGACGCCGCGTCCCGCGGAGGAGGACCTGAAACCGCATTGGGACGTGGCGGACCGGCTCGGCCTCCTTGATCTGCCGCGGGGCGCGAAGCTGAGCGGCTCGGGCTTTCCCGTTTTTGTCGATGCGGGAGCGCGGTTGGTCCGTGCACTCATCGCCTTCATGCTCGACGTGCACACGCGCGAGCATGGCTACGTCGAGGTCGCGCCGCCGTTCGTCGTGCGGCGCGACATCATGCAGGGCACCGGCCAGCTGCCGAAGTTCGAGGACGAGGTCTACCGCACCGCCCCGGACGATTTGTTCCTCGTGCCGACGGCGGAAGTGCCGATCACGAACCTGCACTCGGGCGAGCTGCTCGACGGTGCTCGGCTACCGATCGCGTATGCGGCGTACACGCCGTGCTTTCGCCGGGAGGCCGGCGCGGCCGGGAAAGACACTCGCGGGCTGCTGCGCGTGCACCAGTTCGACAAGGTCGAGCTCGTGCGGTTCTGCCGGCCCGCGGAGTCCGCGGCCGAGCACGAGCGGCTGACCGCTCACGCGGAGACGATCCTCCAGCGGCTGGAGCTGCCCTATCGCGTGAAGCTGCTCGCGGCCGGGGACACCGGCTTCGCGAGCGCCAAGACCTACGACCTCGAGGTGTGGGCGCCTGGGGTGGGCGCGTGGCTCGAGGTGTCGAGCGCCAGCACGTTCACCGACTTCCAGGCGCGGCGGGCCAGTATCCGCTTCCGCCCGGGGCCGGGAGAGAAGCCGGAGTTCGTGCACACCCTCAACGCCTCGGGGGTCGCCCTACCGCGCACCATCGCGGCGCTGCTCGAGACTCGCCAACAGCCCGACGGCTCGGTGACGCTGCCACCGGCGCTGGTGCCTTACATGGGCACCGACCGCCTGTCGCCCGCTGGTGTCGCGTAGAGAGTCCCTGCGCCGCGCCGGGCGCCCGGCCGTGGCGGGGCTCGCGTTCCTGCTCGGGGCCCTGTCGCTGGGCTACGTCTGGGGCGTCGCCCGCCACTTGCGCGAGGACGCGCAGCGCAGCAGCCGTCTGTTCGGCAGAGTCTTCGCCGGCCTGAACGATCCCCGGAGCGACGCGGCGGTCGACGCCCTGTTCGACCTGGCCGAGCAGGTCCGGGCCTTCGAGATCCCGATCGCGGTAACCGACACGGCCGGTCGCATCACGGCGATGGACAACGCGCCGCCGGACATCGCCACGGACCTGGAACGGCAGCGGGCGTGGATCGCGCGACTTGACGCGGTCAACGCGCCGATCGTGCAGCCGGGTGTCGGCACCCTCCACTACGGCGCGTTGCCGATCGCGCGACGCCTCACTGTGCTCGCCCTGTTGCAAGGCGCGGTGTTGCTCGGCCTCCTGGCGGTGGTGCTGTGGGCGTACCGCTGGCGGCTCGCGTCGGCGCGCGACCGGCTGTGGGTGGCGATGGCGCGCGAGTCGGCCCACCAGCTCGGCACCCCCCTCATGAGCCTCACCGGGTGGATCGCCTACCTGCGCGAGACGCCCGGCGCGTCGGCCATCGAGCTCGCCGACCACCTGCAGGCCGACGCCGAGCGACTCGAGCGCGTGGCGAAGCGGTTCGAGCGCATCGGCCGCCCGGCGCGGCAGGAGCTGGTGGGGCTCGGCGCCGTGGCCGAGCGGGTGGTCCGCTATTTCCGTCCGCGGCTCCCGACCTTGGCCAGTCCCGTCGTCCTCACGCTGCACGCCGCAGGTCCGGGGCCGTCCGTCTTGGGCGACCCGGTTCTGCTGGAGTGGGCGCTCGAGGCGCTGGTCAAGAACGCCGTGGACGCCCTCAGCGGCCGCGGGGGTCGAGTGGAGGTGCGGGTGGAGACGACGGGGCGCGGCCCCCGGCTGACAGTACAGGACGACGGGCCCGGCGTCTCCGCGGCGATCCGCTCGCAGCTGTTCGAGCCGGGGGTGACGACGAAACAGGGTGGGTGGGGGATCGGGCTCGCCCTCGCCCGGCGCATCGTCGAGCAGCAGCACGGGGGCCGGCTCACGTTCCATCCGGCGGCGGTCGGCACGGTGTTCACGATCGAGCTGCCGGTGGCGCCGTCGTCCTCCCGCGTGACTCCCGTGCCGCCGATGTCCCCGGCGTGACGCTCGCGCTGAACGCCGCCCAGCGGGCCGCCGTAGAGCACGGCGGGGGGCCGCTCCTGGTGCTGGCGGGCGCCGGCTCGGGAAAGACGCGCGTGCTGACGGCGCGCATCGCCCATCTCATCCAGGCGCGGCGCGTACGGGCTGACCGCATCTTCGCCGTCACCTTCACCAACAAGGCCGCGGGCGAAATGCGAACCCGCGTGGCCGTGCTGCTCGGCGCGGACCCGAAGGGACTGTGGATCGGGACCTTCCACGCGCTCGCCGCCCGCCTGCTGCGGCGCGAAGGGGCGCTGCTCGGCTTCGGACCGAACTACACGATCTACGACACCGACGATTCCGAAGCGCTCCTGAAGCGCATGCTGGAGCGCCGCCAGCTCTCGCCCAAAGCGTACCCGCCGCGCGCTCTGCACGCGATCATCTCCGGCGCCAAGAACCGGATGCTCGACCCCGAGGCGTTGGCCGCCGAGGCCGAGAGCCCGCTCGCGCGCGTCGCGGCCGATTGCTACAGCGAGCTCGGGCCGGCGCTGCGTACGGCGAACGCGATGGACTTCGACGACCTGCTCCTGCACCCCCTCACCCTGTTCCGCGAGCACCCGGACCGGCTGGCGCTCTGGCAGCGGCGCTTCGACCACGTGCTGGTGGACGAGTTCCAGGACACGAACGCCGCGCAGTACCGGCTGGTGCGCCTACTCGCCGCCGGGCACCACAACCTGTGCGTCGTCGGCGACGACGACCAGGCGATCTACGGCTGGCGCGGCGCCGACGTGCGTCACATGCTCGCGTTTCAGGACGACTTCCCCGACGCCACCCTGATCAAGCTGGAGCAGAACTACCGCTCGACGCAGGTGATTCTGGACGCCGCCAACGGCGTCATCGCCGAGAACGGCGCGCGCCTGGGCAAGACGCTGTTCACGACGCGGCAGGGCGGGGATCCGCCGGTCCTGCTCACCGCGGCCGACGAGCGCGACGAGGCCGAGTGGCTCGCGGGCGAGTTCGCGACGCTCAGCGTCCAGACCGACATCCCCTACAACGGGATGGCGGTGCTGTACCGGACCAACGCGCAGTCGCGCCCCCTGGAGGAGGCGTTCCGATTCCGCGGCATCCCGTACCGCTTGATCGGGGCGGTGAGCTTCTACGAGCGGCGCGAGGTGAAAGACCTCCTCGGGTACCTGCGGTTGATCGCCAACCCCGCTGACGACGGCGCCTTCGCACGCGTCGTCAACGTGCCGCGGCGCGGGTTGGGGGACGCGTCGCTGGCGCTGCTGGCCGAAGCGGCGACACGCTGGGCCAAGCCGATGCTCGAGGTCGCCCGGGCCGCCGACCGGCTGGACCGCCTGCGGCCCAACCTGCGGGAGGCGTTCCGAAGCTTCGCGGCTCTGATCGACCGACTGCGGGAGGCGTTCGGAGAGCGGGACCCGGCCACGGTGCTCGAAGGCGTGCTGGCGGCGACCGGCTACGAGCAGGCGCTCGCCGAGGAGGGGCTCGAAGGGGCGGAGCGGCTGGACAACGTGCGGGAGCTCGTGGCCGGCGCCGCGGGATGGGCGGAGGTGGCCGAGGTGACCGAGGCGGAGGAAGGGACCCTGCTGGAGCGCTACCTCACGCAGGCCGCCCTGGTCTCGCCCACCGATGAGTCCTCGTCGCAGGGAGACGGGGGAGGCGTCACGCTGCTCACGGCCCACATGGCCAAGGGGCTCGAGTGGCTCGTGGTCGCCTTGGCGGGTTTGGAGGAGGGACTCTTCCCGCTCGGTCGGGCGGCGGGGGAGCCCGGCGGGTTGGAGGAGGAGCGCCGGTTGTGCTACGTGGGTCTCACGCGCGCGCGCGAAAAACTGTATCTCTCATGGGCGCGGACGCGCTACCGGTACGGCCATCTCGAGCTCTCGGAGCCGTCGCGCTTCCTCGAGGCGCTTCCGCCGCACGGCGTGGTCGAGCGCACGACGACGCCACAGTGGGACCGCGGCCGAGAGCGGCCGGCGCGCCGGGTGCCGGCGGCGGGCGCCCGCGCCCGGCCGTTCGCCGAGCCGGAGGAGTTCGCCGACGAGGGGTCCCAGGACGCGCCACGGTTCGTCGCCGGCGAGCGGGTGCGGCACCGCAAGTTCGGCAGCGGTGTGGTGCGCGCGAACTCGGGCCGGGGGCGCGACCTCAAAGTCACGGTCGAATTCGACGACGCCGCTGTGGGCATCAAGCAGCTGCTCGTGGCCTATGCGGGTCTCGAGCGGGACTGGGAGAGTGCATGAGCGTATCGCGTGAGGAAGTGTTGCGGATCGCGCAGCTCGCGGAGCTGGACGTCGACGAGGACGGCCTGGCCGGCCTGACCGAGCAGATGTCCCGCATCCTCGATTACGTCGCGCAGCTCGCGCAGGTGCCCGCCGGCGAGTCGGCTCAGCCGTTCCTGGCCGGTCCCGATGCGATCAAGCCCCGGCCCGACGAGGTCAAACCCTGGCCCCTCGCCGCCGGCCCAGAGGAGCTGGCCCCCGCGTTCAAAGACGGCTTCTTCGTCGTGCCGCGCCTCGGCGCGTTCGACGAGGGGACGGGGAAGTGAGCGACGCTGCTGAAGCGCTCGCGAGCGCGAAGGCCGCCGCCGACCGCCTGACGAAGGCGAAGCGGCTCAACGCGCTCCTCACGCCGCTGAAGGAAGTCCGCAAGTCGCTCCTGCAGCAGGCCACCGCCGCCCACCCCGGCGGCGTGCTCTACGGCATGCCCGTCGCGGTGAAAGACAACATCGCCACCCTCGAGTTCACCACCGGCTGCGGCTCCAAGATTCTCGAGGGCTACCGCTCGCCGTTCGACGCCACCGCGGTCATCAAGCTCAAGGCCGCGGGCGCGCTCATCGCCGGCAAGACCAACTGCGACGAGTTCGCCATGGGGTCCTCCACCGAGCACTCGGCGTACGGCCGCACCGTGCACCCGCTGGACAAGGCGCGCGTGCCGGGCGGCTCCTCCGGCGGGTCGGCGGCCCTGGTGGCCGCTGGGGTCGTGCCCGCAGCCCTCGGCTCGGAGACGGGCGGCTCGGTGCGCCAGCCCGCGGCCTTCTGCGGCGTCGTCGGGATCAAACCGACCTACGGCCGCGTCAGCCGGTACGGGCTCGTGGCCTTCGGATCCTCGCTGGATCAAATCGGTGTGCTCGGCCGCAGCGTACACGATGCGGCGCGGGTGCTGTCGGTGATCAGCGGCCGGGACCCCCGGGACGCGACCTGCGAGGATCGGGACCCGCTGCGCCTGCCGACGGTCCCGGAGAGCCTCCAGGGGTTCGTCATCGGCGTGCCGCGAGAGTACTTCCCGGCGGACCTGGACCCCGGGGTGCGACGTGCCTGCGATCGCGCGATCAAAATCCTGAAGGAGCTGGGCGCGGTGGTGCGGGAAGTGTCCCTGCCGCACACCGCCGCCGCCGTGCCCTGCTATTACGTCATCGCGCCCGCCGAGGCGTCGTCGAACCTGGCGCGCTACGACGGGGTGAGGTACGGCCCACGATTCGGCGCGGCGACCGACGTGCGCGCGCTGTACCGCACGACGCGCGGCGAAGGGTTCGGCCCCGAGGTGCGGCGCCGCATTCTCGTGGGCACCTACGTGCTGTCCTCGGGCTATTACGACGCCTACTATCGCAAGGCGCAGCAGGTCCGAGCCCTCCTGGCCCAGGACTTCCGCAACGTCTTCGACCGCGGTGTGGACCTGCTGTTCACGCCGACGACCCCGACCCCGGCGTTCAAGGCGGGGGAAAAGCTGGGCGACCCCGTCCAGATGTACCTCTCCGACATCTTCGTGTGCACGGCCAACCTGACCGGACTGCCCGCGATGTCGCTGCCGATTGGACGGGTGAAAGGGCTGCCGGTGGGAGGCCAGCTCATCGGCAAGGCGTTCTTGGAGGACGAAATGCTGGAAGCGGCCTACGCCCTGGAGCGGGCAGTGCCGGCGGTGGACGACGTATGACCGTAGCGGGTGGGACTGGAGCCGATTGGGAAACCGTCATCGGTCTCGAAACCCACGTGCAGCTGCGCACCGCGTCGAAAATGTTCTGCGGCTGCTCGGCGGCGTTCGGGGCGCCGCCCAACACCAACGTCTGCCCGGTGTGCCTGGGGCTGCCGGGCGCGCTGCCCGCGCCGAACGAGCTGGCGCTGAAGCTGGCGGTGCGGGCGGGGCTCGCCCTGGGGTGCACCGTGCACCCGCGCAGCGTGTTCGCGCGCAAGAACTACTTCTACCCCGACTTGCCCAAGGGCTACCAGATCACGCAGTACGACCAGCCGCTGGCGACGGACGGGAAGCTGTCCTTTCTCTCTCCCGACCGCGGCGTGGTCAACGCGACCATCGTCCGGCTGCACGTCGAGGAAGACGCGGGCAAGTCGCTGCACGATCGCTTCCCCAAGGCGACCGCGGTGGACCTGAACCGCGCCGGCGTGCCGCTCGTCGAGATCGTCACCGGCGCCGACTTCCGCTCGCCCGCGGAGGCGCGGGCCTACCTGCTGACGTTGAAGCAGGTGCTCGAGTACAGCGGGGTGTCCGACTGCGATATGGAGAAGGGCAGCCTCCGCGTCGATGCGAACCTCTCGGTGCGGCGCGCGGGGGATACGACGCTCGGCACCAAGACCGAAGTGAAGAACATCAACTCGTTTGCCTACGTCGAGAAGGCGCTCGCCGTGGAGCGCGACCGCCAGATCGCCGTGCTGGCGGGGGGCGGGACGCTGGTGCAGCAAACGATGCTGTACGACTCCAAAGAGAACGCCGTGCGGCCGCAACGGGCCAAGGAAGAGAGCCACGACTACCGGTACTTCCCGGAGCCCGATCTGCCGCCGCTCGTGCTCCCGCCGGAGTGGATCCCGGAGCAGCAGGCGCAGCTCCCCGAGCTGCCGGCGGCCAAGCGCGAGCGGTTCGTGGCCCAGTATGCGCTCAGCACCCAGGACGCCGCGGTGCTCACCGCGAGCCGGGGGGTGGCGGAGTACTTCGAGGGCGTCGTGCATGCCGGTGCGGAGCCCAAAGGGGCGGCGAACTGGGTGATGGGGGAGGTGTTGGCCGACGCCAAGGACCACCAGGAGCAGCTGCGCGTCCAGCCGGGCGCGCTCGCCCAGCTGATCGCGCTGGTGAAGGGTGGCACGGTGTCGCACCAAGCGGCCAAGCGCGTGTTCGTGGAGCTGGCGGTGCGGGGCGGTGAGCCGCGCACGGTGGCGGAGTCGCTCGGCCTGATACAGGTGGGGGACTCCAACGTGATGGGGCAGTGGGTGGACGAGGTACTGAAGGCCCATCCCGCCGAGGTGGCGCGCTACAAGGGCGGGGAGACCAAGCTGATGGCGTTCTTCGTGGGGCAGATCATGAAGGTGTCGAAGGGGAAGGCGGACCCGAAGCTGGCGCCGAAGCTGCTGGACGAGCGGCTGCGGTCCTAACCGCCCACCAGCGCCGTCCCGTCCTTCATGCAGAACCGCGTGCGCGAGTCGTACGTCGCGCCGCACTTGGGGCACTTCATCTTCCGCGCGATCGGGATCGTCCCGCTGCCCGCTTGCGCCAAGTTCCCGCCGCAGTGCGGGCAGAACTTCCACCCCTCCTCGCACTCCCGGCCGCACTTGGGGCAGGGGATCATCATGCGGACGTTCCGTCCCCTCCGCCGTTCGGGCGATCGTGCCACGGCCGCTGCGCTTGGGACGCGCGCCAGAACGCCAACGCCGGCGTCGGCAGGCCGAAGTGATGCTCGGCGGTCTCGGTCACGCGCTCGGGCTCCTGCCGCCCTCCCTCTTGCAGCGCCTGGCGCCGCATCCGTTTCGCCAGCATCAGCGCCTGCTCGCCGGCGGGGTCGAGGCGCCGCGCCGCCGCGTCGCGCTCGCCCAGCAGCTCCATGACGTACTCGAAGGCCACCGCCATGTGCCGCTCGACGTCCGCGTCGGGGAGGTCCCAGCGGCTGTTCTCGGCGATCATCTGAAAGGCCCACTGCCAGCTCTGGCTCTCCGTGAGGTGCACCATGCCGCGGAACAGGCGGCGGCTCGTGCGCACGCTGAACAGGGTGGGTGACAGGATGGCGTCGAGGTGGGCGTCACTGCCGCCGTGATCCTGCTGAATCACTTCCTTGGCGGTGCGGGCGTACGCGTCCCCGAGGTGGGTTTCGAAGCGGCTCTCCCAGTAGGAATGCCCCAGCGCCGCCGTGCTCGAGGTCAGCACCAGCTGGCGCGGCACGAAGAAATTGTGCGCTACCGTATCGGCCGCCAGGTGCGACAAGTACCCCAGCCCGAACGCGCGCAGCGGGTCGGAATTGGCGATGTCGAAGATCTCCTGGCCCACGTGCCAGGCGTGGCAGTGCCGGCCCACCGGTGCGTACTTCTTCGCGATTGAGGTGTCGGCCGCGATGTTGCCGTACAGGAAGTCGTAGGGGAAGGCGCGCAGCAGATCGGCGACGACGCTGGGCAGCTGGTGCAGGTTGGCCAGCACCGATTCGCCGAGGTAAATGTGGGTGCCTGGCGTCCAGGCGTGGGCGACGCTCGGGAACAGCGCCAGCGCGGCGAGGGCGACCGCCGCGCCCCCGAGCCAGCGGTTCAGCGCGGCCTCCCCTTGCGCGCGCGCGCGCGCTGCAAGGCGCGCCGGCCGAGCCGCCACACCGAGAGCCCGCGACGAACGTTGCGCACCGTCGCGGCGACGTCGAGTGCCGTGTCCTCCACCTCCTCCTGCATCACGTCGAGCAGCGCCCCCAGATCGGTGAGCCGGTCCTCGGCCGCATCCGCGGCCTTCACGATCCGCAGCCGGATGTCGCGCGAGGTGCCGGTGATCGCGTCCGCTTCGGCGCGAATCGTCCCGATCAAGGCCCGGACGTCCCCCAGCGCCGGGCCGGCCAACTGCTCGACCGCCCGCAGGAACGCCCGCATACCGAGAGCGGTGGCGAGCGCGGAGCCGGCCACAACGATCGCGGCCAGCGCGATGATGGCCAAGGAGAGCGCCGCCACCACCGCCGCCCAGGTCGGGATCATCCTGTAACCTCCGGCGCCGGGACGGGCGGTGTCAACCGGGAAAGCGTGCCGGCCCGCACCAGCAGCACCGGAGCCGCCAATTGGGCGAGCAGCACGCCCAGCGCGATCGTCGTCACTAGACCTCCCCCCCCTCCGCCTCCCTCCGCTCCACCGACGGCTCCCGCCGCGGGGAACGAGAGGTGAGCGGTGAGCGCGAGCGCCAGCGCCACTCCGCCCTGTGCCACCGTGGCGAATCCGATGTGGGGCGGCACCCCGCGCGCGCGGAGGGGGCCCGCCCGGCCGGCGGCCCAGGCGGCGCCCCACTTGGCCAGGATCCGGACGAGGCCGAGCACCAGGACGGCGAGGAGGGTCCACGCGGTCGGCAGCGCGAGCAACGCCCCCACCATGATGAAGGAAACGGCGTACACTGGGCGCTCTCCGGCGTCCAGGAGATGCCGCACTCGGCGCCGCTCGGCCGGGGGCGAGAGGTTGACGATCAACGCGCCGGCCAGGGCGCAGATGGTGAACGGCGAGAGGCCCGCCGCGTAACCCAACCCGGCACCGAGCAGGACGACGCCCAACAACGCGATGCCGAGGTCGTCGTGGCTCTGAGAGGGTGGGGGGGGGTGGGGGGGAACGCGAACCAGGCCCAGAAACAGCATCCCCGCGAGCATTCCGCTCCCCACCGTCACGGCGAGCCATCCCAACCAGCCTAAGGGGATGCCGCTCACGAGGGCCCGGGGATGGTGGAGGGCAAGCACGACGGTAAACAGTACGGCACCCAACAGCGTATCGAGCAGCGCGGCGCGGGCGTAGGGTCGCGCGACGCTGCGGCGGATGCCCGCAGCGCGGGCCGCCAGCGCCACCGACCCCGGTCCCGACACCACGGCCACCGCGCCCAAGGTGAGAAAGGCGGGGAGGTTGGTTGCCCACACCGCTCCGAGGGCGGGCCTCAGGCGCGCGAGGCCCCAGGCCGCGGCGGCCACGAGCGCGAATACGGCGACCGCCTGGACGGTGGCGAGCGTCCACGCTGCGGCGGGAACGCGGCGCACGGTGCGCCACTCGAACCGCGTGCCGAACAGGGCGCCGAGCCAGCCAATGGCGAGGGCGGTGACGGGAGCGAGGGCGTGCACCGCGGAGCGATCGAGCACGGCGATGCCGGGGCCGAGCAGCAGGCCGAGCAGCACGAGCGGCGATCCGGCCGCCAGGATGAGCTCGACGACGGGCGGCAGGCGTGGGGACCGCCGCGGGAGCCGGGGCGCCGCGGCGCCGGCGGCGACGACGAGGGCGAGCGTGAGCAGCGGATCCACGCGGCGTACGTTCGCGCACGCTTGACGGCGGCGCAAGCCGCGCCGTAGCTTGGGGCACTCATGGCTCCGACGTTCTGCGTCTCCGGCGGCCGCGCGCTTCAGGGGACCATCCGGCCCGCCGGCAACAAGAACGCCGCCCTGCCGATCCTCGCCGCCACACTGCTCGCCGACGGACCCTGCCACCTCGACAACGTCCCGCACATTCGCGACGTCGAGACGATGCTCGCCCTGCTCGGGCACCTAGGTGCCGCGGTCGAGTGGACCGGGCCGAACCGGGTCACGGTGGATGCCCGCGCTGCCACGCCGCGCGAGCTCGATCCCGCGCTGTGCGCCCGCATTCGCGCCTCGATCCTGCTCGCCGGGCCGATGCTCGCCCGGTTCGGCCGCGTGCAGCTGCCGCCGCCCGGCGGGGACGTGATCGGGCGACGGCGCATCGACACCCACTTTCTCGCGCTCGAGCGCCTCGGCGCCCAGATCGTCGTCGGCGACAGCTACCTGCTCGAGGCGCCCAAGAGACTTGCCGGGGCGGACATCTTCCTCGACGAGCCGAGCGTCACGGGCACCGAGAACGCCCTCATGGCCGCGGTGGCTGCGCGCGGCCTGACCACCCTGCGCAACGCCGCCTCCGAGCCGCACGTCCAGGACCTCGCGCGGTTCCTGCAAGCGCTCGGCGCGGAGGTCGACGGCGTCGGGACCAACACCCTGACCGTGCGCGGCGGGAAGCCGCTCGCGACGCCGTCCGCCCCGTACACCATCGGCCCCGACCACATCGAGATCGGCTCGTTCATCGGCCTCGCGGCGGTCACCAACGGCGCCATCACCATCGACGGCGTACGCGGCGACGACCTGCGCGCCACCCTACTCGCGTTCGAGCGGCTCGGTGTGCACCCACGGCTTGATGGCACCCGGCTCATCGTGGACGCCGACCAGGAGCGCCGCGTGCGTCCGGACCTCGGCGGCCACGTGCCCAAGATCGAGGACGGGCCGTGGCCTGCCTTCCCCGCGGACCTGATGTCCATCGCGATCGTGGTGGCGACCCAGTGTGAAGGGCTGCTGCTCGTGTTCGAGAAGATGTTCGAGTCGCGGCTGTTCTTCGTGGACAAGTTGATCGGGATGGGCGCGCGCATCGTGCTGTGCGACCCGCACCGCGCCGTGATTTCGGGGCCCGCCGCGCTCCGCGGCCAAACCGTGGAAAGCCCCGATATCCGCGCCGGCATGGCGATGCTGCTCGCGGCCCTCGCCGCGCAGGGCGACTCGGTCATTCACAACATCGGCCAGATCGAGCGTGGCTACGAGCAGATCGATACGCGGCTGCGGGCGCTGGGGGCGCAAATCGAACGGACTGGCGGATAGGCGGATAGAGCGATGGCTCAAACAAGATCACGGGATCTCGAAGGGGGTCGGAGTACGCATCCGCCCATCCGCCCATCCGACTATCCGACCCTCCGCGAGTCCCCCCTCGCCGACCCGGCCGTCCCCCGGATGGAGCTGACCTCCTGGGCCGAGCACTTCGGGGTCGTGGCGGGTGTCACCACCCGGGGCCATGGCTTCAGCCTGGGACTCTGGAGCCAGGAGCCCGTGGGGCAGGTGATGACCCGGTGGCGGGCATTCCGCGCCGCCCAGCGACGCGTATTCCCGGCGCAGGTGTTGAGCCACCAGGTCCACGGCACTGAGGTTCGCTGGCACGACCGCATCGCGGACGGCGGCGGCTGGCTCGTCCTGGACGGCGTGGACGGGCATGCCACGTCGGCGCCCGGACTGCTACTCACGATCACGGTGGCCGACTGCATCCCGGTCTATCTGGCGGTCCCGGAGAAGGGCGCCATCGCTCTCCTGCATGCAGGCTGGCGCGGCACAGCGGGCCGGATCTTGGAGCGAGGCGTGGAGGTGCTGAAGCGACAGGCGTTCGCTGTCGCGCGTGATATCGTAATGCATTGTGGAGTAGGTATTTGCGGTTCCTGCTATGAAGTAGGTTCTGAAGTCGCCGAACGACTCGGTATGCCGGCAGGTGAGGGCACCTCGCACGTCGACCTGCGGCAGGTGCTGGCGGTCCAGGCGGCTGATCTGGGAATCCGGGAAATCACCATTTCCCCCTGGTGCAGCGCTCACGACCGGGCGGAGTTCTTCTCGCACCGGGCGTCCGGCGGCGCCGACGGCCGGCAAGTGGCCTACCTGGGGCGCCCGTTGGCTTGACACCGTGGGAGCCGGGGATACATTCCCCCCTGTGAAGCGGGCGAAGTTCGGCCCGCGCTTTTTTTTATGCTCACCGACAGCCTCGTGGAGGCCTTTCGCGCCCGGCTGGAAGCGCTGGGGCTCGATCTGGCCGACCTCCGCATCGGCGGCACGCCGAACCGGCCGCTGGCTCAAGTTCGCATCGACTGGCCGCCGCTGGAGCCGCCCCGGCAGGTGACCGTGGAGGACTGTGCCACGGCGAGTCGGGCCCTGGAGTCCTGGTTGGACTCCGCTGGCCTCCTCGGGACGCGGTACATCCTCGAGGTGTCGAGCCCCGGCCTTGAGCGGCCCCTGCGCTGGCACCGGCATTGGCTGCGGTTCGTGGGGCGGGACGTGACGGCGAAGCTGGAAGGGCTGGGGCGGGTACGGGCCCGGATCGTCGCGGTTCCCGACGCGACGACCGTCGTGCTGCAGCCGCAGGGCGGGGCGCCGCGGCCGGTGCCCATCGCGGCGATTCGCGATGCCCGGCTGGCGGTGGATTGGTGAAACGGAGCCGTCCGTGCTCAGCCATCAGCTGACGGCTCATGGCGGAAGCCTGATGGCTGATGGCTGACGGCTGACGGCTGAACACCAGGAAGGACTGATGGCGAACACATCCGACGTCGTGACCGCGATGCGCGAGTTGACGACCACCAAACAGCTCGAGCGCGCGGAGCTGATCGATCTCCTCAAGGACGGGCTGCACGCGGCGCTGGTGAAGCGCTTCGGGCCCAACGTCCGTGCCGAGATCGGTATCGACGAGATGAAAGGGACGATCCGGATCGTGGTCCTGAAGACGGTCGTGGAGACGGTCGAAGACCCCGGCACCCAGATCGCCCTCGAGGAGGCCCGGTTCGAGGATGCCGAGTTCCAACCCGGTGACGTGCTGGAAGAAGAAGTGCCGTTCGGGGAGTTCGGGCGCACCGCTGTCCAGGCGGCTAAGCAGCGCATCATCCAGCGCGTGCGCGAGGGCGAGCGCTCCCGGATCCGGGAAGAGTTCTCGGATAAGGTGGGCGAGTTGCTCCCGGGAGAGGTCCAGCAGATCGAGCGGGGCAAGATCGTCATCATGCTGAACAAGTTTCGTGAAGCCGAGGCGATCATCCCGTACCGCGATCAGAATCACCGGGAGCACTTCCACCAAGGGGACACGATCCGCGCGGTGCTGAAGCGGATCGAGGAAACCCCCAAAGGTCCGCGCCTCATCCTGTCGCGCGCCGATCCACTGTTCGTGAAGGCGCTGTTCAAGCTCGAGGTGCCGGAGATCCAGCAGCAGATTGTCGAGATCCGCGCCACGGCGCGGGAGGCGGGGAGTCGCACCAAGATCGCGGTCTCCAGCCGGGACGATGGGATCGACCCCGTCGGTGCCTGCGTGGGGCTCAAGGGCTCCCGCGTGCAGGCCGTGGTGAACGAGCTGGGGGGCGAGCGGATCGACATCGTCCCATGGTCGCCGGACCCGGAGCGGTTCGCCAAGCTGGCGCTCGCACCGGCGCGCGTCGCGCGGGTCTTCTCGGATCCTGACAGCCGTACCATCCAGGCAATCGTGGACGAGGACCAGCTGTCGCTGGCCATCGGGCGCAACGGGCAGAACGTGCGACTCGCTTCGGAGCTGACGGGCTGGAAGATCGATCTCTACTCGAGCCGGGAATGGCTGGAGCGCGGCGGGGAGGGCCCGCTGTTCGCGCCGCTGCCGCCCGAGGAAGAGCAGGCGGTCAAGGTCGCGCTGCGCGAGATGAAGGACCTCTCGCCGGAGCTGGTCGCGGTGCTCGAGGGTGCAGGCAAGCGCACCCTCCAAGACATCATTGACCTGGACCCGGACGACGTGGCGAAGATCACCGGGATGACGCCGGACTTGGCCGAGAAATTCACGGCCTTCCTCAATGAGCTGACGGAGGAAGGCGGCGAGGAACCGGAGGCTCCCCCCTCTCCCCCCCCCGCCACCCCACCTTCTGAAGCTTCCGCGAGCGCGCCGCCGGAGGAGCCCGAGGCGCCGACGGCGGCGTGACGACGGAAGCCGCGCTGCTCCGCCTGCTGGGCCTCGGGGTCCGGGCGCGGCACGTGGCGATCGGCGTGACGGCGGTGCGGGCGGGGCTGCAGCGTGGCGCGCTGGCGTGCGTGGTGCTCGCCGCGGATCTGAGCGAGCGCACGCGCGACAAGGTGGAACGGCTGGCGACGGCGCGGCGCGTGCCCGTGCTGCGGGGGCCGGCGGCGGAACGGCTGGGGGCGGCGCTGGGCCGCCCGCCGGTGCAGGCGGTAGGCGTCGGCGATCAAGCGCTGGCGCGCGGATTGTTGGCCGTAGACGGAGGAGTGAGTGGCGACGACGCGGATTCATGACCTGGCGGCGGAATTCGGCATCTCCAGCGAGCAGCTCATGGGGCTGCTCAAGGAGATGAACATCTTCGTGCGCAGCCATCTGTCGCCGCTCAAGGACGAGCAGGCGGCGCTGGTGCGCGCCCGTTGGGAGCGGGAGAAGCGCAAGCAAAAGGAGCCGCCGGTGCCGCCGAAACGGCGCCGCGCCGTGAAGGCGGCCGCCGAGCCAGCGCCCGTAGCCGATGAAGGGCGGCCCAAGCGCCGCCGCCGCACCGCCGCCGAAGTCGCGGTTGCCGAAGCCGAAGCGCAGGCCGCCGCCGCGGTCGTGGCCGAGGAGGAGGAGCGGGCCCGCCAGGTGCTCGAGGCGAGCCGCGCCATGGAGGAAGAAGAGAAGGCGGCTCCGTCGCTCGAGGAGCGTGCCGCCGCCCTGTTCAAGGATCTCCCGCCCGTGCCCGGCACGATCGCCGTAACAGGAGAGGCGGCGGCGCCCGCCCCGGCCGCCGTGACGCCGTCCCTGCCTTCCATGGCCGGCGCTCCGCCTCGGCCCTTCATCCCCACGCCGGTTCGCCCGCGGCCGGTCGCGAGCGCGACACCCGGAGCCGCGGTGCCGCCCCGGCCCGTCGCCTCGGCGGCGCCCGGGGCCGGTCCGATCGAGGAGCGGCGGCGTGAGAAAGGCGGCAAGAAGCGCAAGAAGGGGAAGAAGTCGGTGGACTTCGAGGCGGTGCAGCAGAACATCTCGCGCACCCTTACGACCATGAAGGGCCCGATCAGCCGCAAGTCCGGGGCCCGACGGGACGAGGGCCCGAGCTTCCGCGAGCTGCAGGAGGCGCGGCGTCAGGAGGAGAAGGAGCGGGAGAAGACGCTGGTGCGGGTCACGGAGTTCATCACCGTCAGCGAGCTCGCCAACATCCTCAAGGTCCCGCCGACGCAGATCGTCACCTTCGCCTTCAAGGAGCTGGGGCAGATGGTGACGATCAACCAGCGGCTCGACTTCGACATGATCGAGCTCATCGCCTCGGCGTTCAATTTCCAGGCGGTGCGTGAGGAAGGGTACGTCGCCGACGTCGTGGGGGTCGAGGACAAGTCCGAAGATCTCAAGCCGCGGCCTCCGGTGGTCACGGTCATGGGCCACGTCGACCACGGCAAGACGTCGCTGCTCGATTACGTCCGCAAGGCCAACGTCGTCGCCGGCGAGGCGGGCGGCATCACGCAGCACATCGGCGCCTATTCGGTGACGCTGAAGGACGGACGGGCGATCACGTTCCTCGACACGCCCGGCCACGAGGCCTTCACGGCGATGCGGGCCCGCGGCGCCCAGGTCACCGATCTGGTGGTGCTGGTCGTGGCCGCCGACGACGCCATCATGCCGCAGACCATCGAGGCGATCTCGCATGCCAAGAACGCCGGCGTCCCGCTCGTCGTCGCGATCAACAAGATCGACCTGCCTTCCGCCAACGTGCAGAAGGTGAAGCAGGACCTGCTCGCCCACGGCGTGGTCCTCGAGGAGTTCGGCGGGACGACGCTGTCCACGGCCATCTCGGCCAAGAAGGGCACCAACATCGAGGTGTTGCTCGACCAGATCCTGCTGCAGGCGGAGCTGCTGGACCTCAAGGCGAACCCCGACCGGCTCGCCCACGGGACGGTGCTCGAGGCCACTCTGGATCCCGGCAAGGGTCCGCTCGCCACGATCCTGGTGCAAAGCGGCACGCTGAAGCTGGGCGACGCGTTTATCTGCGGGCAGTACTCCGGGCGCGTGCGCGCCATGTACGACGAGCGCGGCCAGCCGGCGCCGGCGGCCGGACCATCAGTTCCGGTGCAGGTCCTCGGCTTCGAGGGCGTGCCCGAGGCGGGCGACACGTTCAGCGTGATGGTCGACGCGGCGGCGGCCCGGGAGATTGCGCAGAAGCGCCAGCGTCTGGAGCGCGAAGCGCAGCACCGCCGCACCGGCCGAGTCAAGACGCTCGAGGACTTCATGGCCGAGCGGGCCCAGGGCGGGGCGGCGGCGCTGCGGCTGATCATCAAGGCCGATCAGGGCGGCCCCGCCGAAGCGCTGGCGGACGCCCTGGCCCAGCTGTCCACGCCCGAGGTGAAGGTCGAGGTCGTGCACCGCGGCGTCGGCGCCATCACCGATTCCGACGTGCTGCTCGCCAAGGCGTCCAACGCGATCATCATCGGCTTCCACGTCCGTCCCGACTCCAACGCGCGCGCCTCGGCCGAGCGTGAGCGCGTCGAGATCCGCACCTATCGGATCATCTACGAGGCGGTCGAAGAGGTGAAGGCCGCGATGGAGGGCCTGCTCACCCCGGAGAAGAAGGAAGTGATCCTGGGCGAGGCGGAGGTGCGCCAACTGTTCAAGATCGCCAAGGTCGGCACTATCGCGGGCAGCTTCGTGCGCAGCGGGATCATCCCGCGCACGGCGCGGGTGCGGATCGTGCGCAGCGGCGTCGAGGTGTACGACGGCACGCTCGCCTCCCTCAAGCGCTTCAAGGACGACCAGCGGGAGGTGCGTGAGGGCTTCGAGTGTGGCATCGGGATCGAGAACTTCAACGATCTCAAGGTCGGGGATCTGATCGAGGCCTATCGCATCGAGGAAGTGGCGCGCTCGCTCGACGTGGGGAGCGGTGCCAAAGGCGCCTGAGCCGTGATCGTCGGGCTCATGGTGTGGGAGCTGCACCTGGAAGGGTGTCACTCCCTCAAGGAAAAGCGGCAGATCCTGAAGAGCCTCAAGGACCGGCTGCATCAGCGCTTCAACGTCTCGGCGGCGGAGACGGATCACCAGGACCTCTGGCAGCGCGCCGAGCTGACCGCCGCCGTGGTGACCACCGACCGGCGCCATGCCGAGGAGGTTTTGCGGCAGGCGGACCGGTTGGTGGAGGGTGCGAACGGCGCCCGCATCATGGACACGAGCACGAGCTATCTCTGAAATGAAACGGCACAGCCATCGTCCCGAGCGCGTCGCCGAGCTGATCCGGCAGACGGTAGCCGCATTTCTGACCGGGAACGTGCGCGACCCCCGCATCGGCTTCGTCACCGTCACCGGCGTCGAAGTGTCCGCCGACCTGTCCCACGCCACGATCGCCGTGAGCGTCATGGCGTCGGATGAGGAAGAGAAAGAGAGGAGCCTGGAGGGCTTGACGAGCGCCGCCCGGTTCCTGCGCGCCCAGCTGTCGCGCGAGCTGCCGCTGCGGACCTGTCCCGAGCTGCACTTCCGGCTGGACCGCGGCATCGAGCACGCCAAGCGGATCGACCAGGTGCTGCGGGACCTGAAGGAGAGCGGCGGCTGACCGACGCGGGGGGAGGGGAGGCTGCGGCGGGGGCGGGAGGCGTAGCGCTCGTCGCGAAGCCGGCGGGGCCGACCTCGCACGACGTCGTGGATACCGTGCGGCGAACGCTGGGGATCCGGCGGGTGGGACACTTGGGGACGCTCGATCCCTTCGCCGAGGGGTTGCTGGTGTTGGTGACGGGGCGCGCCACGCGGCTGGCCCCCTTTGCTGCGGGGTGGACCAAGGGGTATCAGGGGACCATCCGGCTCGGGGTCGCGACCGATACCGACGACTCGACCGGCGAGCCGCTCGCGACGTCCGAGGCCTGGCGGGGACTGGACCGCCACGCCGTCACCGCGGCGCTCGAGCGGTTCCGCGGCGCGCAGGAGCAGCGGCCGCCGGCGCACTCGGCGGTCAAGGTCGCGGGGGAGCGGGCGTACCGCCGGGCGCGGCGCGGGGAAGTGGTGGCCTTGGCACCGCGGTCGGTCGAGGTCCACGAGCTCGCGCTCGAAGACTTCACGCCGCCCGACGTGCGGTTCCGCGCGACGGTGTCCGCGGGCACCTATCTGCGGAGCCTGGCGCGCGACGTGGGAGCGGTGCTGGGATGCGGGGGCCACCTCGCGACGCTGCGGCGAACCAGCGTGGGACCGTTCGCGCTGGAGGACGCTGTGGCGCCGGAGGCGGTGACCGCGGCGGGGCTGCGCGATCCGGCCGCCCTGGTCGCGGACCTGCCGCGGCGCGATCTGTCAGTGGAGGAGCGCGAGGCGACGGTGCATGGGAGGCCGATTCCCCGGGGAAACGGAAGCGGAAGCGGACGCGGGAGCGGGGAAGAAGGAAGGGTCGCGCTGTTTGCCGAGGGAAAGCTCGTCGCGGTGGCGGAGCGGGCTGGCGAAATGCTGAAGCCGCGCGTCGTCGTGGTGGACGAATGACCGGAACCGTCGTCACCGTCGGGAGCTTCGACGGCGTCCACCGCGGGCACCAGGCGGTGCTGGCGGAGATCGTGCGGCGGGCGCGGGCCCGCGGGCTGGAGAGCCTGCTGGTTACCTTCGACCCGCACCCGCTGGCGATCGTGAATCCGCCGGCCGCGCCGCTGCTGCTCACGCTGCCCGCGGAGAAGCGCGAGATTCTGGCTCAGACCGCGGTAGGCCGGGTGGTCGAGCTGGTCTTCACGCCGGAGCTGGCTCGGCTCGAGCCGGCGGAGTTCGTTCGGCAGGAGCTGCGCGCGCGTCTGGGGATGCAGGAGCTGGTGCTCGGCTACGACCACGGCTTCGGCCGAGGGCGCTCCGGAGACGTGGACGTGGTGCGGCGCCTCGGCGCGGTGGACGGCTTCGCCGTGGACGTGGTGGACCCGGTGCGGGAGGACGGTCAGCCGATTTCGTCCACGCTGGTGCGTACGGCCGTGGCCCACGGGAATCTCGCGGCCGCGGCGCGCTGGCTCGGACGACCCTACAGGGTGCTCGGCACGGTGGAGCGGGGCGCGGGGCGGGGGCGGACGATCGGTGTGCCGACGCTCAATCTGCGGCCCGACCCGCGGAAGCTGTTACCGCCCGACGGGGTATATGCGGTGCGCGTCAAGTGCTCCGCCGGGGCATTCGGTGGGATGATGAACCAGGGGCCACGGCCGACGTTTGGGGTGGCGGAGCGGGGCCTGGAAATCCACCTGTTCGATTTCGCCGGCGACCTCTACGGCGAGTCGGTGCACGTGGAGTGGGTGCGGCGCCTGCGCGACGTACGGATGTTCCCGTCGCGCGAGGCGCTGGTGGAGCAGCTGGCGCAGGACGCGCGAGATGCGCGCAATAGCCTCTAGCCTCTCGAGAGCCCGATGAGCACGATTCGTTCGCGACTGATCCTGATCGGCATCCTGATCCTCGGCAGCATCGGCGCGCTGCTGCCCCACAACGAGACCGAGCGGGTGCCCGACGCGGCGACGGGCCGCATGAAGGACACCACGGTGCGGCGGCTGCCGGTGCACCTGGGCCTCGACCTCCAGGGCGGCGTCCACCTGGCGCTCGAAGTGGACCAGACCAAGGGGCCGGTGCCCGACTGTGCGGACGCCATCCAGCGGGCCGAGCGCGTGGTGCGTACGCGGATCGACGAGTTTGGTACCACCGAGCCGGTGGTCCAGATCGTCGGCCGCTGCCGGTTGATTGTGGAGCTGGCGGGCGAGAAGGACCCCAACCGCGCCAAGCAGATCATTCAGCGCACGGCGTTCCTCGAATTCCGCATCACCGACATGCAGAACCTGTTCCGCAACGCGCTGACCGAGATGGATGGGGCGTTGCGCGCGGCGGGCGTCCGGGGCCCGGCGGGGGGGGGCGGCGCGAACGCGGTCTCCCAGCTCTTCGGCGACACGGGGAAGAGGAAGGCCCGCCCCGACACCTCGACCGCCAACGCTCCCGGGGCGCTATCGGCCCTGCTGTTTCAGGGCGCCTTGCCGGGAGAGTTCCTGGTCCAGGAGGAGCAGGTGTCGGCGGTGGACAGCCTGCTGCGGCGTCCGGAGTTGGAGCGGGTCAAGCCGCGCGGCATCGATCTCTTCTGGAGCGCGCAAGTCGAGTCGCGCGGCGCGCGGCCCTACCGTGCCCTGTACGCCGTCCAGAACAGAGCGATCGTCACGGGGGAGTGTCTCACCAAGGCCACCGCGCGGCGCGACCAGCTCACCAACCAGTCGGTCGTCGAGTTTGTGCTCACGCGGCGCTGCGGGCGGAAATTCGGGGAGGAGACCGCGCGCCACGTGCAGGACTACATGGCCATCATTCTCGACTCCCGCGTGCAGGGCCAGCCGCCGGTGATCAAATCGCAGATCACCAACCAGGGGCAGATCGAGCTCGGCTCCAAGCCCCTCACGGAGGCGCAGGACCTCGCCCTGGTGTTGCGCGCCGGCGCGCTCCCCGCGCCGCTCATGGTGGTCGACGAGCGCTCCATCGGCCGCTCGCTCGGCGACGACTCGATCAACGACGGCGTCAAGGCGGGTATTGTCGGGATCGCGCTGGTGGTGCTCATCATGATCGGCTACTACCGGCTCTCGGGCGCGCTCGCAGTGACGGCGCTGACGCTGTACGTCCTGTTCACGCTCGCCGGCCTGGCCGCCTTTGGGTTCACGCTCACCCTGCCGGGCATGGCGGGCTTCGTGCTGTCGGTGGGCATCGCGGTGGACGCCAACGTGCTGATCTTCGAGCGCATTCGTGAGGAGCTGCAGCACGGCAAGCTGGTGCGCACGGCGGTGGACGAAGGCTTCAAGCACGCCATGAGCGCCATCATCGACTCGAACGTGAGCACGGCGCTCACCGCGTTCATCCTGTATCTCGTGGGCACCGGGCCGGTGCAGGGCTTCGCCATCACGCTGATCATCGGTATCGCGGCGTCGATGATCACGGCCATCTTCGTCGTCCGGACCTTCTACATGATATGGCTGCAGCAGCGGCCGGCCATGACCACCCTGAGCGTCTGATGATCCGACTCTTCGCCAACGCCGACTACGATTTCATCAAGTGGCGCAAGTGGGCCTATGCGCTCACCGCGTTCCTCATCGTGCCGGGCATGCTGTTGCTGGCGGTGAAAGGCCTGAACTACAGCATCGAATTCACCGGTGGTACGCTCATGCAGGTGCAGACGGCGCCGGGGGTGGGCACCGCCGAGCTGCGCCACGCGCTCGACTCGGCCGGCGTGGTCGGCGCGGAAATCTCCACGTTCGGCAGCGACACCGACTTCACGATTCGCGCGCGGCTTGGCACGCAGGCCACCGCGGCGAGCGGCGCGGAACAGACCGCCGCCACCGTGGAAGCGGCCCTCAAGGCGAGCATCGGAGACCGCTATCACCGCGAGGTCCGCCACGAGGCCGTCGGTCCCAAGGTCGGCAAGGAGCTGCAGGGGAAGGCGCTGCTCGCGATCTTCTTCTCGTTCTTCGTCACCTTGGCCTATCTGGCGATCCGGTTCGAGTGGCGCTTCGGCCTCGCCGCCGTCCTGGCGACGGCGCACGACATCCTCACCACCGTCGCGTTTATCAAGTACCTGAACCTCGAGGTCAGCCTCGTCGTTGTGGGCGCCGTGCTCACCATGGTGGGCTACTCGCTCAACGACACGATCATCATCTTCGACCGGGTGCGCGAAAATCTGCGCAAGTTCCGGCGGCAGAACTTGTACCAGATTCTCAACCTGTCCATCAACGAGACGCTGCCGCGCTCGATCCTCACCCACGGCACCACGATGGCGTGCACCGTGGCGCTCGTGGTGCTGGGCGGCGAGGTGATCCGCCCGTTCGCGCTGGTGATGACGTTCGCGATCTTCACCGGCACCTTCTCGTCGATCTACATCGCGGCGCCGCTGCTGATGTACATCGAAAAGCGCTGGCCGGGAGAGGATGCGCGCGGCGCGCGCGCGTTCACGGGTCGCAGTGCCCCGGCCCCGGCGCTCTCGGCAAGTCCTTCCCTTCCGCCCCCGTCCGGCCCCCGGCCCAAAGCCGCTGTCTGACGTGCTGGTCGACGCCCACGCGCACTTGGGGGACGGGGCGTTCGATGCAGATCGCGGCGCAGTGCTAGCGCGAGCCCGCGCCGCGGGAGTGGGGCACGTCATCGTGATCGGCACGACGGCCGAGGATAGCGCGCGCGCCATCGCATTGGCCCGTGCAACCCCGGGCCTCTCCGCGACCGCCGGATTGCATCCACATGAAGCGAAGGACTGGTCGCCCGAGGTCGAGACGCGGCTCCGCGCGCTGCTCGGCGCGCCCGAGGTGGTGGCGGTGGGAGAAACGGGCCTCGACTACCACTACCACCATTCCGCCCGGGACATCCAATGCGAGGCGTTCGAGGCTCAACTCGCCCTGGGCGTGGAGCTGGGGAAGCCCGTCGTGGTGCACTCCCGCGAAGCCGATGCCGACACCGCGGCCTTGGTGCGGGAATGGGGTCCAAAAGTGCCCATCGTCCTTCATTCTTTCACCGGCGGGCGGGACCTGTTCGCAGCGGGAATCGAAGCCGGCGCGTATTTTTCTTGCAGCGGCATGATCACTTTCAAGAACTGGCGTCCTGAGATTCCTCTATCCGACTATCCGCCCATCCGACTACTCGTGGAGACCGACGCCCCTTATCTCGCCCCCGTGCCGCACCGCGGCCGGCGCAACGAGCCGGCGTTCGTGCGTGAGGTGGCCGCGGCGCTCGCCCGCAGCATCGGCGAGCCCGAGGGGATGGTCGGGCAACGGACGACCGCCAACGCGACCCGCCTGTTCGGCCCACGCATCGCCCACTCCCTCACCGAGACGCCCGCCCCGTGACCACCGCCGTCAAGATTCCCACCGATATCGAGATCGCCCAGGCCGCGAAACTCCGCCCGATCACCGAGGTCGCCGCCGAGCTGGGCCTGGAAAGCGACGAAATCGAGCTGTACGGGAAGTACAAGGCGAAGGTCTCGCTGCGCGCGCTCGAGACCCGGAAGCCCCGGGGCCGGCTCGTGCTCGTCACGGGCATCACCCCTACGCCGGCGGGCGAGGGCAAGTCCACCGTCACGGTCGGGTTGGCGCAGGCGCTGCGGCGGTTGGGCAAGAGCGCGATCCTCGCGATCCGCGAGCCCTCGCTCGGCCCCGTGTTCGGCGTGAAGGGTGGGGCGGCGGGGGGCGGCTACGCGCAGGTCGTCCCGATGGAGGACATCAACCTCCATTTCACCGGTGACTTCCACGCGATCGCGAGCGCCCACAATCTCCTCTCGGCGATGCTCGACGCGCACCTGCACCACGGCAACGCCCAGGGTCTCTCCACGCGCCGCATCCTGTGGCCGCGCACCATGGACATGAACGACCGCGCGCTGCGAAGCATCATCGTGGGGCTCGGGGGCCTGAACAACGGGCCGGTGCGCGAAGAGCGGTTCGTCATCATCCCCGGCTCGGAAGTCATGGCGATCATGGCGCTCGCCACCGGGCTCGCGGACCTGGAGCAGCGCCTGGCCCGGATCATCGTCGGGTTGCGTCCCGACAAAACCCCCGTGCGCGCCTACGACCTCAAGGCGCAAGGCGCGATGACGCTGCTCCTCAAGGACGCGCTCATGCCGAACCTCGTGCAGACGCTCGAGGGCGGGCCCGCGCTGGTGCACTGCGGACCGTTCGGCAACATCGCCCACGGCTGCAACTCGGTCACGGCCACCCGCATGGGCCTGGCGCTCGCGGACCTGGTGCTCACCGAGGCCGGGTTCGGCGCGGATCTGGGGGCCGAGAAGTTCTTCGACATCAAATGCCGGGTTGCAGGGCTCGAGCCGGAGGCGGCGATCGTCGTCGCGACGGTCCGGGCGCTCAAGATGCACGGCGGCGTGAAAAAGGAGCAGCTGGGCGTGGCGGATCCCGCGGCGGTCCAGCGCGGGTGTGCCAACCTCCGACGCCACATCCAGAACGTCAAGAAGTTCGGCTTGCCGTGCCTCGTCACGCTGAACCGGTTCGTCTCCGACAGCGATGCGGAGATCGAAGCGGTGCAGGCGGCCTGCGCGGCCGAGGGGGTCGACGTCGTGCGCTGCGAGGTGTGGGAGAAGGGTGGGGAGGGGGGCATCGCCCTGGCCGAAGCGCTGCTGCAGCTCCTGGACTCGGCGCAGGCGTCGTTCAAGCCGCTGTACGACGAAAAGCGGCCGATTCGGGAAAAGATCGAGACCATCGCGCGCGAGATCTACGGGGCGGCGGGCGTGTCGTACGGCCCCGCGGCTGAGCGCGCGCTCGAGCTGCTGCCCAAGCTGGGCCTGGGGGAGACGCCGGTGTGCATGGCGAAGACCCAGTATTCATTTTCGGACGACCCGACCAAGTTGGGCGCGCCGAGCGGCTTCACCGTGCACGTGCGGGATATCCTGCCCTCCGCGGGCGCGGGGTTCGTCGTGGCGCTGGCGGGCGACATCATGACCATGCCGGGGCTGGGCAAGAGCCCGGCGGCCGAGCGCATCCGCATCCATCCCGACGGGACCATCGAGGGGCTCTTTTGATGAAGACGCTGGGCGTAGTGACGACCGACAAGGCGCCGAAGGCGATCGGCCCCTACAGCCAGGCCATCGTGACCGACGGCTGGATCTTCACGGCGGGGCAAGTGGCGCTCGATCCCAAGAGCGGCGAGCTGGTGGGGAAGACGGTGGCCGAGCAGACCGAGCAGGTGTTCAGGAACCTCGAGGCCGTGCTCGAAGCCGCGGGATCGAGCCTGGGCAACGTGGTGAAAACCACGGTGTATCTGGCCGACATGGCGGACTTCGCGGCGATGAACGAGGTGTACGCGAAGCACTTCGGCACGCACAAGCCGGCGCGCTCGACGACGCAGGCCGCGGGGTTGCCGAAGGCGGCACGCGTGGAGATCGACGTGGTGGCGGTGAAGGGGTAGGGGAGGCGGGGAGTGGTCGACCAGCGTTCGCTCCTCCTCCGCCTCTGGCACGGGGAGTCTCCGCTGCCGGTGGTGTATTGGGGCTTCGGGATCCTCGGCAACGCCACCCTCTGGCTGCTCTGGTTCGGTGTTGCCCTCGGGGGTTTGATCGCCATCCCGCTCGCACTCGTCCTTCTCCTGCTGGCGCTCGTGGGCTATAGCCTGTTCATCGCGGTCGCGGTGTGGCGCAGCGCGCGTCGCAGCACGGCCAAGCCTGCCTGGCGCGTGCTCGCCCGGGTCACAATTCTCCTGGGCCCTCTGGCCCTCGCCGCTTACCTTACCCTGGTCCTGATCGCTACCTTCGCAATGATGGGTGTGGTGAAGTGATTCCATTCCGCGACCGCGCGCAAACGCTCGGCGAAGAAATTGCCAACAGCATCAGCCACGGCATCGGCCTCCTCGCCGGTGTGGCCGCGACGCCGCTCCTCGTGCTCTCCGCCGCCCGGGACGGCGGCCTCGCGACGGTCGTCGGCGCGAGCGTGTTCGCCACTACGATCGTCCTGCTGTACTCGGCGTCCACTCTGTACCACGCCCTCCCGCCGAACCGCGCCAAGCGCGTGTTCCGGGCCCTCGATCACGGCGCCATCTTCCTGCTCATCGCCGGGACCTACACGCCATTCGCGCTGGGCATCCTGCGCGGCGCCTGGGGGTGGACGCTGCTCAGCCTCGTGTGGACCTTGGCGCTCGTCGGAATCGTCCTCAAAGCGATCGGGGCTCTGCGGAACCCAACCCTCTCGACTACGCTGTACCTCGTGATGGGGTGGCTCGCCCTGATCGTCGTCCGGCCCGTGTGGCTCCGGATGCCGGCGGCCGGCCTGGTGTGGCTATTGGCCGGAGGCCTCGCCTACACCACTGGAGTGGCGTTCTTCACGGCACCGCGCCTGCGGTACAGCCACTTCATCTGGCACCTGTTTGTGCTCGCCGGGACGGCCTGTCACTTCTGCGCGGTGCTGTGGTACGCGGACTGACGCCCGGATGCGGAGACCGATCGCCTGGGTCCTGGCCGTGCTGCTCGTCGGGCCCACGGTCGCCCACGCCCAACGCTACACGGGCCCCGACGGCAGCCTGCGCGTAGCCCTCGCCCAACAACCATTCTCCCCAACCGGTCCCTCTCCAGGTCCCGGCACGATGGCGAACGGGGGTATCCAGCAGATTCTCGTCGGCCTGGGTGCCACCGTGCGCCTCGAAGCTGCGGCGCTGACGGCGTCCGAGGATTCGGAGTATGGCGGCTGGAAGCGGCTCGGCATGGCGCTGGGTCATTTCGCCGACATCGTCGCGCAGAACGAGCGGGATGGGTACTTCACGGTGGGACTGCTCGCCACCTGCCCATCCATGCCCGGTCTGGTCGCCGGACTCCAGCATTCGGGACCCACAGCGCAGCCGATCCGGATCGGCATGCTCTGGCTCGACGCGCACCCCGATTTCAACACCCCGGAAACCACGCGCAGCGGCTCGCTGGGCGGGATGCCCGTCGCCGTGGCGACGGGCCGGGCGTTGCGGCGCCTGCGGCTGGACGCGCATCTCGATCCGCCGCTCGCGGACAGCCACATCGTCATGGCGGGCGTGCGCCTCACCGACCCGCTGGAGCAGCAGCTGCTCGACAGCTCGAGGATCGAGCAGCTCAGCGTCGACGACGTGCGCAACCTGACGCCGGCCGTGTTCGCCCAGCTCGATCGCCTCAGTCGCCTGACGGACAAGATCTACATCCATATCGACATGGACGTGCTCGATCCCCGCGAGGTCATGGCGCATCCGAACAAGGTGCCCAATGGTCCGTCCAGTGAGCAGCTGGCGGCCCTGTTCGAGCAGATCTTCAGCCGCTATCCCAAGGCATCGGCGATCGGTTTCGCCACCATTCCTTCGACGGATGAGGGCGGGCTCTCCCTGGCCGCGGTCAATCGGATGATCGCCGGCGCGATCCGGGGCCTGCGGACCCGCGAGGCCCAACGGCCGCGCTAGGGGCACACCCGCACTCCCGCCCGTGAACCGCCGCCGCTTCCTCCAGTCGAGCGGTGCCGCCGTCGGCGCGCACGCGCTGGGAGCCAGGTTCTCCGATCCGCGGCAGACACGGCTCGCCGTCCCCAACCGCCAGCAGCTCGCCTGGCAGGACGCCGAGCTCGGGTTGTTCGTCCACTTCGGCGTCAACACCTTCAGCGACCGCGAGTGGGGCCTCGGCAACGAGGACCCCGGTAGCTTCGATCCCGCGCGGCTCGATGCCGCCCAATGGGCCCGCGCGGCGAAGGCCGGCGGCTTTCGCTACATGGTGCTCACCGCCAAGCACCACGACGGGTTCTGCCTCTGGCCCTCCCGCCTCACCACCCACTCGGTGGCGAGCAGTCCGTGGCGCGGGGGACGGGGGGACGTGGTGCGCGAGTTCTCCGACGCCGCACGCGCCGAGGGGCTGCGGGTCGGGTTCTACCTCTCCCCGTGGGATCGTCATGCCCCGTCCTACGGCGCCGGCCGGGCCTACGACGACTTCTATATCGGCCAACTCACCGAGTTGCTCACACAGTACGGCTCGATCGCCGAGGTATGGTTCGACGGCGCGAACGGCGAGGGGCCCAACGGCCGGCGCCAGGCGTACGACTGGGAGCGCATTCACGCCACGGTGCGTCGGCTCCAGCCGGACGCGCTCATGTTCTCCGACGCCGGGCCCGATATCCGCTGGATCGGCAACGAGCGTGGCCTCGCGGGAGAGCCGAACTGGTGCCCGGTCCAGCCGGCGCTCGTGCCCGTTCCCGGCCTCGACGGCCCGGGCATCATCGAAGCGCTCCAGCACGGCAATCCTGACGGTACGGTGTGGCGACCGGCCGAGGCGGACGTCTCGATCCGGCCCGGTTGGTTTTGGCATCGTGCCGAGGACGAGGGGGTGAAGTCGGTCGACGAGCTGCTCGAGCTGTATCAGGCGTCCGTAGGGCGTGGCGGCAACCTGCTCCTCAACGTGCCACCGACCACGGACGGGCTGTTTCACGAGACCGACGTGCGACGCCTCGCCGGGTTCGGGGAGCGGGTGCGGAATCTCTTCGCCGAAGATCTCGCGGCGGGAGCGACGCTGCATCGCACGCGGGAGGGCGCCGAGCTCGAGCTGCGCGGGCCCGTGACGTTCGACCTCGTGCTGCTGGCCGAAGAGATCGCGCGCGGGCAGACGGTCGCGCGCTACCGGGTGGAAGCGTGGACCAACGACGCCTGGACGGTGCTCTCACGCGGCGCGACCATCGGCCACAAGCGCATCGACCGCTGCGCGCCGGTCACGGCCGCGCGCGTGCGGGTCGTCGTGGAGGATGCGGTCGGGCCGGTCCGGCTGGCGCTTGTCGGTCTGTTCCACTCCCCCGCGTAGACGAGGACGGTCACGCCGCCTCGCGCGCCTCCTCCCCCCCGCGGATCAGCAGGATGCCGAGCCAGATCAGCCACGCCGACTGGGCGAAGATCACGATTCCAAACCCGCGAACGTTCAGGGTGAGGTGCCCTGAGAAAAAGACGAGCAGGATTGCGGCGCCGACCGCCGCCCCTGCGAATCCGGCCGCTCGAGCCATCCGGCCGCTCCGCAAGATCGCCACCGACCAGAGCACGATGCCGACGGACGAGGCCACGACGTCCACCTTGGCGAAGCCTTGGTTCCACAGGCCGGTGTACTCGAGGAGCGCCTCCGGTACCCGGGATCCCTCGGCGGGGATGATGTGCTGAATCACTCCCGTCGCCACGAATCCGCTCGCCACTGCGGCGGACATCACGGCCACGCCGGCGAATCCGAACGCGACCAGGGCGGCGGTCGTGAGATCGGACGGCCCCAGGCGGCGGGCCAGGCCGAGCAGCCCCAGGAACACGATCGGCGTGGCCGCCAGCGCCAGGCTGTGCACCATCACGTTCAGCTGGGCCAGCCGCTCGGAGCCCTCTGGAGCCATGAGGCCGTGGACAGTCGGATGGTGGATCATGACGACCACGCCGGCCAGCGCCCCGGCGATGAGCAGGATTCCGCTGGAGACGTCGCGCTTCATAGGGTGCATTCCTCGGTCGGGAGACGTGAGAGGCTGAGAGTGTGCAAGGCGGATGGAGGTCGGTCAACAACCAACCGCGGCGCCACGAGGGGATTGAGTCTTCTCCGCACGTGTTGCAACTTGGTACCGACCGCTGGATCGTGGCGAGCGTCGCTTCGTCCCCCAGGTTAGGAGCGCCCGTGTCCGAATTCGGAGCCGTCTCGGCCAGCTTGATCGACATTGATGCTACCTTCCTACCGCTGGCACAGATGCGTCAAGTTTCCCGGGTCACCCGGATGGAGGGCGGGGCGATCGACGCCGAGGTCGATCTAGGCCCCGGGCACTGGGTGTATCCCCAACACTTTCCCGGCGACCCGATTTTCCCCGGGACGCTGATGATCGAGGCGGCGGGTCAGCTGGTCGCCCTGTGGGCGTGGGCCCAAGGGCAGCGCGGCCGTCCACGTCTGGTTCGCACCAGTGCCGAGTTCCACAGTCCGGTTGGGCCCGCGCAGTCCAACCTGATACTGCGGGGCCAGGTCAAACGGAAGCGGCACCTGCATTTCGCCACGATCCAGGTCTGGGCGGCGCAAACGCATGTCGCCACCGTCGAGGCGGTCCTCGCCGTCCTGCCGGCGGTCCAGGAGGGACTGACGCAATGAACGACGAACATCCCCTGCGCTCGTTCGGCTACGGCACGGTGGTGAGTGCCGCGACGGGCGTCGGCGTGCTGGTGCTCTGGTACGTCTTCGCGCTGCCCACCATCGCCTCGCGCACGCGCATTCACATGCTCGTGACCCTCGCGCCCGTGGGCTGGCTGTTCCTCGTCGGCGGCGTGCTGCTCCTGCTCGGCTTCACGATCGTGTGGGCAACCGGGTGGCGGACGACGGCATCCGGTATCGGCGCGCTCGCCGGGGCCCTGCTGGGGGTGGCGGCGTTCCGGTTCCAGGTCCTGGTCCCGTTGGTCTGGCGCTACGAGCAAGAAGCGTCTCTCAAGGAGCAGCTGCTCCGGGCATTCCTGGCGGTGGCCGTTCCGGTGCTGGTCGCGGCGCTCGCTCGCCGCGGCCTCCCGAAGGCCTGATTGCGCCGCGAGGGGCACCTGTCGATCTTTCAAACTGCGTCCCGCGTCCTGGTTACCTGAGGGGAGGAGTAGCCATGTCGAAGAGCGACGACCAGAAGATCGCCGCCCTCGTGAAGAAGAACGCCGCCAAGGCCGCCAAGGCGAAGCAGCCGACGCGGCGCCAGTATGACAGCACGTTGTCTCCCGAGATCGAAGAAGACACCGACCGCCGCAAGTTTTTCTCGGAGATGAAGAAGCGGGAGTTCTAGGAGTCGCCGATCCTGTCTGTGGGGGCGGCTCTGGCCTGGTGGCTGGACCGGTCTTCAAAACCGGCTGGAGCTCGTAAGGGCTTCGGTAGGTTCGATTCCTACACGCTCCCGCCACCCGCCTAGTTTTTCAGCGCCCCTTCCTTAATCCAGCGCCGCAGCATCCGGATGGTCTGGGCCGCGAGCGGCGGAATGCCGAGCGGCATCTGCGCGCCGCTGCCCCCCGCGGTCAGGTGCGTGCCCTGGACCTTGTGGATCAGGTAGCTCGAGTCGGGGAGCGTTGCCTTGATGCGCTTCATGGCCGGCAGCTCAAGGGCCGTGAACCCCACCGTGAGCTCGTAGGCGCTGTCCGGCGTCAATTTGAGCCCCATTGGAGGAACACCGAACGCGGCGGAATGGCATCCGGTGCACTGGCCGGTGAAAACCGGCTGCACGTGAACGGAAAAACTCACCGGGATCAACGTCACCACAAAGTTGAGCTGGGTGCTGCCGTTCGCCGCGACCGCCGCGCTCTTGGTATTGCCACCGGAGACGGCCGTCGCGGCCGGGATCACCAGGAACACATCGTAGCTCCCCGCCGGCACGTTCGAAAACGTATACTTGCCGGTCGCGTCCGTCAGCGCGGCCTGCAGGTCGATCACCCCGCCGAGGTTGCGCAGCCGTACCGAGGCCTGGTCCATAACGAAACCGCCGGTGTCCACCACCAGGCCCTGAATGGTGCCGACGGTGATCGGCGCGGTCGCGTCCTTCTTGTTGCACCCGGCGAGCAGGGCGGCGGCTGCAGCGAGCGTGATCCCTCTGGTGGTGTGCGTCATCGCGTCCTCGCGGTCAGTGCAGCACGAAGCCTTCGACGGCCACCCGGTACTCGCGCGTGACCGCGTCATAGCTCACCCGGTATTGCGTCGGGTAGTAGCCGCTCTTGGGATACGTCGCCGGCTGCCCGATCGCCACCAGGACGCTCGGCTTGGTCACGAGCCAGGCGGTGGTGGTCATCAAGTCGTAAAACGTGATCCGCCCTTCGTGCGAGCCGTACAGCAACGTCTTGTCGAACGGCGTGCCGTGGAACTCGAGGAAGGTCGAGTCCGCAAAATGCGTTCCCATGAACGCGACGGATTCGGTGACCTTGAAGTAGTTCGTGGGCAGTGTCGCCGCGCCGGGCGGAGTGGAATCGACGCCCGCCGCCACCGCCAGGCGGTCCTGCACCGAGGCGAAGTAGAAATGGAAGTCCAGATGGGGCCGGTCGTAGATCGCCCCGGGCGCGTGGCCGAACGGCGCCCAGTCGAAAAACATGTGCGTGAACGGCGTCTTCGCCGCGTTCGCGCCGAACCCCAGCGTGAAAGCCGTGTTGCTGGTGGGCAGGTTCGTGAGCAACCCCTCGGTGAAGATCGCGCCCACCGCCGTCGGCGCCCCCGCGTTGTCGAGCGTGACGAAGGTGCGGATGCTGCCGTTGCCAACCACGGTGGTGGTGCTGTCCACGGTCGGTGCGGGTGCCGGACCCGACGGCGAGTCCAGCTTGCACGTGCCCAGGAGGAGCACCGCGAAGCACGGCACGGCGAGCGCAAGCAACGAGGAGCGGCGGCGCATGGGTCAGGAATCTACGCCGTCGCCCCCCAGGACCGCGAGGTCGGTCGGGAGGCCTCTGGCATCTCCCGGTTCGCGATGCAGATTATAGGTCCTCCCATGACCGAGCGACTCTGGGGCCGTTTGCAGGCCGACGTGGACGTGAGGCTGCGCCGCGGCGCCTGGTACAAGGTGCTGAAGGCGGAGGGCCTCGAGGTCGTGATCGAGGTGAACAGACAGCCCTGCCTCATCCTCAAGGCGCTGCTGGAAATCAGCTCGAAGCCGCCCGTGCGCTGGTCGGTCGTCCCCAAGCCGAAGCGATTCCGCCCCCCCTCCGGTACCGCCCCCCTCGGCGATCGCTACGGCGTGTGCCCGAGCTGCAACGAGCGCGCCGCCCTTCCCAAGCGCGCCGATCGCCACCGCTGCCCGCACTGCCGCCGCGAATACGAAGTGGCGTGGGACGAGGCGTATCTGAGCTGATTCACGCCCACGTCATCGTGAATCCCGCCGCGGGGCGGGGGGCCGCCCGCCGCGCGAAAGACCCCGTCGCCCGGGAGTTCCGCAGTCAGGGATGGACGGTCGACCTCGTGGAAACGACCGGTCCCGATCATGCCGTCCAGCTCGCCGCCGAGGCGGCGCGAGCGGGGGCGCGGCGCGTGATCGCCGTCGGCGGGGACGGCACCGTGCACGACGTGGCCAACGGGTTGATCCGCGCCGGCGGCGTGGCCGGCTCCAGCGTTGCGACCCTCGGCGTCGTGCCGATCGGCTCGGGAAACGACTTCGCCAAGCTCGTGGGCGTCTACCGCCACAGCATCCCGCGGGCGGTGGCGCGGCTCGTCACGGCCCGCACCTGCGTCTTCGACGCCGGCGAGGTCCGGGGGGAGCTCTTCGTCAACAGCATGGGGTTCGGCTTCGGACCGGCCGTGGTCCGGCTGCGCAACGCGATGCCCGGCCTCCGCGGCTTCCTCTCCTACCTCGTTCCCGTGCTCCGCGCGTTCGCCACCTTTCGGCCGCCGCGCTTCGAGGTCCGCTCGGCCGAGTTTGCCGAGACCGGGGAAATGATGATGGTCGAGGTGTGCAACGGCACCACGGCCGGCGGCGACTATCGCTTCGCCCCGGGCGCCGACCCGTCCGACGGCCGGCTCGACGCCTGCCTGATCCGGCGCGTGTCCCTCCCGCGGTTCCTCCTGGCGCTGCCGCGGCTGATGCGGGGTACGCATAACGGAATGAAGGAAGTCGCCCTGTTCCAGACCGACCGGCTCACCATCCGCTGCGCCGCGGCGCCGCTCTTGCTGCACCTGGACGGCGAGCTGCGGGACACGGGCGTGCACGAGGTGACGGTGACCGCGCGGCCGCGCTGCCTCAGCGTGATGGTGGCCCAGTGAGACGGCCTGTCAAGTCGGCGACGGTGCTGCTGTGCCTCTGTGCCTCGATGCCCCTGCGCGTTTCCGCCCAAGACACCACCCCCCCCCGCATCCTCACCTCCGGCGCGCGCATCGTCCCGCTCGACACCATCCACCGCGTCTCGCCGGGCGGAGCGTTTCGGCGCTCCCTGCTCCTGCCCGGCTGGGGGCAGGCGGCGACGGGGCGCCACACGACGGGTGCGCTGTTCGTCGCGTGGGAAGGGCTCACCATGATGATGACCGTCAAGGCACAACGGGAAGCGAACTACTTCAACCGTATCGGGGCCAAGGGCCTCAAGGCCAAGCGCCAGGAAGTGCAGGACTGGCTCGTGCTCTGGATCTTCAATCACCTCTTTGCCGGCGCCGAGGCCTACGTGTCCGCCCACCTGCAGGATTTTCCCAAGGAGCTGCACATCCGGAGCGGGCCGGGCGGCGTCGGGCTGTCTTTCCCGCTGCCGCGCCCGTGAACGCCGCCCCCCTCGGCGTGTTCGACTCCGGCATCGGCGGCCTCACCGTCGCCCGCGCGCTGTTCGAGCGGCTGCCGGCCGAATCGGTGATCTACTTCGGCGACACCGCGCGCGTGCCGTACGGACCCAAGTCACCCGACACCGTGCGGCGCTACAGTGCGGAGATTCTGGCACACCTGCTGCAGCGTGGAGTGAAGGCGGTCGTCGTGGCGTGCAACACCATCACGGCGCAGGCGCTCGATCACCTCAAGGCGCTCTCGCCCGTGCCCGTCGTCGGCGTGATCGAGCCGGGGGCGCGGGCCGCCGTCGCGGCGACGCAGACGGGGAAGATCGGCGTCATCGGCACGGCCGGTACGATCGCGAGCGGCGCCTACGCGCGCGCCATCCACGCCCTGCGCGCCGACGCCGCCGTCCACTCGCACGCCTGCCCCCTGTTCGTGCCGCTGGTGGAAGAGGGCTGGTTCGACCACCCGGCCACCGAGCTGGTCGCGCGCGAGTACTTGGAGCCGCTTCGCAAGGCCGGCGTCGACGTGCTGGTGCTCGGGTGCACCCACTATCCGCTGCTGAAGCCGCTGTTGGCCCGCGTGATGGGGCCAGGGGTGACGCTGATCGACAGTGCCGAGGAGACCGCCAAGGAAGTGACGCGAGAGCTGACCGCGCGCGGTCTCGAGGCGCCGGCGCAGCGCCCGCCCCACGCCGATCACCTCTTCATCGTCTCGGACGACGAGCCGCATTTTCGCAAAGTGGGCGCCCGCTTTCTTGGCGAGCGGTTGCAGAATGTGGAGGTCGTGCCGCTGGGGTGATGCGATTGTGGATTGCGGATTGGGGATTGCGGAATGACGGCCGACCTCCCCCTGCGATTCCGCAATCCGCATTCCGCAATCCGTATTATGATCCGAAGCTCTTCAACTCCACCGTCTCTCGGGTAATGATCGCATACCGGCCACCGTCGAGGAACGCCCCCGGATTCAAGTAGGCCCGGCCGTCGGGGAGCGTCTCGAGCTGCGGGCGGTGGGTGTGTGCCATCACCACGAGATCGAGCTCGGGCCGTCGCCGCAGCAGGTCGCAGGCCCAGTCGCGCTGTGCGGCGGCGGCACGGTCCAGGACCGCCCGGTCCTTGGTGGTGTCCGCGAGCGTCCCCGAGAGCTTGCCGGCGATCCAGAAGCCCAAGTCGGGAGGAAGATGGCGGAAGGTCCAGGCCGTGAGCGGGTGGCGGGTGACGCGGTGCATCAACTTCGCGCTCCAGTGCTGCTCCGTGAGTCCGTCGCCGTGCGCCACGAACGCCCGGCGGCCCGCCAGGTCGACTTCCGTTTCCCCGCTGGAGAACGCGATGCCCAAGTCGTCCGTGAGAAACCTGCCGCCCCAGCGGTCATGGTTGCCGCCCACGAACGTGATCGCCACGCCGCGCGCGCGCAGCGCGGCGAGCTTTGTCACGCTGGCGAAGTGTTTGCGTGGAATCACGGCGCCATATTCGAACCAGAAGTCGAACAGGTCACCGTCGATGAGCAGGTGGTCGCCGGGCTGCGGCACGCGCTCGAGAAACGTGTGGAAGGCGGCCTCGGTGGCGGCGGGAACCTGGCCGAGATGCGCATCGGCGACGACGACGACTCGGGGGCCCTGGGGGACGGGGGTGGCAGGGGGGGCGATGGGGGCGGGGAAGCCGAGGGGAGGCACGGCCCCCAAGCTAGGAGCGACCGGGACGAGCGGCAAGCCTATCTCAGGGAACGGGATAGCATAGATTACAAGGATCAGATGAAAGTGACGCGCGAGCAGAAGACGGGCGAGCGGACGGCGGGCGCGAACGCGCCGGCTTCGACGCGGGCGCCGCTGGCGGCTCCACAGGCCGAGCGCGACGTGCAGGTGCACCGCCGCCGGCGCTCCAACCCCGGCACGCCCCTCGATCTCGAGGTGATCCGTGCCCTGCGGGTGAACCGCAGCGCCGTCGAGCGCCGTGCCACCACCATCCCCACCCGGCGCACCGTCAAGAAGCAGTGGCAGGCCGCCTGGCTGCTCCGGGCCATCACCTGCATCGATCTCACCACCCTCCAGGGCGACGACACCCCGGGCAACGTCCGGCGCCTGTGCGCCAAGGCACGCCGCCCCCTGGGGGACGACCTGGTCGAGGCCCTCGGCGTCGGACACCTGGGGATCACGGTCGGGGCCGTGTGCGTCTACCACGCCTATGTGCCGGTCGCGGTCGAGGCGCTGGCGGGCTCGGGGATTCCCGTCGCCGCGGTTTCGACCGGTTTTCCGGCCGGGCTGAATCCGTTCCGCCAGCGGGTGGAGGAGATCCGCGCCTCCGTCGAGGCGGGGGCGCGGGAGATCGATGTCGTCATCACCCGGGCCCACGTGCTCGCGGGAGATTGGGAAGCGTTGTACGACGAGGTCCGGGCCTTCCGCGAGGCCTGCGGCGACGCCCTGATGAAGGTCATTCTGGGCACCGGTGAGCTGGCCACGCTGACCAATGTCGCGCGCGCGAGCCGGGTGGCGATGATGGCCGGCGCGGACTTCATCAAGACCTCCACTGGCAAGGAGCCCGTGAACGCCACGCTCCCGGTCGGCGTCGTGATGACGCGCCAGATCCGCGAGTACGGGGAAGCGACCGGCCATCAGGTGGGCTTCAAGCCCGCCGGCGGCATCCGCACCGCCAAGGCGGCGCTCGAGTGGCTCTACCTCATGAAGGAAGAGCTGGGCAGCGCCTGGATGCGCGCCGATCTGTTCCGCATCGGCGCGAGTGCGCTGCTGACCGACATCGAACGCCAGCTCGAGCACTTCACCACCGGCCGCTACTCGGCCGCCCACCGCCATCCGATGGTCTAGGGATGCCATGAAAGAGACCGCCATGGGCGTGAGCGAGATCTTCGAGACGATGGACTACGGCCCGGCGCCCGAGAGCGACCAGGAGGCCGTGAGCTGGCTCGCACGCCACGGCGGCGAGCTGGGGATCTACGTCGGCGGCCGCTGGATCAAGGGAGCGGACGGAGCGCTGTTCGACGTCATCAACCCCGCGACCACGCAGCGGCTGGCGCGCGTGGCTCAGGCGGGGAAGGCCGACGTGGAAGCGGCGGTGCGTGCGGCGCGCGCGGCGCTCCCGGCGTGGGCCGCGCTGTCGGACCACGCGCGCGCCCGTCACCTCTACGCCCTGGCGCGTGGGGTGCAAAAGCACGCGCGGTTGCTCGCGGTGCTCGAGAGCATGGACAACGGCAAGTCGATCCGCGAGACGCGCGACCTCGACATCCCGCTCGTCGCCCGGCACTTCTACCACCACGCGGGCTGGGCCCAGCTGCGCGACACCGAGTTCCCCGGCCACGGGCCCGTGGGCGTCGTGGGCCAGATCATCCCGTGGAACTTCCCGCTGCTCATGGTGGCGTGGAAGGTGGCGCCGGCGCTCGCGGCCGGGAACACCGTCGTCCTGAAGCCGGCCGAATTCACGCCGCTCACCGCCCTCGTCTTCGCCGAGATCGCCGACGCGGCCGGATTGCCGCCCGGCGTCCTCAACGTGATCACCGGCGACGGCACGACCGGCAAACTGCTCGTCGACCATCCCGACGTCGACAAGATCGCCTTCACCGGCTCGACCGACGTGGGGCGGATCATCCGCAAGGCCACGGCCGGCTCGGGCAAGCGGCTCTCGCTCGAGCTCGGGGGCAAGAGCCCGTTCGTCGTGTTCGAGGACGCCGACCTGGACAGCGTGGTCGAAGGGGTCGTGGACGCCATCTGGTTCAATCAGGGACAGGTGTGCTGCGCGGGGTCGCGGTTGCTCGTGCAGGAAGGCGTCGCCCCGCGGCTCATCACGAAGCTGCGGGCGCGGATGGAAAAGCTCCGCGTCGGCTCACCGCTCGACAAGGCCGTCGACATGGGCGCCATCGTCGCTCCGGTGCAGCTCGAGCGCATCCGCGGCCTGGTGCACAAGGGGGTCGAGGAGGGCGCCACGATGTGGCAGCCCTCTTGGGCGTGCCCCACCGAGGGCTACTTCTACCCGCCTACGCTGTTCACCGACGTGGCGCCCGCGGCGACCATCGCACAAGTCGAGATCTTCGGGCCCGTGCTCGTCTCGATGACGTTCCGCACCCCCGCGGAAGCGGTCGAGCTTGCCAACAACACCCCCTTCGGCCTCGCCGCGAGCGTATGGACCGAGAACATCAATCTTGCCCTCGACGTCGCGCCGAAGATCAAGGCGGGCGTGGTGTGGATCAACTGCACGAATCTGTTCGACGCGGCCTCCGGCTTCGGCGGCTATCGCGAGTCGGGATTCGGGCGCGAGGGCGGGCGGGAAGGGATGTGGGAGTATCTCAAGGCGGACTGGGAGAGCCGGAACGCGGAAGTCGGAAGGCGGAATGATGAATCCAGCGCCCCGAAGCCGGAGACGCCTATTCCGCATTCCGCACTCCGCACTCCGCATTCCGACCTCCCCGCCATCGACCGTACCCCCAAGCTCTTCATCGGCGGCAAGCAAGTCCGCCCCGACCAGGGCTACTCCCGCCGCATCGTCGGCGCGGACGGCCGTCCCGTCGGTGAGGTCGGGGAAGGGAATCGCAAGGATATCCGCAACGCGGTCGAGGCGGCGCACGCGGCAGCGGGGTGGGCCCAAGCGAGCGGTCATTTGCGCGGTCAGATCCTCTATTACATCGCCGAAAATCTCTCGGCGCGGGCGGACGAGTTCGCCGCGAGGGTGGACGCCATGACTGGTCGGGGCGCCGGGCGCCGCGAGGTGGACGCGACCATCTCCCGGCTCTTCAGCTATGCCGCCTGGGCCGACAAGTACGACGGTTTGGTGCACCACGTCCCCGTGCGGGGCGTCACCCTGGCCATGAACGAGCCCATCGGCGTGATCGGACTGGCCTGCCCGGCGGCGTTCCCCCTGGTCGGCTTCGTTTCGTTGGTGGCGCCGGTGATCGCCACCGGCAATACCGTGGTCGCGATCCCCTCGGAGCCGCATCCCCTCTGCGCCACGGATTTCTACGGTGTGCTCGAGACCTCCGACTTGCCCGCCGGCGTGGTGAACATCGTCACCGGCGCCGCCGACCCGCTCGCGCTCGTGCTCGCCGACCACTTGGGCGTGGATGCGGTGTGGTACGCCGGCGGGAGCGCCGGCGCCGCCGCGGTCGAGCGGGCGTCCGCGGGGAACATGAAGCGCACCTGGACCCTGACGCACCCGCGCGATTGGCTCGACGCCCGCCAGGGGGAAGGGCGCGAGTTCCTGCGCGAGGCGACGCAGGTGAAAAACATCTGGATCCCCTACGGCGAGTGACGCCGCTCGCGCGACCCGCCGGCGCCATCAGCGCCATCGAGCACCGCGTCAACTACTCCGAGACGGACCAGATGGGGCTCGTCTACCATGCCCACTACGTCATCTGGCTCGACATGGCCCGCACGGAACACCTGCGGACCACCGGGGTCACCTACAAGGAAATGGAAGAGCAGGGCATCTATCTCGCGGTCACCGACCTCCGTGTGCGCTACCGCCGGCCGGCCCGCTACGACGACCTGCTGCGCATCCGCTGCTGGGTGCGCGATCTCGCCTCGCGCCGGGTTATCTTCGGCTACGCCGTGGAGCGCGCGGCCTCGGGCGAGCTCCTCGCCACCGCGGAGACGGCGCTCATCGCGCTCGATCGGCACCATACGCTCACCCGCATCCCGGAGCATGTGTGTGACCTCCTGCAGCCCACGCCGGACCCGGTGCGCCTCTAGCACCGCGCTGCTGCTCCTCGCGCTGGCCGCTTCGCACCACCCCGCCGCGGCTCAGCAGCCGACCTCCCCCCCCCCCGCGCCGGCGCAGGACGAAGCGATCGTCGCCGAGCTGGCCCGGCTGCTGGCCGTCAGCGACGCGCGCCGCTTCGACGGCGCCCTGCTGCGCGAGGCATTGCGGCACCCGGACCCCGGCGTGCGCCGCCAGGCCGCGCTTGCCGCCGGCCGCATCGGCGACCCCGCCGCCGTGGACCTGCTCGTCGCCGCCCTCGCCGATTCAGTGCTGGCCGTGCGGGCCGCGGCGGCGTTTGGGTTGGGGCTCCTGAAAGACCCGCGTGGGGTGGACCCGCTGCTCGCCACCGTGCGCGGTCGCGCCGCCGCCGACCAGGACCTGCCGCAGCTCGAAGCGGTGACCGCGCTCGCCAAGATCGGCGGGGACGCCGGCGCGCAGGCGCTCATCCTGATCCTCGAGGCCGCCTCGCCGGGCGGCGACGTCCCGCCGGCTTCGGCGCGTACACTGCTCGAGGCATGGCGGCTCGGCCGCCGCGCCCCGGTCGCCACCTTGATCCGCTTCGCCGAGGCGCCCGATGCCCTGGTACGCTGGCGCGCCGTGTATTCGCTCGCGCGGCTGCGAACCCCGGAGGCCGTCGCCACCCTCGTGAACGCCCTGCAAGATCAGGACGCCACGGTACGCGCGACCGCGGCCCGAGGGATCTCCGGAACGCTCGTCGACAGCGCCAAAGCCGACCGGCGTGCGATCGCGGCGCGCGTACGTCCGCTGCTCCAGGACCGGGACCCGCAGGTGCGCATCAACGCCCTGCGCGCCGTCGGCAGCCTGCGCGACAGCACCCTGGTCGGCGCGGCGGCGCCGCTCGCCTCCGACGCGGACGTCGGCGTCGCGGTGCAAGCGGAGACGACCTTGGGCGTGATCCGGGGGGGGGCCGCGGCCGTCTCCGCGCTCACCGCCCGACTCGCCAGCCCGGTGTTCGCCCTGCGGCGCCAGGCGCTGATCGGGCTCGCCGAAGCCGATAGCGGTGCGGGCGCCGCCGCGGCCGCCTCTGCGGCGACCGATCCCGATTGGCGGTGGCGCAGCGTCGCCGCCGAGGTGTTCGACGCCGCGCGGAGCCGCGCCCGGCTCGAGTTCCTGCTCGCCGACCCCGACGGGCGGGTCGTGGCCCGCGCGCTCCAGGGCCTGGTGCGCATCGTCACCGATAGCGGGGATTCCGCCCTGCTCGGCCGTGCGCGCGACCTGCTCGCCCATGCCGACCCAGCTGTGCGCAGCGTCGCCGCCGACCTGCTCGCCCGCCATCCCGACCCCGAAGACGTGGAGCGGCTCACGCAGGCTTACACCCGCGCGGCAGCCGATCCCTTCAACGATGCCCGCCTCTCGGCCGTCACGGCACTGGCGGCCATCGCACAACGCAGCGCGGCCGGGCGACTCCGCGTCGCGACCCGCTTCGTGACGACCGTCCCGAAGGCTGACGACTACCTGGTCCGACGCCTCGCGGCCGAGCGTTTCCCCGATGCCGCGGAGGCGTGGGGGCCGGCTGCCCCCATCGCAACCGGTCACACCGACGCCGAGTACCGCGACGTCGCCCGGCGCTACCTCCTCCCGGCCCTCACCGGCCGCCCCGCGCCCCAGGTGACGATTGATACCGACCGCGGCAGCGTGACGATCGAGCTGCTCCCCGGGGAAGCGCCCCTCACCGTCGCGGCGTTTCTGGCCCTCGTGGACCGGCGCTACTTCGACGGGTTTCGCTGGCATCGGGTCGTGCCGAACTTCGTGGTGCAGGACGGCGACCCGCGCGGCGACGGCTGGGGCGGGCCGGGGTTCGTGCTGCGGGACGAGGTGAACCCGATGCGCTACGAAACGGGGACCATGGGCATGGCGCTCTCGGGCCCCGACACCGGCGGCAGCCAGTACTTCATCACTCACTCGCCCCAGCCGCATCTGGACGGCATCTACACCGTGTTCGGTCGCGTGGTGGGCGATCCCCGCGTCCTGCAGCAGATCGCGCAGGGCGAGCGCATCCGGAGCATCCACCGCTGATGCGGGGCCGCACCGTCGCGCTGCTCGCCGCCCTCGCGGCGCTCCCGATCGCCGCGCCGGCGCAATTCGGCTATTTCGGGCAGAACAAGGTGCAGTACCGGCGGTTCGACTGGCGCGTGCTGCGCGGCGAGCACGTCGACCTGTACTACTATCCGGAAGAAGAGGAGCTGGGCCGCGTGGCGCTCGCCTACGCCGAGGAGAGCTACGGCGTCCTGGAGCGGCGCTTCAACCACGCCGTGCGGCGCCGCATCCCGCTGATCATCTACGCCTCGCATACCGACTTCGAGCAGACCAACATCCTGCCGTTCGTGCCCCCGGAGGGCCTGCTCGGCGTCACCGAGTTTCTGAAGCGCCGCGTCACGCTGCCGTTCACCGGCAGCTACACCGAGTTTCGCCACACCCTGCGACACGAGCTGGTCCACGTCTTCCAGCTGAGCCTCGAAACCGAGGTCTTCACGCGCTACCCGCGGATGCACCACGCCGGGCAGCCGCTTTGGTACACGGAAGGACTGGCGGAATTCTTCTCGGCTGGGGAAGACTCGCGCGACGAGATGATCCTCCGGGACATGACGATTTCGGGGCAGCTGCCGTCGCTTCGGGATCTCACCTACGCCTACGGCGGGATCGTGTATCCCCTGGGAGGCTCCATCCACCGCTTTCTCGCCGAGACATACGGCGAGTGGCGCATCGGGGAGCTCTACCACGAGCTGTGGAAGTACCCGACGTTCGAGGAGGTCGTGGCCGCCGTCTACGGGCGCTCCCTGGCTCACCTGTCCGACGAATGGCAATTCTGGATGCGGCGCCGCTATTTCCCGGTCGTCGGCCGGGCGACCCCGCTCGCGATCACGTCGAAACTTCTCACCCGGCTGGCCATCAAGCCCACGGCGTATTGGAGCGGGCAGGACAGCGCCGGCGAGTTCCTCTATTTCTCCCCCTCGAGCGGGTACACCAACATCTACGCGCAGGAGTTCGAGAGCGAGCGGCGCCGAATCGTGGTCAAGGGCGAGCGCACGCCGCAGTTCGAGTCGTTCCACTTCTTCGAGTCGCGGATGGACGTCAGCCCCGGCGGCATCGTGGTGTTCGGGAGCCGCTCGCTCGACCGCGATGCGCTGTTTTTCTGGAATCTCGCCGAGCACCGGGTCGTGGGGCGCTACCAGTTCCCTGAGCTCGTGTCGATTCTGTCACCGGCCTGGGTCCCCGACGGCAAGAGCGTGGTGTTCAGCGGGCTCTCCCTGTCGGGCTATTCCGACCTGTACCGCCTGTGGCTGGGCGACGGAACTGGAGCGGGAAAGGAACGGGGCCGCCTCGAGCGGCTGACGTCGGACCGCTACCAGGACCTCGATCCTACGGTGAGCCCCGACGGCCGCACCGTGGTGTTCTCCTCGGATCGCACGGCGTTCGGGCCCGATGGGGCGCGCAACCTGTTCGCGCTCGACCTCGCCACCGGCGCGATCCGCTATCTGACCTACGGCGACTGGCGCGACGATACGCCGCGCTGGTCGGCCGCCACCGGCCGCGTCTACTTCTCGAGCGACCGCGACGGCACCCCGCAGATCTACTCCGTCGACTCGACCGGAGCGGGCCGCACGGAGACGAACACGGTCAACGGCGCCTTCGACCCGCAGTACGTGGACCGAGGGAGGGAGGGAGGAGGAGGGGGGGGGGGGACGGGGGGGGGCCTCGTGTTCGGCGGGTTCGCCGACCTGAGCTTCAACATCTACTTCGCGCGCTCGACCGCCGATTCCGCGCTGCCGAAGTTCACGCTGGCGGCCGATCGCCGACCGCCGGAGTGGCCCTGGCCCGAGCTGGCCAACCCCAAGTTCTCGCGTGCGGACGCCATGCCGTTCGAGAAGAAATACACCCTCGACGTCGCGGCCGGCGACGCCGCGCTGGCCCCGGGAATCGGCTCGGCGCAAGGGGCGGTTTTCCTGCTCAGCGACCAGCTCAGCGACCACATGGTGTTCATCGGGATCTCCTCCTTCCAGCTCCGGGGAAGCAGCTTCGGCAACCTGCTCGACAACCTCAACGGCACGGTGTTCTACCTGAACCAGGCACGCCGCGTGAACTGGGGCGTCGGTGCGTTCCGGCAGCGCGGGCTGTTCTACGACGGCGACTTCAGCACCATCTTCGATGAGACCTCCGATGGCGTGCTCGCCCAGGTGCGCTACCCGCTGTCACGCTTCCGCCGCCTCGAGGCCGAGTACCGCGTCGAGCACTCGGACCGGTTCGATCTGTCGCGCCCCGACGTCCTCACCGGCAGCGGGGACCCGACCGACTTCCATCGCGTCGGCTGGCTCGCGTCGAACTACCTGAGCTACATCAAGGACAACACGCTCTGGCTCGCCACCGGTCCCATCGACGGCGAGCGTTTCAATTTCACCGCCGGACTCGTCAACGACATCTCCAACGGGCGGTTCGACTCCTGGATCGCCTCGGGCGACTGGCGCCGCTACTTCCGCACCTCGCTGCACAGCGCGATCGCCGTACGCGCGCTGGGCTACTACGCCGGCGGCGAGCGGCCGCGCCGGATCAACATCGGGGGCTCCTGGGCGCTGCGCGGCTACCCGGGCTACGGCTACGTGGCCGGGACCCGCGCCTGGATGCTGAACGCCGAGTGGCGCTTCCCGATCACCGACTTCCTCTCGATCGGCTTCCCTACCGGCGTCGTCCGATTCCCGGGAGTCCAGGGCGCGCTGTTCGTCGACTACGGGCGCGCCTGGACCGAGTTCTCCACCTCTCGGGGCGCGCTGGGGAGCCTGGGGCTCGGCCTCCGGATGCCGATCGGCGAGCCCCTGGTGCTCCGCTTGGACTTCGGTTGGCGCTTCCATCACGGCGACGTGGACCGCTACAGCCTCCCCGTCCATAACCAGCGCCCCCGGTTTGTGGACTTCTTTTTCGGATTTAACTATTGAATCGGCAATGGGTTGTGCTTGACCGCCTCCGATCCCTTTCCTACATTGGCGCCGGGGTGTGGTCGGCGGCGTGCGTTCCCAAACCCCGCTTGCTCGTCCCGGAGCCGCTCGCGCCGGCGGCATGGGACAGCGCCAGGCAGTGGACCGCTCGGACCAGCCCGTCCCATTCCCTGGCGATTCGGTTCCGGTGGAAGTACCGGGATGAACGGCTGAGCGCGGCCGGACGCGGGCAGGTTCGGATTGCGCCCCCGGATTCGCTGCGCTTGGACTACGTCGCGCAGCTCGGGGTCAAGTCCGGTGCCGGGGTCGTGGTGGGGGACTCGGTTCGCTGGGCCGATCCGGAGAAGGACTTCCGCTCGCTGGTCCCGGCGATTCCGATGCTCTGGGCGGCACTGGGCATCGTTCGGCCGCCGGCGGTCGGCGCCGCAGTCTCGGGCCGGGCGGACCGTGGGGTAGATTACCAGGTCACCACTTGGCGGTTCGTTCAGGAGGCCGACACGCTGGATTACGTGGAGAGCCTGGGCCGAACCCGGGGGCTGGAGGCGCAATGGCGGCGCGCGGGAAAAGTCGTCGCCACGAGCAGCGCGAAGTTCGACGGTCGCGCCCTGCCGGCCAGCGCTCGCATCGATTTTTTCTCGGAGGGTCCGGCGCGCTTTGAGCTCACGATGGTGGCAGTCGATACCGCGGCGGTCATTGCGCCGGCATTGTGGCGCAGCCGCCGTTAGTGCGGCGACGCTGGGGCTCGCCGCCTGCCTCTACCACTTCTCCGGCGGCGGGCTGCCCAACGTCAAGACGGTGGCGATTCTGCCGTTCGACAACGACACGCCCGAGCCGGCGTTGACGCGGGAGGTGAACGACGCCGTCCGGGATGCGATGGAGAGTCGGCTGGGCTTGCGGCAGGCGGGTGAGCAGAATGCCGACGCGCTGGTGCGGGGGCGCATCGCCCGCTATGACCCGGACGTCCCGATCGTGGTGCAACCGGGGGTGGGTAACCCGAACGTGACCCACCGGCAAATTCAGCTGACGCTGGACGTGGAGATCGTGGATCAGCGGGATGGTCATACGCTGTGGAAGCGGCAAGGGCTGATGGTGTCGGGCGATTACCAACCGCCCCAGGAAGCCGAGGGTCGAAAGATCGCCTTGCAGAAACTGGTGACCGAAATCGTCGACGGAGCGCAGTCCCAGTGGTGAGCCGCCTGCTGCGCAGCCACCGCGGCGCCAGCTCGACCGGCTGCCTCGTTTCGCTGCTGTTCTTCGTGGCGCTCCTCTATTATGGCGTCAATATCGGAGAGGTGTACTTCCGCTACTACCGGTTTCTGGACGAGATGCAGTCCCAGGCCCGGCTCGCCGCGGCGCTCGATGACGGCACCATCCGCCGCCGCCTCCAGGCTGCGGTGCAGGACATCGGCGTCCCGGAGGATGCCTCCACGAACCTGAGGATCCGTCGCAGCCTCTCGCCGCGGGAGATCAATATTGAATCCTCCTACAGCGAATCGGTCCACCTCCCGCTCTTCGAACACACCTTCCAGTTCCATCCGAAAGCCACCGAGCAGCTATAGGCCGCTGGTCCTCGCGGCGCTCCTGCCGCTCCTGCTCAGCGCCGCGGGCGGGGGAGAGGTGCCGGTCGTCCGCTTCTTCGCCGTTCTCGCCGTCATGCTCGTCGCCGCAAAGTTCGCCGGCGAGATGGTGGAGCGCCTGGGCCAGCCGGCGGTGCTCGGCGAGCTGCTCGCCGGCATCCTGCTCGGAGCCGGAGCGCTCAAGCTCATTCCCACCGCCCCCGGCGATCCTCTCACCGCGGTGTTCCATCTCCTCGCCCAACTCGGCGTCGTCGTCTTGCTGTTCGAGATCGGGCTCGAGACGGACCTCAAGGCGATGCGCCGGGTCGGCGCGCCCGCCCTGGCGGTGGCCACGGTCGGCGTCGCGGTGCCCTTCGTGTTGGGCTACCTCTATTGGAAGTCGGGCTGGCACGGGGACGAGCAGACGGTCGCCGATCCGACCACGACCGCGATCTTCGTCGGCGCCACCCTCACCGCCACCTCCGTCGGCATCACCGCCCGGGTTCTGGCCGACCTGGGGGCACTCCACTCGGTCGAGGCCCGGACCATCCTCGGGGCCGCCGTGATCGACGACGTGATGGGCCTCGTAATCCTCGGCGTGGTCTCGGGCCTAGCGGCGGGCACGGCGGTGAGCGCCCTGGGAGTGGCCCGCACACTCGCTGTCGCGGTTGGCTTCCTCGTCGTGGCCGTCTGGCTCGGTCTGACGATCACCCCCTGGCTCTTCGGCATCGTGGACCGGATGCGGGTGCGTGGGTTCCTGGTGGTTTCGGCATTCGCCTTTCTCTTGGGACTCTGTGCCCTCGCCGCCGAGGCGGGCTCGGCGTTCATCATCGGCGCGTTCGCCGCGGGGCTGATCCTGTCGGAGACCAACCAGTTCGACGCGATCGAAGAGCGGATCAAGCCCGTCGCCGACGTCTTCACGCCGATCTTCTTCCTGAGCATCGGGGCGAGCGTCGACCTCGCGGTCTGGAACCCGGTCGATCCCGCGAACCGTGCCACCCTGTCCATCGCCGGCATGCTCTTCGGCATCGCGGTGCTGGGCAAGCTGGCGAGCGGGTGGGCCGTGCCGTGGCGCCGGTTCAACCGCTGGGCGGTGGGCGTGGGCATGGCGCCGCGGGGCGAGGTCGGCCTGGTGTTCGCGCAGATCGGGCTCACTGCCGGCATTCTCTCGGGCCGGTTGTTCAGCGCCATCCTGCTCGTCATCATCGCGACCACGTTGGTGTCGCCCCCGTTGCTCAAGTGGACATTCCGCGTGCGCGGGACCACGGACGACGAGTGGACCTCCGCGTGAACACCGCCGCCAAGCTCCGGTCCCTCGAAGCGGCCGCTGCGTGGCGCGCGGCGCAGCAAGGGCCGGTCGTGTTCACCAATGGAGTGTTCGATCTCTTGCACGTGGGGCACGTGGCGCTGCTCGAGGCGGCGCGCGCCGAGGGAAGCGCGCTCGTCGTCGGCGTCAACAGCGACGCGTCGGTGCGGCGGTTGGGGAAGGGGAGCGAGCGCCCCCTCGTCCCGGCCGCCGAACGGGCGCGGCTGGTCGCGGCCCTCGCCTGCGTGGACTGCGTCGTGCTCTTCGAACAAGACACGCCGCTCGCGCTGATCCGCCGGCTGCGGCCGGAGGTGCTCGTCAAGGGGGCGGATTACGCGCGCGACGCGATCGTGGGTGCGGACGAAGCCGAAGGGTGGGGGGGCCGGGTGGTGCGGGTGCCGCTGGTCGGGGGTTTCTCGACCACAGACCTGATCGCCCGAATCCGGGGGGGGGGGGGGGGAGGGGCGGGGGGCGCGGCGCTCCCCCAACGGTGAAACTCCTCGTCGCGACGCGCAGTCCGGGCAAGACCCGTGAGATCCGTGAGCTGTTCGCGGGGCTGCCGTTCGACGTGATGTTCCCCGCCGACCGTCTGCTCGAGCGTCTGCCCGAGGAGGCCGACCTCGAGCGCGGCACGACCTACATTGAGAACGCCGTCGCCAAAGCCCGCTACTTCGCCCAGCGCAGCGGCCTGCCGACCGTGGCTGATGATTCCGGGATCGAAGTCGACGCGCTCGGCGGCGCGCCGGGGATTCACTCGGCCCGGTGGGCCGGTGCGGGTGGCCCCGATCTGGATGCGCGCAACAACGCCCAGCTGGTCCAGCGGCTGGCGGGGGTGCCCGAGCCGCAGCGGACCGCACGGTACCGCTGCGTGGTGGTGTACCTCGAGACCGCCTCGAGCGTTCCCGAGATCGTCGAGGCGAGTTGTGAGGGCTTCGTTTTGACGGAGCTCCGCGGGACGGGCGGGTTCGGTTACGACCCGTTGTTCTTTTCGACCGATTTGCGGATGAGCTTCGGGGAGGCACCGGCGGCGGCCAAGCACCGGGTGTCCCACCGGGGCCGGGCGTTCCGGGCTCTGATCGAGGTGCTGTTGCGGCGGGTGCAGTAGCTTAGTATTTCTGTGCCTCAGTGCCGCAGTGCGTCTAGTCGTTCGGGGCGTGGCGCAGTCCGGTAGCGCGCCTGGTTTGGGACCAGGAGGTCGCGGGTTCGAATCCCGCCGCCCCGACTGCCTTCATTGCGGCTTGCGGGTTGGCAATTGCGGATTGACAATCCGCAATCCGAAATCCCCAATCCGCAATTGGCGGGCGCCCGTAGCTCAGGTGGATAGAGCAGATGCCTTCTAAGCATCAGGTCGGAGGTTCGAGTCCTCCCGGGCGCGTGCTAACCTCAAGTCTTGGGCCCCCTTGACTCCCCTTTCGAAGCCGGCTAGAATGTGAGTCTGACTACGAACTTTTTTCGTAGCGGCTCTTTGAGAATTGATGGTCGAGCGTGTGGAGTGCGGCCCCGATTGAGCGGTGCACGATCAGACGTGTGCCGTGAGGGGTTTGACTCTGATGTGATTCGGACGACAGTAGTAACGCAAGTCGTTCGGTCGAGCTGATTCGAATTCTCCATTGGAGAGTTTGATCCTGGCTCAGGACGAACGCTGGCGGCGTGCCTAACACATGTAAGTCGCACGGGACCGGGGGCAACTCCGGTTCAGTGGCAGACGGGTGCGTAACACGTGAGAAACTTGTCCGACGGTGGGGGATAGCCGGCCCAACGGCCGGGTAATACCGCATACGCTCGTTCGGGGGCATCCCTGGGCGATGAAAGCAGCCGCAAGGTTGCGCCGACGGAGAGTCTCGCGGCCTATCAGCTTGTTGGCGGGGTAACGGCCCACCAAGGCGACGACGGGTAGCTGGTCTGAGAGGATGGCCAGCCACATTGGGAC
>JBGOUQ010000026.1:0-48673 GCA_041477065.1 Gemmatimonadota bacterium
CCCGCCCCCCCCCCCCCCCGCCCCCCGGGCGCCCCCCCCGGCGGGCGCCGGGGGGGGGGGGGGGGGGGGGGGCGGCGGTCGCGCCCACGCCTAGGTCGTCACCCGCGGCTTCGATTTCGTGGTGTCCTGGGGCAGGTCGAAGTACGCGGCGACTTCGTCGGTGAGCTCGTCCTCGGCGTACGTGCCCGTCAGGATCCGCTCCGGGCTGCCCGGCTCGATCAGCAAGTACCCGTACGGGTAATCAAGCCCCGAGAGCAGGATCGAACGGCGCTGCCGGTTGGGCAGCGCGACGTACACCGTCTCGGCGTGGGTGGGAACGAGCTTGATGTCGAACGCCGTCAGCTGCGGCAGAATCGCCTGGGTCGCCGACGTCAGCTCGTCGAACGCGTCGACGGCGTCGTCGGGATTGAGCGTGTCGCCCGCCGGCAGCCAGAACACGATGACCGTCGGCTGGGTCACGACGCGCGGCGCGTGGAGCACGCTGTCGGTCGAGTCGCGCGTAAAGTCCGCGAGATCCGGGGGGGGGGGAGTGGCGGACCGCGTCGCGCGCTTCACGGGCCGGCGGGTCTGGCACGCGGCGAGGAGCGCCAGCGCCGCGAAGATGGCGTATCGCATGGGCAGGAATATATCCATCCGACGGCACCGTCCGCCGCCTCGCCGGGAGGGGGCGCTCGCGCTAGGTTCATACGCATGCTGGCTCAGTCGATCGGCGGCCTCCTGAAGCGGGACCTCCGCGCGCTGCGGCGGGAGATCGAAGCATACGCGAAGGAACCGGATCTCTGGCGCCTGCCCCCGGGCATTGCGAACTCCGCCGGGAACCTCGCGCTGCACCTGGCAGGGAATCTCCAGTACTTCGTCGGGGCAGTGCTCGGCGGCACGGCGTACGTGCGCGACCGCGACGCGGAATTCAGTCGCCGGGACGTGCCGCGGGCCGAGCTGCTGCGCGAGATCGACGCCGCGCTCGATGCGGTGGCCCGGGGAATGGACAAGGTCGCCGACCACGACCTGGCGCAGCCCTTCCCTCAGGCGGTGGGTGGGGTCCGCGTCACGACCGAGGCCTTCCTGCTTCATCTCGCCACGCATCTCACGTATCACCTGGGGCAGGTGGATTACCACCGACGCCTCATCACGGGACAGCCGGCCCAGATCCGCGCCGTGGCCGTCACGGAGCTTCCTTCGGCGACGCTGGCACCGCCAAGCTGACGCGATTCATGACCGAAGCCGCGTTGCCTTCCGTGCGGCGCCACCACTGGATCGTCCGCCTGACGCATTGGGGCACCGCGCTGACGCTCTCCGGCATGATCGCCAGCGGCCTGCAGATCTACGAGGCCTACGCCCGCTTCGGGAACCGCAACGATCCCGCGTTTCCGAGTCCGTTCGACGGGACCCAGTTCCCCAAGTGGAGCCGCCTCGGCGGCTGGCTCGCCGGCGCCCTCAACTGGCACTTCGCGCTGACATGGCCGCTCGTCCTCTTCGGCCTGATGTACCTCTCCTACCTGGTGGGCAGCGGCGAATGGCGCGCGCTACTGTTCCGCCCGCGCGACCTCCGCGGCGCCATCGAGATGCAGAAGTACTATCTCGGGCTCCGCAAGGAGCACCCGCCCCAGGGCAAGCACAACCCGCTCCAGAAGCTCGCCTACAGCTTCATCCTCTGCCTCGGCGCGCTCTCGGTGCTCACCGGCTTCGCGATCTACAAGCCCCTGCAGCTCGCCTGGCTCACGGGACTGCTCGGCGGCTTCCAGGCGGCGCGCTATTGGCACTTTTGGTCGGTTTGGATCTTCATCGCCTTCACCGCCGTCCACGTCGCGCTCGTCTTCCTGGTGGACCCGGCTTCGCTGCGCGCGATGATCTCCGGATGGTATCGCGGCAGGTTCCCGAGCCATGACTAGATCCACCGACCGCCGCGGCTTCCTGCGCCTCGCAGCCGGGGCCGGCCCCGCCGCGCTCGCCGCCGCCTGCGGATGGGACGGCGGCAACGCCGTGCGGCCGCGGCTGCTCGACGTCAGCCGCCTCAACGACTGGATGGGGGAGCACATTTTCTTTTCGCCGAGTCGCCTGGCGAAGACCTACTCCCCCACCGAGCGCGCCCCGCTGTTGCCGAGCTATTTCATCTCGGCGACGACCCCGATGCTGCGCGACCCGGCGGCATGGCGGCTGCGCGTGGATGGCCTCGTGGCACAACCGCTCGATCTGTCGCTCGAGGAGCTACAGCGGATGCCCCGCACGTCCTACACCGTCAAGCACCACTGCGTCGAAGGGTGGTCGGCCATCGCGAGCTGGCACGGCGTGCCGGTCTCCACGATCGTCGAGCGCTGCCGGCCTGCGGCGGCCGCCCGGTACATCAGCTTCCTCTCGTTCGACGCGGACTACTCCAACGGCTGGGACCTGGCGAGCGCGATGCATCCGCAGACGATCCTCGCCTACGGCATGAACGACAACCTGCTGTCGCCCGCCCACGGCGCGCCGCTGCGGCTCTACTCCCCGACGAAGCTCGGCTACAAGCTGACGAAGTACCTGGTGCGGATGACCTTCACGGACAAGCGGCCGGGGGGGTACTGGGAGGATCAGGGATATCCGTGGTTCGGGGGGGTTTGAGGAATCTTGGATTGCGGATTTCGGATTGCGGATTCGAGTCCGGTCAGTCCAATCCGCAATCACCAATCCGCAATCCGCGATGGATTCAGCCGATGGCGTCGAGCGCGTCGTGCAGCTCGACCGCGCTCTGGTATCGCTCCTGCGGCGTCTTCCCCATCGCCTTGCGCACCACGACGGCGAGCCCCTCGGGCACCTCCGCGTTGAGCGCGCGCGGGTCGGGGACCTCTTCCTCGAGATGCTTCGCGATCAGCGACCACGTCGAGTCGGCTTCGAACGGCACGCGGCCGGTCAGACACTCGTACAGCACCACGCCCGCCGAGTAGAGGTCGCTGCGCGCATCGAGCTCCGACCCCGTCAGCTGCTCCGGGGACATGTAGTCCGGCGTGCCGATCGTCATGCCCGCTTCGGTGATCCCCTTCTGCTTGTCCTTGGGCGGGTTCGCGAGCCGCGCGATCCCGAAGTCCATCACTTTCAGAAAACCGCTCGGCTCGACCACCATGTTCTGCGGCTTGATGTCGCGGTGGATCACTCCTTCGGCATGCGCCACCTCGAGGGCGCGGCACAGCTGTTTCCCAATGGTCAGCGTGACCGGCACCGGCAGCTTGCCCCGGCCCGTGATCAGCTGCTTGAGGGACATCCCCTCCACGTATTCCATCGTGAGGTAGTACATCCCGCTCACTTCGCCCAGGTCGTAGGTGCGGACCACGTTGCGGTGGGCGATCTTGCGCGCCAGGCGGATCTCCTGCTTGAAGCGCTCCAGCGCTCCCGGCTCGCCGCTCAGCGCCTCGGGGCGCAGCGTCTTGATGGCGACGGGCTCCTGCAGCTCGCGATCGAGCCCGCGGTACACCACGCCCATCCCCCCCATGCCGATGATCTCCTTGATCTCGTAGCGGCCGGCGAACAGCGAGCCGGGCCGGAGTACGTCGCCGCCGGAGGCGATGGACGGCCGGCCGGCCACCTCGCGGATCGCCGTCGCGGCGGCGGCAATCGGCTGCGTCGCCGCCACCCCGGCGCTCATCATGTACTCCACGAGGTCGGACTTCTCTTTGAGGTCTTCGACCAACCTCTGGAAGGCGCGCGCCAGGCTGCCGATCTCGTCCCGGGACGCGACGTCGATCTGCACGCTGTAGTCCCCGTCCTGCACCTTGCGGGTCGCGAGGGCGAGGCGCCGTACCGGTCCCGCGATCTGCCGCGCCTGCACGAACGCGAACACGAGCGCGAGCGCGACGCCCAGCCCGATAGCGAAGAGCATCGTGCGCTGCAGCGCGCGGAACGCGGCGAGCTCGGCCTCCCGCGAGCGGAGCGCCACGAACCCGCCCCGGACATCGCCCGCCGGAGAGCGGATCGCTCCCGCGAGACCGATCAGGTGCTCGTTCCGAACCTGCGCCGACATGCGCATGCCCCCCCCCACCCCTCCCCCCCCCTGGCCGCCCGTGTCGGCCGCCAGCGCCTCGGCCCGGACCGCCGTCTTGAGCACCGGGCCGATCTCCTCGCGGGGGACCGTGCTGCCGACGACGTAGGGCTGGCTCAGAGTATCCAGCGCAAAAAAGACGACGTCCGAGTTCGTGGTTTGTTGGATCGACAGCGCCAGAGAGTCGTTGATCTCGTAGGCGGCGACGAGCGCTCCCTGGGGCGCGTTCTTGGGGTTGTCGCGCAGCGGCGTGCCCACGGCGATGAACATCTTGCTCTGGATGTCGTCGAGCCACGCGCCGTTCGTCTGCTCGCCGCTGAGCGCGCTGGCCACCAGCGGGGCGACGGACAGGTCGCGGTCGAACTGGTCGCGGTAGTCCGTCCGGGCGATCAGGATGCCGTCGCTGTTGGTCACCAGCACCCAGGCGGCGCCGATCAGACTCCGCACGTCGTCCGCCTGGTCGAGGGCCTCCGCCCGGGCGCTCTGTTTCAGCAGCCGAGACCGGTACTGCGGCACGTCGGTCGCCACGATGCTGGCGCGCGCGATCGTGCGCGTGCGGGCGGCCAGATAGTCGTCCACGGCCCGCCGCGTCCCGAGCAGCGCGCGGTTGATGGATTCGTCGGCCGTCCGATTCGCCTGGAGGGACGTGATCCCGAACGTGGCGCCGAGCACCGCCACCACGAGCAGCGTGGAGCCGAGAAAGATCTTCCCGGCGAGCCCGAATCCCTTAGTACCGCTCGCGTCCGGCATTGGTGGGATAGTCCCGGCCGTACTTGTTCTTGTGGGGTCGCCACTGGTAGCCACGGGCGTTGAGCGTGAGCTGGAGGTCGGCGACGCCCTGCGGCGTGACCGTGATGTCCTTCATCACCTCGGCGGCGATCCGCTCGTGCCAGACGTGCAGCCGGTAGCGGCCCGGCGGCACGTCGGCGATGGTGAACGCCCCGTCTCCGCCCGGCTGCGCGTACCACCGATTGGCCAGCACGACCAGATACGCCACCATCCGCGGGTGGACGTTGCAGAACACGCGCACGAGGCCGGCGGCCGTGAAGGTGCGGCTCTTCGCCTCTCCCCGGCCGTAGAGGCCGAGGTCGAAGCCGTTGGGGTCGCTGACGGAGAACACATTATGATTGAAGGGATCGTGATTGGGGAAGCGCACCGTGGACCCGAGCGGGACGACGACGACGTGCGGGACGTACACCTTGTCGCTGATGGCGATCTCCACCGTCACCGGGCGCGCTGCAGGTCCCGGGCCTTCGAGGTAGATCACGGCGTCACCGAGGTCGGGGCTCGGCCTGTTGTCCTTCTCCAGGATCGCCACGTGTCCCGCCACGCGCGCGCCTTGCGCCCGAGGCCCTGGGGAGAGAGGCGTGAGGCAGAGTACGGCGGCCAGAACTGGTCCCCAACGGGGCATCGCGCGTTTTTCCTATTGCGCCGAGGGCCGTTCAGCTTACTGTAATCCAACCGAAATCGCCAGGAGTTCCGGATGCGCGTCTCGCTGCTCGTCGCCGCCCTCGCCATGTGCGCCGCGCCGCTTGCCGCGCAGGCCCCCCCCCCTCCCCCTCCCCCTCCGCCCGCTGCCGCTCCACCGGCGCGACAGCGCACCGTCGAGTTCACCGGCTTCGTGCTGGTGAACGGCTTCTACAACACTGCGCGCGTCAACAACAGCGACGTGCCGCAGTTCGCCGACACCGACGCCATCGGCGTGAAAGGCGGCAGCGGTACGATCCGCCAGACCCGACTCGGCGTCTTCGTCACCGAGCCCGACGTGCTGGGCGGCAGTTTCAGCGGCGAGCTGGACGCCGACTTCTTCGGCGGCCAGCTGCCGAGCTCGGGCGGCCGCACCTTCCCCCTGCTCCGCCTGCGGCGGGCGGTCGGCACGGTCCAATGGAGCCACTTCCAGCTGCTGCTGGGTCAGGAAGCCCCACTCGTCGCCGAGCGCAGCCCGCGCTCGCTCGCCGCGGTCGGGTTCCCCGACTTCGCCGGCGCCGGCAATCTGTGGCTCTGGCTCCCGCAGGTTCGAGTCACAGCAGAAATGGGTTACACCCTGCGCTTCGCGGTTCAAGGCGCCGCGCTCGCGCCCACGAGCGGCGCTTCGCAGAGCGCGTTCGCCACGCAGCTCGATTCCGCCGAGCGCACGGGGCGGCCCTACCTCGAGGGACGGGTGCGCCTGGGCTGGGGCCCGACCGATGACCCCAGCGAGATCGCCGTGGGCGGCCACATCGGCTGGCTGCGTGGGCTCGACACCGTCGCTGTGGACTCGATGCTCGATTCCCGGGCGATCACCTTCGACACGCGCCTCAAGTTCGGCGCGGTGGAGCTGATCGGAGAGGCGTTCGTCGGCAAGGCGCTCGCCGGACTGGGCGGGGGCGGCATCGGTCAGAACGTCGGCGTGGGCGGCCAGCCCGTCCGCTCCAAGGGCGGTTGGGGCCAGCTCAACCTGCGACCGATCAAAGGGGTGATGCTGGGCGGCGGGTGCGGTCTCGACGACCCGGACGATAGCGACGTCGCCGCCGGCGGCCGCCTCAAGAACTTCGCCTGCGAGGGCCACCTGGAATGGCGTCCGGCGGGCCCGCTGGTGTTCGGGCTCGAGCTGCGGCGGCTGAAGACGACCTATGCGAGCGGAGATTTCACGGCCACGCACCTGAACCTGGCCGCCGGGTTCCGATTCTAGCCACGCTACTCCGGCTCCGGACCCCGCCGGTGCTTCTCCTGCCGCCGGTATTGCTTCTTCGAGCGGTGAACTTTGTGCGACGGGACCTTGAGCCGTCCCTTGACCGGCGCGGCCGGGTTGGGCACGCGCACGGTGACCTTGTCCTTTTTCGTCCGGCTCATCGCCCCAACCGGTGCTGGATCTGCCTGGCGTGATGCCGGGCGTGGATCATGTGAAACCGCTCCCATTCCTCCAGCGTGAGGTCGCCGAGCCGCGGGTGCTTGACGAACAGGTCGAGGCGCCGCGCCGGCAGGAGCAGCCGCTCCAGCTCGAGAAACCGCGCCACACCCTCGCGGAAGTGCACCTCCGCAACCGCGCGCGGGACGTAGGCCGCGGGGACCGACCGCTGTGGCGCCTTGACCAGCGGCGGGAACACGCCGAGACGCATCACCAGCGCGTGGGCGATCCACTGGAACAGCGTGCGCGGGCGGCGGACCATCGGATCCCGGGCGCGGCGATCCTCGAACCCTTTGCCGCTCCACTCGAGCCCCAACGCCAGGTGCTCCACGATCTGCGCGGCGTTCCACTTCCCGGCAGGCGCCGTGTTCCAATCGGCGTCGGAGCGGCCAGCCAGCGGGCCCAGGACGATGTCGGAGATGTCGGTGAAGGCGCCCGTCAAGTTGGTTTCCCTCAGTCCAGCGCGTACCTTGTATCGTCCGCTTCGCAGGGATTCTACGGTTGAGGCTGCTGCGCCGCCACCCGATACTGCTCACGCTCGCCGCGCTCGTCGTGCTGAGCGCGCTCTGGCCGCTTCCCGCTCTGGTTGACGCCGTCACCGGCGCGCCGCCGGGAGACGCCGACCTCACCCGGCCATTCGCCTACGTCCTGTTCGCCCCCCTCTCGGACCTGCTCGATGCCCTGACCTTCCTCAGCCTCGGCCGCGCCCAGGCCCTCCTCGCCACCTGGGTAGCGGCGGTCGTCCTCTGGGGGGTGCTCCGGAGGGGAGGAAGGGGGGGGGGGGGTTGGACGCTGCGCGTGGGCCGCGCCGCGCTGGCAGTGCTCGGACTCATCGCCCTCGTCGGCGCGATGCTCCTCCTGCCCCGCCCCGTTCCCCGCCTCGTCACGTCCGATTCCTCGGCCGTCGTCCTCGACTACCACGCCCACACCGCCGCCTCGCACGACGGCCGGAAGGGGTGGACTGCCGATGACCTCGCCCGCTGGCACGCCGCCCAGGGGTTCCAGGCCGCGTACGTCACCGATCACAACGTGCTCTTCACCCGGCGCGTGGATCAGCCGATCCGCCTGCTCCCGGGCGTCGAGTGGAGCGTCTACGGGCAACACGTGGTGGCTCTCGGTCCGGTGGCCGACATCGACCGGGACAGCTACTCCAGCAGTACGCCCAGCATGCTGCGGCTCTTCACGGCGCTGCACCGCCAGGGCGCGCTCGGCATCGCCTCCCTGCCCGAGTACTGGGAGAACCACCGGGAAGACCTGGACGACTTCGTGACGGCGGGTGTGGACGGCTTCGAGATCGTCAACTGCTCACCGAAAGGCCTCGCCTTCCCGCCGCAGGCGCTGCGGGACGTCCTTGACCTGTCCGGCGCGCACGACCTTCTAGTGACGGGGGCGAGCGACAACCACGGCTGGGGCAAAGTCACCTGCGTGTGGAACGTGACCCACCCCGGGGACCACGGCTTCAAGGCGAATCATGTATTCGCACGGCCGGTCGCCCTCGCCCAGGGTGACTATCCCGCTTGGGACGCCGCCGTGACTCAGCCGTGGCTGATGCTGCGCGGCCTGACCTGGAGTGAGCGGATGAGCTGGCTCACCTGGATCGCCGTCGTGGTGCTCTACCTCGGCCAGCCGCGGCGGGAGGGGCAGCGGGCGGGCTTCGGCATTCTGGCACGCTCGGTGTCTCCGCGCTGAGCCCCCCCCCCCAGGAGGATCGCCTCAACCCCGCCGGGGGGCTGTGCGTCTAGATAGTGGCACTCTTTCCCCACTGTACACCCCGTTGTAGGAGGCATCCTGATGAAGGCCGTCGTCCGTCTGGCCGCTCTGGCCGCGCTGCTCGGCGTCACTCCGGCGGCCGCGCAGACCCCCCCCCCGCTCCCCTTGAAGCACGCGCCGCAACCCACCAAGCCCGAGATCACCGCGGCCGATCTGATGACCCGGCTCTACATCTACGCCGACGACTCGATGCAGGGGCGCGAAGCGGGCACGATCGGCAACGTGAAGGCGACGAGCTACATCGCCGCCGAAGCGCAGCGCATCGGACTCGTGCCGGCGGGGGACAACGGCACCTACTTCCAGACCATCCCCCTCAAGACGCGCGAATTCGACACGACCTCGACGTTCTCCGTGGGGAGCGCGGTGCTCGTCGCCTATCAGGACTACCTGCCCTCGACGCGGGAGCCGTTCCAGAACGCCGCGCTGTCCATCGTCTTCGGCGGCGACGTGGGCGACTCCGCGCACGCCATCACGGCGGACCAGGCAAGCGGCAAGCTCGTGGTGCTCCGGGCCCGGGGCGGCATCGTCGGGCGCCGACTCCGGCTCCCCTCCCCTCCTGGTGCGGCGGCGGTGGCGGTGATCGCCTTGGACAGTTTTCCCCCGCAGTTCATGGGGTTCTTCCGGCGCCCGCAGACCTTCGTGGACGACAATCCACCCGGCGCCCCGACTCCCACGCCGGGGTTTCTGATCACCAGCGCGAGCGCCGCCAAGATGTTCTCCCGACCGCTCGATTCTCTGACGGTCGGCGCGGCGGGCGGCACCGCCGCAATCGTGATGAAGTACACGGTCACGCCGGTCGCGGACGCCGCCCGCAACGTCGTGGGCATCGTAACGGGCAGCGACCCCAAGCTGCGGGGTGAGTTCGTGGCGATCGGCGCGCACAACGACCACCTCGGACTCGCCGCTCGGCCGGTCGACCCCGACTCGGTCCGGATCTTCAACCAGATCGTCCGCCCGGAAGGGGCGGACGACGGCCGCAAGCAGCCCACCCCCGACCAGCTGACCGAAGTGAATCGCCGCCTCGCGGCGCTCCGCGCGGCCCACCCCGGCGCCGGCCGGCCCGATTCCGTGTACAACGGCGCCGACGACGATGGGTCGGGCACGGTGACGGTGCTCGAGATCGCCCAGCGGATCGCCTCGCTCAAGCATCGACCGAAGCGGTCGATCGTGTTCGTGTGGCACGTGGGGGAAGAGAAGGGCCTCCTCGGCTCCCGCTTCTTCACCGACCATCCGACGGTGCCGCGCGACTCGATCGTGGCGCAGCTCAACATGGACATGGTCGGCCGCGGCGACGCGGAGGACGAGACCGGCCGAACCAAGGACGGCACGCCCCTGCACGGCGGCCCCAAGTACCTCCAGCTCGTCGGCTCGCGGCGCCTGTCCACCGAGCTGGGCGACCTCGTCGAGCAGGTGAACACCCAGGGCCACCACAACCTGCAGCTCGATTACGCGATGGACGCGGATGCCCATCCGTCGAACATCTACTGCCGCTCGGATCACTACGAGTACGCGCGGTACGGCATTCCGATCACGTTCTTCACGACCGGGCTGCATCGGGACTATCACCAGGTGACCGACGAGCCCGAGTTCATCGATTACGAGCACATGGCCAAAGTAGGCCGGCTCGTGGCCGACATCGCACTCAAGGTGGCCAACCTCGACCACCGCATCGTGGTGGACAAGCCGAAGCCCGATCCACACGGGCAGTGCCGGCAGTAGATGGCCGGGTACTCCGGCACACCGCTGGTGCGGAAGCTGGGGCTCAAGCCGGGGATCGCGGCGGCGGTCCTCGGCGCGCCCACCGGCTATCGCCGGACGCTCGGCGCACTGCCGCGCGGCCTCACCCTCAAGACGGCCGCCCGCGGTCCGCTCGACTTCATCCAGATGTTCACGAAGCGCCGGCGCGAGCTCGGCACGAAGCTCCCCGCCTTGAAGCGCGTCCTCGCGCCCGCCGGCGCGCTGTGGATCTCCTGGCCTAAGAAGGCCTCCGGCGTTGCGACCGATCTCACCGAGGACGTGATACGGGACCTCGCCATCGCCCACGGCCTCGTGGACGTGAAGGTGTGCGCCGTGGACGACGTCTGGTCGGGGCTGAAACTGGTGCGTAGACTCAAAGACCGATGACGTTCGCCGCCATGCTGATCGCCGCCTCTCTCACGCAGCAATCTCCCGCCACGGAGCGGTTTCGCATCACCGTGGGCCAGAACGTCGTGACGGGGACGGAGCAATTCCGGATCGCGCGCACGCCGCAAGGCACGCACATCACCGGGACGATCCACAATCAGCGGCCGGGCGCCGCCGTGGACGGGGTCGAAGACGAGACGCTGGCCGCCGACGGCGGCCTGGTGCGCTACCGCCTCGAGGTCACGGTCGCCGGCGCCGTGCAGACCATCGACGCCTGGCGCGATGGGGACTCGGTGCGCATGCGCGCCTCGGCGGGCGGGCAGATCCTCGACAAGGCGGCACCGTTCTCGGCCCCGCGCAGCCTCGTGCTCGACAACCTCGTGGTGAGCCACTTCCAGGTCCTGCTCGATCTGCTGGCGCGGCCCAATCCGCGCGCGGAGACCGATTGGTGGCTCTACGTGCCCCAAGCGCTCACCGCCGTGCGCGGTACGGTGGCGGCCGCGACGGCCGACCGCGGGACGCTGGACGGGCGACCGCTGGCGCTGCGCAAGGTCGCGCTCGACGCGGCCGGCACGCTCGTCAACGTGTGGGCGGACGCCGCCACCAACCGGCTGATGCGCGTCACGGTGCCGATTCAGCAGGTCGAGATCGTGCGGGAAGGCTTCACACCCGCGGCCGCGGCGGCGACCCCGGCGGCGCCCGCGACCTTCACCGAGCGGCCGATCACCGTCACCAGCGAGGGGGAAGAAGGAAGCGTGTCGCTCGGGGGGACGCTGTCCCTGCCCGCCCACGTGTCGGGGAAGGTGCCGGTCGTGGTGCTGGTGCACGGCTCCGGCCCGAACGACCGGGACGAGACGATCGGGCCCAACAAGCCGTTCGCGGACATCGCCCACGGCCTGGCCGCGGCGGGGATCGCCACGCTGCGCTACGACAAACGCACCTTCGCCCTCAGAGGCCAAGGACGGTTCGACGCCCGCACGCTGACCGTGGACCAGGAGGCGATCGACGACGCCGTCGCCGCGGTGGCCCTCGCCCGCGGGGGAGGGCTCCCAGAGGTGGACCCCACCCGCGTCTACCTGCTCGGCCACAGCCTCGGCGGCACCCTCGGCCCGTTGATCGCGGCACGGGTGCCGGCGGGGAGCTTGCGGGGGCTGATCCTCGCGGCTCCAGGCGCCCGCCCGCTCGACGAGACGATCGAGGATCAGGTGGCGATGCGGCTACGCGTCTCGGGCCAGCCCGCCGAGGAGAGCACGCGGCAGGTGCAGGCGTTGCAGGAGGCCTTCGCGCGCGTGCGCTCGGGCGCGGCGCCCGACACGGAGGTGGTCTTTTTCGCGCCGGCGCACTATTGGCGCGACCTGTTCGCGCGCACGCCCCTCAAGGCACTGGCCGCGCTACCGCTGCCGGTCCTGGTGCTGCAGGGCGGGAAGGACTATCAGGTCACGAGAGCCGATTACGACCTCGTTGCGGCGGCGCTCGCGTCCAAGCCTGCGGCACTGCGCGAGCTGCGCTGGTTTCCCGAGCTGAACCACCTGTTCATGCCCGTGGCGGGGGGGGGCGAGTCGACGGGGGCGGAATACGGGGCGCCGGCGCACGTCGATCCCCGGGTGATCGCGGCGATCGTGGCGTGGATACACCGCTAACCCCCGATTCTACTTTGTATTGCAAAGTACTTGTCAATCCCGGTCTCCCCACCTAGATTGATCCCGTCATGGCTTCACCGCTGCACGACCGCGCGATCGAGAACCTGCGCTTCATCCGCGACACGATGGAGCGCGCCAGCGCCTTCACGGCCGTGCCGGGCTGGGGCCAGGTTGGCATCGGGGTCAGCGCGCTCGCCGCGGCGGCCATCGCCGCGCGGCAGCCCTCCGCCCTCGCCTGGCTCGCGACCTGGCTGGGTGAATGCTTCGTCGCCCTGGCGCTCGGCGGCTGGACTATGGTGCGCAAAGCGCGCGCGGCAAACGATCCGATCCTGTCGGGACCCGGCCGGCGGTTCAGCCTGAGCTTCCTGCCGCCGTTCATCGCCGGTGGGCTGCTGACCTTCGCGCTGTACTTCGCCGGGGACACGGCGCGCCTGCCGGGGATGTGGCTGCTGCTCTACGGCGCGGGAGTGACGACCGGCGGGGCGTTCTCGGTGCGAGTGGTGCCGGTCATGGGGTTGTGCTTCATGCTCGCCGGCGCGGGGGCGCTGTTCACCCCGGCGGCATGGGGCACGTGGTGGATGGCCGCCGGCTTCGGCGGGCTGCACATCGTGTTCGGGTGGATCATCGCACGGAGGTACGGTGGCTAAGACGGGCGCGGCACGTATGCCGCAAGGAGAACCGGTCCGGGTGACGAAGCCCCAGGCGAAGCCGGCGGGCGAGCTCGACCGGCTGATCCACGAGCGCGTGCGGCTGGGCATCGTGAGCGCGCTCGCGGTGAACGCCACCTTGACCTTCAACGAGCTGAAGTCGCTGCTCAAAACCAGCGACGGCAATCTGAGCGTGCACGCGCGCAAGCTCGAGGACGCGGAGTACGTCAGCTGCCTGAAGTCGTTCGCCGGCCGCGTGCCCAAGACGGAGTACCGGCTCACGGCCACGGGGCGGCGCGCGTTGCAGCGCTACCTCGACCACATGGAGGCGTTGATCCGCGCCACGCGGGTGCGCTGAGCGCGATCCCCTCTTTTTTTTTGAGGATTAACTTTATGAAGCAAAGTACTTCTCTGCACGTGGCGATCATCATGGACGGCAACGGCCGCTGGGCCACGCGCCGCGGCCTGCCCCGCGCCGCCGGCCACCGCGCCGGCGCCCGGGCAGTGCGGCGCACCGTCGAAGCCGCCTGCGCCCAGCACGTCGCCGCCCTCACCCTGTACGCCTTCTCCAGCGACAACTGGCGCCGCCCCGTCGGCGAGGTCGCCGCCCTGCTCCGGCTGTTCACCCGCCACCTCCGGGCCGAGACCGCCCGACTCGTCGAAGCCGGGGTCCGACTCTCGATCGTGGGGCGCCGCGACCGCCTGCCGGGATTCCTCATCGCGGCGATCGCGGCGGCCGAGGAAAGCACCGCCACCGGCACTGCCCTGCACCTGCGCATCGCCATCGACTACTCGGCGCGCGAAGCGATCCATACCGCCATGCTGCTGCCGTTCTCGGGCGCGCTGCTCCCCGACGTGGACTTGCTGATCCGCACCGGCGGCGAGCAGCGCCTCTCGGATTTCCTGCTGTGGGAAGCCGCCTACGCCGAGCTGGTGTTCACCGATGCCATGTGGCCCGACTTCGGCGCCGCCGACCTCGCCGCCGCCCTCACGACCTTCCATTCGCGCGAGCGCCGCTTCGGCGGCGTGTCCACCCAGGCGGCCGGATGACGGCCCCCACGCTCGGCATGCTCTCGGACCGCACGCGCCTCGGACTCGGCACCCTCGGCGCCGCGCTCACTTTGGGCGTCACGGGCGACCTCCTGTTGCGCGCCATGCCGTGGGGGCTGAACGTCACCCTGTGCGCCGCCGCGCTCGCGGCCGCCGGCGCCGTCCTGGTGCGCTGGCGGCGGATCGCCGTCGGCCCCGACGCCCCCTGGCTCGCGCTCACCCTTCTGCTGCTCAGCGCCGCGTTCGCGCGCCACGATTCCCGCCGGCTCGCCGCGCTCGACCTCGCCGCCTTGATGCTCACACTCGGGCTCGCCGCCGCGGCTCTCCAGGGAGCGCGCATCCGCACGCTCGACGTGGCGAGCCACGCATGGGCCTTCGTGGCCGCCGCGGCCGGTGCCGTGGTCGGATCGCTCCCTCTCGTCGTCCGGGACATCGCCTGGCGGGAGATCCCGCAGCGCGGCAGCCTACACCGGGCCCGGGCGGTGGCGCTGGGTGCCCTCCTCGCCTTCCCGCTGCTGGTGGTGTTCGGGGCGCTGTTCACGAGTGCGGACGCGGTATTCGCGAACGTCCTATCCAACGCCTTCGCCATCGACGTGCCGCGGATCATGTCGCACACGTTTCTGATCGGCGGCTGGGCCGCGTTGACCGGAGGGTACCTGCGGTTCGCACTACTCGGCCCCAGGCGGGACCCGCGGGCGCCGGCGGTCGCAGCGCCGGCGCTGGGCATCGTTCCCGTCGCGACGGCGCTCGGTCTGGTGAATCTGCTGTTCCTGTTGTTCGTCGTCGTCCAAGCCCGGTACTTCTTCGGCGGCGCCGCGCTGATCGAGCAATCCACCGGCCTCACCTACGCCGAGTATGCCCGCCGTGGCTTCTTCGAGCTCGTCGCCGCGGCCGGCCTCGTGCTGCCGGTGCTGCTCGGGGCCGACCGGCTGCTGCGCGCCGAGACGGCTGACCACCAGCGCACCTTCCGGCAGCTGGCGGGGCTGTTGCTCGTCTTGCTGGCCGTGGTGATGGGTTCCGCGCTGGAGCGCATGCGACTGTACGTGGCGGCGTTCGGGCTGTCGGAAATCAGACTCTACGCCACGGCGTTCATGGGGTACCTGGTCGTTCTCTTCTCGTGGTTCGCCTGGACGGTGTTGCGCGGACGGCCGCAGCGATTCGCGTTCGGGGCGCTGGCCCAGGGGTTCGCGGTGCTCGCTGGCCTGCACGTCCTGGACCCTGACACGTTTATCGTGCGTCGTAACCTGGCGCACCCGGGATCCGAGCGACCGTTCGACGTCGTCTATGCGGCCAATGCCCTCTCGGGCGACGCCGTCCCCGCTCTCCTCGACGCGCTGCCGAGCCTCCCCGTCACCGACCGCTGCGCCGGCGCCCGGTACCTGCTGACGCGCTGGAGCGAGAAGGGCGACGAGGACTGGCGCACATGGAACCGGGGTCGAGCACGCGCCCGCGCCGCCGTGCACGCGCACGAGGCACAGCTGCGCGCGCTCGCGTGCGCCCCATCGTCAAAGGAGCATCGATGATCACCGACGGCAACACTCCTCTGGGCATTCTCGCCCTCCTTGCCCTGATCGGCGGCACGCTGGTCGCCGGTGGAGCCATCGCGTTCGGGTTGGCCAAGGGACACCCCGGTCTCGTCCGCTTTTCAACCGGAGCCCTGCTCGCCGGCTGGGGTGGCTACGCGGCGCTCCTCCTCATCGCCTCGCTCGCGAGTCGCGAGCGGGTGCTCGAGCGCGGCCAGGAGAAGCACATCTGCGAGATCGACTGCCACACTGCCTACACGGTCATGAACGTGCAGTCGGCGAAGACGTACGGAGACCGGACGGCAAGTGAGGGGGGGATGTTCACCGTCGTCACCCTGCGGGTGCGGTTCGACTCGGCCACCATCTCGAGCCGCCGCGGCATGGCGCCGCTCACACCGGGCGGCCGTGTGGTGGAGGTCGTCGCCCGTGACGGACGGCGCTTCCCGCCGCTTCCCGCGGATCCGCAGGCGATCCCGCTCACCAAGCAGCTCGTGCCCGGGGAATCGTACACGACCACGCTGGTGTTCGACTTGCCGACCGACGTCGCCGAGCCGCGGCTGGTCATCGCCGCGGCGACGGGACTGCCCGACCGTTTCATCATCGGCTACGAGAATAGCCTGCTCCACAGCAAGACGACCTTCCGGCTGGGAGCCTGATGATGGGCACGCCGGCGTTCGGCATCTTCGCGATGCTCCTCAGCGTCGTTGCCACGTTCCTCGGCACGGTGGGCGCGATCCATGCGCTCCTGAAGCAGAAGGGGGACTTGCTCAGAGCGATCCTCATTGGGGCGGCCATCTGGGTGGCCGCCTACCTCGCGATTCTCGTGACCGCGTCGGCGCTGAGCCGCGGCCGCGTGCTGGGCCTGGGCGAGCGGAAGGCGTTCTGCGGCTTCTACCTCGACTGTCACCTCGGCGCCACGGTGGAGCGCATCGACACCGCGCGAACGATCGACGCGCCATCGCACCAGCTCACGGCCGACGGCACCTTTTGGATCGTGACGGTGCGGGTCTCGAGCAACGCCCGGCGCGCCAGCCTCGCGCTGCTCGAGCCGAGCGTCACGGCCGTGGACGACCTGGGCAGGGAGTACTCTCGCTCTTCCGCTGCCGAGCGCGCCCTCGGCGACACGGCGTCTCTCGACCGCAAGCTGGCGCCTGGTGAGTCCGTGGTGCGGCGCGTCGTGTTCGACTTACCGCGCGGCGTGCGCCGGCCGCAGCTCCGGTTCATCGAGGGATATTGGATCGATCACGTCCTCGAGCTGTTGCTCATCGGGGATGAGGACAGCCTGCTGCACGGCCGGACGACGTTCGCGCTGGCAGGTGAGGAGATCGCCGGGACCGTGTAGATTGGAGCGATGCCCCTGCGCATCCTCCAGGTCGACGCCTTCACCGACCGCCCCTTTGCGGGCAACCCCGCCGCGGTCTGCATCCTGCCGGCTCCCGCGGACGCGGGCTGGATGCAGCACATCGCGAGCGAGATGAACCTCTCCGAGACCGCCTTTCTGCACCCCGACGGCGACGGTTACCACCTCCGTTGGTTCACACCCGCGGTCGAAGTGGCGTTGTGCGGCCACGCCACCCTCGCCTCGGCGCACGTGCTGTGGGAGGAGGGGCACCTCGCTCCGGATCGGCAGGCGCGGTTCCACACCAAGAGCGGCCTGCTCACCGCCGATCAGCGGGGCGAGTGGATCGAGCTGGACTTCCCGGCGACGGGCCCGACGCCTGCCCCTCCCCCCCCGGGCCTGACTGACGCGCTTGGCGTGGAGCCGAGCTACGTGGGGAAGTCGCGGTTCGATTACCTCCTGGAGGTGGCCACGGAGGACGGCGTGCGCGCGTTGCAGCCTGACTTCGGCGGTCTCGCTAGGGTCGAAGCGCGCGGCGTCATCGTCACCGCGCGGGCGCGCATGCCGGGCTTCGACTTCGTGTCGCGGTTCTTTGCGCCGCGCGCCGGCGTGGCCGAGGACCCCGTCACCGGCTCCGCCCACTGCGCCCTCGGTCCCTACTGGCAGGGCCGGCTCGGCAAGGCCGAGTTCACGGCGTACCAGGCCTCCGCGCGGGGTGGCATCGTGCGGGTGCGCGTGCAGGGGGACCGCGTGCGACTCGGCGGCCGCGCCGTGACGGTGCTGCGGGGCGAGCTCACCGCGTCGTGATCTCCGCCCGCGGCCTCACTCGCGCCTTCGACGGCACCATCGCCGTCGAGCACCTCAGCTTCGACGTCCCCGACGGCAAGCTCTGCGCTCTGCTCGGCCCCAACGGGGCCGGCAAGACGACCACCGTCCGGATGCTGCTCGGCCTCATCGGCCCGACCGCCGGCACGGCCCGCGTCGCCGGGCACGAGCTGAGTCGGGGACCCGAGGCCAACCACGCACTGCGGGGCGTTTGCGGCCTGCTCACCGAGGCGCCCGGCTTCTACGACCGGATGTCGGCGTGGGACAACCTGCTGTTCTTCGGCCGGCTGTACGGCCTCGGCGACGGCGTCCTGAAGCCACGGCTGCAGCACTACCTGAAACAGATGGAGCTGTGGGACCGGCGGGACGGCCTGGTCGGCGAGTTCTCCAAGGGAATGAAGCAGCGCCTCGCCATCATTCGCGCGCTGTTTCACGACCCCAAGGTCGTCTTCCTCGACGAGCCGACCTCCGGGCTCGATCCCGAGGCCGCGCTCGCCGTGCGAGAGCTGATCCTGCGTCTCAAGTCGGAAGGCCGGACGATCCTCGTATGCACGCACAACCTGGATGAGGCCGAACGGCTGGCCGACCTCATCGGCATCATGCGGCGCCGGCTGCTGGCGTTCGGTACGATCGCGGACCTGCGCGCGGGCGCGGGAGGCGGAAGCGGGAGCGCGGTCCGCATCACGCTCACGTCCGGCGCCGCCGAGCACGCGGCCGCGCTGGCGCAGCTCCCGTTCGTGCACGACCCGCAGCCCACCGGAGCCATTATCGCCTGCCGAGTGGACGACCCTACGGCCGACGTCCCGCGGGTCGTGGCATGGCTCGTCGGGCGGGGCGCCGGAGTGCTGGAAGTGCGGCCGGCGGCCGACAGTCTCGAAACGATCTACTTACAACACGTCCGGGGAGACGCATGAACGTCCTCCTCCTGTTCCTCGCCAAGGAATGGCGGGACATCCGGTCCAACAGCCGAGTGTTGCCGGTGTATCTGATTCTGCCGCTCGTCGCCGTGCTGATCCCGGTGTTGTTCGCCGTGGCGCTCCCCGAGATGCTCCGGGTGGGGCAGGCCAAAGGAGATCCCGGGATCCTGCTGATGATCCGGGCAGTCCAGGCCATGCCGGAGTTCGCCGGCAAGGCCCTGGACAAGGCGATGACCCAATACATGCTCCGCAACGCGGCGGCGCTGTTCCTGCTCATGCCGGTGGCGATCTCTTCCACGGCGGCGGCGTTCTCCGTGGTGGGCGAGAAGCAGCAGCGCACGCTGGAGCCGATCCTCGCGACGCCGATCACCGACCGGCAGTTCCTGCTTGGCAAGCTGTTGGCCGCCCTGGTGCCGACGGTCGCGGTGACGTGGGGAGCCGCCGCGATCGACGTGCTGCTCGTGGACGCGCTCACCTGGTCGCGCTTCGGCGGCCCCGTGCTCCCAGACCGGTTTTGGGTGCTCGGCGTGCTGGTGCTGGCGCCGCTCACGGGCGCGGCGGTCGTGCTCGTGACGATGCGCTACTCGGCGCGCTCCACGGACCCGCAGGCGGCCGTACAGCACACGGCCCTCATGACGCTCCCGGGCTTCCTGCTCCTGCTCGGGGTCTTCGGAAAATTGCTCACCGTTTCCTTCACGGCGGCGTGGGGCGCCTGTCTTCTCGTCGCGGCCATCAGTCTCTGGCTGTTCCGCGGCAACGTGCGCACCTTCCGGCGGGAAGAGATCCTGACGCGCTGGAAGTAGGAGGGACCGCCGGCATGAACAAGCGATTCGTCGGCTACCTGTGCGCGCTAGGCGCGGGCGCCATCTGGGGCACGACCGGCCCCCTGAGCACCGCCTTGTACGCCCAGGGCGCCCAGCTGACGGGGATCGGATTCTGGCGCCTGGCGATCGGCTTGCTCGGGTTCCTCGTCTACGGTCTGTTCCGGCCTGGGCTATTCCGCATCGACCGCACCGCCTGGCTGCTCGTGGGGCTGGGGGGCGGCGCGCTGGTCGCCCTGTTCGAGGTGGCCTACCAATTCGGGATCGCCGGGACTGGCGTGGCCGGCGCCGCCGCCCTGCTCTACATCGCTCCGGTACTGGTCGCGGTCCTCGCCAAGCCCATCCTCGGGGAGGCGCTGACGCCGCTGCGCGTGGTCCTCGCGCTCGTCGTCATGGCAGGCGCCTTTCTCACGGTGCAGGGCGGCAGCCACGGCAGCGGGCTCACCGGCGTGGCGCTGCCGAGCCTGTTGGTTGGCGTCGCGGGGGGCTTGCTCGCGATGCTGAGCTATTGTGGGACGACGCTGATCGCCCGCTTCGCCGTGCCGCGGTACGGCGCGATCCAGGTGCTGTTCCTCGAGCTCCTGGGCGGCATCGTCGTGTTGGGGATCGTGCTGCCGCTCGCGCACCACGCGCCCGCGCCGCCGCACACCACCGGCGGTTGGGTCTACACGCTGCTGCTGGCGCTCGGCTCGGTGCTCGCCGCGAATTTCCTGTTCTTCGCCGCGCTACGCCGCATCGAAGCGGCGCCGACGGCGGTGGCGGCGACGATCGAGCCGGTGGTGGGGACGCTGCTGGCGCTGGCGCTGTTCAACCAGCAGCTCACCGGGCTCGGGTGGGTCGGACTGCTGATGGTGGTAGGGGGAGTCGCCGCCGGGTATCTGAAAGAAGGGGCGACAGAAGCGGTCTAGAACACCAGCTCCATCCCCATGCGAATCAGCCGCGGGGGGCCGTACTGGAAGTAGGGCTGCGTGAAGTCGCGCGCGGCAGCCTGATAGAGCGGCATCAGCTCGCCGGCTCCCTCGATGAGACCGTTCCCGTCGAAGTCCGCCCAGCTCCGGTAGCGCGGTGACTCGTAGGGGATCGCCTCGGGGTGAAGCTTGTAGGCGGCGGCCGCCAGCTGGTTGATCGTGGGATCGCCCACGCCGGGCACGCCGGTGTCGCGCCGGACGCTGAGGACGTTCCGGAAGTTGAAGAGGTTCCGCACGTCCAGGTACAGCCCGCCCCAGTGCCCCAGCACCCGAATCGGCCGCCGCACCAGCAAGTCCACCGTCTTCTCGGCCGGCAGGCGGAAGCTGTTGGGCAGGCCGATCAGCGTATCGCCGGTGGCGTTGGTGCGGCTGAACGGCAGTCCCGAGTTGTACCGCACGATCACGGCGGCCTCGAGCCCTTCGACCGGCCGCACGCGGCCGACGCGCGGGCCGGCGCCATCCGCCACCCGCCCCTGGCCGATCACCGTGATGCTGTGGCGGCGGTCGTAGTCGAGCGGGAACTGTACGCGGGCCGGGAAGATGGTGTCCCCGAGGGTCCCGAGGCGAACGCGGCGCAGGATTTGGAAAGCGTTCGTGGCGGTGGCGACCGCATCCTGCAGCGTGTAGTTCACGCGCACGCCCCATCCGCCGGCCAGGTCGCGCTCGAACAGCAGCTCCAGCCCCCTCACCGTTCCGAAATCGCCGTTGCCGAAGATCGCCGAGTCGGCGTTCAACCCGAGCGGCTCGGAGGCGACGAGGCCGTCGAGCCGTTTGACGTACAGGTTGGCCCGGATCGAGGTGCGCTCGGTGGGCCGGGTGCGCAGGCTGAACTCGTACTGCACCGCCGACTCGAAGCCGAGATTCGGGTTCCCCCGGCGGAACCGCCCGGTGCGGAGCGTGTCATCGAAAGCGGCGTCAACCAGGTATTGGAAGTCGGGCGCCTGGCTGAAGCGGCCGATGCTGGCGACGAAGGTCGCCCCCTTCAGCACCGTGGACACGGCGAGGCGCGGGTTGACGCTGCGCTGGACGCCGGCTTTCTGACCTGGGAGGAGGGTGGTGTGCGCGTCGAACTGGTCGTAGCGCAGCCCGAACGTGAACGCCAGATCCTCCACCCGGAGCTGAGTCTCCGCATACGCCGAGCCGCTGCGCGGCCGGAAATCGGAGGCGGTCGGTTTGGGTGTGCTGTCCATCCCGACCGGGAGGTAGGCGAAGATGCGCTGGAACGTCTCGACGCGCTGGCTCGAGACCTCTCCACCGAGATAGAAGTCCGCGTCCTTGCCGCCGGCGAGCGTGAGGTCGAGCTGAGAGCGCAGCTCGCGGAACCGGTTCCAGGAGATCTCGCCGCGGGAGCCGCCGCTCATGAAAAACGCCGGCACCCCCCAGGGAGTGTTCGGGCTGAAGTCGGGGACGGCGAACCCCGGCACGGCGCTCATGGCGGCGCTCGTATCCCGGGCGCGCGCGATGTCCTCCCCCAGGAAGTGGAACGTCTGACCGGTGAAGGCCCCGACCTTGAACGCGGGCGGGCTGGCGAGCGTGCCGCGCAGGAACTCGCGGTCGAAGTACCCGACGCGCAGGTCCAACGTGAGCGGGTTGACCGACCCGGGGCCCGACGTGCGCTGCAGATGGCCGCTCAGTAGCGTGCCGCGCACGCGCCGCGCGGGCGCGAGGGCGGGATCGTACTTGTAGGTGGGATCGAACAGCAGCCGCTGGTCCGTGGAGCGCAGGCCGAACAGCCGCAGCGTCTGGCGGGCCCCGATCGGCACGGTGAGTTTGCCGCCGGCGTCGAGCCGTTCGCCGCTGTTGTGGGGGAGCAGGCCGGGAGCGCCGAACCGGGGGTCGCGCGGATCTTCGGGCTGGGGCGCATTCACCGGGTCGGCGTCGAGGCGCCCTTCGGCGTCGAGCACGCCGACGAGCCCGATGCCGTGACCGAGCGGCCCATCCCCCGTGACGAGCAGACGGTCGAGGCCGTAGTCCAGTCCGCCCCACATCGGCCGGTCGGTCTCGTAGGCGGCGCGGCCGAGCCAGTGGTCCCCGCCGTCCTTGGTCACGACGTTCACGAGGCCCGACAGCGCCTGGCCGTAGCGCGCGGAGAAGGCGTTGGTGACCAGGGAAGCCTCGGTGAGGATGTCCGGGGGAATCCGCAGCCCGAGCGGCCCGCTGGACGCGTCGAGCTGGTTCTTGACGCCGAGGCCGTCGAGCACGAATGACTGCTCGCCGAGCCGGCCCCCCCGGTAGCTCTCTCCCACCGCACCCGCCGACAGCGCCACCGCTTCCTCGAGCGTCGTGATCGGCAGGTGACGGATCTCATCGGCCGTGATGCGCTGCATGTCCATGGGCGCGAGCGGATCGAGCACGCGGTCCGGCACGGCTTGGACGAGAATCGAATCCACGCGCACGGCATGAGGCTGCAGCGAGACGCGCAGGGTGACCGTTTCGCCGCTGCGCACGAGCACGCTGTCGTAGACCACCGGCCGGTAGCCGATGGCCGAGATCTGTACGCGATGCCAGCCGCTGCGAACCTCGCGCACGCGGAAGGCGCCGGACGTATCGGTGCCCGCGCCCTGGCGGCCTCCGTCCACGGAGATCACCGCGGCGGCGATCGAGCCTCCGCTCACCGCATCGCGCACGCGCCCCGCGATGGCGCCGCTGGTCTGGGCGGTCAGGACCCGAGGGAGCAGCCCCGCCAGGGCGAGCAGCAGGTGCGCCGGGGCGCGTACGCTCATGGGAAGGTCACCATCCACAAGTCCGTCGTGCGGCCCGTGACCAGCTCGGCGACGACCTGCTTGCCACCTGGCATCAGCGCTGGGGCGCGGAAGCCCAGGGTCGGGTTGGTCAGCACCAGGTCAACGCCCGTGGTCAGGTCGACGAGATGCAGGGTCCCGCCGTTGTCCCGCTGCACCGGCCCCAACACGGAATCCGTCGTGAACGACACACTGCCGCCAACGACCGCCACCAGGCGCGCCCCGACCACTTGCACGTCGCGCACGATCGGCCCTCCGAAATCGTACACGACGGCCGTGTCCCCCGTCGAGAGCGCGCGCCGGAACACGCGGGAGTCGCCGTTCACGGTGTAATAGACCGTGTCCGCGCCTACGACCGCGACGGACGAGGCAAGGTCAGTACCCGGCACGATGGAAAGCGTGGGCGGCAGTGTCGCCAGATCCATCCGCACGAGCTCCAGCCCGGTCGGGATAGTATCGACGGGGCAGCCGCCGCAGGGGATGATGTATGTGACCCGCTGTCCCACGTACACGAGTGTGCTCGGCGTGAGCCAGCGAACCTGTGCGATCGCCTCGTGGCCGCGTCCGCTAGGCGCTTGATACGGAATGGAGCGCAGCACCTGGGCTGGTCGTGACCCGTCGAGAGTGCCGAGGACGAACTGTGAAGCGTACGGCGCGATGCCGCCGAGCCCGGTCGGCGAGGTGGCTCGTACGTAGGCCAATCGGCCGTCGGAGGCGGGCGCGGGCCACTGGTAGGCGTCGGTGGAGTCATCCGCAGCGGGCAGGCGATCGCACAGCTCGGCCGTGAGGCTCCCACCGCCCGCCGGCATTCGGGCCACGCACCAGTCCAAATCGCGGCGGTCGATCCGCTCCCGGGAATACAGGATACCGCTGCCGTCCGGCAGCGAAGCGGGCATCCGATCCTGGCCGGGGCTGTAGGTGAGGCGGAGTGGGGCACCGGCGCCAAGAGGACCGTTGGCCGCGTAGGGGCCCCCGGGACCGAAGGGGGCGGTGTGCTCGCACGCGGCGAGTCCGGCGAGGAGGAGCAGGCCGTGGCGAGGCGTCATCAACGTGGGCGCAATCTAGTCCGCTCCGGGATGGTCGGCTACCTGTACGCTTCGCGTCCTACCCGATCTGAACCGCGACGTTCCCTGGCGCTTTCGGGGCGAGTATCATTCAGGGCCGCCGTCGCCACTCTCACCAGAGGATCCGTTCGATGAGCGTCGTGCCTGTGCTCCTCGCCGCCCTGCTGCAGCAACCGGCGGCCCCTCAAGCCACGCCCGCCCGCGTTCCGCCCAGCGTGGGCGACACCTCCCCGTTCCGACGTCTGGAGCTGTTCCCGGCGGCGACGATGATCCACGAAGGCTCCGGGATGCCGGGCCCCCGATACTGGCAGCAGCGCGCCGATTATACCGTGCGCGCGTCCCTCGACACGACGACGCATACGGTCAGCGGCCGCGAGACGGTGCGCTACACCAACAACTCGCCCGACACGCTACGGTACGTGTGGCTGCAGGTGGATCAGAACATCTACCGGCCCGACAGCCGCGGCGCGGCGATCAACCCGGCGGACGCCCGGTTCGCCGCGCGCGGGTTCGAGGGCGGGTACACGATCACCGGGTTCGACGCGGTGCGCGCGACGCGCGGAGACAGCCAGCCGGTCGCGCGCGCGCCGCTCAAGACCTCCGTCAACGGCACCATGCTCCGCGCCGATCTCGACCGCCCGCTGCCGCCGGGCGGCACAGCCAGCTGGGACATCGTCTTCAAGTTCCAGGTCCCCGAGCACGGCTCCGACCGTATGGGGCGCCGGCAATACGGCGGCCATTGGCTCTACGAAATCGCCGAGTGGTTCCCCCGCATGGCGGTCTACGACGACGTGCGCGGCTGGAACACCGAGCAGTACCTGGGCCAGGGAGAGTTTTACCTCGAGTACGGGGACATCGATTTTTCGCTCACCGTGCCGCGGAGCTTCGTCGTGGCCGGAAGCGGGACCTTGTTGAACCCGACCGAGGTCCTCACGGCGAACGAGCGCGAGCGGCTGGCGCGCGCCCGGCGCGCCGATTCGACGATGGCGATCATCGCCCGGTCGGAGGCCGGCACGCCGGCCACCCGGCCCGCGGGAACGAGCCCGACCCTCAGCTGGCACTTCAGCGCCAAGAACGTGCGCGACGTCGCCTGGGCGGCCGCCCCCAATTTCATCTGGGACGCGAGCTCGTGGGACGGCATCCTCATGCAGTCCTACTACCCGCCCGAAGCCAACGCCGACTGGTCGAACTCCACGGCCTACGTGCGGCACACGATCAAGCACTACAGCGAGAAGTGGTTCCACTTCCCCTATCCGACCGCGATCAACATCGCGGGTCCGGTGGGCGGCATGGAATACCCGATGATCGTGTTTTGCGGCTCGGGGGCGAGCGGCCGGGGGCTCTTCGGCGTGACCACGCACGAGCTCGGCCACCAGTGGTTCCCGATGATCGTGGGGAGCAACGAGCGACTGTACGCGTGGCAGGACGAGGGGTTCAACACCTTCATCAACATCTACTCGGGGCTGGCCTTCTACCACGATACCGCGGCGATCGGGACCAGCGGCAGCGCGACCCAATTCGCACAATTCGCCGCCACCGGCCGGGACGTGCCGCCGATCCTCGCCGCCGACCGTATCGACGGCAACCTGCTCGGCGTCGCCGGCTACTTCAAGCCTGGGGTCGGCCTGTATCTGCTGCGACACCACATCCTCGACGACACGACCAGGTTCGACGCGGCGTTCCGGGAGTACATCCGCCGCTGGGCGTTCAAGCACCCCACGCCCGCCGACTTCTTCCGGTCCATGAACGACGCGCTGGGGGAGGATCTGTCGTGGTTCTGGCGCGGCTGGTTCTACCGCACCGACGTCATGGATCTGGCGGTCGATTCAGTCACGACCCGAAGCGACTCGGCCGGCACGAAGTTCACCAGCGTTTTCCTGTCGAGCCCGGGACAACTCCCGATGCCGGTCGAGCTGAAGCTCGGCTTCAGCGACGGCACGAGCGAGGCGGTGCGGCTGCCGGTCGAGGTGTGGCTGCTCGGCAATCACTACGCCTACGTCCGCGAATCGCCGAAGGACGTGACCAGGATCGAGATCGATCCGGGGCATGTGTTCCCCGACATCCGGCGGGAAAACAACGTGTGGAATAGGCCGTAATGCCGGACGCGGTGCGTGGGGACCGGACCCCGCGCACCGCGCCCGCTTCATTTTCATTTCTTCAAGTACTGATCGATCCAGTCGAGCACCACGCCCCACCAGATGCGGCGGTTGCGGGGCCGCAGCACCCAGTGGCCTTCGTCGGGGAAGTACAAGAACTTGGCGGGGACGCCCATCGTCTTCAGGGCCGTGAAGGCTTGATAGCCCTCGGAGAGATCCACCCGGAAATCCAGCTGCGAGTGGACGATGAGCATCGGCGTTCTCCAGCTCTTCACGAAGTTGAGCGGCGCCCACTTCTCGTATAGTGCCCGGTTGGCGTACGGCGTGCCGCCGAACTCCCAGTTCACGAACCACAGCTCTTCGGTGGTTCCGCCCATGCTCGCCGGGTTGAAGACGCCGTCGTGGTCCACCAGCACCTTGAAGCGGTTGCTGTGGCCCGCGATCCAATAGACCATGTAGCCGCCGTAGGAGGCGCCGGCCGCGCCCATGCGCGTCGAATCGACGTAAGGAAGCCGCGCCACCACGTCGAGGCCCTTCATCAGATCCTCGTACGGATAGTCGCCCCAGTGCTGGGAAATGGCGTCGGTGAATTTCTGCCCGTAGCCGGTCGAGCCGTGGAAGTTCACCATGGCGACGACGTAGCCCCGTGAGGCGAACAGCTGGAAGTTCCAGCGCGCGCCCCACGAGTCGGCCCAAGCGCCCTGCGGGCCACCGTGGATCAAGTAGATCACGGGGTACTTTTTCGCGGCATCGAAACTGGGTGGTTTCTGCAGCCAGCCGAACACCGAGTCGCCGAGGGCGCCGACGAAGCCGTACTCCTCGAGCCGCGGCAGGTCGAGCGCCGCCACCGCCTGGTCGTTCACATGGGTGAGCGGCTTCGCTCCCGCCCACACTTCGGGCGGCTGGTTGTCGCTCTGGTGCAGGTAGACGAGCGACTTACCGTCGGGGCCGACGCTCACGTTGGTGTTGACGCCGGAGGCCGCTACGGCGGTGGAGCGTTGGAAGGACGGAACGTCGATACGGTAGATGTTGTCCCGCCCACGCTCCTCGACCACCGCATAGATGCACTTCGAATCGGGGCACCACGTGTACGAGCTGACGGACAGCGTCCATCGGGCCGTGGCATCCACAGGACCGACTTCCGTCCTTCCGTCCTTCCGTCCCACCAGCATCAAGCGTTGCCGGTCCGCCTCGAATCCCGGCCGCTCCATCGAGAGCCACGACAGCCATTTCCCGTCGGGCGAGTACCGCGGGGTGTTGTCCGCGCCCGCGCCGGTGGTGAGCGCATGGAGCCCGCCGCCGTCGGCGCCCATGAGGTAGACGTCGACGTTCGTGTTGTCCGCCACGGTGGAGTCCCCGTGGAAAGCGACCGCGATTTCCCGGCCGTCGGGCGCGACCGCCACGTCGCCGTCCCCGCTCGTCGCGATGGCCGGGACATCGTGGTCGGAGGGCGTGAGGTCGCTCGCCTGGCCCGTGGCGAGATCGACGCGGAAGACGTGCTGGCGGCGGCCGGCGCGCCAATCGTCCCAGTGCCGCCACATGAGGCTCGTCCACAGTCGGGCGTCGGTGGGATAGTCCCCGTTGCGGCGGTCGATCTCCTGATCGGCGGGCCACTTGATGTCGCTCACGACCAGGAAGCCCTTGCCGTCGGGGAGCCAGTACAGCTCCCCCGCGCCTTCGGGCAGGTTGCTCACGCGGCGGGCTTCACCGCCGGCCAGGCTGAGCACCCAGACCTGGGGGCCGCCCTGGCGGCTCGAAATGAACGCCAGCGTCTGACCGTCCGGCGACCAGCGGGGGGAGCGGTCCGAACCCGGCCCCTGGGTGACCTGCCGGCTCTGACCCGACCCCGCGTCGGCCAGCCAGATGCGCGCGCTGCCGCGATTGTCCTGCAGCGAGCTGGTGGTGACGGTGTAGGCCACCCACTTGCCGTCGGGTGAGAGCTGGGGGTCGCCTACGGTCTTCAGGGCGATGAAGTCCTCGAAGCTCATGGCCCGCTTCTGGGCGGCGACCGGCGCTGGGGAGAAGAGGGACGAGACCAGCGCGGTCAGGGTGGGGACCAACCAGGCTCGGTTCATGATCAGTAGTCCGGGTGAGTGAGGATGAGCTTCACGAGGTCGTCGTACACCTGGGAATCGGACGTCACCGTTCCTGCCGCATCCATGCGCACGTTCCAGGCGCAGAGCTCCTGCAGGGCGGTCGCCTCTTCGTAGGTGACGTGCAGCACGACACCGTCGCCGGAGGACTTGGCGCGGTCCAGCACCATCTTGAGAACGTCGGGCAGGTGTTTGGCACGGGCGATCGCGTCGCGCTGCGGCCGGGTGATCGCAAGATCCATGACTCCCTTGCATTGGCGGGGACGGAGCGAAATCTTCCCCCCGTCCCCCGATCCCGCAACTTGACACCTCGAAAGGCCGCGATGCCCGCCCCCCGCCCGCCCGCTTCCCTACCGCACACCGAGTTCATCGCCACCGGGTTCCACGTTCCGGCGCGCCTGGTCACCAACGATGACCTCGCGGGGATGATGGAGACCTCCGACGAGTGGATCGTGCAGCGCAGCGGGATCCGGACGCGGTACTGGGTGGAGGACGGCGACACCGGCGCGAGTCTCGCCAGGGAAGCCTCGCTCAAGGCGCTGGCGAAGGCGGGCCTCAAGCCCACCGACCTCGATTGCATCATCTACTGCACCTGCACGCCGGACCACTTCGAGCCCGGCAACGGCGTGTTCCTGCAGCGCGAGCTCGGCCTCACCGACATTCCTGCCGTCGACGTCCGCAACCAGTGCAGCGGCTTTATCTACGGCCTCTCGATCGCCGACGCGTGGATCCGCACCGGCCAATACAAGCGGATCCTCCTCGTGGGTGCCGAAGTGCACTCCCGAGGGCTCGACAAGACGACGCGGGGCCGGGACACGGCGGTGCTGTTCGGCGACGGCGCCGGCGTGGCGATCCTGGGGCCCACGACGGACCCGACGCGCGGCGTGCTCTCGACGCACATCTTCGCCGACGGGCGGTACGCCGAGAAGCTCTGGGTGGACGGGCCGGGGCTCGCCCACGACCCGTACGTGAGCGTGGACATGCTGGAGCGCGGGCTGCACCGGGCGGTGATGGAGGGCCGCGAGGTCTTCAAGTTCGCCTCGGTGAAGATGCCGGAGTCGATCGCCATCGCGCTCAAGGCCAACGGTCTGACGTCCGCCGACATCCGGCTGGTGGTGCCGCATCAGGCGAATCTCCGGATCATCGAAATGGTGCAGAAGGCCGCGGGCCTGCGCGACGACCAGGTCTACGTAAACATCCAGAAGTACGGCAACACCACCGCCGCCTCGATCCCGATCGCCTTGGACGAAGCGCTGGCCGAGGGGCGCCTGCGGCGCGGCGACCTGCTTCTCCTCACCGCCTTCGGCTCGGGGTTCACGTGGGGGAGCGCGGCCATCCGGTGGTGACGGCCTCTCCTCCCCTGCCCCCGCCCCCCCCCCAGCGGACGACGCGGGTTCAGCTCCTGTACGCCCTCGCGCTCCTCATCACCGTCATCCTCGCCGTCACCCTGTACCTCACCCACCGGCTCGTGCGGTCCTACGGGACCTCCATCGCCGTCACCCGGGACTGGACCGCCCGCCTGGCGCGCGTCTCCGAGCTCGGGGCGCTGGCCGCCGACGTCGCCCCCGGTGCCGAGGCGCTGGGCACGCTCGACATCGCGGGCGCGCGAGCGCGCGAGCGCGCGGCTCTCGACCGTTTCCGGGCCCGGCTCGATTCAGTCCACGGCGAGGTCGCCCGCGGAGTCGGCGACGCGGATACGGCCGCGCTGCTCGCGAACCTCACGGATGTCGGTATGGCGATGCAGCTCATGGACGCGCAGGCCACGAGACTGCTCGACGCCGTGGAGCGGGGAGCGCGGGGGGCCGCCGCGCGCGAGCTGGCGGAGGTCGGCCGGCGCCACGCCCTCGTCGGTGCCCTGCTCGTCGGCTTGCGCGGAGAGATGGGCCGGCTGCAGCAGGATCAGCTCGCGCGCCAGGCCGCGGCGGCCCGGAGCGTGGAGCGGTTCGAGAGCATCATTGGGCTCTGCCTCCTGCTCCTGGCCGCGGGAGCCACCTGGTACGGCACCCGGATGTCGCGACGGGTCCAGCAGCTCCAGGCCGAGCGGGAGCGTTCGTTGCGGGAGCGCTACCGCAGCCTGGTCGAGGGCGCCCCGGACGTGATCTACACGCTCTCCACCGGCCTCGTGATCGTCCAGCACATGCCTGAGCGCTTCACGGCGGCGTTCGCGCGCCGGCTGAACGAGTGTTGCCGCATCGCGGTGAAGGAAGCCGCAGCCGGAGACCAGGTGGCGCCGGGCCTGGCGCTCATCGCACCGGGAAACCGGCATCTGGTCCTGCGGCGCAGCGGCGCCCGGTACGTCGTGGAGCTCTCCGATGCGCCGCCTGTGTCCCGGCACCGGCCCAGCGTGGACGTGCTGTTCCGATCCACCGCACAGGCGGCCGGATCGAGCGCCGTGGGCGTGATCCTCACGGGGATGGGCGACGACGGCGCGGCGGGGTTGCTCGAGATGAAGCGGGCGGGCGCCGCCACGCTCGCGCAGGACGAGCGCACGTGCGTGGTGTTCGGGATGCCGAAGGAAGCGATCCTGATCGGCGCGGTAGATGAGGTGCTGCCCTTGCCCAGCATCCCCGCGGCGGTCCTGAAGCAGGCGCGCCGCTAGATGGGCGGAGCGCCTGTCTCCTGCTTCAGCTCCGCGAGCTTCCGCTGTGCCTCGTTGGCCTGCGGCGAGCCCCGGTAGCGGTCGGCGAAGCGCGCCAGCTCCACCTTGAGACGGTCCCGCCGGCCGGTCTTCGTGTAGAGGTCGATCAGCCCGTTGTAGGCCGCCATCTCCTGGCGCGCGTCGGGCTTCCCCCGCCGGACGTCGAGCAGGAGTCGCTCCGCCTCGTCGAATCCCTTGAGGTGACGCTCCAGCAAATCCGCCAGCCGCAGCCTCGCCTCGTGGTCCTCGGGGCTGATCCGGATATGATCCCGGAAATACTCCGCCGCCTCGGCGTAGTGACCGCGGATGATCAGGGTCTCCTGGCGCGGATAGGTGGGCGGGGGCGGGATGTCGCCCACCGCGAATACGGTGTGCGCGAAACCGGTCGCCGCCCGGTTCGTGCCGTGATGCAGCAAGAGCACGCCCAGCCCAGTCAGGGGAAAATTGAGCACCAACAGCACCCAGAACATCCAGGGCGCGATGACGCCGCGTATTTCGAGAAACATCCATAGCGCCGTCAGCATGATGAAGCACGGCCCGGCGAACAGCACCGTGATCTTCAGCAGCTGCGTGCGCTCGGTGGAGTCGACGTCCTTGAGCGGCTTCAGGGGGTGGTCGGCCATCGCCCGCTACTCGATCTCCGGGTTCATTTGCATGGGCGTACGCTTCGGCACGAGCACGGTTTCCTGATGGAACACGGGCTCCGCCAGGTAGCGCCCGTTGGGGGGGATGATGGCGCTGCCGCCCCGCACCACGAAGGCCTCGGGGTCCTGCGCCGCTTCCGATCGACGCGGCAGCTCCGGCGGGAGATCGAGCAGGGCGGGCGCCGCCTGGACGGCGGCGACCCGCACGATGCGGGATGTAACGGCCATGAACAGTGATTTGCGCCCGAAACAGGACCACCGCAAGTTCCGTAGAGAATCCTGGAGGAGAACCTATGATCATCGGACTATTGATCGGCGCCGCCGCTCTCGGCGGTGGTTTCGTCGTGACGCGGGATTTCGTGCGGCGGCGGCTGCGCTACGTGGACGCCATTCAGAAGCCCGCGGCGCCGCTCGTGGCGGGCGCGATCGCCACCGCCATCGCGCTTCCCATCGCGGCGCTGCCGATCGTCACCGTCGGCACCGCGATCGCATTCGGCATCGGCGTGGCAGGTGGGGTCGCGAGCGGCCGCAAAGCGCTCGCCCTTCCCCCTCCGCCGTAGTCAGACGACGCGCAGCTCCCGGGCGGCCGCGACCTCCGGCCGCCCCGCCACCACCCGCAGCGCCTTGACCGCCCCCCGGTCGAACGTCTTCCCCGCCCCCCGCTCCACTTCGTCCAGCGCGCTCCACTTAGGGAACGCCGGGCGCACCGGCGTCGCCATCTGCAGCGTCTCGAACGCGTCCGCGACCGCCAGGATGCGGGCCGTCTGCGGGATCGGCAGCGCTTCGATGTCCCAGTCCTCCCCGACGATTTCGTAGTAGTGGCCGTATTCGCCGATGATCTGCGCGGCGCCGCGCATCGCCCGCGCAACCGGCACCGCCTCGTCGGTCACCGATCGCGACAGGAGCCGCAGCAGTCGCTGGTCCTGGGTCCCCACTTCGTGCAGCAGCGCCGCCACCCGGAGATTCTCGATCTCCTCGTCCGGGAGCTTCATCTCGCGCGCGATCGACGTCGCCACCTGGGACACGCGCTGGCTGTGCCCTTCCTGATGCCCTTCGGTGGACTCGATATGGAACGTGAGCAGCTCCAAAGTCGCGAGGTAGGCGTTCTTGACGTCCCGCAGCCGCTGTTGGCGCTCCTCGGCGAGCTTCCCGACCACGTACCCGGTGAGGATCAGGAACCCCGCCCACGGCACGAGGAAGAGCAGCGCGTCCGCGTAGAAGCCGGGGAGCATGTCGAGCCCGACGGTCGCCTGGAAGAAGGACACCAAACCGGTGATGAGCACGCCGGCCAACACCGCGAAGCGCCGGCCGCCGTAGAACCCGGCGAGGATGGTGGGGAGATAGTAGAAGCTGAGGAACGCCAACTTCTGCTCGACGAGGTAGTGAATGCCGAGCATGGAGGCGACGAGCAGAACGACGAGAATCCGCTCGAAGTAGAGGAAGAAGAACGACTTGGCGCGCTCTAGCGCACGCGATGGGGCCACGTGTCCCTCGGGTTGGGGGGAAGGGCGCGCCCCAAAGTGGGGAGCGCGCTCCGACATTGCAAGTGGCGGCCCTCGCTCACCGCTCCGCGGCTCCCTCTAACTGACTGCGCCCCCTGTACATAGAATTGACGCGGTCGAAATACCCTCTCCAACCCGTATCCAGGGAGTGCGTCATGAATCGTGGAGTGCTCGTGTGCCTGGTTGCAACGGCACTGGCCGCGCCGGGCTCGGCGCGCGCGCAGAACCAGTGGGAGCGAGTGGTGCGGGGCCAGATCCGCCAGCACAGTCAGTTCCTCACTGACAAGGGCTACGAGATGTCCAGCGACGTGTATCAGGGACGGATCGAGAACCACGACAGCGAATATCTGACCATCACGCTGCACCCCGGGACGACCTACGCCTTTCTCGGCGTCTGCGACCAGGACTGCCACGATATCGACTTGCGGCTGTTCGACCCCGATGGCGACGAAGTCGATTCCGACATCGGGACCGACGATTGGCCCGTCGTCAATATCGTCCCCCGCGTGACCGGCAAGTATCGGGTGAAGGTCATCATGGCGAGCTGCGCCAAGAATCCGTGCTATTACGGGATCGGCGTCTTTACCAAGTAACGGCGACCGGTGATGTCCCTGCTCACCCTGCTGTTGCAAGCGGACGGCGACATTGGCGCCGCGCGGGGGAAGGGACGCGTCGGAGGGAGCTAGGTGCGGAGCGCGCCGCGGACGTTCTGGGGCGGGATGGCGACGATCTCCGACGTTGCCACGCCCGCCCGCACGTACGGGTCCTCGGCGACGAACGACTCGAGGGTCGCCCGATCGGGCGCCACGGCGACGATCAATCCCCCAGTCGGCGGCTCGCGTCGGCCCCAGGCGTGGACGATGCCCCGCGCCGCCCCCGCCTCCAGATGACGCAGATGCTCGGCGCGCACCGCGTTGACGGCCTCGAGGGGCTGCGTGTACTGGGTCAGCACGACGAAGAGCATGGCGACCTCGTAGCCGGGGCACCCGCGCATCGGCAGAGCCGGGTATCGGACGTAGCGCGGGTCGGTCTCCGCGCGCGCGCACCGGTAGAACGTGGACCCGCGACGCGTGGTCGCGGCCCGCATCCAGCGGCAGGTGAGACATTCGCCGACCGCGTCGGGACCGGAGAACGTGGCGGACACCCGGCCACGATACGGCGGGAAGCCCCAGGACGGCAAGCGCCGTGAGTGATCGTCCCTTCGATCCGGGCGATCTTCCGCCGGGGCTGCGGGAGGAGTTCTTGCGGGGCGCGCACGCACGGCTCGCTGCGCTCGCCGCCCTCGTTGCGCACTTGGGCGGCGACAACGACGCGGAAGCCCTCGACGAGCTCCGGCGCGAAGCCCACAAGTTGCGGGGCTCGGCCGGCTCCTACGGCTTCGCCGAAGCCACCCGCATCGCTGCCGAGCTGGAAGAGGCCGCCAAGACCTGGCTGGCAGCCCTACAGGACCGCCCGGAGTCGCGCGGCGCCCTGGCGCGCGGCCTGCTGCACCGGCTCACCGCCGCTCTCCCCCCCCACCCGGCATCACCTACCGGCGGATAGACTCCGGGCGACCTGCTCCACCGCCCGCAGCAGCCGCAAGCAGTTCAGTCCCGCCACCTTCTTCACGTCCAGGTCGGTCCAGCCGCGCCGCAGCAGCTCGGCAATCAAGTCCGGGAACTTCGACACGTCTTCGAGGCCGACCGGCACTTCCGTGATTCCATCGAAGTCGGAGCCGAGCCCGACGTGATCGATGCCGGCCACGTCGCGGATGTGCTGGATATGGTCGGCGACCTGTTGCAGTGTCGCTTTGGGACCGCGGGCCATCCAGGCCTTCATCGAATCGGCGCGCAGCGCGGAGTCGGCGCCGGTGGCCCGGAAGGCGCGGGCCCACTCCGTCACGCTGTCGCCGTAGGCGCGCACCGCCTCGGAGACGAACCCCGGATTGAAGTTCACCATCACGACGCCGCCGTTCTTGGCGACGAGCTGCAGCACGGTGTCGGGTACGTCCCGCACGTGGTTGGCGAGCGCCCGGGCCGAAGAGTGCGAGAAGAACACCGGCGCCCGGGACACGCGGATGGCGTCGATCATCGTGGAGTCGGAAACGTGCGACAGATCCACCAGCATCCCCAGCCGGTTCATCTCCCGCACCACGTCTTCCCCGAACGGCGTCAGGCCGCCGTGCTTCGCCGTGTCGGTGGCCGCGTCGGCCCAGTCGATGGTTTCCCAGTGCGTGAGCGTCACGTAGCGCACGCCGAGGTCGTAGAAGGCGCGCAGGGCGCCCAGCGAGTTCTCGATGGCGTGCCCCCCCTCGATCCCGATCAGGCAGGAGATCTTCCCCGCGCGGAAGTTGCGCTCGATGTCGGCCGCCGTGAGCGCCGTCGCGAAGGTCGCGCGGTATTTCCGGCAGAGGCGGTGGACCAGGTCGATCTGCTCGAGGGCGTAGACCGCCGGATGCGTGCCGCCGTGGATCGTCGTCACGGGAACGTAAGCCGCCCAGAACTGCGCTCCCACGGCGCCGGCGCGCAGCTTGGGGATGTCGGTCATCAGCTTGGGCTGGAGCACGGCGAAGTCCACCGAATCGACCCCGCCGCGCTCACGGATGGCGTCGGGGATGTCGTTGTGCCCGTCGATCAAGGGGACGGTCTTGAGGAGCGCGAGCGCGCGGGCGTGGTAGTCAGTGGGCGCGGGCCGCGTCGCTTGGGCGGCGAGCAGCGTGGGGAGGAGCGCGAGCGGCAGAGCGGCGCGGCGCAGGCGGAGCATAGCGATCCGGGTGGATGAGGGAGCCGAAAGCTGGCGTCGCGTCGGCCTCTTTTCAAGATTACGTTTCGACAATGGCCGACCCCAAGGTGACCATCACCCTCGAGCTGAACGGCGAGCCGGCCGAAGTGGCCTTCGCCCCGCACAAGACGCTGCTCGAGGTCCTGCGCGAGGACTGCGGCCTCACCGGTACCAAGCACGGCTGCGAGCTGGGGGAGTGCGGTACCTGCGCCGTACTGGTGGACGGCCAGCCGGTATTGTCGTGCCTGTTGCTGGGTGTCGCCTGCGCGGGCCGGCGGGTCCGGACCGTCGAAGGCATGGCCAACCGGGGCAAGCTGCATCCGCTACAAGAGGCGTTCGCCGAGCTGGGGGCGGCGCAATGCGGCTACTGCACACCCGCGTTCCTGCTCACCGCGGAAGCGCTGCTCGCGGCGAACCCGAAGCCGGCACGGCAGGAGATCAAGCAGGCGCTGGCGGGCAACCTGTGCCGCTGCACCGGCTACATCAAGATCTACGAGGCGGTGGAGCTGGCGGCGGCCCGCATGCGCGGGGAGCGGGCGGTGCCGAGCGACGAGAGCCTGTATGGACGCCGCTAAGCCGCGCGTGGTGGGGAAAGCCCACCGGAAGCTCGATGCGACGGCGAAAGTGACGGGCGCCACCAAGTTCGCCGACGACCTGTCGCTGCCGCGGATGCTCTATTGCCGCCTGCTGCGCAGCCCGCATCCCCACGCCCGCATCCGCTCCATCGACGCCTCGCAGGCGCGCGCGCTCGACGGCGTGAAGGCGGTGCTCACCGGCAAGGACCTACCCATCCCCTTCGGCATCCTTCCCGTGAGCCAGGACGAGCACGCGCTGGCGCTCGATAAGACGCGTTTCGTCGGCGACCCCGTGGCCGCCGTCGCGGCGGTGAGCGAAGAGATCGCGACGGCCGCGCTCGACCTGATCGCGGTGGACTACGAGCCCCTCGCGGCCATCTCTTCAGCCGAAGAGGCGGTATCCCACCCCGAGCCGCGTATTCACGACTACGGCGACGACGGCAACCTGCACAAGCTGATCAACCTCGAGTTCGGGGACGTCGAGGCGGGCTTCGCCGAGGCCGACCTGGTGCGGGAGGATCTCCTCTTTTTCGAGGGGAACACCCACTTGCCCATGGAGCAGCACGCGGCGCTCGCGGACTGGTCGCCCGACGGCAAGGTCACGTTGTGGAGCTCGACGCAGACGCCCCACTACGTGCACCGCGCCCTCGCCAAAGTCCTGGAGCTGCCGCCCGCCAAGATCCGCGTGATCGCCTGCCCCAATGGGGGCGGATTCGGCGGCAAGAGCGACCCGTTCGGCCACGAAATCGTCGTCGCGAAGCTCGCCATGATCACGGGCCGGCCGGTCAAGATCACCCTCACGCGGGAAGAAGTGTTCTACTGCCACCGCGGCCGCCATCCGACGCTGATGTGGGTGAAGACCGGCGTGAAGCAGGACGGCGCGATCACCGCGATGCATTTCAAGTCGCTGCTCGACGGCGGCGGCTACGGCTCCTACGGCGTGGCGAGCACCTACTACACGGGCGCACTGCAGACCGTCACCTATCACGTTCCCCGCTACAAGTTCCAGGGCGCGCGGGCGTTCACCAACAAGCCGCCGTGCGGCCCCAAGCGGGGGCACGGCACGCCGCAGCCGCGTTTCGCGCTCGAGGTGCAGCTCGACAAGCTGGCGGAGCAGCTCCGCATGGACCCGGCCGAGCTGCGGCTCAAGCACCTCGCGCCGCCCAATTCCCTGACCGCCAACTACCTGCGGATCGGCTCCATGGGCCTGGGGGAGTGCATCCGGAAGGTGGTGGACGGGTCCGACTGGAAGCACAAGTTCCGGAAGCTGCCGCACGGCAAGGGCGTCGGGCTGGCGTGCTCGAGCTACATCAGCGGCGCCGGCCTGCCGATCTACTGGAACAACATGCCGCAATCGGGCGTGCAGCTGAAGTGCGATCGCGGCGGCGGCGTGACGGTGTTCTGTGGCTCGACCGAGATCGGACAGGGCTCCGATTCGATCCTCGCCTACATCGTGGCAGAAGTGCTGGGCATCGATCCGTTCGACATCGCCGTCGTCACCGCCGACACCGACCTGACGCCGGTGGACCTGGGGAGTTACTCCAGCCGGGTCACGCTGATGAGCGGCAACGCCGCCCTCCAGGCCGCCGAGCGGGCGCGGGAGATCCTCGCCACCCACGCCGCGCGCAAGCTCGAGATCCCGGCCGATCGGCTGGTCTTCGCCGGCCGCCGGGTTTGCGACGCCCGCGACCCGGCGCGCGGTGTGTCATTCGCCGAGGCGGTGCAGCTCGCCGAGGCGGCGCAGGGCACGGTCGGCACGGTCGGCTCCTATACCCCGCCCAAGAGCGCGGGCCGCTACCGCGGCGCCGGCGTCGGCCCATCGCCCGCCTACTCCTACACCGCGGCAGTCGCCGAGGTGGAGGTAGATCCGCAGACGGGCATCGTGACCGTGCCGCGCATCTGGATCGCCCACGACGTGGGTCGCTCGATCAACGCCGCGGCGGTCATCGGCCAGGTCGAAGGCTCGGTATACATGGGCCTGGGTGAAGCGCTGATGGAGGAGATGGCCTACCGCGGCGACCTGAAGACGATGCACAAGATCCCCAGCCTGCTCGAGTACAAGAGTCCGACCACGCTGGAGATGTGCGACGTGGTCACTTACCTGGTCGAGGATCCCGACCCGAATGGGCCGTTCGGCGCCAAGGAGGTGGGCCAGGGCCCGCTGCTCCCGGTGATGCCGGCGGTCGCCAACGCCGTCTACGACGCCGTGGGGGTGCGGGTGGACGAGATCCCCGTCTCTCCCGAGAAAGTGCTGAGAGCACTGAAGAAGAAGGAGAAGGGGGAAGAGGGAAGAGTTGGACCGACAGCCTTCCCCGACATTCCCTGGCCCGACCCGACCCGCGTGCCGCCGCCGTGGGAGGGAGGGGATGGCAAGGCCGTCACCCCGGAGCTGAGCCGGGCTGTGTAGCTTCGCCTCCGTCGAGCGTCTCTCCTGGAAGACCTCCCAAGGAGAGACCATGCTGTCCGCCCCTGTCCGGCTGCTCGTTCTCGCGCTCGCGTTACTGATACCGAGGCCCATGGCCACGGCCGCCGGCGGCCGCATCACCGGCCACGTCCGGGACTCGGCGGGCGCCCCCATCGCCAACGCGCAGGTGTCCGTAGTCGGCACCAGCCTCCGTACCGCGACCGACTCGAGCGGTGCATACGTCTTCGAGTCCGTGCCAGCCGGCACCTATGCCCTGCGGGCGCAGTTCATCGGGTACACGCCGGCAGTGGTTACGGGCGTCCACGTGCTCGACCGCCGGACGGCGGCGGTGGAGCTGCGGCTGCAAGCGTCGGCCACGACGCTCAGCGCCATTGCGGTGAACGGGGTCGCCGACGCAGTAGCCCAGGGCTACGGCAGGATGGAGGCGAGGACGCGCGCCGGATACGCCGCGCCCTCCCCCGGCGCGTCTGAACCGTGGCGCGTGCAGCGCCAGCCCGGCGACCGCGAGCAGTACGACAAGATCGACGAGAACCCCTTCCTCGCCGTCTCGGCGCATCCACTATCGACGTTCTCCGTGGACGTCGACCGCGCCTCCTACAGCAACGTGCGGCGGTTCATCATGCAGGGACAGCGACCCCCCAAGGACGCCGTCCGCATCGAAGAGCTGGTCAACTACTTCCCCTACAGCTACGCCGAGCCGGACAGCGACGACCCCGTCGCGATCAACGCCGAGGTGGCGCCCGCGCCGTGGAAGCCGGCCCACCGGCTGGTGCGGATCGGCCTCCAGGCGCATCGGATCGCTACGGCCGGCCTGCCGCCGAGCAACTTCGTGTTCCTGATCGACGTGTCGGGCTCGATGATGCCGCCGAACAAGCTGCCGTTGCTCAAGGCGGCATTCCGGCTCCTCGTGAACGAGCTTCGGCCCCGCGATCGCGTCGCGATCGTGGTATACGCCGGGTCGGCGGGGCTGGTGCTGCCGTCGACGCCGGGGGACCAGAAGTCCACGATTCTCGAGGCCATCGAGCGGCTCGAGGCGGGGGGCAGCACGGCCGGCGGTGAGGGGATCCGGCGCGCCTACGACGAAGCCGTCGCCAATTTCGTCCGCGGCGGCAACAACCGCGTGATCCTCGCCACCGACGGGGACTTCAACGTCGGTGTCTCGAGCGACGCCGAGATGGTCCGGCTGATCGAGGACAGGCGGCAGACCGGCGTGTTCCTCACCGTGCTGGGCGTGGGCGAAGGCAATCTGCAGGCCGCGAAAATGGAGAAGCTCGCCGACCGCGGCAACGGCAACTACGCCTACATCGACAACCTGCTCGAAGCGCGCAAGGTGCTGGTCCACGAGCTCGGCGGCACGCTCTACACCGTCGCCAAGGACGTGAAGATCCAGATCGAGTTCAACCCGGCGCGGGTGCGCGCCTACCGGCTCATCGGCTATGAGAACCGCCTGCTCCGGGACGAGGATTTCGCCGACGACACCAAGGACGCGGGCGAGATCGGCTCCGGGCATTCCGTCACGGCGCTGTACGAGGTGATTCCGGCCGGCGCCGAGACCGACGTCACGATCCGGACGCCCGATTCGCTGCGGTATCAGACGAGCCTCCCGTCCCCGCAGCCACCGACCGGCGCCGGCGACGAGCTGCTGTACGTGAAGGTGCGCTACAAGCAGCCGGCGGGGGACCGCAGCCGGGAGCTGACGCGTCCGGTGCGCGAGCAACCGGGCGGCGCAGGTGGTGCGCCATCCGTGGACTTCCGGTTCCAGGCGGCCGTGGCCGAGTTCGGGCTGCTGCTGCGGGAGTCGGAGTTCAAGGGGGTGGCGAGCTTCGACCACGTCGTCGCGGCGGCGCGTGGCGCCGCGGGCGCCGATCCCGACGGCTACCGCGCCGAGTTCGTGCGTCTGGTGCAGATGGCACAGTCGATCGGTCTGGCCCGGGGAGGGAGCCCGCGTTAAGGTTGGGCGATGCTGCGGCTGCCGTTCTTCACGTATCTCCAGCCCAAGACGCTGGCTGAAGCGCTCGCCATGAAGGCCGATGCCGGCCCCGACGGGATGTACGTCGCGGGCGGCACCGACCTATATCCGAACATGAAGCGGCGGCACCAGGAGCCGCGCACCGTGATCTCGTTGATGGGAATCGCGGAGCTGCGGACGGAAGGACGGGAAGATGGAAGGACGGAAGGCGGCGTCGCGGTCGGCTCCGGCGTGACCCTGACGACCCTTTCCAACCTTCCGTCCTTCCGACATTCCTACCCCGCCGTCGCCCACGCCGCGGAGCTGGTATCCACTCCCCTGCTCCGCAACATGGGCACCCTCGGCGGCAATCTCTGCCTCGACACGCGCTGCAACTACTACAACCAGACCTACGAGTGGCGGAAGGCGATCGACTTCTGCATGAAAAAGGACGGGCACATCTGCTGGGTGGCGCCCTCCTCGCCACGCTGTTGGGCCGTCAGCTCCTCCGACGTCGCGCCGGTGATGGTCGCCATCGGCGCCGAGTACCGGCTGATGGGACCGCAAGGTGAACGCGTAGTCCCCGCCGGGCGGTTCTATCACAACGACGGGATCAACTACCTCACCAAGCAGCCGGACGAGATTCTCGCCGAGGTACGGCTCCCCGCCCCGGACGGCTGGGACGCCGTCTACCACAAACTGCGGCGCCGCGGCTCCTTCGATTTTCCCGTGCTGGGCGTCGCGGCGTGGGTTCAGTGGGACGGCAAGCAGGTCGCCGACGCGCGAGTCGTGCTCGGCGGTGTCGCCAGTTATCCGCAGGAAGTTGCGGCGGCAGGAGCGGCGCTCAAAGGGACGTCGCTCGACGATGCGGCGATCGCGGCGGCCGCCGAAGAAGCCTACCGGCCGTCGAAGCCGATGGACAACACCGACTTCGACCTGTCCTGGCGCAAGCAGATGACCCGGGTGTACGTGACGCGGGCTTTGGAGGAGCTGCGGGCGCGCCGGCGCTAGAACTTCATCAGGCCGATCACCGTCAGCGCGGTCCCCACCCAGAAGAGGAACATCCACTTCACCAGCTCGCTCTTGAGGCCCGCGAGCCCACCGCGCAGCTCGGCCCGGAGCTCCGCGAGCCGCTGCTCGAGCTTCGCGTCGAAGCGCGCGAAGTTGAGCTCGTTCATCTCACGCAGATCGGACCGATAGGTGGCATCCACCTGTTTGAACCACTCCACCAGCTCATTGGCGACGTCGTCGCCGAGCTTGTCGTAGAATTTCCGGGACAGTTTCGCGGTGACCGGCACGGAAGTGCTCCACGTGAATGCCGGCTCCACCCTAACCATACGCTCGGCACCGGCGGGAAGCAAAACCACGCGCCCCGAGTCGTATCCTCGCAATGCTACAACGGTGGCCTATAGCGCGTCGCACCGCCGGCCCGCATCGTACTAGTCCCCGCGCCGGCACTTGGGCCGGCCGGGGACTTTCCTTTTCGACTCGGACCGACCCGTGACAATCCGTTTCCTTCGGCTCGCGCCCGCCGCGGTGCTCGCCTGCGCCCTCGCCGCGCCGCTCGCCGCTCAGGGTCTGCCCGCCGACTTCGACACCTACGTCGCCCGCACGATGCGGCAGTTCGAGGTGCCGGGCATCGCCATCGCCATCGTCAAGGACGGAAAAGTCGTGCTCGCCAAGGGCTACGGCGTGCGCCGGCTCGGCGAGGCGACCCCGGTGGACGACCACACCCTGTTCGGCATCGCCTCGAACACCAAGGTCTTCACCGCGACGGCGCTGGGCCTGCTGGTGGAGGAAGGCAAGCTGCGCTGGGACGCCCCCGTGGTGAACTACCTGCCGTGGTTCCAGATGTACGACCCGTTCGTCACCCGCGAGCTGACCATCCGCGACCTGCTGGTGCACCGCAGCGGCTTGGGGCTCGGCGCCGGTGACCTGCTCTGGTGGCCGCAATCGACGTACGACCGCAAGGAGATCGCCCGCCGGCTGCGCTACATCAAGCCGGCGACGAGCTTCCGCAGCGCCTACGCCTACGACAACGTGCTCTACAGCGTCGCGGGCGAGGTGATCGAAGCCGTCTCGGGGCAGACGTGGGAGGATTTCGTCTCGACCCGCATTCTGGCGAAGGTCGGGATGACCGGGAGCAGCGTGCGGCATTCGGCGGCGGCCGCCGGCGGCAACATCGCGACCCCATACGCCCAGATCGACGGGCGGGTGCGACCGGTGACGCCGTTCGCCAGCGACGCCGTGAATCCCGCCGGCGGCATCAACGCGAGCGCCACCGACATCGCCAAGTGGATGATGGTGCAGGTCGACTCGGGACGGCTGCCGGACGGCTCCCGGTTGTTCTCGCCCGCCGTCACGCGCGAGCTCTGGAACGTCGTGACCCCATTTCGCGTCGGCGCCCCACCCCCCGAGCTCGCGGGGCTGCGCACGAACCTCGCGGGCTACGCGCTGGGCCTGAACATCCGTGACTACCACGGCTGGAAGATCGTCACACACACAGGCGGGCTACCCGGCTTCGTCTCGCGTGTGACCCTGGTCCCCGAGCAGCGGCTCGGCATCGCGGTGCTCACCAACCAGGAGTCGGGCGAGGCGTTCGAGGCGATCACCTGGCGCGCGCTCGACGCCTTTCTGGGCGCGCCGCCGACCGATTGGATCGCGGCCTTCGCCACGCTCAAAGCACGCGGTGACTCCCAGATCGCGGCCGCCGAGCGCGCGGGCGTGGCCCGCCGCGACACGGCGTCGCGGCCCTCCCTGCCGCTCGCCAAGTACGCCGGGGCGTATCGCGACGCGTGGTACGGCGACGTCACCATCGCGCTCGAGGCCGGGAAGCTGGTCCTGCGCTTCTCGCACACGCCCGACCTGACCGGCGACCTGGAGCACTACCAGTACGACACCTTCATCGCCCGATGGAGGAATCGCGAGCTGCGGGCGGACGCCTACGTCACCTTCGCCCTGAAACCCGACGGCGGCATCGACCAGGTGAAGCTCGCCGCCGTCTCACCCGCCACCGACTTCAGCTTCGATTTCCAAGACCTGCTGCTCGTCCCCGCCCCGCCGGTCGGGGGTCCGAGCCGCTGACCGGGGGGGGGGGGGGCGGCCGGCTCCTCCGCGTCCTGGGGCCCGCCTTCGGGCTCGCCATCGGCGTCGGCGCGGCGATCGGCGCCGGCATCCTGCGGACTCCGGGGGACATCGCCAGGCAGCTCCCCAACGCGGCCTGGATCCTGGCCGTGTGGGTGGGGGGCGCGGTGTACACCCTGCTCGGCGCCGGTGCGTTCTCCGAGCTGGGGACCGCGGTCCCGCGCTCCGGCGGTCTCTACGTGTTCGCCCACCGAGCGCTGGGCCGCTCGGCCGGGGTGCTCGTGGGCTACACCGATTGGGTCAACATCTGCGTCGCCAACGCCGCCCTCGCGATCGTGGTCGGGGAATACGCGGGAGCGCTCGTTCCCGGCCTCGCGGGCCGGGCGCTGCCGATCGCGTTCGGCACCATCATCCTGCTCGCCGCGGCACAGTGGCACGGCGTGCGCTGGGGCGGCGGCATCCAGGAAGTCACGACGCTGGTCAAGACGGCCGCGTTCGTTGTGCTGATCGCCGCGTGCCTGTTCGGCGGACACACGGCTCCAGCGGCGCTTGCGGCGCCGCCGTTTCCGTCGGGTCTCGCCCTGCTCGGCGCCCTCGTCCTTTCCTTGCAGGGCGTGTTGTTCACCTACGACAGCTACTACTACGTCGTCTACTCCTCGGAAGAACTGCGCGACCCCGGTCGCACGATTCCGCGGTCGATCTACGGCGCCGCCGCGCTCGTCGTCGCCGTCTACCTGCTCGTCAACGTCGCGTTTCTGCGCGTCGTGCCCGTGGCCCAGATGGCGGGGGATCCGTTCGTGGGCGGGAGCGCGGCTCGGGCGGTGTTCGGCTCGGCGGGGGACGCGGTGATCCGCGGGATTGTGATCGTGTCGGTGATCGGGACGGTCAACGCGTTTCTGATCGCCGGGCCCCGGGTGCTGCTCGCGATGGGACGCGACGGGTTGTTCGCGCACGAAGCCCTCACCGTCAACGTGGGAGGCACGCCGACCACCGCCCTCGCGCTGAGCACGGTCGTGTCGCTGGCGTTCCTGCTCACGAAAACATTCGAGCGCGCCATCGCGATCAGCGCGGTGTTCACGCTCATCAACTACCTCGTCACCTTCACGTCGCTGGTGGTGTTGCGGCGCCGCGCTCTCGCCCCGGACCTGCCTCGTCCCTTCCGCGCGTGGGGCTACCCGTGGACGCTCGCCGTGCTGATCGCCGGCGCGGTGCTCTTTCTCGGGGCCAACCTGGTGAGCGACACGGGCAACAGCCTGATCGCGCTGGCGATCGTCGTCGCGACGCCGCTCGGCTTGTCGGTGCTGCGCCGGAGGGGCGTTAGCTGATCGCGCGCTTCTCGAAGGTCCGGGCGCCGAGTACCCAGAAGCCGAGCGTCAGGGCGGTGAGGGCGACCAGTACGTAGCCGAGCGGCATGTGCGGGAGCGTGGGCGTGAGCGCGGCGCGCATCCCTTCGGCCACGTAGACCAGCGGATTCACCAGGACCGCGTACTTCATTACCGGTATGACGCTGAGCCCCTGCCAGGGATAGTACGTGCAGCCGAAGAAGATCATCGGCGCCACGATCACGCTGAACATCATCCCGACCTGCTCCGGCTTGATGCCGGTGCCCATCAGGAGTCCGAGGCCCGAGAACGCCGCCGCGCCGAGCAGCGTGACGCCGAGGATCACCCCTGCGTGGGCCAAGCTCAGCCCGTCGATCGGCCCCATGATGAGCCGCGCGATCGGCAGCACGAACGCCGCCGCGATCGCCCCCTGGAGCACCCCGGCGACGATCTTCTCCAGGGCCACCAGCCGGATCGAGATCGGGGCGAGCAGGCGGTCCTCGATTTCCCGGGTCCAGCCGAAATCCACGACCATTGGCAGCGCCACCGCCTGCACGCTGGCAAGTGCGAGGCTGATGGCGAGGATGCCGGGGAGCAGCGCGGCGCCGTAGCCGCGCTGGAGGAAGCCCATCTTGGGCAACACCCAGCCGAACACCACCACGAAGAGGATCGGCTGCATGGCCGTTCGGATCAGGAAGAACGGCAGCTCCCGCCGCGCGACCCGCACGTCGCGGGCGAGCAGCGCGGCGAACACGCGCAGCTGGCCCACCGGGGGGGGCAGAGCCGGCGCGAGCGGTGCAGCGGTCAATCGAGCTTCCTTCCGGTGAGGGCCAGGAACAGGGTTTCAAGACTCGGCGGCGCGAGGTGGATGTTCACGACCGCGCGGCCGGCCTGCTCCGCCACCTTGACGAGCGCCGAGACGGCCTCGCCTCCCCGCTCGGCGTAGGCGCGCAGGACGTCCCGCTGCGCCTCGGCGCGCAGGATGCCGGGGAGCCCGACAGCCACCGCGGCCGCGGGGCTCGCATCCCCGTCGAGCGTCAGCTCGATCAGCGTACCACCCGGCGCCCGCGCTTTGAGATTCGCCGGTGTATCGAGGGCGAGCAGCCGCCCGCGATCCACGATCGCGAGCCGCTGGCAGAGCCGGTCGGCCTCCTCCATGTAATGCGTGGTCATCACGATCGTGCGGCCCTCGGCGTGCAGGTTCCGCAGAATCTCCCAGAGAGCGAGGCGGGCTTGCGGATCGAGGCCGACCGTGGGCTCGTCGAGAAACAGCACGTGCGGCTCATGGATCAGCGCGCGGGCGATCATCAACCGCTGCTGCTGGCCCCCGGAGAGCTGGTCGACCTTGGCGGACGCGCGATCGCCGATCCCGATCGACTCGAGCAGCCGCCCCGCCCGCTCCAGCGCCGGCTTGCGGGCGATGCCGAAATACGCCGCGTGATAGAGCAGGTTCTCGAGCACCGTGAGACCGCGGTCCGGATTGGGGCGTTGCGGCACGACGCCGATGCGCCGCTTTACGCCGACCTGATCGCGGATCACGTCGGCGCCGGCGACGGAGGCCTCTCCCCCGCTCGGACGGACGCGGGTGGTGAGGATGCCGAGGGTCGTGGTCTTGCCCGCGCCGTTGGGGCCGAGCAGCCCGAAGAACTCCCCCGGCGCCACGTCCAGGTCGAGTCCCTCGAGCGCCACGATGTCGCCGGGCCGCTCGGTGCCGGCTCCGCCGGAGGTCCGATAGACCTTGCGGAGCCGGCGCGTGCGGATCGCGGCGACCGCCATCAGTGGGCGAGCGCCTCGATTTCTTCGGTGGCCCGCGCCAAGATCTCGGCCACGCGCTTGCGCGCATCCTCGTCGCGAGTCCGCCACCCGGTGCGGTAGACCTTCTTCACGAGATGGCCGACGGCGTGGTTGATGTCGGCCATCGAGCCGCCGAGCCAGTCGTCCACCGCTTCCTTGACGCGATCGAAGATGTCGTTGACCACGTCCTTGTGCTCCTCGAGAAACGCGCGGCCGGCGTCGGTGATCTCGTAGACTTTCTTGCCCTCGAGATCGCTGGCGCGAACCAGCCCCTCGTCCTCGAGCCACTGTAGCGTCGGATACACCGTGCCGGGCGAGGGTGAGTAGCAGCCGTGCATGCGCTCCTCGAGCTCCTTCATGACCTCGTAGCCGTGGCGTGGCTTGTCGCGCAGCAGCTTGAGGATCACGTATTTCATATCGCCCGCTTCGAACCATTGGCGGCGGCGAGGTCCATGCCCCCCCCAGGCCCACCCGCGCGGGCCGAAGCCGAAGGCGAAGCCTTCCCAATTCCGAGTCATATCACTGCTCGCTGTAAGATGTTACGCTACGATACTATGCGACGATATATCTTGTCAACATGTCGTCCCTAAACCGCTGGACGGCTTCAGCTTGCGATGGCGAACCTGGTCCCTACATTCACCCTACGCCCTCCGCCGTTCACCGTTGTGCCCTAGGTTAGGAGCAGCGATGGTCATTCATGTGACACCCCATCCTGCATGGGTTGCCGAGATGGATGCCGCCCTGGAGCCTTACCGGACTGCGATCCTGGACACCCCTGTGATCGTGGACGCTTCGGAGAACCGGCTCGCCGAGGGGAGGATCCAGAACTTCCTCGTGAACTTCTATCCCATCATCCGCGATTTCCCGCAGTGGCTGCAGCTGCTGCTGGACCGGTCTCCCGAGGATGGGCAGGCGTTCTTCACGGACAACATCCGAGTGGAGCGCCGCCACGACGCCATGTGGCGGGCCATGGGGGACGGCTTCACGGTGCCCAAGAAGCGGTTCCAAACGCCCGAGCCGCCGCCGCCCGCCGTGAGCGAGTTTCACAGCCATCTGACCGGAATGTGCCGCCAGGCGGAGTTCGGGGAGGCGGTGTCGGCGACGAACTACGCGGTCGAAGGCGTGGCGCAGAAGATCTCCGAGAAAGCGCTGCGGGGGTTGAGCAAGAACGAGAAGATCGGGCCGCGGGGGCGCTGGTGGCTCGAGGAGCACGCCAAGTACGACGACGAGCATCCCATCCACGCCCTCGAGATCATCAAGGGCTGCGTGACGCGCGGGGAATCTCCCGGCGCCGTGACGGCGGCGGCGGTGCGCAGCTTGACGTTGATGCGCGACGCGATGCTGGCCAGTTACGACGCATGAGCAAGGGGCGGCCGGCCCCGCACACCACCCCACTGGCAGAACGGACGAGCACACGTCGCACCTCCAGTCACCTGAAGCTCGCGGGGGTGCCGTCGTCGGCCAGACCCC